>NZ_JBEGHG010000019.1:0-83633 GCF_040675865.1 Burkholderia sp. LMU1-1-1.1 | reverse complement strand
ACCATAGCAAGTTGGTCCCACCCCTTCCCATCCCGAACAGGACCGTGAAACAACTCTGCGCCGATGATAGTGCTGCAACCAGTGTGAAAGTAGGTTATCGTCAGGCTAGTTATAAGAAGAAGCCCACCAGGTGATCCTGGTGGGCTTTTTTGCGTCCATGCGCCGGGTCTTAAGCGGACCACGGAGACACGTAGGGCGGATTAGCGCAGCGTAATCGGCCATGCATGCGTCACCGCCGGCTCAAGCATGAACCACCGCCTCATGCCGCCGTATCCTTCCCAACAAAAACTGCAAGCACTCCAGCACCTCGAACTGATGATGCAAGAAATACCGCGCCGCGCTGTCCTTGCTGCGGCCTATGCGCACCGTCAGCCATGACTCCGGCGCATCCTTGAAGATCTGCTCGTCCGCCTCATCCTCGCCGATGTAGAGCGCCGTCTGCCGTGAGGCATGGTCAAGCACCGTGTTCAATGTCGTGCGCTTGCCCGGCGCATCCGGCGGCAGCAGATTGATGCCGCTGCGCGCGCCGACCACCACCGGCGCCGGATGCAGTGCACCCAACACCCGCTCGATCTCACGCATCGTGCGCGGCCGGTCGCGCAGCAGCCTGTAATGCAGCCACAGCGAGCATCCGTGATCGGCGATCAGCAAGCCAGGATCGACCTTGTGCAGGCCATGCTCGTCGATCATCTGCCGCAGCCATGCGGCGCAGATATCACGCGCGCGCGGCGCGGCATCCTCCTGCCCGGGCAAGCAACCGGAGCCATGATTCCCAACAAGATAGGCCGGACGCACCGGCAGCCGCGCCTCGACATCGTCCAGGCTGCGGCCGGTGATGACGGCGACCGGCAGCAACGCGCACAGGTCGCGGAAGCAGCGTTCCAGCGCCGGCTGCATGCGCGCCTGGCTGGGCAGCACGACTGGCGGCGCCAGCGTGCCGTCGAAAGTGAAAGCGAGTACCGGCTCGGTCGCGACAAGCTCCGCGAGCGCCCGTTTGCCGGCTAATGAAAGCAAATGAATCATGCCCCTCCTTGTTGCGCGGCGCCTTGCTTGGTGAAAGCGGCAGCCCGCGGGTGGTCAGAGGGGTTCGAACTGAACCGTATCGTGGCGGCGCGGAACGCCGTGCCACGGAGCTCGGGCCGACATCGCCCGTTCAAACCCAGTTAAAGAAAATTATCGTACTGCCCGCAATGAAGCATGTCAAACACGATTCTATTGAACAGTTGATGTAGAAATGATTCGACGCAACTATAAGCGTTGCTTTCCGCGCTTTTTGTGCCTTAGGGCATGTATGATGGACGATCGCACTGTTTAACTCTCGAGGTGTATTCATGGCAAATAAATTCCGTCTGGTCACCCGCAGCGATTTCGACGGCCTCGTCTGCGCCGTGCTGCTGAAGCACTTGGACATGATCGATGACATCCTGTTTGTTCATCCGAAGGATATGCAGGACGGGAAGATCGCGATCACCGACAACGACATCACGACCAATCTTCCCTATGTGCCAGGCGTGCACATCGCCTTCGACCACCATCTGTCGGAAACCATCCGCAACACCGGTGAGCGCGCCAACCATGTGATCCATCCGGAGGCGCCGTCGGCCGCGCGGGTGGTCTACGATTACTACGGCGCCGAGAAGGCTTTCCCGGCCTCATGGGGCGAGATGATGGCGGCAGTCGACAAGGGCGACGCCGCGCGTTTCAACGAACAGGAAGTACTCAATCCGGAAGGTTGGGACTTGCTGAACTTCCTGATGGACGCGCGTACCGGCCTGGGCCGCTTCCGCGAGTTCCGCATCTCGAACTACAACCTGATGATGGACTTGATCGATGCGTGCAAGAACCACACGATCGAACAGATCATGGCCTTGCCGGACGTGAAGGAGCGCAAGGACCTGTACTTCGAGCACGCGGAGAAATGCAAGGACCAGATCCGCCGCTGCGCGACCGTGCACAAGAACCTGGTGGTGCTGGATCTGCGCAACGAGGAGATCATCTTCGCCGGCAACCGTTTTATCGTCTACGCGCTGTTCCCGCAGACGAATATCTCGATCCATGTGCTGTGGGGGCTAAAGAACCAGAACACCGTGTTCGCCACCGGCAAATCGATCTTGAACCGCACATCGAAGACCAACATCGGCGCCCTGATGCTGGAGTACGGCGGCGGCGGGCACGAGAACGCCGGCACCTGCCAGGTCGACAACGAGCGCGCCGAGGAGGTGCTGGGCGCGCTGATCCACCGGATCAATTCCGAAGGGTAAAAAAACGGCGCCGAGGCGCCGTTTTTCATTTCCGCGATCCGTCGCCGGTCAGAACTCTTTTTCCGGCAGCGCGATCTGGTTGTCGGTGCTGAACTGGTAGTCCTTGAACACGTGTTCGGCCGACAGCAATTGGTATTCGCCGTCCGGTTTCTTGTGCGTGGTGTCCTTCAGGCGGTAGGTGTAGTGGCCGCAGGTCCAGCAGTTGAAGTTGCGCATGTGCGTGCACAGGCAGGTCTTGTCCATCACGACGATGTTTTTCTCGTTCGGATGGGCCGCCACTTCGCGGTTGTACGAATTGATATAGGCGCAGTTGCCGGTCGCGTCCAGCAGGTAGCCGTAGGATTCGCAGCCCGGACGGATGCCGGCGCCGATCGCCGGCGTGCTCTTGAGCATGCGCATCGGATAGCCGGTCGGCGAGATGCCGTTGACGATGATGTCGTCCTCGGTGGCCTTGACGTATTCCTGCTTGACCTTGGCCGGCAGGCCGCATTCGTTGGTGATGGTGAAGCGGGTCGCCACCTGCACGCCCGCCGCGCCCGCCTCGAGGAAGCGGACGGCGTCGCTGCCGGTGAAGATGCCGCCGGCGGCGATCAGCGGAATGTCGAGGTTCTCTGCCTTCAGGTAGGCCAGCAACTCCAGCGTGATGGTCATCAGGTCGTACTCGGCCCAGTCCATGCCGAAGCCCAGGTGGCCGCCGGCCAGCGGGCCTTCGACGATGATGAAGTCCGGCAGACGGTCCAGCTTGGCGTTCTTGCGCAGGAAGATCTGCAGCGCGCGCACCGACGAGACGATGATGCCCAGCTTGGCCTCGCGGAAGCGCGGGTGGTCGGCCATCAGCGCGAACGAGCCGAAGTGCAGGCCGGCCGACAAGGTGATGCCGTCGATGCCGGCGTCCAGCGCCGCGTTCAGGCGCGTGCGCAGGGTTTCGCGCGGACCGTTCATGGTCAGCTTTTCCATGCAGTTCACGAAGATCAGGCCATCGCCTTTTTTCGCCGCCATGGTGGCGCCGATGTGGCGGCGCTGGGCGTCGGCCAGGCGCTCGAGGTCGAACTGCACCACCGACTTGTCCGAATTGTTGATGTTGAATTTGTAGAGCTTGGTTTTATCCTTGACGAAGCTCGTATCGAACTTGCGGTCGGACACGTCCTCGACCATCGCGTCGGAGATGTGGCCGATGCCGCCCAGGCGCGCCGCCTCCAGCGCCAGTTCCGAAGTCGAAATGTCCACACCCATTCCGCCGACCATGATGGGCACGTATTCGTTTTTGCCAAATCGCAGGCGGAAATCATCAACACGTTTCATTGCTATCCTTAGACTACCGAGGTTGTTTGCCGGGCATGGGGCCCGGCGCTATGCGGGTCGCGCGGTAGCATCGTCGATGGAGACTAAACCAATTCTACTCCAAGTGTGCTACCGCTCTGTGACGGCGCGGCAACGCCGCGCGGGCGGGATCAGTCGCGGAAGTTGTTGAACTCGAGCGGCATGTCGGGGACGTCCTTGCGCAGCATGGCCATCGCGGCCTGCAAATCGTCGCGCTTGGCGCCGGTCACGCGCACGGCTTCGCCCTGGATGCTGGCCTGCACCTTCATCTTGCTGTCCTTGATGACGCGCACGATTTTCTTGGCCGCATCGGCCTCGATGCCGTTCTTGATCTTGATGACCTGCTTGACCTTGTCGCCGCCGACTTTCTTGATGTCGCCATCCTCAAGGAAGCGCACATCGACCTTGCGCTTGGCCAGTTTGTTGGTCAGCACGTCGCGCACCTGCTGCAGCTGGAACTCGGAATCGGCGACAACGGTCAGTTCGTTTTCCTTGTGCTCGACGGATGCGCCGGTCCCCTTGAAGTCAAAACGGGTGGCGATTTCCTTTTGAGATTGCTCGACGGCATTCTTCACTTCGATCATATCTGCTTCGGACACTACATCAAACGACGGCATGGCTATTTCCTTTTCGTGTGGCATGGGGCGCTACGGCTCCCCATCAAAGTCTGACATTTTAACGGACAACCGGCCAGTCACCCCCATACGGGCGCTGGTTTTTTGCTTGTTTCGCTCTATAATCGACTAAATTAATCAGTTTTTCCTCCATGCATCCATCGTCCCCCATCCAGCATCAGTTTCCCCTGCAGTCCCTCAACACCTTCGGCATCGCCGCGACCGCGCATGCGTATTTGCGCGTGACGAAAACAGAGCAATTGCTCGGCGCGCTTGAGGATCCCGCCTGGGCCGCTTTGCCGCGGCTGGTGTTAGGCGGCGGCAGCAATCTGCTGCTGACGGGCGATTTTCCCGGCCTGGTGCTGCACATCGCGCTCGAGGGCAAGCAGGTCGTCGGCGGCGATGAGCGCAGCCACTTCGTGCGCGCGGCCGCCGGCGAGAACTGGCACGCGTTCGTGCAATGGACCCTGGAACAGGGCATGGGGGGACTGGAAAACCTGTCGCTGATACCCGGCACCGTCGGCGCGGCGCCGATACAAAATATCGGCGCCTATGGACTGGAAACGAAGGATGTGTTCCACAGCGTGACGGTGTTCGATCCGCGCAGCGCGACCACCTACGCGATGGACGCCGGCGACTGCCGGTTCGCGTATCGCGACAGTGTCTTCAAGCAGGACGCCGGGCGGCATCTGATTATTCTCGACGTGACATTTGCGCTGCCGAAGCGGTGGCAGCCGAATTTGCGGTATGCGGAACTGGCGCAGGCGGTGGCGGAGCAGGGCTTCGCCACGCCAAGCGCGCGACAGGTGGCCGATACGGTGGTGGCGATCCGCCGCCGCAAGCTGCCCGATCCGGCGGTGATCGGCAACGCCGGCAGCTTCTTTAAAAATCCGGTGGTGACGGGCGCGCAGTGCGCGGCGCTGCTGGAGCGTTTTCCGGCGCTGGTGCATCACGTGCAGCCCGACGGCACGGAGAAGCTGGCGGCCGGCTGGTTGATCGACCAGTGCGGGTGGAAAGGCAGGAGCCTGGGCGCGGCCGGCGTGTATCCGAAACAGGCGCTGGTGCTGGTCAATAACGGCGGCGCGACCGGCGCCGACGTGGTGGCGCTGGCGCGGGCGATACAGGCGGATGTGCAGGCGAAATATGGCGTGCTGCTGGAGCCGGAGCCGGTGTTCGTTTAGTTTTAACCCACAGACAAAGGGGGCGTACCCCCAAGGGTACGACCCCGCGACGGATCACCGTGCGGGGTTGACGTTTAGCCGAAATGGCAAACGTAATCGACCGTCTCCACCGTCTCGATGTCGAAGTGCGAATTCCCTGGCACTTTGAATTCCTGCCCCGCGCTGTAAGTCTGCCACTCGGTGGCGCCGGCCTGGCGCACCTTGCACACGCCGCCGGTGATTTCCATCGTCTCCGGCGCGCCGGTGTTGAACGTCAGGCTGGACGGGAAGATCACGCCGACGCTCTTCTTGCTGCCGTCGGCGAGGATGATATTGTGCGAAACGCATTTGCCGTCGAAGTAGATGTTCGATTTCTTGACGACGCTGACTTGATCAAATTGAGCACTCATGCTGCTGTTTTTCCTTGTTGGGATGATGGGGATATGGAGCCTGGCAGGTCGTCCGCGCTCATGACGCGGTTGCGGCCTGCGTTCTTGGCGGCGTACATCGCCTGGTCGGCTTGCTCGATCAAATCCTCGATACGCGACTGCGGCGAAGGTATCACGCTCGCCACGCCGATCGACATCGTCACCGATGACAGGTCGGTGGTCGACTGGGGATTCTCGATGGCCAGCTGTTCCAGGTGTCGGCGGCATGACTCGGCCACGATCAGTGCCCCCGTCAGCGGTGTCTCCGGCAGGATAATGGCGAACTCCTCGCCGCCGTAACGCGCCGCCAGATCGGCGGGGCGCTTTAAATGTTCGGTCAGGACGGCCGCCACCTTCTTCAGGCACAAATCGCCCGCGAGGTGGCCGAAGCTGTCGTTATACAGTTTGAAGAAGTCCACGTCGCACAGCAACAGTGTCAGCGGTTTCTTGTCGCGCTGCGCACGTTGCCATTCGATCGCCAGGGTCTCGTCGAAACGGCGCCGGTTGGCGATGCCGGTCAGCGCGTCGAGCGCCGCCAGCTTTTGCAGTTCGATGTTGGCGTCGGCCAGGTTCTTCTGGCTCTCGCGCAGGAAGCGGAACGCCTGGTCGCGCTGCAGGCGGCTGATATGGGCGCCGGAGTGATAGCGCACGCGCGCCAGCAGCTCCAGCTTGTCGGGCAGCTTGACCATGTAGTCGTTGGCGCCGGTGGCGAAGCTGTGCGCCTTGAGCTTCGGGTCTTCCTTGGCCGACAGCACGATCACCGGCACGTGGCGCAGCGATTCCTCGGCGCGGTAGATCTTGATCAAGCCGAAACCGTCGATGGTCGGCATCACCAGATCCTGCAGGATCACGGTCGGTTGCAGCTGCAACGCCGTCTGCGGCGCCTGGCTGGCGTCGGTCACGTAATGGAACTCGATATCGGTCTGGTCGCTCAGCATGCGGCGCACCGCTTCGACGATGATCAACTGGTCGTCGACCAGGAGGACCCGGACTTTGAAGGCGGTCAGCGCCGCTTCTGGATCTGCTGCGAATGCGTGTGCTTCGGACATCGGTGTTCTCTTCATGTATCGGCGCCGGCGCGGATCAGCGGCTGCCCAGGGTACTGCGTAAAACGGGGCCGATCTTCGTCAGCGGTAAAACCATCTGCGCCGCGTCCAGTTCGGCGGCGGCGCGCGGCATGCCGTAGACGGCGCTGCTGGCCTGGTCCTGCGCGATCGTGGTGTGGCCGGCGCGGCGCATGGCCAGCAAGCCCTCGGCGCCGTCGCGGCCCATGCCGGTCAGCAGCACGCCGATCGCCTCGCCCTTCCAGTGCTGGGCGACGCAATGGAAAAACACGTCGACCGACGGCCGGTAGGCGTACTCCTTCGGATTGGCATCGTACCGCAAGCGATAATTTTGATCCAGCGTTAAGTGATCGTTGCTCTTGGCGACAAGGACGGTGCCGGCGGCCAGCTCGTCGCCTTCCTCGGCCGCGCGCACCGGCATGTCGAGCTGCTCGCCGAGCCAGCGCGCGAAATTGTCGGCGAAGTGCTGGTCGATGTGCTGGACCACCACGATGGCGCAACCGCGCGGCGGCGTCCAGCCGGCCAGCATCTTGGAGACCGCCATCGGGCCGCCGGTCGAGGCGCCGATCGCCAGCAGCGACGTCACCGGCGCCGGCATGCCCGGCGCGTCGGCGCCGTGGTGGCCGCCCTGGCCATGGCCGTTGCCGTTGGCTGCGGTCCGGGGCGCCATCGCCTGGCTGCCGCCGCTATGGCGTATCAGCTTGTCCATGGTGCGGATCTTGGCCAGCAGCTCGGCGTCGCCGCCGGGCTGGCCCTGCAACACCGGGGTCGCCGTCACGTCCAGCGCGCCGGCGCCCAGCGCGCGGAACACCTGGTTGACGTTGTCATGCGGCCGGCCGGTCACCACCAGGATCGCGCACGGGCTGTGTTCCATGATCTGCCGGGTCGCCTCGACGCCGTCCAGCTCCGGCATGTTCAAGTCCATCAGGATCAGGTCCGGACGGTTGTCGGCGCACATGCGCACCGCCTCCGCGCCGGTGCGGGCGATCCACAGCACCTGGTGTTCGGCGGTGCTGGCCACCACGCGCCGCAGCGCCTCGGCCGCCATGGCGACATCGTTGGCGATGGCGATCTTCATCTACTGGCGTCTCCAATCAAATCGCTGACCGCGTCCAGCAGCGTCTCGTCATGGAAGCTGCCCTTGGTCAGGTAGTAGTCGGCGCCGGCCGAAAGCCCGCGCGCCCGGTCTTCGGGCCTGTCTTTATAGGAGACTATCATGACTGGCAGCTTATGGAGGTGAATGTCCTTCTTAATAAGCGTGACAAGTTCGATACCGTCCATGCGCGGCATGTCGACGTCGGTGATCACCAGGTCGTAGTCGCCGCTGCGCACCACGTTCCAGCCGTCGATGCCGTCGATCGCGATATCGACCTGGAAGCCCCTGCCAAGCAGCAGTTTGCGCTCCATTTCGCGCACCGTCAGCGAATCGTCGACCACCAGGATGCGCTTGGTCTTGCGCCGTTCGGCGTGGTCGGACTTGGTCAGTTGATGCAGCCCACCCTCGTGCAGCAGTTTTTCGATCGACAGCAGCAGGTCCGGCACGTCCAGTATCAGCACCGGCTCGCCGTCGTCGAGCAGGGCGGCGGCCGAGATGTCGCGCATCTTGCCGAAGATCGGGTCGATGCTTTGCACCGCCAGGCTTTGTTCGCCCCGGATGGTGTCGACCACCAGCGCATAGCGGCGCGCGCCGGTGCCGATGACGACCACCGCCAGCTCGCCGCTGCCGGCGTCGGTGTCGCCCAGTTCGAGCACCTGCGAGGCCGAGACCAGGCCCAGATGCTCGCCGCCGAAGTCGAAGAACTGCTTGTTTTCCAGCGTGTGGATGGTCGATTGCTGTATCTTGATCACCCGTTCGACCTGGGCGATGGGCATGGCGTAGGCTTCGCCCTTGACGTCGACCACCAGCGCGCGCACGATCGACTGTGTCAACGGCAGCGTGATGCAGGTGCGGAAGCCGACACCGAGTTCCGATTCGATGCGCACGGTGCCGTTTTGCGAACGGATGGTTTCGTGGACGATGTCGAGGCCCACGCCGCGTCCGGAAATCTCGGTGGTGCTTTCCTTCAGGCTGAAGGACGGCAGGAACAGGAATTCCAGCAGTTCTGCCGGCGACAGCGAGCCGGCCATCTGCGCGCTGGCCATCTTCCGCTCGATCACCTGGCGGCGGATTTTCTCCAGGTTGACGCCGCGGCCGTCGTCGCTGATTTCGATACTGAGCATGCCGGCGCGGTGCTTCGCCTCCAGCACGATGGTGCCGGTGCCCGGTTTGCCGGCCGCGATGCGCGCCGCCGCCGTGTCCATGCCGTGGTCGATGGCGTTGCGCAGCATGTGGTTGAGCGGGCTTTCGATCCTGGCCAGGATGTCGCGGTCGACCAGCGTGTCCTCGCCGACGATTTGCAGCCGCACATCCTTGCCCATGGTGCGCGCCAGGTCGCGCACCATGCGCGGGAAGGACTGCACGCCGTCGCGGAAGGGCCGCATGCGCATGGTCAGCACTTCGTCCACCATCCCTTGCGAGACGGCCAGCAGGCGGCGCTCGTAGGCTTCGATGTCTGCAATGTGCTCCAGCACGAACTGCTTGAGCGGATGGGTCTTTTGCAGCGCCACCAGGGATTGTTCCTTCAGCTTGGCGTCGGTGCTGTTGGCGAGCGCCTCATGCAGCTGCTCGATGATAGAGAAAAGGCTGCTCTGGTTGCGCTTGAAACGCTGCATGTTCTGCACGAACGGATGCATCTGGTGCGCGTTGATGCGCGACTCGCTGGCCAACGAAAGCAGCTTGTCGAAGTTCTGGGCGGCCTTGGGCGCGGCGTGCGCGCGCGCGGCCGGCGCGGCCGGCGCCTCGTCCTGCGGTGGTGCGGGAGCCGCCACCGGCGCGGGGGCGGGCAAGGGGGGAGCCACCGGCAGCTCGCCGGGCGGGAAGTAGGGCGCCGCCGTCACTGGCGTTGAAATGGGCGGCAGCAGGCCCGCCTCGGCTTGCAGGTCGACCGGCTCGGGAAGGAAGGCGATGGTGGTGATGGCGTCGAGCGTGCGCGTGACGTGGGCGGCGTTGGTGCCCAGCCAGGCGTCAAGGCCGCTGTCCTGGAGGCGGGACAGTTGCAATATCAGGTCGACGCCGGCGAGCAGCACGTCGACCCGGTTGGGCGTCAGGGCCAGCTTGCCGTGTTGGGCGGCGATGAAGGCGTCCTCCATGCGGTGCGCCAGCTGCACCACCACTTCCAGGCCGACGATGGCGGCCGCGCCCTTGATCGAGTGGGCCGCGCGCATCATCGATTCGACCGCGCTGGCGTCGTCCTTCAGGCGCTCCATGGCCAGCAGGCCGTCGGTCAGGATCTGCGTCTGGCTGTCCGCCTCCATGCGGAACAGGTCCATCATGGAGAACTGGCTCAGGTCTCCGTTGTTATCCTGGCTCATCGCAGCGTCCTCGCGAGTTGGTAGCCGATCAGCGCCGCGTCGAGCATACCGATATGCATGTCCTGGTGCGACACCACTCCGGAAAGGAAGCGGCTCAGGCCCTTGTTGATGGTGGCGGCCGGCGCCTGCACGGCGGCGGAGGCGTAGCGCATGATGCCGTGCAGGTCGGCGACCGGCAGCGCGTAGGACTGGTCCTCCCAGCGGATCAGCAGCACGCGCGCGAAGGTGTGGCGATGGGTCGCGGCCTCGCCTTCGCTTTCGTCGATGCCCAGCAGCGCTGCCAGCGACATGCAGGGATGCAGGGTGCCGCCGACGTTGACGATGCCGATCAGCCCGCGCGTGGCGCGGTGCGGCAGCCGGTGCGGTTTGGCCTGCGGCGCCACCGACACGAACAGCTTGGTCGGCAGCGACAGCCATTCGCGGCCGACGCGGAACACCAGGCACGAGGCGTCCAGCGCTTGCGTGTCGGTGGCGGCCTGGCGGAAGTGGGTGGCCCAGTCCTTTTTATAGTCGTCGCCGACCAGGCGCTGCAGGTTGCGCTGCGCGGCGGCGGCGTAGACGTCGCAATTGCGGCAGTGGACGTACTGCTCCAGCTTTTCGCAACTCTGGTCGCCGACCACGCCGATGCGGTTCCAGCAGTCCTCGATGGCGGCGGGCGGGGTGGGCGAGGTGGGTTGGGTGGTGATCGTCATGTGTGGACGCCCTTATGATGCCTGCTGGCGTTTGTAGATGCGCGCCGCGCGTGCCTTGAGCGCGGCGGCGGTGGCCGCGTCGCTGTTGGTTTCGGCCAGCAGGGCCAGATGGCACAATGCTTCGTAGTGGTCCGGCTGCAGATAGATGCAGCGCTTCCAGTAGTCTTCGGCCAGCTGCAGCTTCTTGGTCAACTCGTTGAGCAGCCCGAGTATGAAATAGGCCTCGGCCGAATCGGGCACTTGCGCCAGATAATCGCGGCACTTTGCCTCGGCTTCCTTGAGTTGTCCCAGATCGGCGAGGCGGCGCGCGTCGGCCAGCAGGTCGGCGACCGGCGCCGCGCCCGCAACCCGCGTTGGAGGGGGCGGGGGCGCCTGCGAACGGGCGGGTGTGGGTAACGCCGCGGGCGCGGAGCGCAGCGTCGGCCGGGCGGGCGGCGGCGCCGGCGGCAAATACTGCGGCGGCGCTGCGCGCGCCACCTGGCGTCTTTCGACCACCACTTCCCTGGTCAAGCCGAAGGCCTGCGGGTAGGGCAGCGGAGCGAAACCGTGCTGGCACAGCGATGGCACTTCCGCATAGCCGACAAACAGCTGGCCGTCCCGCCGCAGCAGCTGATCCAGCCTGGCGATGGCCGCCCGCGTGGTCGGCTTGTTGAAGTAGATCAGCAGGTTGCGGCAGAAAATGACGTCGTAGGAGCCCGTGCGCGCGACCGGGTCCGCGTCCAGTATATTGCCTTGCTTGAAGCGCACCAGCTTGCGGATATCGTCGTTGATGCGGAACGCGTCGTCGCCGCAGGCGGTGAAGTGGCGCTCGCGGAAACCCATGTCCTGGTTGCGGAAGGCGTTGCGGCCGTAGACGCCGGCCCTGGCGCGTTCGATGCATCCCTGGCTGATGTCGACGGCGTCGATAATGAAGCGGTCGTGCGGGATGCCGGCGTCCGACAGCACCATCGCCATCGTGTAGGGCTCCTCGCCGCCGGCGCACGGCACCGACAGGATGCGCAGCATGCGCTCGGGCGCGGACGCCAGCCGCGCGGCGATGTACTCGGCCGCCGCCTGGAAGGCTTGCTGGTCGCGGTAGAACCACGATTCCGGCACCACCACCAGCTCCACCAGCGCTTCGAGCTCCCCAGGCGTGATGCCCTCCAGGTAGGCGTCGGCGGTGGGCGCGCCGGTCGCCTCCACGCGCTGCCGGATGGCGCGGTCGACGGCGGACTTCGACAGGCTCAAGCCCGTCGCGGCGTGCAGCATGCTTTGGGCCGGGGTCATGGCAGCGGGTCCGCCGCTTTGTCGGCCGCCTGGAACAGCGTGGCGCGCAGCGATGCCGGCAGCAGCTGCTCCAATTCGACCAGTTGCAGCATGCCGTCGGCGTCGCCGGCCACCTGGCCGAGGAAGGGGGCGGCCAGCACGCCGCTGTCGGTCAGGCGCGCCTCGCCCACCTCCCGGACCCCCAGCACGCGCTCGGCGCGCAGGCCGAGCGGATGGCTGGCGCCCTCCGGCGTGTGGTAGTCGACCACGATGATGCGGGTGTCGAAATAATCCGCGCCGGCGGGCAGGCCGCTGATGCGGCACAAATCGATCACCGGCACCGAGTGGCCGTGGTAATCCATCAGGCCGGCCACGGCGTCGGGCGCCAGCGGCAGGTGTTTGAGCTCGAGCAGCGGCACCACGCGCACCACGTCGCGCAGGCGCAGGCCGTAGCGGTCGGCGCCGATGTGGAAGACGAGCAGTTTCATCGCGCCGCCCGTTCCTAGACCGCGACGGCGAAGTTGGCGACGCTCGTTTGCAGGTCGCCGGCGGCGTACTGCAGCTGGTGCACCGCCTCGCTGGTGGCCTTGAGCGATTCGACCGTCTGCTGGGTGGCGTCGTTCAGCTGCATCATCGTCTCGGAAATCTGCTGCGCGCCGACCGCCTGCGACTGCATCCCCTGCAGCACGGCGTCGAACTGCGGCGCCAGTTTCTGCACCTGGTCCATCACGCCGGAGAGCTGGTCGGTCACCTGGCGCACTTCGCCGACGCTGCGGCGGATCTCCTCGGAGAATTTATCCATGCCCATCACGCTGGCCGAGACGGCCGACTGCATCTCCTTGAGCATCTGTTCGATGTCCCAGGTCGACACCGACGTCTGGTCGGCCAGGCGGCGGATCTCGGTGGCCACGACGGAGAAGCCGCGGCCGGCGTCGCCGGCCTTCTCGGCCTCGATGGCGGCGTTGAGCGAGAGGATGTTGGTCTGGTCGGCGACCTTGGTGATGGTGATCAGGACGCTGTTGATGTTGGATGCCTTTTCCGACAGCGCGGCCAGCTTGGCGTTGATCGAATCGGTGGCCGTGACCATGTGCTGCATCGTGCCATCCATGCGTTGCAGGTTGTTCTGTGCCTCGGCGGTGGCGCTGGTGGTGTAGTCGGCGACGGCGGTGGCGTCCTCCATCGTCTTGAGCAGTTGGATGGTATTGGCCGAGATCTCCTTGGTGGTGCTGAGGATTTCGACGCTGGTCTGGGCCTGCTCGATGCCGGTGGCCTCCTGCTGCTTGGCCGAGGCGGCGATCTCGGTGGCCGAGGTGGTGACCTGGATGCCGGCCTTCTGCACGTTGTTGAGCAGGCCGCGCAGGTTGTCGAACATGCGGTCGAGGCCATGCGCCAGCTGGCCGATGGCGTCGGCGCCGGCGACCTCGATGCGGCCGGTCAGGTCGCCCGAGGCGGCCTTCGACACCACGCCGAGCAGCGAGTCGACCTTGGACTTGAGCAGGTTGGTGGCGGCCTGCTCGTTGGCCTGGCTGTCCTGGATTGATTGCGCCATGCGGTTGAATTCGACGGTGACCTTGCCCAGTTCATCGGCCGACAGCACCGGCGCGCGCGCCGACTGGTCGCCGGCGGCGATGCGCCCGACCGCGTGGGTCAGGTTGTTGATAGGCGCCGACAGCGCCCGCACCAGCAGCCAGGCCACCAGCGCAGCGAGCGCCACGCAGGCCACGCCGCCTGCCGACAGCACCAGCCGCATGCTTGTCTGCAGGCTCTCGGAGGCGGCGGTGCGTTCGGCCAGCAGCCGGTTTTCCTCGGCGGCCGCCTCGTTCATGAACTTATAGACGCCGCCGATGACCGAGTTGCCGCCGGCCAGTTGCGGCGTGCGCCCCATGGCGTCGGCGGCGCCGGGCTTGTCGCCCATTTGCTCGCGCAGCGCCAGCTGCGAGGCGATGACGTCCCTGGCCCAGACGTCGATCATCGATTCGAGCTTTTTAAAACGCTCCAGCTGGGGCGGATTGTCGCGCACCAAGCCTTGCAGCCGCTGGATCGAGGCGGGGATGTCGAGCAGCTCCTTGCGCGTGCGCTCAAGGCGCACCGGCGCGCCGGTCAGGTAGTAGCCGCGCGCCTCCACCTGCACCTGCAGCAGATCGTTGCGCAGGCTGTCGATGGCCTGGATCACGACCATCGTGTGGCGGTCCAGGGCGTTGGCGTCCGACAGGCTGTTAAACCGGTTGTAGGCGATCGTCAGCAACAGCAGGATGATGGCCAGGATGGCGCCGAAGCCCAGATACAGTTTGGTCTTGATGCTCAAATGCTTCAACATTTTTTCTTCTCCCGTGACCGCGTTAGCGGCCGCATTGTCCCATGCTTAGGCCGCGACGGCAAAATTGGCGACGCTCGTTTGCAGGTCGCCGGCGGCGTACTGCAGCTGGTGCACCGCCTCGCTGGTGGCCTTGAGCGATTCGACCGTCTGCTGGGTGGCGTCGTTCAGCTGCATCATCGTCTCGGAAATCTGCTGCGCGCCGACCGCCTGCGACTGCATCCCCTGCAGCACGGCGTCGAACTGCGGCGCCAGTTTCTGCACCTGGTCCATCACGCCGGAGAGCTGGTCGGTCACCTGGCGCACCTCGCCGACGCTGCGGCGGATCTCCTCGGAGAATTTGTCCATGCCCATCACGCTGGCCGAGACGGCCGACTGCATCTCCTTGAGCATCTGTTCGATGTCCCAGGTCGACACCGACGTCTGGTCGGCCAGGCGGCGGATCTCGGTGGCCACCACCGAGAAGCCGCGTCCGGCGTCGCCGGCCTTCTCGGCCTCGATGGCGGCGTTGAGCGAGAGGATGTTGGTCTGGTCGGCGACCTTGGTGATGGTGATCAGGACGCTGTTGATGTTGGACGCCTTTTCCGACAGCGCGGCCAGCTTGGCGTTGATCGAATCGGTGGCCGTGACCATGTGCTGCATGGTGCCGTCCATGCGTCGCAGGTTGTCCTGGGCCTCGGCGGTGGCGCTGGTGGTGTAGTCGGCGACGGCGGTGGCGTCCTCCATCGTCTTGAGCAGCTCCGCCGTGTTGGCGGAGATCTGTTTGGTGGTGCTGAGGATCTCGACGCTGGTCTGCGCCTGCTCGATGCCGGTGGCCTCCTGCTGCTTGGTCGAGGCGGCGATCTCGGTGGCCGAGGTGGTGACCTGGATGCCGGCCTTCTGCACGTTGTTGAGCAGGCCGCGCAGGTTGTCGAACATGCTGTCGAGGCCATGCGCGAGCTGGCCGATGGCGTCGGCGCCGGTGACCTCGATGCGGCCGGTCAGGTCGCCCGAGGCGGCCTTCGACACCACGCCGAGCAGCGAGTCGACCTTGGACTTGAGCAGGTTGGTGGCGGCCTGCTCGTTGGCCTGGCCGTCCTGGATGGCCTGCGCCATGCGGTTGAAGGCCTCGCCGACCTGGCCCAGTTCATCGCGCGAGACCACCGTCGCACGCGCCGACCCCTCGCCGGCGGCGATGCGGCCGACGGCCGTGGTGAGGTGGTTCAGGGGGCCGAGCAGCGCCTTCGCCAGCAGGTAGCCGATCACGCCGGCCAGCACCGCGCAGGCGCCGCCGCCGAGGATCAGCAGCAGCGACATGGTTTGCTGCAGTTGCTCCGAGTTGGCCGAGCGCAGCGCGAGCAGGCGGGTTTCTTCGGCGCTGATTTCGGCGAGGACGGCGCGGGCGTCGGCGACGGTCTTGGCGCCGTTGAGCACATCGGCCGACGTGGCCACCTGTTGCGACACGCCGACCTGGCGGTTCAGGGCGCGGCGCTTGTCGAGCAGCGGGTGGATCACGTTGTTGATCCAGTTGTCGATCATCGGCGCGAGGCGCTTGAGGCGCTGCTGCTGGCCGGGGTTGTCGACCGTGAGCGCGGCGATGTTGGCCTGGTGGCGGCGCGCCGCCTCCTCCTCGGCGGGAATGGGCGCGGTCACGCTCTCCTCGCCGGTGAGCATGAAGCCGCGGGTGGAGGTCTGGATCTGCACCAGCGCCGTCTCGACGCGGTTGGCCTCGAGCAGCACCTGCAGCGTGTGGCGGTCCCACGCCCTGGCCTGCGACAGCTTGCTGAAGTTGGTGTAGGCCAGTGTCAGCAGGATGAGGATGATCAGCACGATGGCGCCGATGCCGATGGCGAGTTTTGTCTTGATACCGAGGTCTTTTAGCATGGGCGTTCCACGACGATAATGCGGTGCAAGCAATGTATCATCTTGTCGCGTCTCGTGGAGGACAAAAAAAACGGGCCGCTGGATCAGCGGCCCGTTTCGGCGTCAAGCGTGGCGGATAAGCTGCGCGATGGCCGGTGTCATTGACCGCGCTTGAGGCGCGCGTTGGCGGCGATGCGCATGCGCAGCGCGTTCAGTTTGATGAAGCCGCCGGCGTCGGCCTGGTTGTAGGCGCCGCCGTCCTCGTCGAAGGTGGCGATGTTCATATCAAACAGCGAGTCGGTCTTCGAATCGCGCGAGACGACGATCACGTTGCCCTTGTAAAGCTTGACCCTTACCCAGCCGTTGACGGTGGCCTGGGTGTGGTCGATCAGGGTTTGCAGCGCGACGCGCTCCGGCGCCCACCAGTAGCCGTTGTAGATCATCGACGCGTAGCGCGGCATCAGGTCGTCCTTCAGGTGGGCCACTTCGCGGTCCAGGGTGATCGACTCGATGGCGCGGTGGCCCTTGAGCATGATGGTGCCGCCCGGGGTTTCGTAGCAGCCGCGCGACTTCATGCCGACGTAGCGGTTTTCCACCAGGTCGAGGCGGCCGATGCCGTGCTTGCCGCCGAGGCGGTTCAATTCCGTCAGCACGGTGGCCGGCGACATGCGCACGCCGTTGATGGCGACGATGTCGCCGCGCTCGTATTCCAGGTCCAGGTATTCGGCCTGGTCGGGCGCGTTCTCCGGGCTCACGCTCCAGCGCCACATGGTTTCCTCGGCTTCGGCGCTCGGGTTTTCCAGGTGGCGGCCTTCGAACGAGATGTGCAGCAGGTTGGCGTCCATCGAGTACGGCGCGCCGCCGTTCTTGTGCTTCATGTCGATGTCGATGCCGGCGTCCTCCGCGTATTTCAACAGTTTTTCGCGCGACAGCAGGTCCCACTCGCGCCACGGGGCGATGATTTTCACGCCCGGTTTCAACGCGTAGGCGCCCAGTTCGAAGCGCACCTGGTCGTTGCCTTTGCCGGTGGCGCCGTGCGAGATGGCGTCGGCGCCGGTCTCGTTGGCGATTTCGATCAGGCGCTTGGCGATCAGCGGACGGGCGATCGAGGTGCCCAGCAGGTATTCACCCTCGTAGACGGTATTGGCGCGGAACATCGGGAACACGAAGTCGCGGACGAACTCCTCGCGCACGTCGTCGATGTAGATGTTCTCCGGCTTGATGCCGAACTTGATCGCCTTGGCGCGCGCCGGCTCCAGCTCCTCGCCCTGACCCAGGTCGGCGGTGAAGGTGACGATTTCGCACTGGTAGTTATCCTGCAGCCATTTGAGGATGACGGAGGTATCGAGGCCGCCCGAGTAGGCGAGGACTACTTTTTTAATATCGCTCATGCTAGTTCCAATGGAGGTGAAGTGGTATAGGTTTTACTGGCCGTCGAGGCGGCCCAGCAGCAGGTATTCGATCAGCGCCTTCTGGATGTGCAGGCGGTTTTCCGCCTCGTCCCAGACCACCGACTGCGGGCCGTCGATCACCTCGGCGGCCACTTCCTCGCCGCGGTGGGCGGGCAGGCAGTGCATGAACAGCGCGTCGGGCGCGGCGCGCGCCATCTTGGCGGCATCGACGATCCAGCCGTCGAAGGCGGCGATGCGGGCGGCGTTTTCCTCTTCGTAGCCCATGCTGGTCCACACGTCCGTGTTGACCAGGTGCGCGCCCTCGCAGGCGTCGGCCGGGTTGGCGAAGAAGGTGTAGCGGTCGGTCGACACCAGCGACATGTCCATGTCGTAGCCCTTGGGCGTGGAGACGTTGACGTGGAAGCCGAACACCTCGGCCGCCTGCAGCCACGAATACAGCATGTTGTTGGCGTCGCCGATCCAGGCCACCGTCTTGCCGGCGATCGGGCCGCGGTGCTCGTAGAAGGTGAAGATGTCGGCGAACACCTGGCACGGGTGGTGCTCGTTGGTCAGGCCGTTGATCACCGGCACGCGCGAGTGGGCGGCGAAGCGCTCGATGATGTCCTGGCCGAAGGTGCGCACCATGATGATGTCGCACATGCGGCTCATCACCTGGCCGGCGTCTTCCACCGGCTCGCCGCGTCCGAGCTGGGAGTCGCGCGTGTTCAGGTAGATGGCGGCGCCGCCCAGCTGGTGCATGCCGGCCTCGAACGACAGGCGGGTGCGGGTCGAGTTCTTCTCGAACACCATGACCAGCGTGCGGTCGATCAGCGGGTGGTAGATCTCGTAGTTTTTGAACTTTCGCTTGATCAGGTGCGCGCGCTCGATGACGTATTCGTATTCGGCCAACGTGAAGTCGGAAAACTGCAGGTAATGCTTGATCGGTTTTTGGATAGGCATAATGACAACTGACAGGTGAACTGGCCCGTGACTGGATGCGCGGCCGGCTGAGCCGGACAATTATAAAGGCAATTCGGCCAAAGGAGCGAATTGCCGCAGATTGTGCTGTCGGCGCGGCCGTATTTAATGGTAGATCCGCCCGGCCGCCGCCCCGGGCGCCGGCGCCGGCGCGGTCAACGGCAGCTCCAGCGTGAACGTGGTGCCGCCGGGCGCGCTGTGCACCGCGATCTGCCCGCCCAGCACCGACGTGACAATATTATAACTGATCGACAATCCGAGCCCGCTGCCGCCCTGGCCCAGCTTGGTGGTGAAGAAGGGATCGAAGATGCGCGACATGTGCTCGGGGGCGATGCCGGCGCCGTCGTCGCCGAACACCAGCGTGACTTTTCCGTCGGCCGGCGTCGCCGCCCGCAGCCACATGCGCCCGCCGCCGTCGCCGGCCTGGCCGGCATCGGCGCCGCCGAACGCGTGCAGCAGCGCGTTGTTGATGAAATTGGCGATGACCTGGCCCAGCGGGCCGGGGTAGCTGTCCATGGAAATATCGGCCGGCACCTCGACGTCGATGCGGTGGCCGCTGGCGCGCACCCGGTTCATCATCGTGGCGATCACCTCGGCGGCCACCTGTTGCAGGTCGAAGCGGCGGCGCTGCTCGGTGGTGCGGTCGACCGCCACCTGCTTGAAGCTGTTGACCAGGTCGGCCGCGCTGGTGAGCCCGCGCATCACCAGCGCGTGGGCGGCGACCGCGTCCCCCAGATAGGTGGACAGGTCGGAGCGGCGCAGGCCGGGGCCGTCCAGGCGTTTGGCCAGCTCCTCGGTCTTCTGGTGCAGGGTGCTGGCGATCAGCAGGCTGTTGCCGATCGGCGTGTTCAATTCGTGGGCGACGCCGGCCATCAGCGCGCCCAGCGCCGCCAGCTTTTGCTGCGACACCAGCTGCGCCTGCGCGTCCTGCAACTGGCGGTAGGCCTGGGCGTTGTCGAGCGCGATGGCGCCGTAGGCGCACAAGGTGCGGAAGATCAGCCGTTCGCGCTCCCCGTAGGCGCGCGCGCGGGCCGCCTGCACCGTCATCACGCCCAGCGTGCGCTCGCCGACCAGCAGCGGTACGTACAGCGCGCACGACATCAGCTGCGTGCCGGGCGCGAGGAAGATGTCGTCCGGGCCGGCGTCGTCGACGTAGATCTCGGCGCGCTCGCGCAGGGAGCGCGCGGCGTTGGCGCGCGGGTTGTCGACGGCGATGGTGTTGCTCGACAGCGGTTCGCCGTTCTCGACGCCGAACACGCGGCTCAGGGTGTCGACGCCGGGGTCGCACAGGTAGATGGCGAAGGTGTTGGCCGGCAGCAGCGCCTGCACGTGGGCGTTGAGGGCGGCGAAGATGGCGGCGGCGTCGAGGTGGGTGGTGATCTCGCGGCCGATCACCGACAGGCGTTCGAGCGTGGCCGTGGTCTGCAGCAGCAGCTCGGCGCGGTGCGCCTCGGACGCCGCCAGCAGCCGGTGGTGAAGGCCCTCGGCGCGGGCGCGCTCGGTCTGGTGGTGCACCTGCATGGCGATGGCGCGGTTGGTGGCCTCCTGGCCGTGGGTCTTGTCGCGCGCGGCGGCCGCGGCCAGCGCCGAGGCGTAGGCCTGGGCGTGGTCGCCGATGCTGGCGTACTGGGCGCCCAGCGCGTCGAGCAGGTCGCCCGGCAAGGTGTAGCCGTCGATGCGCGAGGCCACCGCCAGCGCCCGGTGCAGATAGTGCAGGGTGGCGTTGGGCTCGGTCATGCCGGGCGGCGGCGGCAGCGCGTGCCGCGCATGGATCTCGGACAGCACCCGCAGCGCGGCCACGTGGTTGTCCAGGTGGTCCTGGGCGGTGGCCAGTTCGATCGCGTGGGCGGCGGCGGCCAGCGCCTCGCCCGGGCGGTCGAGGAAGCACAGCGCGTGCGCCTGGCCGCGGCGGGCGATGCTGTGCAGGTCGACCTGGCGCAGCGCGGCGGCGCGCTGTTCCAGGCCGCTGAAGGCGTCGAGCGCGGCGGCGTAGTCGGCGCGGTCGAGCGAGAGGTCGCCCAGGAAGTGCAGCGCCGAGGCGTAGCTGCGGCCGGCCGGCAGCGGCGCCAGCACCGCCAGGGCCTCGGCCAGCAGGTCGGCGCTGGCGTCAAGCCGGCCCAGGCGGCGCATGGTGTCGGCGGTGTGCGACAGGCAGGCGCCGACGCTGCGCGGCCAGCCGGTCGGGCGGGCCAGGTCGAGCGCGCGTTGCAGCCAGTCGAGCGCGGCGTGGTGGTCGTGCAGGATGGCGAAATCGAGGCCGACGTTGACGGCGGCGGTGATGGCCGCGCGCAGCTGGCCGGTGGCGCGCGCGGCCTCGTAGGCGCGGATGAAGTGGCCGGCGGCGGCGCCGTAGTGACCGCCCTGGCTGGCGCGGGTGCCGAAGAAGTCGCCGATCCACGCTGCCACGCCCTGTTCCATCGGGGCCATCGGCGCGGCCGGTTCCACCGTGGCGCCGGCGTCGGCCACCAGATGGTGCTGGTGGTGTTGAAAGTGCGTGCCCCAGCGCTGTTCGGCGGCGCGCAGGTCCTCGATGACGGCCCAGCGCGCGATGGTGGCCTCGGCGATGGCGGCGCGCTCGGCGTCGCCGGCCTGGCCGGCGGCGGCCACCATGTGTTCGAGGTGGGCGATGCCGCGCGGATGGTCGCCGCCGTCGATGGCGACCCAGGCGCGCAGCCAGTGGGTGTCGGCGCAGCCGCGCTGGTCGCCCTGCGCGTGCAATTGTTCGGCGATGGCGGCGGCCTTGGCTTCGGCCTCCGGCAGCCGGCCTTCAAGCCAGTCCGCCTCGGTCTCCACCAGCCGCAGCCGCGCCGAGGTCAGCGTTTGCGCCTCGGGCGCCAAGTTGGTGGCCGGCAGCAGTTCCAGGCCTTCACGGGCGAGGGCGACGGCGCGCGCGCTGTCGCGCTGGCGCAGGTGCCAGGCGAGCGGCACCAGCACCGGCAGGCGGGCCGGCCCGCGCAGGGTCGGCAGGGCGGTTTCCCACTGCGATACTTCGTCGTCGAGCGCAAACATGTCCATCGATGTCCTCGAACCGCGCGTCAGATAACTGTTGATGGAAACGCACGCATAATTTCCCTTGGGAATTATAATCGCCAAACGGGAGATCGTGTGCGCGGCCACACAAAAGGTGGCTCCGATGATGCATCAATACTAATTAATACAGCGTTTGCGACGATTCATGCAACAACTGGCCATACAGCGTGTGGCGCATCCTGGCGATCTTGCCCTCGGCAACCGCCGTCAGGATGGCGCACTGCGGTTCGATCAGGTGACGGCAATTGTAAAACTTGCAATGACCAAGGTAGGGCGCGAAATCGACGAACGCGCGTTCGAGCATGCCTTCGCTGAGGTGGTACAGGCCGAACTCCTGGAAGCCGGGCGAATCGATGATGGACGAACCCGGGCCCAGTTCCGGCAACTGGTACAGCCGGGTGAAGGTGGTGGTGTGCTTGCCGGTGTCGAGCGCGGCGGAGATTTCGCGCACGGCGATGTCGGCGTCCGGCACCAGCAGGTTGATCAGCGACGACTTGCCCATGCCGGACTGGCCGATCAGGATCGACGACTGGCCCGCCAGCAGCGGTTTTAAAATGGCCAGCGCCTCGTCCGGGCGCGCCTTGGCCGATACCTCGTGCACCGGGTAGCCGAGCGAGGCGTAGGGTTGCAGCCGCTCGCGGGTGCGCGCCAGCGTTTCGGTCATGTCGGTCTTGTTGAGGATCAGGCGGGCCTGGATGCCGGCCGCCTCGGCCGCCACCAGCGAGCGCGACACCAGGTCGTCGGCAAAGCCGGGCTCGGTCGCGACGACGATGAACAACTGCGTCAGGTTGGCCGCCAGCAGCTTGGATTTGTACTGGTCCGAGCGGTACAGCAGGGTCTTGCGTTCCTCGATCTTGTCGATCACGCCCTGGTCGGGCGAGGTCATCGTCACGTCGACGATGTCGCCGACGGCGACGTTGGTCTTCTTGCCGCGCGTGACGCATTGCAGCTTGACGCCGCCGGCCTCGGCCAGATAGTGGCGGCCATGGGCGGCGATGATGGTCGCCTTCAGCTTGTCCTGGGTTTGGGTCATGCTTGGACCGCCGTCGAGTCGAACAGCGCGCCGGCCTTGGCCGCGCAGATGAAGTCGTTGTCCGACAGGCCGCCACGGCCATCGTTGACCGAATGGGTATCGTAGCGCACGGTGCAGTTTTTATAAGTCACGGTCATTTCCGGGTGGTGGTCTTCGGCGTGGCTCAGGTAAGCCAGCGCATTGACGAAGGCCATGGTGCGATAGTAATTGAGAAAGCCGAAGGTGCGGCACAGTTTACCGTCTTCCAGCGACCAGCCCGGCACTAGCGGCAGCAGGCGCGCGGCCTCGTCGGCCGTCAGCGCTTGCCTGGCGGGCCGGCTGTGGCCGGCGAGCAGGTCGGCGTGGGTGGCGATCATGTGGCCGCCGCGTTCAAATGGCGGATGCGCACGCTCGCCGGCGGGTGCGAGTCGTAGAACGCCGAGTGCAGCGGGTCCGGCGTCAGCGTCGAGGCGTTGTCCTCGTACATCTTGACCAGCGCCGACACTAGGTCGCGCGCATCGGTGTGCTTGGCGGCGAAGGCGTCGGCCTCGAACTCGTGCTTGCGCGAGCCGATCGACGTCAGGGGGCTGAACAGGAAGGTGAACACCGGCAGCGCCAGCATGAACAGCAGCAGCACCATGGCGTCGTTGCCCTGGCCCGGCAGCACCAGCGGATCGACGCCGAGGCCGGTGTAGAACCACACCTGGTTCTTCAGGTAGCCCAGCAGCGCCAGGAAGCCCAGCGAGATGGCGAACATCATGACGATGCGCTTGATGATGTGCTTGAGCTTGAAGTGGCCCAGCTCGTGCGCCAGCACCGCCTCGATCTCCTGCGGTTGCAGGCGCGAGAGCAGGGTGTCGAAGAACACGATGCGCTTGTTGGCGCCGAAGCCGGAGAAGTAGGCGTTGCCGTGGGCGCTGCGCTTGGAGCCGTCCATGACGAACAGGCCTTTGGAGGCGAAGCCGACGCGCTTCATCAGCCCCTCGATGCGCGATTTGAGCGACTGGTCCTCCAGCGGCGTGAATTTGTTGAACATCGGCGCGATGACGGTCGGGAACAGCACCATCATCAGCAGCTGGAAGCCGCTCCACACCAGCCAGGCGTAGAACCACCACAGGTCGCCCGATTTTTCCATCAAGGTCAGCATGACCCACATCAACGGCAGGCCGATGGCCGCGCCAAGCAAGGCGCCCTTGACCATGTCGGCGAAGAACAGGCCGCGCGTCATCTTGTTAAAGCCGAAACGCTGCTCCAGGCCGAACTGTTTGTAATAGTCGAACGGCAGGTCGATGACGCCCGAGATCAGCGCGAATGCGGCCAGCAGCGCCAGTTGGTAGGCCATGCCGCCGCCGGTCAGTTTAAAGATCTCCACCGACAGCCATTGCAGGCCGCCGAGCAGGGTGAAACCGACCAGCACCAGGGTGTTGACCAGCAGGGTGAACAGGCCGAACTTGGTGCGCGCGACGGTGTAATCGGCCGCCTTCTGGTGGGCGGCGAGGGGGATCTTTTCGGCGAATTCGGCGGGGACGGCGCCGCGATGGGTCAGCACATGACGGATATGGCGCGAGGCCAGCCAGAAGCGCACGATCAAGGTCAAAATGATGAAAGATACGAACAAAATCGAAAACGCGAGTGAATACATTCTATGCCTGTGAGAAAATGGCGGATTCGGATTAACGTGGGCTCACGCGAGCCAAGAGAGAATTATGTCACAAGCTAACGATTTGCCAGAAGGTTCCGCTCCGGCGGTGATCACCCCGCGCCAGAATGAAATGAATCTGGTCTGGGTCGACATGGAGATGACCGGTCTGGAGCCGGACACCGACCGCATCATCGAAGTGGCCGTGGTCGTCACCGACATGCACCTGAACGTGCTGGCCGAGGGCCCGGTGATGGTGGTGCACCAGAGCGACGCGGTGCTCGACGGCATGGACGCGTGGAACAAGGGCACGCACGGCCGTTCCGGCCTGATCGACAAGGTCAAGGCGTCGACCGTGACCGAGGCGCAGGCCGAGGAAGAGCTGATCAAGTTCATGAAGCTGTGGGTGCCGAAGGGCAAAGCGCCGATGTGCGGCAACACCATCGGCCAGGACCGCCGCTTCATGGTGCGCTACATGCCGAAGCTGGAGGCGTATTTCCATTATCGCAACATCGACGTGTCGACGTTGAAGGAGCTGGGCAAGCGCTGGAAGCCGGAGATGGTGGCCGGCTTCAAGAAGCACCAGATGCACACGGCCATGGCCGACATCATCGAATCGATCGAAGAGCTGAAGTACTACCGCGAGCATTTCATCAAGCTGTAAGGGGGCGCGCGCGTCCATCGGAACAGGTTCGGTTGAACCTGTTTTTTTTCGTCTGGAGGGCAAGTCATGAGAATTTTGCAATATGTCGTCGCCGCGGCGCTGGCGCTGGTCGGCGCCACGGCCGGCGCCGCCCATTTCACGATCAAGGATTGGGAGGTCGCCTGCGACAACACGCGCGCCTGCGAGGCGGTGGGTTATCAGGCGGACGAGGGGGATAGCTTTCCGGTGGCCTTGTGGCTGGGTCGTCCGGCGGGGCCTGTCGGGACCGTGGCGGCGAAACTGAGCGTGATCGCCGCGGACGAGGGCGAGGTCGGTCCGTTGACCTTGCGGGCCGGGCAATTGACCTTGGCCGGGTTGACCTCCGACGCCGAATTGACGGCGGCGCAGATCGCGCGCTTGCTGCCGTCGCTACTAAATGCCGAGTACGCCGACGTTACCGATGGTAAAACCAAGTGGCGGCTGTCGCTGGCGGGCATGAAGGCGGCGTTGTTGAAGATGGACGATTTGCAGGGGCGGGTGGGCACCGTCACGGCGCTGGTCAAGCCGGGGACGAAGCCGGCAAGCGCCGTGTTGCCGGCTTTGCCGGCGCCAACGCTGCGCGGCCTCCCGTCCCCGCCGGAGCGCAAGCAGGATGCGGCGTTGCTGCCGGTGATCGCCAAGAAGTTGCCGAAGGGTGGTTGCGACGAGGAGCCGGATCTGATCGGCCGCGGCGAATCCCAGAGCGAGATCTATCGTTTGTCGGCGTCGAAGATGTTGTTGCTGATCGAATGCGGGCGTGGCGCCTACCAGTCCAGCTTTGCGGTCTGGATCGCCGACGACAAGCCGCCGTATGCCGCACAGCGGGCGCGGTTGACGGACGCCGACGTCGCTCCGGACAACGAGTTGCTCAACGCGTCGTTCGACAAGGGCGAGCTGGGCAGCTTCGCGAAAGGGCGCGGACTGGGCGACTGCAACACGCAGGCCACTTGGCTGTGGACGGCGGAAGGTTTCAAGCTGTCGTCGGCGTCATCGGCGCGCCTGTGCCGTGGCGTGCCGGGTGGGTATATGCTGAGCGATTGGAGCGCGCAGATTAAATAGGGCGGCTCAGGGTCCGATTGACGGCGCATGCGGCGAGATAGGACCACGAAAAATCTAAAACACGTAGGGCGGATTAGCGAAGCGTAATCGGCCATGCATGCGCCGTCGGCGGCCCAACGATGGC
Organism: Burkholderia sp. LMU1-1-1.1; assembly: GCF_040675865.1. NCBI lineage: Bacteria > Pseudomonadati > Pseudomonadota > Betaproteobacteria > Burkholderiales > Burkholderiaceae > Burkholderia > Burkholderia sp. LMU1-1-1.1. Next base: position 57,367 of record NZ_JBEGHG010000019.1, on the reverse strand, counting down.
CGATTACGGCGTTCCGCCTAATCCGCCCTACGTGTCTCCAAGGTCATTCCGGGTTACCTTATCCGGCGAACGCTTGCCACACCAGCCAGGCGTTGGCGCTGGAGATCACCGCGAACAGGAACCACGACAACACCGTGGTCCACCAGGCGTTGACAAAATCGCCCATGATGCGGCGCTGCGACGTCAGGCTGATCAGCGGATACATCGCGAACGGCAGTTGCATGCTCAGCACCACCTGGCTCAGCACCAGCAGCTTGCCGACCGAGTGTTCACCCAACGTCAGCACGCCGATCATCGCCGGGATCAGCGCCAGCCCGCGCGTGAGGGCGCGCCGCTGCCAGCACGGGATCTTCATTTTCAGAAAACCTTCCATGATGACCTGGCCGGCGATGGTGCCGGTGAAGGTGGAGCTTTGCCCGGACGCCAGCAGCGCCAGCGCGAACAAGGTCGCCGCCAGCGCCGTGCCGGCCACCGGCGCGAGCAGCAGATAGGCGTCGTCGATGTCGAGCACGCGCGTGTTGCCCGGCTCGTGGAAGGCGGCCGCCGCCAGCACCAGGATGGAGCCGTTGATCAGCAACGCCAGCAGCAGCGAGACGATGGTGTCGATGCGCGACAGGCCGATCGCCTCGCGCTTGGCGCTGGCCTTTTGCGACACCACGCGCGTCTGCACCACCGACGAGTGCAAATACAGATTGTGCGGCATTACGGTCGCGCCGAGGATGCCGATGGCCAGGTACAGCGGCTCGCGCTCCGACAGGGTCGACAGCGACGGCACCAGTCCCGCCATGACGGCGTTCCAGTCGGGCTTGACGAAAATGAGTTCGGTGAACAGGCAGGTGGCCACCGTCAGGATCAGCGCCAGCACGATCGCTTCGATCTGGCGGAAGCCCTTGCCCTTGAGGCCGAGCACCAGCAAGGTGTCGAGCGCGGTGAGCGCGACGCCGACGGGCAGCGACACGCCCAGCAGCAGCTTGAACGCCAGCGCGCAGCCGAGCACCTCGGCCAGGTCGCAGGCGATGATGGAAATCTCGGCGAAGCCCCACAAGGTCTTGGCCACCGGCGGCTTGTATTGCTCGCGGCAGTGCACGGCCAGGTCCTTGCCGGTCACGATGCCCAGGCGCATGCTCAGGCATTGCAGCACGATGGCGGCCAGGCTCGACAACACCACCACGAACAGCAGCTGGTAGCCGAACTGCGAGCCGCCCTGGATCGCCGTGGCCCAGTTGCCCGGGTCCATGTAACCGACCGAGACCAGCAGGCCGGGACCGGCGAAGCGCAGCACTTTCTTCCAGAAGGGATCGCCCTCGGGCACCTGGACGGTGCCGGCCACTTCCGACGGGCAGAACGGCGCGGTGGCGGTGGTGGGGAGCTTGAAGGGGAGTGAGAACATGGGCATCCTGATAATGAATGCCCAAATTCTACTTGAGTTGGTGCAACTTCGTCCCTATCCCTTGCGGAGCGGATAGGGACGTATGGCTTATTTGCCGGCGTCGTTGGCCGCTTCGTCGCCGTGGCACTTCTTGTACTTCTTGCCGCTGCCGCAAGGGCAGTCGTCGTTGCGGCCGACCTTGGGCTCGTCGCGCTTGACCGTGGCCACCGGCGCCTTGCGGCGTGGCACCCAGAACTTGTAGATCAGCGGCAGGTTCGCTTCCAGGTCCTGGGCCAGCTTGTGGGCCTTGACCGGATCTTCGACCAGCGGCAGTTCCTCTTCCTCGATCTCGTCGGCGCCGAGCAGGTAGATCGGCTTCATCAGTTCCTGCACGTCCGAGTCCCAGATCTCCTGCCACGAGCCCGGACGCAGCTCCATGCCTTCCCAGAAGCCCCAGCACCACGCCTCGGCGTCGATCAGGGTCTGGCCTTCGTGCTCGTGCTCGACGAACAGCGGCTCGAACTCCTTCGGCGCGACCTCGAACGTCACCAGCACCTCGTTCATGAAGCGCATGATCAGGTTGAGGATGCGTTCCTCTTCCTTCGGGTTCTTGAATTTCGGGACGTCGGCTTCTTCCTGGCCCCACACGCGCTTGAGCCACTCGGCCGGCATGATGGTTTCCGGGCCGATGGCGATGGCGGTCAGGTAACCGTGCAGCATGTCCATCGTCATCGCGTCCTCGGGGCTGCGCTCCGATAACAGGAAATTGTCTAATTCGTCGAATTCTTTGTCGCTCAGTGGCTGGTCGAGTTGCATGGCTTGCTCTTTTTCTTGGATTGAAGGCCACAGTATACACGCCGCGCCCCGTACAATGCGGGGATGAACCAAGATAACCAAGATCACTTAGACGACGAAGAAGAAGACGCCCGCGCCGCCGCGCTGGCCGCCGCCATGGCCGGGCCGCAGGGCGGCGCCGATTCGGCCGATGACGAAGGCGCCGCGGCGCCGGCGCACGTGCCGCACCCGTATTCCGCGCTCAATCCCGAATGCGTGCTCGACGCGCTCGACAGCATCGGCCTGCGCGGCGACGGCCGCCTGCTGGCGCTGAACAGCTACGAGAACCGCGTCTACCAGGTCGGCATCGAGGACGCGTTGCCGCTGGTGGTCAAGTTCTATCGTCCGGGACGCTGGAGCGACGCCGCCATCCTCGAGGAGCACGCCTTCACCGAGGAGCTGGCCGCGCGCGAGATCCCGGTGGTGCCGGCGCTGGCGCTGGACGGCAGGACCCTGCATCACTTTAACGGCTTCCGCTTTGCCGTTTTCACCCGCCACGGCGGCCGCGCGCCCGAGCTGAGCGATCCGTCGGTGCTGGAGTGGACCGGGCGTTTCATCGCCCGCATCCACGCGGTCGGCGCGGTCAAACCGTATCTGGAGCGGCCGGCGCTCGACATCGCCACGTTCGGCACCGAGCCGTGCGAATTCTTGCAGACCAATCAATTCATTCCGGCGGATTTGCAAGAGGCGTATGCCAGCGTCTCGCAGCAGGCGCTCGACGGCGTGCGGCGCGCGTACGACCGGGCGGGGGAGTTGCCGCAACTGCGTTTGCATGGCGATTGCCATGGCGGCAATGTGCTGTGGACCGACGCCGGGCCGCACTTCGTCGACTTCGACGACAGCCGCATGGGGCCGGCGATCCAGGACTTGTGGATGATGCTGTCCGGCGACCGGGGCGAGCAGGTGCGGCAGATGAGCGATATCCTGGCCGGGTACGAGGATTTCTGCGAATTCAACCCGCGCCAGTTGCATCTGGTCGAAGCGCTGCGCACCTTGCGGTTGATTCACTACTCGGCCTGGCTGGCGCGGCGCTGGGACGATCCGGCGTTCCCGGCAGCGTTTCCGTGGTTTAATACACAACGTTATTGGCAGGATCGCATTCTGGAGTTGCGCGAGCAGGTCGCGTTGATGGAAGAGCCGCCGTTGCCGGTTTGATATGAAACCCAAACCCGTCAACCAAGCCGTCGTGGCGCCGGCGCCTGGGTTTGGGGTCGTACCCCGTACGGGGTACGATCCCGCTTGGCCGTGCGGGTTTGCCCTTCCGCGATGGGTTAAACTGGAATAAGCGGGTTTTCTCCCCTCTGCTTGCCATTCGGCCCGCATGTTCCCTGTTTGATAATGAGAGCAGTCCCGTCATGTGCCGGGGCACATCGTCAAGCGAGAAACCTCATGCAAGCAGAACTGGCTCAACGCGAAAGCGCAATCGAAGACGTCCAATTGGGCGTGGCTTTTTCCGCCGATACCGTTCCCACCGTCGTCTTGCATGACCCCGACGAACCGCTCGCCAACGTGCCGACCCCGCGCGCGGCGATGGAAATGAAAGCCATCCAGGAAGCCATCGCCCGCGTCGAAGCCGAAGCCAAGGCCGCCTGCGCCGCCGAGAGCCGCGCCCACGCCGAAGCCCGCGCCCGCGCGCTGGCCGAGGACCGCGCCGCCATCGACGCCGCCGCCGCCGCCGTCGCCCAGCAAAACGCCCAGGCATCGGAAGAAGCCATTGCCGCCAACCGCGACCGCCTCGAATCGCTGCGCGCCGCCGCCCAGGCCAGCGTCGCCCGCCTCGACGCCGTCAAACAGGAAACCGCCGAACTGCGCGCCCGCGTCGAAGCCGACACCCAAATCCGCCTGGCCGCCGAGACGCGCGCCAAGGCCGAAAGCGAAAGCCGCCAGCGCGCCTTCGAGCAGATCGCCGCCGAATCCGAGTTGGCCGAGCAGGCAGCCCGCGCCGCCGAGGAACTGCAAGTCCAGACCGAACAAGCCCGCCTGCAGGCCGTCGAGCGCGTCGCCGCCGTGCAGGCCGCCAAGGATGAAGTGGTCGGCATCGCCAGCGCCGACGCCCGCGTCGCCACGCTGGCGCGCGAACGCGAGCGCCAGGCCTACGCCGCGCGCCAGACCGCGCAGATGCTGGCCCAGGCCGAGGCCGAAGCGCTGGACCTGACCGTGCAGCGCGAACGCGCCGACCAGATCGCGCTCGAATCGGCCTTCAACCGTGCCGCCGCCGAGGTGCGCGCGCTGGAAGAGGCCCGTGCGCTGGCCCATCTGGAACAGGAGCGTGAACAGATCGCCCTGGCCAAGGCCGAATCGGAACGCAGCGCCGCCCAGTCGCTGCACCTGCGCCTGCAAACCGAAAAAGAGATCCGCGACGCCGCCATCCACCGCGAACGCCTGGAAATGGTGGCCGCCGCCAGCGCCAAGGCGCGCCGCGACGCCGACGCCAGCATCATGGCCGCGACCGAGGCGCGCATCGAAGTCGACAGCCAGCTGCGCGCCGTCGCGCTGGCCCGCGTGCAGGCCGAGCAGGAAGCCGAGCTGAGCACCCATGCCAAGGTCGAAGCCGAGTCGCTGGCGCTGGCGCAAGCCAAACAGCGCCAGGCGGCGGACGAGGTCGCCGCCGAGGCGGCCCGCGCCGAGACGCAGGAACAGCAGCGCGCCGCCGCGCTTGCCGAGGAACGCGCCGCGCTGTCGCGCGCCGCCGCCGAGCTGGCCGCCAGCGTCAACGCCGCCGAGCAAGAGGAAGTGGCCACGATCGCGCGCCAGGTCGAGGCGCAACGCCAAGCCGACGCGCTGGCGAAACAAAAGGCCGATCAGGCCGAGGTGTTGCTGCAAGCCGAGCAGGCGCGCGCCGCCGACGAGCAGCAAGCCATCGCCGCGCTGAAGGAGAAGTTGGCGGCCGAGGAGGGCGCCAGCGCGGCTGCCAAGCATCGCATCGCCGCCGAGCGCGCGCAGACCGAGGCGCTGCGCCGGCAGCAGGAAGCCGAACAACGCCTGGCCGACGCCGCCGACAAGCAAGCCGACGCGGCAAGCGTGATCGCCGCGCAAGTGGCGCTGGAAGCGGAGCAGCAAGCCACCGCGGCCCAAGCGCTGGCCGCGCAGGCGCGCCTGGCCGTGGAATTGGGCGTGGTGCACGCCGAGCGCGCCCGGATCGAGCAGGACAAGGCCGCCGCCGCCGAAGCGCTGTTGCAGGCCGAACGTGAATTCATCGAAACCGAGCGCGAGTCGCTGGCGCTGATCGAGCAGAAGCTGGCGCAGCAACGGTTGACCACGGCGTCGGAAGTGCGGGCGTCGAAGGCGATCGCGGGGCGTCTGGAGGCGGAGCGGCAGATGGCCGAGGCGGCGCGTCAGCGCGCCGACGCGGAGCAGGCGGAAGCGGATGCGATGGCGCAGCGCGCGCAGGCCGAACGGGCGGCGGCGCAAGCTGCGGTGGACAAGGCCGCAGGCCAGTTGGCGTTGCTGGAAACGGCCAAGGCGCATGCCGACATGCAGCGCAAAGTGGCCGACACGACGGTTGCGATGACCGCGGCCAAGCAGAAGTTGTTGGAATTGGAGACGCGCCGTCATGGCGCGGTGCAAAAGGCGCTGGATGGCGTGCAGGCCAAGGTGGACGCGGCCGAAGGCGCCGTGGTCGAAACGCTGGATGCGGCCCGCGCGCGCAAGGAAGCGCGTCAAGCCCAACCGGTGTGGCGCGCACGCTGATCCGGGAACGCGGCTGCGGGGATTCGTGGAGACACGTAGGGCGGATTAGGCGGAACGCCGTAATCGGCCATTTATGAGCCGTCGGCGGCGTAACCATGGCCGATTACGCTACGCTAATCCGCCCTACGTGGTTTAGAAGGGATCGAGTGTCAATGGCCAGGCTTTTATTTTACGGCTGCACCTGCACCTTGGTGATGTAGTACTCCGTCTCGCCGAAACACTGCGTCGGTACGCCCTTGTGCTGCGAGTAGCTCAAAATCACACGCTTGCCGGTGGCGTCGGTCAATTGCTTGGCCACCGCCTCATCGCGCACGCTGAACTCGAACTTCTCCGGTATCGCGCCCGGCATCGAGGTTAGCAAAATCTCCCCCTCCCAAGTCTTGCATATCCAGCCACGGGTGGAAAACTTTTGCAAATAGCCCGCGCGCTCGCCATCCGAGTAGGAAATATGCAACATCGCCCAAGTATAAGCGACGAAAACCAGCAGGGTGGCGGCCACCAGGGCGATGAAGTACAGCACGATACGCGATGATTTTGTCATAAGTAAGCCGGTTGGATTTCCAAATTAGTCTGCAATGTTTTCAATCTTATCACGCGGGGTGCAGGCGCCTGTGACGGATCGACGACCATAGCGACACGGCGATGAACGCCACCCCGGACAAGCCCGTAAACCACTCCGGAATATGGTATTTGACACTGGCCAGCATGATCAGTGCCAGAATCCCGATCGCATAGTGCGCGCCGTGCTCCAGATAGACATATTCGTCCAGTGTGCCCTTGTGCACCAGGAACACCGTCAGCGAACGCACGAACATGGCGCCGATCGCCAGACCCAGCATGATGATGACGACATCCTTGGTGATGGCGAACGCGCCGATCACGCCGTCAAAACTGAACGACGCGTCCAGCACCTCCAGATACAGGAAGCCGCCGATGCTGCCGCGCGACACGGCCGAGACCACGGCGCCGACGCCGGCCTCGGTGGTGTCGCCGTCCTCGGCCGGCGGGTCTTCCTCCAGCAGGCTGCTGATCCAGCCCACCGCCAGATACACCAGCACGCCGACCACGCCGGCGGTCAGCACGCTCAATTTCTCCGCTTCCGGCACCAGGTAGACGCAGCCGAACACCGCCGCCAGGGTCAGCAGCACGGCCAGGCTTTCGGTGCCGTGTTCGCCCAGCTTGGCCTCGATCCAGCCCAGCCAGTGCAGCTCCTTTTCCTCGTCAAACAGGAAGTTGAGGAACACCAGCAGCAGGAAAGCGCCGCCGAAGGCCGCCACCTGGGCGTGGGCGCCGGTCAGGTAGCGTGAGTATTCGTCCGGATTGGTGGTCGCCATGGTCCACACGTCGAGCAGGCCCAGGCCGGTGGCCATGGACACGATCAGCAGCGGAAACAGCAGCCGCATGCCGAACACCGCCACCAGGATGCCGACCGTCAGGAACAACTTGCGCCAGAATTCGTTCCAGTGGCGCAGCACGGAGGCGTTGACAACGGCATTGTCGAACGAAAGCGACACTTCCATGATGCCCAGTACTGCGCAAATCCACAACGCCTGCAGCAGACCCGAGCTGCCGCCGTGATTGAAGCCCCACCAGCCGGCCAGGCCCAGGAGGATGAAGGTGACGAGGAAGGAAATGCCGAAATGTCGCATGTGTATTTTTTTGAAATGATGTGATGTATTGAATTTTATCTGAGTTGCTTCCGCCACTGTGAACCCATCTGCGATAATTGCGCCACAAAAATGCAAAGGAACTACCGATGGACATCGCTTACCTCGTCACGCCCCTGATTACCTGGCTCACCGTCGGCCCGATCAAGTTTCTTATTAATAGCGCCAAGGCGCGCAAATGGGCCTTCAATTTGGTCGGCAACGGCGGTTTTCCGAGCAACCATAGCGCCGTGGTGTCGAGCATGGCGACCCTGATCGCGCTGCGCGAGGGCATAGGCCACCCGGCGTTCGGGGTTGCCGTGACCTTGTGCTTCATCGTCGTCATCGACGCCAACAGCCTGCGCCAGCACGTCGGCAAGCAGGCCGCCGCCATTAATAGGCTGGCGTCGGCGGAGAGCCGGCCCGCCGCCGTGCCCGCCGGCCACACCTGGCTGCGCGAGCGCATGGGCCACACCGTGGTCGAGATCATCGGCGGCTTGTGCACCGGCATCGCCATCGCCCACGCCATCCACGCCGTTTTCGGGCGCGGGTGACCCTGGCCGGGCGCCCGTCACCGGTACCGTTCAACCCGCACGGCGGCACACAGGAGTCGTGCCCCGTACGGGGTACGACCCCGCCTCACCGGGTCACAGCCGGGCTCAATCGGCTGCCGTAATTCCCTTCCGCTCTACCGTTCATCCTACTATTCGGCATTTCAGCCACAAATTCTGCCGTCCGTCGCACGTCGATTGACCTCTGCCGGCCACTCGGGGATACTCTGCGCGCTGTAGTCTGGCTAAAATACTAATAGCACCACGTCCACTTTCTCGGAGAACTTTATGTTGCGCAAAACCCTACTCGCTCTCGCCGTCGCTGCAGCCTTGGTTGCATGCGGCAAGTCTGCCAAGGAGCCCGAGAAAGGGGCGGCGGCCTCCGCCACCGCCAAGGCGGACGGCAAGGGCGACAAGGACGCCAAGAAAGAGCCGGAGGTGGTGTTGCAGATGGCCCAGGAGGATATCCTCGCCGTTGAATCGAACGCGCTCGCGTCCGGCCCGGTGATCACCGGCTCGATCCAGCCCGAGCGCCGCGCCGACCTGCGCGCCGAGGTGAGCGCGGTCGTAATTCAAGTACTCAAGGAAAACGGCGAGGCCGTCAAAAAGGGCGATGTGCTGGTGCGCCTCGATGAAACCTCGATCCGCGACAGCCTGACCTCGGCCGAGGAAGCCTCGCGCGCGGCCCAGCAGTCGCTGGCCCAGGCAGAGCGCATGCACGAGCGTAACACCACGCTGCGCGCCTCCGGCATGGTCTCGACCCAGGCGCTGGAAGACGCCGAAATCCGCCGCAACAACGCCCTGAGCGACCTGTCGGCGGCCCGTTCGCGCCTGGTGGCGGCGCGCCAGCAGCTGAGCCGCACGACCGTGCGCGCGCCGTTCGACGGCATCGTCAGCGAGCGCAAGGTCTCCAACGGCGACACCGCCCAGGTCGGCAAAGAGTTGATCAAGGTGATCGATCCGTCGAGCATGCGTTTCGAGGGACTGGTCTCGGCCGACAAGATCGGCGAGGTCAAGGTCGGCCAGCCGGTGCTGTTCCGCGTCAACGGCTATCCGGGCCAGAACTTCAGCGGCAAGGTCAAACGGGTCGATCCGGCCGCTAACGCCGTCACCCGCCAAGTCGAGGTGCTCGTCGAGTTCGCCGAGTCGGCGCAGCCCCGCGTGGCCGGCCTGTACGCCGAAGGCAGGGTCGAGTCGAAATCGTCGTCGTCGCTGATGGTGCCGCCGTCGGCGCTGGTGCAGGCCGGCGACAACAACTATGTGTGGCGCGTCAAGGGGGGCACCCTGAGCAAGGCGCCGCTGACCATCGGCACGCGCGACGAGCGCAGCGGGCGCTGGCAGGTGCTGTCCGGCCTGGCCGCCGGCGACACCATCGTGCGCGTGCCCGGCTCGGGCTTCAAGGACGGCCAGAAGGTCGTGCTCAGCGCGCCGAAGGCGGTCGCCGCCGCGTCGGCCTCGGCCTCCACCGTCGCAGAAAAATAAGGAATAACCGCGATGTTCTTATCCGATTTCAGTATCAAACGGCCGGTCGCGACGATCGTGCTGATCCTCGCCATGATGTGCCTGGGGCTGATGGCCCTGAGCAAATTGCGGGTCAACCAGAATCCCGACGTCGAAGTGCCGTTCATCGTCGTCATGATCCCGTACCCGGGCGCTTCGCCCGAGACGGTCGAGCGCGAGATCGTCAACCGGCTGGAAAAGTCGTTCCAGTCGATCACCGGCGTGACCGAGGTCAACTCGACCGCGTCCGAGGGCCAGGCGCGGGTGTTCATCAAGTTCGCCTTCAGCAAGAACCTGATCGAGGCCTCCGACGAGATCCGCAATTCGATCGCGTCGGTGCGCTACAAGCTGCCGATCGAGATGCGCGAGCCGATTTTGCAGCGCATCGATACCTCGGCCCAGCCGGTCATGCAGCTGGCGCTGTCGTCGAGCGTGCAAAGCCACGCCGTCATCTCGCGCCTGGCCGAGGACAAGCTGGCCGACCGCTTCCGCGGCATCGACGGCGTGGCCTCGGTCAACATCGACGGCTCGCTCAAGCGCGAGCTGAGCGTGCTGCTCAAGGCCGAGAAGCTGCGCGAATACAACGTCTCCGTCGGCGACGTCGTCAACGCCTTGCGCAACCAGAACACCAACGCGCCGGTGGGCAAGGTCAAGGGCGAGCTCGACGAGAAGAGCATCCGCCTGGTCGGCCGCATCGAGCGCCCCGAGGACTTCCAGCAAGTGGTGGTCAAGCGCAACGGCGACGAGCTGGTGCGCCTGGCGCAGGTGGCGACGATCGAGGACGGCTTCGCCGAGATGAGCTCGCTTAGCGTGCGCTCGGGCAAGCCCAACGTCGGCATCTCGATCACCCGCTCCAAGGACGCGTCGACCGTGACGGTGGCGCGCAAGGTCAAGGCGATGGTCGAGGAAATGCGCAAGGAATTGCCGACCGGCGCCACGCTGGAAGTGACCGAGGATGGCGGCGAGGACGCCGAGAACAGCCTCAACAACGTGATCGAGGCGCTGGTGTTCGGCGCCGGCCTGACCATTTTCGTCGTGTACGCGTTTTTGAATTCGTGGCGTTCGACGATGATCACCGCGCTCAGCCTGCCCACTTCGGTGATCGCCGCCTTCATCGGCGTCTGGCTGTGCGGCTTTACGCTGAACTTCATGACCTTGTTGGGCCTGTCGCTGGCGATCGGCGTGCTGATCGATGACGCCATCGTGGTGCGGGAAAACATCGTGCGCCACATGCAGATGGGCGCCGACCGCCGCACCGCCGCGCTCAACGGCACGGCCGAGATCGGCATGGCCGTGGCCGCCACGACCTTCTCCATCATGGCCGTGTTCATTCCGGTGGCCTTCATGCCGGGCATCACCGGCGAGTGGTTCCGTCCGTTCGCGCTGACGGTGACGTGCTCGGTCGCGGTCTCGCTGCTGATCTCGTTCACCTTGGACCCGATGCTGTCGGCCTTCTGGGGCGACCCGCCGGACCACCACACGGCGCCGCGCAAGGGCCTGGGCCGTGTGCTCGAGCGCTTCAACAACTGGTTCGACCATCAGGCCGACCGCTACGGCAACGTCATCGCCTGGGCCTTGCACCACCGTAAAGCGATGGCCGTGCTGGCGGTGCTGACGTTCGCGGCCGCGCTGGCGCTGCAAGCCAAGCTGGGCGGCTTCAGCTTCCTGCCGTCGTCGGACTTCGGCACCATCGCCATCGACGTGCGGGCGCCGTCGTCGGCCAGCCTGGAATACTCGCGCCTGAAACTGGACCGCGCCGCCAAGGTCGCGTTCACGATCAAGGAAACCAAGCAGACCAACGCCTATGTCAACCCGACCGGCGGGCGCATCTATGTGGACATCGGCAAGAAGACCGAGCGCAAGCGTTCGGCGATCGAGATCGCCAAGGAATTGCGCGAGAAGCTGGCCGGACTGGTCGGCGCCGAATACACGGTGCTGGAAGACTTGAGCAACAACGCCAGCAAGCCGGTCGAGATCCAGTTCACCGGCGCCGATTCGCGCAAGCTGATGGAAATCACCAACGCCTACATGGACCGCCTGCGCAAGGTGCCGGGCGCGGTCGACGTCAGCCTGTCCGAGCAGGATCCGAAGGACGAGCTGCAGATCGAACTGAACCGGGGCTTGGCCAATTCGATGGGCATCGCCGCCGGCGACGCCGCCCAGGCGCTGCGCGTGGCCTTCGCCGGCATCGAGGTCGGCGACTGGGTCGACCCGACCGGCGAGTCGCGCGACGTCGCCGTGCGCCTGGCGCCGGAGGACCGCACCAGCGCCGAGAACATCGAACGCCTGCCGATCAGCGTGGCCGGCACCAACCAAATGGTGCCGCTCGACCAGATCGCCAGCGTGACGATGGGCAAGGGGCCGTCGACGATCAAGCACAAGGACGGCAAGCGCATCATCTCGGTGAGCGCCAACGCCCAAGGCCGTTCGCCGGGCGAGGTGACCAACGACGCCATGAAACTGGCCAAGGAAATCGACTTCCCGCCAGGCTACGGCCTGTCGCTGGGCGGCGCCGGCCGCGACATGAACGAGGTGTTCAGCCAGATGATGATCTCGCTGCTGGCCGGTATCGGCCTGATGTACCTGATCCTGGTGATGCAGTTCGGGTCGTTCACGGCGCCGATCGCCGTCATGCTGTCGCTGCCGCTGTCGCTGATCGGCGTGGTGCTGGGCCTGTTGATGACCAACGGCACGATTAACCTGATGAGTTTGATCGGGGTGATCATGCTGATGGGTCTGGTGGCCAAGAACGCCATCCTGCTGCTCGACGCCGCCCGCAAGCGCGAGGAGGAGGGCTACAGCCGCGAGGACGCGCTGATGTACGCCGGGCGCATGCGTCTGCGGCCGATCCTGATGACCACCTTCGCGCTGATCGCCGGCATGTTCCCGGTCGCGCTGGCGTTGGGCGAGGGCGGCGAGTTCTACCGTCCGATGGCGATCGCCATCATCGGCGGCACGATCACCTCGACCGTGCTGACGTTGCTGATGGTGCCGACCTTCTACGACAGCATCGAGATCAACAAGGACAGCCTGGCGCTCAAGTTCCACCGCCGGATCGAGCGCTGGACCGGCCGTTTCGGCGCCTGGGGCACGGCGGTCGCGTTCGTGCAGACGGCGATCGAAGTGCTGTTGTTCCTGACCTTGATCCGCTTCGTCTACCGCTCGCTGAAGTGGGTGTTCAACAAGGTCACCGGCAAGCGCGGCGGCGGCACCCCGGCCATCGTGGCGCCGACCGTCTCGCTCAACAAGAGCGCCTTCGATCCGCAGTAAGCCAGCGAGGCCTAAAACAGTGGGTTGGAAAAGGGCTTCGGCCCTTTTTTTATGCCTGGAATGCAGAGCAAGTGCTCGGTTTCAAGGTGAAAATTAGTGCTTGCCCTCTAGTAACACCTCTTTCGGTAAACTTTATAAATGTAGTAAGCTGCTGGCCTTCCCGCACCAAATCCGGCCTGAACGGTTTGATTTGCTGCCGGACCAGAAAAAAACCTGGCGCACAGTCGCCGACTACAATGAGAGACTCCACCATGCAACGCAAGCACCTTCCCCTGATTATCGCCGCCGCCCTGAGCCTGATGACCACCGGCGCCAGCGCCTCCGGCTACCGTTTCGGTTCGCAGAGCGTGGCCGCCCAAGGCACCGCCGACGCCAGCGGCGCCGAAGCCAACGACGCTTCGACCATCTTCTACAACCCGGCCGGCATGTCGCGCCTGGAAGGCACGCAGATCAGCGCCGGCGCCACCGTCGTGGTGCCGCATTCGACCTATGCCGATACCGGCTCGACCCGCTTCACCGGCTCGCGCACCGGCGGCACCCAGGCCAACGACTACGCGCCGAATTCGGTGACCGCGCCGTCGTTGTACGCGACCAAGAAGTTGAACGATCAATGGGCGGTCGGCCTCGGCCTGTTCGTGCCGTACGGCGCCAAGCTGAACTACGGCAGCACCTGGAACGGCCGCTACGCGCTGACCGACGTGCTGGTGGAGGCGATCACGCTCAATCCGTCGGTGTCGTTCAAGCTGAACCAGCACCACGCGTTCGGTTTCGGCATCGACGCGGAACACATGAAGGCCGAACTGGGCCAGGCTGTCGACGTGCCGGGCACCATCGCCGCGCTGCGCACGCCGGCCAACGCCGCGCAAGGCGCCGCGCTGATTCGTCAGATCACTGCGCTGGGCGGCAATCCGGCGCTGCTGGCGACCGCCGGCGACGGCCGTGGCGAGAACGAGGTCAAGGATTGGGGCTTCGGCTTCAACCTGGGCTATCTGTTCACCCTGGACGAGAACACCCGCTTCGGCTTGAGCTATCGTTCGTCGATCAGCCACAATATGCGCGGCAGCACTCTTTGGGACTTCTCGAAATCGACCAGCGATCCGGTCGTCAACGGCGTGCTGGCGGCCGCGTCGCATCGCGCCAACTCGGCCGCGCTGGTATCGCTGCGCACGCCGGATACCTTGTCGGCCAACGTCTTCCACCAATTCGATTCCAAATGGGCCGGCATGGCCGACGTGACCTGGTCGCGTCATAACCGTCTGGGCAACCTGGACATCGAGTTCCCTGGCACGACCGAAGGCGCCGAGGTGATCCGTCAGCAGTGGAAAAACACGGTGCGCGTGGCGGTGGGCGGCAACTATGTCTACAACGAGAACGTGACCTTGCGCGCCGGTGTGGCGTTCGACGAGTCGCCGGTGCAAAACGCCGAACTGCGCCACCCGGCGCTGCCGGACAGCGATCGCATGCAGTACTCGCTGGGCATGAACTGGAAGCTGGACGCACGCTCGTCGATCGATCTGGCGTACAGCTATGTGGACTTCAAGGACGCGCAGGTGAACTACACGAACCTGTGCAACACCTTGTCGCGCACTTGCACCGGCAATGGCGAGACCACGCGCGGTACGTACAACACGCACCTGTCGTTGATCGGCCTGTCCTACAACTACAAGTTCTAATCCCGCGCCAGCGCGCCGCGACGGTGCCGTTGCCGTCGCCAACAATGCCGTCCAGCTAACCCTGGACGGCATTTTTTTTGTCGCTACGTCCGCGCCGAATCTATCTTTTTGGAAAGAATAAATTTCCACCTGGAAATTCATGTAGTATTTGCGTATCGGACGGTGTGCCCCCCACTCGCCACATTGCCCGCATCCCAACGCCATCACGCGCCCCCTTTTTTGCCGGCCATGCCCCCGCCGTAGCACGGATCAGCCACCACGGCGATCCGTCGAGATTGTCTTGTTTCAGGAGATGCAAACATGAAAATTCAACATTTGAACATCGGCCCGCGCCTGATCGCGGCCTTTGGCGTGATTCTGGCGATGCTGATCGTCATCGCCGTGCTCGGGATCAGCCGTCTCGCCGCCATCGAGGAATCCATGGAGGAAATCACCCTGGGAAACAACGTCGAGGCCAATATGGCGTCCAGCATGCGGCTGAGCATGGATGACCGCATGATCGCGCTGCGCAATATCGTGTTGCTCGATAGTCCCGCCCAGTCGCAAACCGAGGTCGATCGCATCGCCAAGCAGGCTGAGCTTTACGCGGCGGCTGAGAAACACCTCAACGAGACCTTTGCGTTGTACGGCATCGAGGCCGACGAGCGGGCCATCCTGGCCGACATCAAGACGCAGGAGACCGCCGCGCTGCCGTTGATCGCCCAGGTGCAGCGGCTCGGCCAGGCCAATCAGAACGCCGAGGCCACCAAGATCCTCATAGGCGACCTGCGCGCGGTCCAGCGGCGCTGGCAAGCGGCGCTGGCGGCGCTCGAGGACAGCGAGAAGAAACAAAACGAGGTGGCCACCGCCGCCGCTAGCAGCAGCTATCTGCTGGCCCGCAACCTGATGATCGGCATCGGCGCTTTGGCCGTGCTGGCCGGCATCGTGATCGCCTTGCTCATCACGCGCAGCATCACGGTGCCGGTCAACCGCGCCGTGACGATCGCCCGCACCGTCGCCGCCGGCGACCTCACCAGCGAGATCGTGGTGACCGGCAAGGACGAAACCGCCTTGCTGCTGGGCGCGTTGAAAGACATGAACGAAAGTTTGCAGCACATCGTCGGCCAAGTCAGGACGCGCACCGAAAGCATGACTTCGATGTCGCAGGAGATCGCGGCCGGCAATATGGACTTGTCGTCGCGCACCGAGGAGCAGGCCAGCTCGCTCGAAGAGACGGCTTCGTCGATGGAGGAGTTGACCAGCACCGTCAAGCAAAACGCCGACAACGCGCGCCAGGCCGACAGCCTGTCGCATGCCGCGTCGGTCGTGGCGGGCAAGGGCGGGGCGG
This sequence comes from Burkholderia sp. LMU1-1-1.1, assembly GCF_040675865.1. Classification (NCBI taxonomy): domain Bacteria; kingdom Pseudomonadati; phylum Pseudomonadota; class Betaproteobacteria; order Burkholderiales; family Burkholderiaceae; genus Burkholderia; species Burkholderia sp. LMU1-1-1.1. The sequence continues at coordinate 41,507 of NZ_JBEGHG010000019.1, read as the reverse complement.
TCATCGCCGATGTGGTCCAAACGATGAGCGCGATCAACGCGTCGTCGAAAAAAATCGTCGAGATCATCAACGTGATCGACGGCATCGCGTTCCAGACCAATATCCTGGCGCTGAACGCGGCGGTCGAGGCGGCCCGCGCCGGGGAGCAGGGCCGTGGCTTCGCGGTGGTGGCGACCGAGGTGCGCAATCTCGCCCAGCGCAGCGCGGCGGCCGCGAAGGACATCAAAATCCTGATCGGCGATTCCGTCTCGAAGGTCGAGTCGGGTTCGCAACTGGTCGAACAGGCCGGCGCGACCATGATCGAGGTGGTCGACAGCGTGCGCCGCGTGAGCGACATCATCACGGAAATCTCGGCGGCGAGCCGTGAGCAAAGCCTGGGTATCGAGCAGATCAATCAAGCCATCATGCAGATGGATGGGGTGACGCAGCAAAACGCCGCCCTGGTCGAGCAGTCGGCCGCCGCCGCCGCGTCGATGGAAAGCCAGGCGGGCGAACTGGTCGAGGTGGTCGGGAAATTCGTGTTGAGACAGGATGCAACCGTCCGGTCCGTTCCAAAACCGCCGCACAGGCATCGTCCGGCGCGGTCACGGGATCTTGTCGCCGTCAATTCTTAAGTCGGTGAAGGCGCCGGCGGACAAAGTCCCGTGGCAAGTGGCGGGCCTCCGCCGGCGCGGCGCGTCCCCGCCATCGGGCAGGTCGTCATTCCAGAAAAACGAGATTTTATCGCCGACGATGCTGGCGTGGCTGGGGGCGCGCATCAGCATGCGCCAGTCGGCCGGGGCGTTCGCGTTGCCGATCAGCGCGGCGCGGCAGGAAACAAGCGCCTTTTCCATCATGACTCGCCGTGTTTTTTCCGCGCTGGGGAAGGCCTGGCTATAGAGTATCACGATGCATCCGGCGCAAGCGACCGGCACCAGGATCAAGCCCAGGATCAAGCCGGACACCGCCGGTACCGTCGCGCACCCCGGCGCTCCGGCATCAACGCTCGGCGCGCCGAGCGGCGCGCCAGATTCGGCGCGGTCGGGTTGATGAGCTGAGCGGTCAAGGAGCGGCATAGTTGCCTTTGCCTGTCGGGATGGGCGTTTCGCTTCATTCTAGAGCGTTGCTTGGCACGAATCCTCACCAATTGTTACGTGTGATCGATACGCAACAACTCAAGCCCGGATAGGGCGCGACCATGTCGCGTGGGATATCCGTCCCCGGCCTCCTTCAAAGCCCGGTCGATTACTGCCCCGGAGGCTTGGTCGGTGATTCGCTGCCGGTGGCGGGCGGCGTGGTGGCGTCCGGCATGGTGCCGGGGGCCGGGGTGGGCGTGCGCGACGGTGTCGACGGCGCCGTGCTTTCCGTGGTCGGGGTTGGTGGCTGGTCCGCCGGCCGCTTGTTGCAGCCGGCCAGCAGCGCGACCGCGAAGGCCGCGCCCAACGCTATTTTGCTTGTCGTGTGCAGGGAAGTCATTATTCTTTCCTTTCAAAAAAAGGTCAGGGAAAAAATTAGACACTCCCCGCGCGCGCGCGGTTCCCGCTATTTTCGGTCAGGCCGTCTTGCGCTCGCCGTCGCTGTCGATCGGCAAGTCGGCGTCGCTGTTGAAGACCGCGATGTCGGTCTCGCCCAGCACCCGGCTGGTGACCGTGCCGGCGGTGATCGAGCCGCTGACGTTGAGCGCGGTGCGGCCCATGTCGATCAGCGGTTCGATCGAGATCAGCAGCCCGGCCAGCGCGACCGGCAGGTTCATCGACGACAGCACGATCAGCGCGGCGAACGTGGCGCCGCCGCCGACGCCGGCTACGCCGACCGAGCCGATGGTGATGATGGCCAGCAGCGGCACGATGAAGTGCGCGGTGAACGGGTCGATGCCGACGGTCGGGGCGATCATCACCGCCAGCATGGCCGGATAGATGCCGGCGCAGCCGTTCTGGCCGATGGTGGCGCCGAACGAGGCGGCGAAGTTGGCGATGCCTTCGGAGGTGCCCAGGCGCAGCGTTTGCGTTTGCACGCTCATCGGAATGGCGCCGGCGCTGCTGCGCGAGGTGAACGCGAAGGTGAGCACCGGCAGGATCTTCTTGACGAAGCGCACCGGATTCAGGCCGGCGCCGCTGACGATGATCAAATGCACCACGAACATCAGCAGCAGCGCGCTGTACGAGGCCAGCACGAAGTCGATCAGGTGCAGGATGTCGGTGTAGCTGGAGGTCGAGACCACCTGCGCCATCAAGGCGAACACGCCGTACGGCGTCAGCCGCAGCACCAGGGTGACGATGCGCATGACGATGGCGTGCGCGACCTTGATGAAGTTGTCGAAGGAGGCGAAGATGTCCGGCTTCTTGGCGTGGATGCCGGTGGCGGCGATGCCGATGAAGACGGCGAAGACCACTACCGCGATGGTCGAGGTCTTGCGCGCGCCGGTCAGGTCGAGGAAGGGATTGGCGGGGATGAAGCTGAGCAGCATGCTCGGCAGCGAGATCGCCTGCGCCGCTTCGACCTTGCCTTCCAGGTAGACGCCGCGCGCGATGTCGGCGGCCGAGGCGGTCAGGCCGACGGCCGTCAGGTGGAACGCCTTGGCCATCAGGATGCCGATGCCGGCGGCGATCAAGGTGGTGGCCATCAAGGTGCCGATGGTCAGCGCGCTGATCTTGCTCAGCGAATCCATGCCCTTTAATTTAAGGATGGCGGAGATGATCGAGACCATGATCAGCGGCATGATGATCATTTGCAGCAGCTTGACGTAGCCGGAGCCGACGATGTCGAGGTAGTCGCCGGTGGTCTTCAGTTCGGCCGAGCCGGCGCCGTAGATGGCTTGCAGCGCCGCGCCCAGTACGATGCCCAGCCCCATGCCGGTGAACACGCGCACCGAAAAGGACGCGTGCCTGCGCTGCTGCGCGTACAGCACACCCAGCAACACCAGCGCCGCCAGCAAATTAAATACTACGTTCATAGCCATTGCTTACCCTTTGCCCCAAATTAAACAGATCGCCCGTCACCACACATTCGTTTGCCGGACGCGAAAAATGTCTAGCGGTCGGTCATTTTATATGTGTTTCTCGATATAAACGAGACCGTTATCGCGCATGTAACGAATATTTAGCTATATCGCTATTCGGTTTTTGCATAAACAAGGTTGTTGCGCATCTGCATCGTTTCTCATCATTATCCTAAGGGCGGGCGTACAATCGTTTCAGGTTCCGCCACCTCCAGGAGCGTCGCATGGCAATCAACAGCATGAAAGTGGGTACCCGGCTCAGCCTGGGCTTCGGTCTGGTCCTGATACTGCTGCTGTTCATAGCCGCGCTCGGCGTCTTCAATATGAGCACGATCCATGCCAAGCTCGACACCATCGTCAACGAGAACGTGGTCAAGAGCGAGCTGGTGGAGAACATGTCGGAATCGGTGCACATCGTCGGGCGGCTGTCGCACTCGGTGGTGCTGCTGCACGACGACAGCGCCATCCGCGCCGAGATGGCCAAGGTGGACCAGGCCCGCGCCAGCTATGCCAAGGCGGTCGGGCAGTTGGAGACGATGCCCGCGAACGCCAAGGAGGTGGCCGCGCGCGACCGCATCGCGGCGCTGGGCCAAACGGCGCGCCCGCTCAACGACAAGGCGTTCGCCCTGGCGCTGGCGCACAAGGATGACGAGGCGGTGGCGGTGGTGTTGACGCAAGCCGCGCCGGCAACCCAGCAGTGGCAGGACGCCATGGACGATTACGCGGCCCTGCACCGGCAAGACAACCATGAACATGTCGCCGCCGCCGGCAAGGCCTACCAGCGGGCGTGGATGCTGATGCTGGTGTTGTCCGGCATCGCCATCGTGGTTGGCGTGGGCGCCGCCGTGACCATCGGCCGCTCGCTGCTGCGGCAGTTGGGCGGCGAACCGGGTTACGCGGCGGAGATCGCCGGCCGCATCGCTTCCGGCGACCTGACCATGGCGGTCGACACCAGGGCCGGCGACCAGCACAGCATGTTGCACGCGATGAAGTTGATGCGCGATTCGCTGGCCGGCATCGTCGCCGAGGTGCGCAGCGGCACGGAGACCATCGCGACGGCGTCGACCCAGATCGCCACCGGCAACCAGGACTTGTCGTCGCGCACCGAGGAGCAGGCCAGCGCGCTCGAGGAAACCGCCTCGTCGATGGAGCAGCTGACCAGCGCGGTACGCCAGAACAACGACAACGCGCGCCAGGCCAACCAGTTGGCGCACGCCGCCTCCGAGGTGGCGCAGAAGGGCGGCCAGGCGGTATCGGAGGTGGTCGGCACGATGGGCGCGATCAACGAGTCGTCGCGCAAGATCGTCGACATCATCTCCGTCATTGACGGCATCGCCTTCCAGACCAACATCCTGGCGCTGAACGCGGCCGTGGAAGCGGCCCGCGCCGGCGAGCAGGGCCGGGGTTTCGCGGTGGTGGCGTCCGAGGTGCGCAACCTGGCGCAGCGCTCGGCGTCGGCCGCCAAGGAAATCAAGGAGCTGATCGGCGACTCGGTCGAAAAGGTCGAAATCGGCAGCCGCCAGGTCGAGCAGGCCGGGATGACGATGAACGAGGTGGTGGCCAGCGTGCAGCGGGTGACGACGATCATGGCCGACATCTCCAACGCCGGCGACGAGCAGAGCCTGGGCATCGAGCAGATCAACAAGGCCGTCATCGAGATGGACGGGGTGACGCAGCAGAACGCGGCGCTGGTGGAGCAGGCCGCCGCCGCGGCCGAAGCCTTGCAGCAGCAGGCGGTCAACCTGGAGCGGGTGGTGAGCGTGTTCCGCGTCGATGGCGCCGGCCGGCCGGCGAAGAGGGCGTCGCCGGCGATGGCGGTAGCGCACAAGACGGCGCTGGTGAAGCCGGCCAAGCCATTGGCACGGCTGGGGGCCGCCGCAGCCGCCCCCGCCGGCGCCGATTGGGAAGAGTTCTGACCTGAGGCAGAAGCGTCACGCGAAGGCACGTAACGCGGAGACACGTAGGGCGGATTAGCGAAGCGTAATCGGCCATGGTAGCGCCGTCGGCGGCGCATCGATGGCCGATTACGGCGTCCCGCCTAATCCGCCCTACGTGTTTGCCCGGGAACTTGCCCCGACGTCTAAGGTTTGAACCAGATATCGAACCGCGTCGCGCCATCCCCGGTCGCCGCCAGCCGATACGCAAACCCGTGCCGGTTCATCACCTCGCGCACGAACAACAACCCTATCCCCTGGCCGCCCTTCTTGGTGGTGAAAAACGGCGTGAACAACTGCCGCGCCGGCACCATGCCCAGCAGGTTGCCCGAATCGATCACCGACAACCGCACGCCATCCGCCTCGTTCACCAGCGCAAACTCGATAAACCGCTCGCCACCCGCCGCTTCCTCCACCGCCTCCATCGCGTTCTTGACCACGTTCAGCAGCGCCTGCTCGATCAAATGCCGGTCCAGTGCCACGGCCGGCGCCTCGTCGCAGCGCGCCCAGCCGATGCGGATGCCGCGGCCGCGGCACGGCTCGCGGTACAGATACAGGATGTCGTCCATGATGTCGCGCACGGCGTTCGGACGCAGCTCCGGCGCCGGCATCTTGACCACGCGCGCGAAGCGCTCGATAAACTCGCCCAGGCTGGCATTGCGGCGCTTGACCGCGACGATGGCGGTGCTGAAGTCTTCGCCGTCGCGCTCGTTCAACTGGTCGCGGTAGTACAGCAGCGAATCGAGCACCGAACCGGTGGCGGCCACCGTGTTGTTGACCTCATGCGCCAGCACGCGTATCAGCTTGTCGTAGGTATCCTTTTCCGAGCTTTCCAGCTCCTCGGTCAACTCCTCGATCAGCAGAAAATGACGGGCGAAGCCGCGATCGTAGAAGTGGCCGCGCTGGGCACGGTAGCGGCGGCCGTCGGCGTCGGTCAGCAAGCGGCTCTCGCCCAGCGGCAGCAAATCGAGCTGGGCCAGCAGGGCGGGCGAGCGGTCGTGCGCCGCCGACTCGCCGCCGGCCAGCCACGCCCGCAGCGGCTTGCCCTTGGCGTCGTCCAACCCCAGCAGCGCTTGCGCGCTCGCGTTGAACAGACTGATGCGGCCGTCGAAGTCGAACACGATCACCGCGCTGGGCGTGGCCTCCAGCAGGCGGTCGAGAAAGCCTTGCTGCTCGCCGATCCGCAGGCGTTCCTGGTAGAGCCGTCCCAGCATGGTGTTGAACAGGTTGACCAGCTCGTTGAGCTCGCGGTCGGGGCTGTGCTGCAGGCGGGACGCGTATTGCTGGTCCTGCAGAAGATCGTGGAAGTGGCGCGTGTAGCCGAGCGGTTCGAGCGCGCGGCCGATCAGGCGCACGCCCAGCATAAAGCTCAGCAGCAAAGCCGCCTCCAGGGCTATCATCAGCCACGGCGTGGTGCGCAACAGCAGCACCGTCACGGCGACGAACATCAGGTGCGTGGCGACCAGGTAGGCGTACAGCCGATGGCGCAAACTCATGAAAGAGACTCGCCGTCCGGGGCGCCGCCGAGTCCATGGCGTTCCAGCCGGCGGTACAGCGCGGTGCGGCTCAAGCCCAGCGCCTTGGCCACGCGTGAGATATTGCCCTGGTGTTGGTCGAGCGCGTGCGCGATCATGTGCCGCTCAACCTGCTCCAGGGTCATGCCGTCGACCCGCAGCGCGGAGCGCGAGCCGCCCGGCGCGCCATCGTTTTGTTCGGCGGCGATGAAATCGGCTTGGCGCAACTCGCTGCGGCCCACCAGCAGCAGGGTGCGCTCCAGGGTTTGCTTGAGCTGGCGGATATTGCCGGGCCACGCTTGCGCGCCGAGCCACTCCAGCGCTTGCGGGGTGATCGTCGCCGGCCCCAGTCCGTAGCTGGCCGACACCTCGCCGAGGATGTGCCGCGCCAGCAGGGCGATGTCGCTGCGGCGCTCGCGCAGCGGCGGCAGCCGTATCGTGATCAGGTTCAGGCGGTAGAACAGATCCTCGCGGAACTCGCCGCTGGCGACCAGTTCGGCCAGTTCGCGGTTGGTGGCCGACACCACGCGGATGTCCGCGCGCTCGGTGCGGCTGGCGCCGACGGCCTGGTAGGTCTGGTCTTGCAGCACGCGCAGCAGTTTGACCTGGTCGGAACGATTCAGTTCGCCGATCTCGTCGAGGAACAGGGTGCCTTCGTGTGCGCTGGCGACGTGGCCCTTGCGGTCGGTTTTGGCGTCGGTGAAGGCGCCGCGCACGTGGCCGAACATCTCGCTCTCGAACAGCGACGGCGTGATCGCGCCCATGTTGATCTTGACGATGGGACGCGCCGCGCGCGGGCTGTTGCGGTGGAGGGCGTCGGCGATCAGTTCCTTGCCGCTGCCGCTCTCGCCCAGGATCAGCACCGGCGCGCGGGTGGCCGCCACCTGGCCGATGGTCGCCAGCACCTTGAGCAGGCGCGGGTGTTCGCCGACGATGCCGCCGAAATCGAATTGCTGGTCCAGCGCCCGGCGCGACATGGCGGCCTGCGGGATGGCCGCCGGCTCCGCCGATTCCAGGGTCGCGCGGATCAGCGCGATCAGTTGCGTGTTGTCCCACGGTTTGGTGAAGAAGTTGGCGGCGCCGGCCTGCACGCCGCGCACCGCCAGCGCGATCGACCCCCAGGCCGTCATCAGCAGCACCGGCAGCGCGGGGCGGGCCTGCTTGATGTCGGCCAGCAGTTGCAAGCCTTCCTCGCCGCTGGTTTGCAGCGAGAAATTCATGTCCTGCAAGACCAGATCGACCGGTTGTTGCGCCAATGTGGCCAGCGCCTGCCTCGGGTCGTCGCTGCAAACGGTATCGAAGCCGGATTGCTTGAGCAGCAGCGCCAGCGATACCTGGACGGCGCTGTCGTCGTCGACAATTAATATGCGTTGCTTACGGGATGGTTCCATCGACATCAAACAGCCTTATTCATAATGCAGCGCCTGGGTGGGACTGAGGCGCGCGGCGCGCCAGCCCGGGTAGAGCGAACAGAGCAAGGATAGCAGATAGATCACAGCGGCCGATAGCGCCGCCGCCGTCAAAAACACCGGCCAGTTCAGGCTGTCGCCGAACGCGCCGGTCAGCGGCAGTTGCACCAGCAGCACCAGCGCGACCATTACCGCCCCCGTGCTCAGCAGCATTTGCTCGGCGATGATCTGCCGGTAGATGTGGCCGGCGTCGGCGCCCAGCGCGCGCCGCAGGCCGATCTCGGGAATGCGCTGGGTGGTGTTTTGCCACAGCACGCCGAATAGGCCGAAGGCGACCATCACCAGCAGGAAGGCGGCGATCACCGACATGATCACTAGCGGCAGCATCTGCAGTTTCTGCATCGTTTTGCGCGACTCGCTCAGCGGGCTGATGACGAACGACCAGTCGCTGTGCTCGCGCTTGAGGCGGGCGCTGAGACGGGCCTCGAACGCGCGCGGCGTGCCCGGCTTGAGCCTTAGCATGATGATCATGGGCGGGTCCTCGCTGACGCCGGGAACAAAGCGCGGCAGCACGACATTGACCGGGTCCATGTATTCGCCGTTCGTGCGGTACTGCTCGACCACCGCGCTGACGCGGTAGCGCTGCGGCTTGCCGATTGCCATGCCTTCGGCGTCGATGAACACCTGGCCGACCGCCGGGATGCCGGGGAATAGTTTGTCGGCCAGTAGGCGGTTGATCACGACCGGCGTTGTGTCGGCGCCGTCGTCGGCTTTGGAGAACCAGCGGCCCTGCGCCGGCGTCATTTGCATGGCGTCGAAAAAGTCGTCGGTGCTGCCCATGCTGTCGGACTCGACGCGGTTGCTGCCGTCCGGCAGCGAAAAAAAGCCCATCCTGCGTGACATTTCGTACGGCGCCACCGCGGTGAAGGCGACCTTTTCGACCTCCGGCAGATCGAGCAGGGCGCGCTTGAGCGCGTCGTACATGGCGGCGTCGCTGGGGATGCGCTGGGCGTTGCGGATGACGACCGACCACTGGTCGCGCCAGCCGAAGCCGGTCGGCATCTGTTGCAGCTGATAATTGCGCACGGCGAAAGCGACGATGGCGAACACCACCATGAAGGCCAGCAGGATTTCCAGGCTCAGCATCATGTTGCGCGATTTGCGCTTCCAGATCAGTTTGAGGAGATGGTGCAGCATCAGGTATTTCCTTTCAGCGCGCGGACCGGGTCCAGGCGCGACATTTTCCAGGCGGGGATGACCCCCGACAGCACGCCGAACACCAGCGTGAGCAGCAGCCCGTAGCCAAACACCGCCAGGTTGAGTTCGACCTTGAGATAGGGGATCAGGCCGGAACCTTCGAGCCACGACAGCGCGCCGGCGGCGCACACCAGGCCGATCGCGCCGCCGATCAGGCATAGCAGCACGTTCTCCAGCACCAGCTGCGCCACCAGTTGGCGGCTGGTGGCGCCGAAGGCCTTGCGCACGCCGATCTCGCTGCCGCGCTCCATGATGCGCCCGACATTGAGGTTGATCAGGTTGAGCGCCGGCAGCGCCATGAACAGCAGCATCAGCACCACGATGCCGGCGACGAATTTGCCCACGCCGGCGTCCTCGGCGGTGCTGCTCGTCAAGGTCCGGGCGAACAGTTCGAGCTTGGAGTCACCCCAGAACTGCGTCACATTGTATTGGTTCGGATCGTCATAGCGCACCGTCTTGGCGATGCGCACGATGTCGCGCTTGATGGCCGGCAGATCGGCCGCCGTGCGCGCCAGGATCATTAGGGTAAAGCTGCCGAATTCCTGGCTCTTGTAATCGGTGGAGGCCAGCGTGGTGGTCGGAACCCAGGCGTCGGCATAGGCGTTCACTTGCAGCGCATCCTCGACAACGCCGATGACGGTGAACGTCTGGCCGTCCATCAGGATTTTCTGGTTCAGGTAAGGCTGGCCGGGGAACAGCTTGCGCGCCGTCGACAGGTTGAGCACGGCGACGAAGCGCCCCTGTTCGACATCGTCGGCGCTGATGACCCGTCCCGCCACGACGCGGAAATCAAGTATGCGCCAATACTCGGCGTCGGTTCGCCGCAGTTGCACGTCGCTGACCCTGCCGGCCTGGTACACCGCCACCGCTTGCGGAAACATCGATGCCGACACCGCCTCGACGCCTTTCATGGGCTTGAGGTATCGCTCGATGATCTTGTAACCGAAAAACCCCCTGAACTGACCGTTCCGGTCGGTGTGACCCGACTGCATCATGACCATTTGCACGAAGCGGTCGCTCCTGCCCTCGACGCCGGTGGGGTAGAAGGTGTTTTGCAGCAGCGCGCTGACCACCATCAGCACCACCAGGGTCAGCACGATGCACAGCAGGTTGATCGCCGTGAACAGCTTGCGGCGCATGAAGACCTTCCACGCCGTCAGCAGATAATTTCTGAACATGCGGCCCCCTTAAGCGACCAGCTGGCCGTCGAACACGCGCACGATGCGGCCGGCCATCTTCGCCTCCTGCTCGTTGTGGGTGACCATGATGACGGTGGTCCCCTCGCTGTGCAGCTTGAGCAGGATGTCCATCACCTCTTGTCCCATCTTGCTGTCGAGGTTGCCGGTCGGTTCGTCGGCCAGCAAGACCTGCGGCTGGCCGACGATGGCGCGAGCGATCGCCACGCGCTGCTGCTGGCCGCCGGAGAGCTGGTTGGGGTAGTGGTCCATGCGGGCGCCGAGGCCGACTTTTTCCAGCGCCTCGCGCGCCAGCCGCTGGCGCTTCCTGGTCGAGATATTGCGGTACAACAGCGGCAGCTCGACGTTGTCGATCACGCGCAGGTCGTTGATCAGGTGGAAGCTCTGGAAGATGAAGCCGAAGGTCTGGTTGCGCAGCTTGGCGACGTACTTGTCCTTGTACGAGGCCACCGGCGTGCCGGCCACGTGGATGGCGCCGGCGCCGGGATGGTCCAGCAGGCCGATCAGGTTGAGCAGGGTGCTCTTGCCGCAGCCGCTGGGGCCCATGATGCAGACGAATTCCGCTTTCTCGACGTGCAGGTCGATGTCTTTCAGGGCCAGGGTTTCGACCTTGTCGGTCTGGTAGGTTTTGCTGACTTTGCTCAGGCGAATCATGAAGGGCCTTTCTCTCTATTAGTGGACGCTTAGTCGACGCGGATGCTGTCGCGGTCCTTGTAGTTGCGGGTATCGGAAATGATGAGGCGGTCGCCGGCGCGGGCGCCGGCCCGGATCTCGACGTTCTTGCCGTCGCTGGCGCCGATGTCGAGCAGGGTCTTGCGGGCCACGCCGTCGCGTACGACAAAGATGTCCTGCGGGCCGCGGCCGTTGAAGGCGGGGCCGCTGTCGGCCAGCAGCACGTTTTTCCTTTGCTCGGTGACGATGTTGACCTCGACGCGCAGTTTGTTGCGCAGCATCGCGTGGTGCGGATCGGCCAGGGTCACCAGCAGCTTGACGGTGCCGTTCTGGATTTCCGGCAGGACGGTGTGGACTTCGCCTTTGAGCTTGACGTTGCCCTGTTCGACCAGCACCGGCAGGCCGGCGCTGAGCGCGCGCGCATGGAAGTCGGACAGCGAGGCCTCGACCTTGTAGTTGTTCAGCTCGGACACCCTGGCCACCAGCTGGCCGGTGGCCAGGCTGGCGCCCTCGTCGGCCAGCAGGAAGGTCAGCATGCCGGCGAACGGCGCGCGCACCTGGGTTTGCGCCAGCAGTTGCTGTTGTTCTTGCAGTTGCTTTTGCAGGATGCTTTTTTGCAGCCGCGCGCCTTCGATGTTGCTGGAGGTGACGCGCTTGCTGTCCTCGATCTGTTCGCGTTTTTGCCGCAGCTGGATCTCGTTGCGCTGGACGTTGAGCTCGGCCGTGAGCAGATCCTCGGCCGAGACGCCGCCGGCCTTGCGCAAGGTCTGGTAGCGGCCCAGCCGGACGCGCGTCGCTTGCAGGTCGAGCTCCAGCAACTCGATGGCGCTCAGCAGCTCCTTGCGTTTCTGCTCCAGTTCCAGGGTTAGCGCCAGGATGCGGTTCTCCTGCTGCGCCAGCTGTTCCTTGAGGGCGTCGATCGCCAGCAGCACGGTGCGGTTGTCCAGTTCCAGCAGCAGCTCGCCGGCCTGTACCTGCTGGCCGAGTTTGGCCTGCACCTTGGCGACGCGGGTCTGGATCGGGCTGGCGACCAGCGCCTCGTGGATGGGGATGACGATGCCGGAGGCGTTGATGGTGTTGGCGATATCGCCGACACGGACCTCGGCGATGCTGACGCCGCCGGCCTCGACGCTGGGACTGACGGCGCGGTTGATGCCCCAGGCGCCGACGCACAGCGTAGCGAGCAGCGCGGCGATGGCGAGCACGGTGTTGCGGCGGCGGCCGGCGATGATTTTGGGGCTGAGGGCCTGGTCCATGGCGATGCGAGCGAAGGTTGTGTTCCCCTCACTATTGCAATCGCCGTGCCACCGGGTTGATTTTTGATTAAGCCATATAAATCAATGCGATAGCGATGGCTGCCGGGCGTCGGGCGCGGGGCCGGTTGCCCGGCTTCGCCCACCGTCGTCCGGAAACGGACACCCCGTGGCTGGCCTTAGCCGAGGCGCTTGCTCATACCGGTGTACGAGAAACGCTGGCCGTCGATGTGGAACATGCCTTCGATCTCGCCGGTTTTGTGGAAGCCGCTGCGCAGGTAGAGATTGATGGCGGGAGTGTTGGCCGACAGTACCTGCAGGTCTATCCATTCCAGCGCGGACTGCTGCGCCCACGACTGCGCATGCGCGATCAGGCGGCCGCCGAGGCCGGCCTTGCGCTGGCCGCGATCGACGCCCATTCCCAGCAGGCAGCGGTGGGCCGCGTAGCGCTCGGCATGCGCGCGCAGATCGATGTGGCCGGCGATGCGGCCGTCGGCGTCGCGTGCCACCCAGGCGCGGCGCCAGCCGGGCGCGCCCACGTCGACGCGCATGCCGGTCTTGAACGCATCCGCCTTGTCGGCGGGGAAGCGCGAATCGTCGCGCGACAGCGGCTGGAAATAGCCGGTGCCGTCGCGGCCGTTGTCCGACAAGTGGTCGTTGAGATAGGCGAGGAAAAGATCGAAATCGTCGGGACTCAGTTGCTCGATTGAAGTCATATCGTAAAGTGTGTGCCTGTGGAAATTTACCAACCGTTGATGTAAATCAATGTGTTACGGTGATGGCCAGGACATCGTCGTTGGAGGGGCTTCATGGCCATCAAAAAAAATGTTGCCGTACTGCTTATGTTGCCTGTGTTCGCCATCGCGGCGGAAGATGAAATCGCCACCGACCGGCCGGATTTCGTCGAGTCCAGCAACGTCGTCGGCAAGGGCCGCTTTCAGATCGAAACCAGCTTCGCGGCCGACCGCAACAAGGCCGACGGCATCAAGGATAAAGCATACTCGACACCGACCTTGCTGCGCTACGGCGTGAGCGAGGATTGGGAGGTGCGGCTTGAAACGGACGGGCGCATCCGCGCCACCACCACCGACATCGCCAGCGGCACGCGCTCGACCGAGAGCGGCTATGGCGACGTTTCCCTTGGCGTCAAATGGCATATCGCCGACGAGAACGGTACGTCGCCGTCGATGGGCGTGCTCGCCCACGTGGACCTCGACACCGGCTCGGCGCCATTCCGCGCGCAAGGCAAGGGCGGTTCGCTGCGGTTGGCGGCCGAGTGGGAGTTCGCCGACGACTGGTCGCTCGGCGTCATGCCCGGCCTGGCCTGGCTGCCCAACGATAATGGCGACCGCCACGCCACCGGCATTTTCGGCATCGTGCTGGGCAAGGGGTGGACCGATCAACTGCGCACCTTTGTCGAGTACTCCGACGAAAAGATCGCCCGCGCGCGCGACGGCGGCACCATCAGCACGCTGGACGTCGGCGCCGCCTACCTGCTGACCAAGACGGTGCAGCTCGACACGGCGCTGTCGCGCGGGCTCAACAGCCGCACGCCCGACTGGAGCTGGACGGTCGGCCTTTCCATGAAGTTTTAAGCAGGGGGTACCATGCGGTTGACGATCAGGCAGCGCTTGCTGTTATCCAATGTGGTCACGCTGGCCTTCGTCAGCCTGGTGGGCATCGTCGGTTACGTCGCGGTGCAGGTGCTCGACGGGGCGATCGGCGCCATCAGCACCAACAGCGCGGCGATGAAGGATCAGTTACAGGCCGATATGATGCACGACGCGTTGCGCGCCGATGTGCTGGCCGCGCGCCTGGCCGCCGAGAAGAACGATCCGGCCGAGGTGAAGGGCGTGCGCGAGGACCTGGCCGAGCACATGGCCCTGTTCCGCAAGGGCATCAAGGATATGGAGGCGGCCGACATCGATGCCGAAGTCCGCGCCGCCATCGCCACCGTGCGGCCCGACGTCGAACGCTACCTGAAAAACACCGAGGAGATGGTCGAGCTGTCGCTGACCAACAAGGACGCGGCGCAGGCCAGGTTCGGCGGCTTCATGGACAGCTTCCGCGCGCTGGAAAAAAGCATGTCGACGCTGAGCGACCTGATCGAGAAGAATTCGGAGTCGGCCAAGGAGGTCGGCGACAGCGCGGTGGCGAACTCGCGCTATCAGATCATCGGGTTCTCGCTGCTGGCGGTGGTGGTGGCGCTGGTGATCGGCCAACTCATCACCCGCTCCATCATGCAGCCGCTGAACGAGGCGGTGGGGTTCGCGGAGCGCGTGTCGAAGGGGGATTTGTCCGGCAGCATGACGCTCGACGCGGCCGACATCTCGGAGACGGGCCTGCTCAAGCGCGCGCTTTCCAATATGAACGGCAGCCTGCACGCCATCGTCAGCCAGGTGCGCAGCGGCACCGACGCGATCGCGCTGGCGTCGAATGAAATCGCCTCCGGCAATATGGACCTGTCGTCGCGCACCGAGTCGCAGGCCAGTTCGCTCGAGGAGACGGCCTCGTCGATGGAGGAGTTGACGTCGGCAGTGAAGCAAAATTCCAGCAACGCGGGCCAGGCCAACGACCTGGCGTCGTCGGCGGCCAGCGTCGCCAGCAAGGGCGGGACGGTCATGACGCAGGTGGTCGAGACGATGGGCGCCATCAACGCCTCGTCGCAAAAGATCGTCGACATCATCGGCGTGATCGAGGGGATCGCCTTCCAGACCAATATCCTGGCGTTGAACGCGGCGGTGGAAGCGGCGCGCGCGGGCGAGCAGGGCCGTGGCTTCGCGGTGGTCGCCTCGGAGGTGCGCAGCCTGGCGCACCGGTCCGATTCGGCCGCCAAGGAGATCAAGCAGCTGATCGACGCGTCGGTCGCGCAGGTGGGGGCGGGCAGCGTGCTGGTTGGCCAGGCCGGCGGCACGATGGACGAGATCGTCACCGGCATCAGCCGCGTCAACACCATCGTCGGCGAGATCGCCACCGCCAGCCGCGAGCAGGAACTGGGAATCGAGCAGATCAATCAAGCGATCGGCAGCATCGACAGCACCACGCAGCAAAACGCCGCGCTGGTGGAGCAGGCGGCCGCTGCGGCCGGCGCCTTGCAGGCGCAGGCCGACCAGCTGGCCGAGGCGGTCAAGGTCTTCCGGCTGTCGCGCTAGGACCGGCGCAGCCGCATGGCGCCGACCAGCCCCAGTCCGGCCAGCAGCAGCGTCACCGAACCCGGCTCAGGCACCGCCGACGCGCTTTGGAAGCTCAGGTCGTCCATCACGTACGAACCCTGGAAGCCGGTCGATACGACGATCGCATCAATGGCGCCGTCCCAGCCGGCATCCAGGAAGGCCGGCGTTTCCGACAGCTGCAGCAGTGCCGAGCTGGCCACCAGTCGATTTCCGCTATACAAGTCAAAGCGCACACTGCTGTCGCCGTAACCCGAGAACCAGGCGCCGTTGAAGACGGTTGGCGCCAGGAAGCGGATGGTGCTCGCGATCGGCCCGCCGTCGATCCAGTCGGTCGTCACCCTGCCAGTGCCGGAATGCGGGGTGAAGGGCGCCTGTTCACCGGTGAACACCGACAGGCCGGAGCTCGACCAGTCCAGTCCACCGTAGTTGTCGGGCACGTGGGCATAACCGTCGGGACCGACGATGTCGTCGAAAGTGAGCACGCCGGCCGAGGCCCAAGGTGTGCACAGGGCGATGGCGGCGCTGAAGGCCAATTTGCGGATGATCGGATACATGAATGTCCTGTTGAAGTGAAGTTAAAAAACAGCGGCGGCCGGGCGCGCCGGCCGCTTGCCTGTGCTTAAGCCTGGCCCAGGGCCGGGTCGCTGACCGTGTGCCTTCCGGTCTCGACGCGGCCGGCGAAGCGTCGCAGGTAATCGGGCTGGCCCGACACCGTGGCGCTGAAGTCATACCAGCAGCCGTTGCCCGCCACCGGAATGCGCAACACCAGTTCGCTGCGCGGCGCGACCGTGTGAAGCTGCTTCAGCGGCGCATAGGCGTTGGCGTTCAGGTTGAAGGTGCAGGCGGTGGCGCCCGTGTTGACAAGGCGGATCACAAGCTCCGCCGTGGTTGCGTCGCAGCGCACCTGCACGTCCGGGCGCGGCTGGCCCGCCGCGACGGCGCGCAGCGCGCTGCCGGTGAAGTGACGGTGGTAGCCGTTCGGCCCCAGCACCCACAGGTCATAGGCGCCGCCGACCGCCGGCGTCCAGGCATCCGACAGCGATTTGCCGGGCTCGACTGTGTAGCGGCGCGGCACGGCGGCCAGGTCCTTGCGGTCGTACACATGGAACACGGCGGCCTGGCGACCGGTATTGAAGAAGCCCAGGGCGACCCGCGCGGCGTTCATCGTGGCGCCAGGCTGCACCTCGCAGGTGGTCGCCAGCTCGTAGGGCAGCGCGCGCGACGGCCGGGTGCCGGCGGCCTGCACCGGCATGCTCGGCGCGGCAGGAGGCCGGATTTGCGACAGCCGCTGCTGCGCCGCGCGCAGGGCGTCTGCCTGGCTTTTGTTCTTTTTCCCCGCGAGCTGCGGCAGTGCCTCGGAATTGGGCGTGGCAAAGTTGAAGGCGCTCGTCAAATCGCCGCAGACGGCACGGCGGAACGGGCTGATGTTCGGCTCCTGCACACCGAAGCGCGCTTCCAGGAAGCGCAGCACGGAGGTGTGGTCGAACACCTGGGAGTTGACCCAGCCGCCACGGCTCCACGGCGAAATCACGAACAGCGGCACGCGCGGCCCCGGGCCATAGACGCGGCCGTCCGGGGCGGGCTGCCCCGCGCTGCCGGCCGGTTTGGGATAAGTGTGGTACTCGGGTGACAGCTGGGCTTGGGCCAGCGTGGTCTTGCCGGCGTAGCCGCCCTTGCCGTCGGGCGAAGGCGCGGACGGCGAGGGCACGTGGTCGAAATAGCCGTCGTTCTCGTCATAGGTGACGATCAGCACGGTCTTGCTCCAGACCTCGGGGTTGGCCGTCAAGGCGTCCAGGACCTCCTGCACGAACCACGCGCCCTGCACCGGGCTGGACGGGCTAGGGTGCTCGCAGTAAATCGACGGCGCGTTCACCCACGACACTTGCGGCAGCTTGCCTTCGCGGATGTCGCGCTTGAACGCATCCAGGTACTGCTCGGGTTGGCTACCCGGAAGGGTGTTGGCGACGCCTTTGTACAGCGGATTATTGACGTTGTCGGTCGCCGCGTCGTAGGCGTGATACGGCAGTGCCTGGCCGGTATTGGTGTAGGGCCGGCCGGGCGCGCCGCCGCTGGAGACGGGGTAGCCCGACGCGATGTTGGCGCGCCTGAATTGCCGGAAAGCCCCCAGCATATTGTCGCCCCATTCATCCGGCATGTTCTGGTAGCTCATCCAGCGTACGCCGGCGGCTTCGAGACGTTCCGCGTAGGTGGTCCAGGTATAGCCGGTGTCGACGCCGCCGGCCAGGCCGTCGATGGCATCCCACTCGTTGCTGACGAAGGCCGTGCCGGTCGGTACCGCGCCATTCGTGCCGGTCAGGAAGAACGAGCGGTTCGCGTCGGTACCCGTGTGCATCGCGCAGTGGTAGGCGTCGCACAGGGTGAACGCGTTGGCCAGCGCAAACTGGAACGGGATCTCGGCTTCCTTGAAAAAGCCCATCGAAATCGGGTTCTTGTAGCGCGGCCACTGGTCCATGCGGCCGTGGTCCCAGGCCAGCTGGCTATCGAGCCAGTCGTGTGGCGTGCCGCTGGCGCGCTGCGCGTTGCCGGTGCTCCCATCCAGATGGAAAGGCGATATCACGTCGCCGTTCGCCGTGCGCTGTTGCCAGATGTTGCGGCCCTCCGGCAAGGGGATGGGGAAACGGTCGCCGAAGCCGCGCACGCCGGCGAGCGTGCCGAAATAATGGTCGAACGCGCGGTTCTCCTGCATCAGGATCACCACATGCTCGACGTCCTGGATGGTGCCGGTCGCATTGTTGGCGGGGATGGCGAGCGCGCGCTGTATCGATGGCGGAAAGGCTGCGTAAGCGCCGGCGGCGATGCCCGCGCGGGCGCTGTTGAGGAGGAAGCTGCGTCGTGAGGTCATAAATTTGATGTGAGGACGTTAAGGGGTACGCGGCGGGGCTGCGCGTTGCGGTGTTGTCTTCGTGATACCGTTTTGCTGTGCGGCCCCGCTACTTTAGGTCGCAAGTGTTACGGCTCAATGACAGGCGGGAGGCGTGACGGTCAAAGTTTTCCGGCGCCTGCGCCAAGCAACGTCCCAGGCGACCACCGGATTTGACTTACCGTTGGTACCGTTTCCATATAAACTTGGCATTCTGCTCATTTTGCCAAGGTCAATGGAACCGATGAACGCCCCTTCTTCCCGTCTGGATGTGATCGATGCGCTGCGCGGCTTCGCCATCGTGTCGATCATGCTGCTTCACAACATCGAACATTTCGACTTCTATTTTTCCCCCAGCGGCCTGCCCGAGTGGCTGAAGCTGATCGACAAAATGATCTGGGACAGCATGTTCTTCCTCTTCGGCGGAAAGTCCTACGCCATCTTCGCCTTGCTGTTTGGCATAACTTTTTATATCCAGTGGCATAGCCGCGAGCAGCGCGGCGAGGATTTCCGGCCCCGGTTCGCGTGGCGGTTGGCATTGCTGCTGGCATTCGGCCTGTTCAATTCGCTGTTCTATCAGGGCGACATTCTGAGTATTTACGCCGTCCTGGGATTCGCGTTGATACCCGTCGCGCGGCTGCGCAGCGGAACCGTGCTCGCCATCGCCGTGATATTGCTGCTGCAGCCCTACGCATGGCTGGAGTTTTTCCAGGCACTGCCGAATCCCGACGAGAAACTAGCCGATCCGGCGTCGTGGGCTTATTTCGGCCGCACTACTGAATATATGACCAATGGATCTATTTTCGATGTCTGGTGGGGCAATCTGACCAACGGTAAAGTCGCGGCGCTGCGCTGGAGTTGGGAAAATGGCCGGATATTCCAGATCCCCGCTTTGTTCATGCTGGGTATGCTGGCCGGCCGAAAAGGCGTATTTAAAACCTCGGCCGAGAATAAAACATTCTGGCTGCGGACGCTGGTTATCGCCGCGCTGGCGTTTATTCCGCTCTATCTGCTTAAATCGAATCCGGAATCATGGAATGTCGGCCAGGCGGTACAACGTCCATTGCTGGTGATTGTCACGTCGTGGTCGAATCTGGCGTTTATGCTGGTGCTGGTATCCGGTTTTGCGCTGCTGTTTTATTTCTGGCGGTGGCTGGCGTTCTTTTCGCCATTGGGAAAGATGAGCATGACCAGTTATGTCGTGCAATCAATTGTCGGTACCTGGATTTATTATGGTTTCGGCTTGGGGATGTATCAATATACCGGCGCCAGCTACGCGCTGGCGATAGGGATAGTGCTGGCCCTGTTGCAACGTCAGTTCAGCGTGTGGTGGCTGAAGAGTCATAAGCAGGGTCCGCTCGAAACACTGTGGCACCGGGCCACCTGGATGGGCGCACCCCGGTAGAGCGTGCCAGTTATTGGCGCGAATATACCAAAATCGAGCTTGCGGGGGGGGGCGGAAGGCGGTTTCGTTATTCGCCCGCCGGCTCGTCGTCGGGGTCGATCCAGAGGATGCGGCCGTGGCCCGCTTCATTCAGGCGGGTGACGAATGGGATGGCGGCATTGTCCGCCAGGCTGAATTCAAACCTGACGTCGTCCGCGTGCGAAACATTATCGAGGCTGGCGCCCGCTATCTCGATTTCGCGGCGTATCATTCCTTCCATCGCATATGGCACGGTACAGATTAAATGACGCAGCTTGATAATGGCGATTTTCTCGGCGCTTAATAAAGCCTGCGCCACGCTGTCGGTATAAGCCCGCACCAAACCACCCGCGCCCAGTTTGACGCCGCCGAAATACCGCACGACGGTGGCCAATACCCCCTCCAGATCCTGATGCCTTAAAACATCCAGCATCGGCCGTCCGGCCGTTCCGCTGGGTTCGCCGTCATCGACCGCCGCCGATTGTCCTCCCGCCAATAATGCCCAGCAGACGTGCGCGGCCTGCGGATGTTGCGCCCATAATTCCGCCACCACTTTTTGCGCGGCGGCCCGGTCCGTCATTGGCTGCACGCAGGCAATAAAGCGGCTTTTTTTAATCAGCAATTCATGCTGGACGGGAGCGATAATGGTTTGAGGCATTGCGGTGATTTCAGGGCTGGCCGGCGGTCGGAACCGCGTATGGTGCCAGATATCATTGGGAAATACAAAAAACGGCCGCCGGAGCGGCACGATATAATCTGGCGGTGTCGCCCGAAGATCGCCGCCGCATTTCACCACTACCGCCAAGACAGCACCATGACTGACATTGCAGATCAAGAAAACGACGACCAACTGATGCGCCAGCTTGGTCTGACGGCCAAGGGTTTTTTGCTGTCCCGGATGGAAGGGCGGGTGTTTTTGCGCCTGACCGGCATTGTCGAGTATAACGGCACCCATTACCCCTACGATCTGGTGCCGGCGCAGGGCGTGCTGGCCAAGCCGTCCAAGTGGCGCAAGATGGATGGCGACACAAGGTCGGCGCTGTTGCGCGAGCGCGCCAGCGACGCCGTCGTCGCCGAGCTCCATGGTTATGTCGGCGACTTCGTGCGCGAGATGGCCGATGCCTGCGACGATTGCGACCTGGACCCGCAACCCTTCCTGCAAGCGCTGGCCGACATGCAGATCTCCGAGCCGGCCGGCACCGTGTTCGACCGCATCCGCCAGCGGCTGGAACACGCCGTCGAGCGCGAAATGGAGGAACAGCACGCCGAACGCACCCGGCAAAGCATCAATCTGGCCGAATATCCGGCATCGTTCGACGTCGCCCGCCGCATCAAACGCAAGTTCATCGCGCTGCTGGGACCGACCAATTCCGGCAAGACCCACCAGGCCATCGAGGCGTTGGCCAAGGCGCCGAGCGGCGTGTATCTGGCGCCGTTGCGTCTGCTGGCGCTGGAAAACTACGAGCGCCTGCAGGGCATGGAGCAGCACGGCAAGCCGCTGGCCGTCAGCCTGGTGACCGGCGAGGAGCGGCGCCTGGTGGCCGGCGCCACCCACGTCGCCAGCACGGTCGAGATGCTCGATACCCGCACGCCGGTCGATGTGGCCGTGATCGACGAGATCCAGATGCTGGCCGACCGCGACCGCGGCTCGGCCTGGACCGCCGCCGTCTGCGGCGCGCCGGCGCATACCGTGTACCTGGTCGGGGCGCCGGAGGCGCGCCGCGCCATCGAGGTGCTGGCCGCGCGGCTTGAATGCGAGCTGGAAGTGCATGTGTTGAAGCGCAAGGGACCGCTGTCGATGGAGCCGTCGGCCGTGCGCAAACTGACCAATCTGCGGCGCGGCGACGCCGTCATCTGTTTTTCGCGCCGGGAAGTGCTGATGTGGCGCGACATGGTGACCGAGGTCGGCCTGTCGGTGGCCACCGTCTACGGCAATTTGTCGCCGGAGGTGCGGCGCGCGCAGGCCCAGCGCTTCCGCGAGGGCGCGGCCGACGTGGTGGTCGGCACGGACGCCATCGCCATGGGCTTGAATATGCCAATTGCGCGCATCGTGATGACTACGTCCGTCAAATACAATGGATATGAAGAGGAAGAGATTCCCGCCGCGCTGGCCAGGCAGATCGCCGGCCGCGCCGGGCGCTTTGGCGTGCACGAGGAGGGGCTGGTGGCCGGCTACGACAACGAGACGCACAATGTGATGCGCTCGCTGTTGCAGGAGAAGCCGGTGCCGCTGAAAACCACCGGCTTTGCCGTGGCGCCAACGTTGGAACATTTGCACCGGATTTCGTCGGTGACCAACGAACATGGCCTGGCCAAGCTGCTCAAGCGCTTCGTGCACAACATCGACGTGCCGGACGGGTTCTTCTATCCGCGCATCACGGAGGACCAGTTCGAACGGGCCGCCTGGCTCGATACCTTGCAACTGACGGTGGCGGAGAAATTCGCGCTGTCGCTGGTGCCGATCTCGTCCAAGGTGCACACGTTGCAGCACGCCTGGGAGGGCTGGGCCACCGCGCTGGCGCACAAGAAGATCACGCGCCTCAAGCCGGAGCAGAATCCGCTGCATTTCATGAACTTGCAGGAGGTGGAGGATGCGTGCCGGCTGTATTCGGCCTACGCCTGGCTGGCCTATCGCCAGCCGGAGTACTTCCCGGACACGGAGCTGGCGCAAAAGCTGTCGCGCGAAGCGTCCGAGCGCGTCGATTCGATACTGCAGGACCAGAACTCGGCCGCCCGCAAGCGTCAGCCGAAGAAGTTCCGGCGCTGATCAGGCATCCGGCTGCGGGTCGCCGTGCAGCTTGAAGCGGCAGGATAATTTGAACGGCCGGGTTACGCCTTTGGGGTCGGAGACCATCGGCACGGCAAAGGACTGTTCGTCGAGCAGTTCCAGGGTCCAGGTGGTGGCGCCGAAGAAGTCGAAGTGGATGATGTTGGGCTCGACCAGTTCCAGGCCGGTGAAGGCGCCGGTCGAGTACATCGCGCCCAGCCGCGCGGCGTCGACGATGTCGAGCTTGGGATCGAGCAGATAGATGCGCAACGTGTCTTCGTGGATGATGTCGTCGGTCAGGAAGATCAGGAAGTGGCCCTTCCAGCACACGGCCGCTTCCAGCACCGCGCCTTCGACGATTTTTTCCGTGGTTTCGCCGTAGAGTATGAGTTCGCTGCGCGGCAGGTCGTCGGTGGTCTGCCGGGGGCGGATCGAGAGGTCGTCTGTCGAGAACAGTTTCATGATGGTCTACCAGATCGAGCTGACGCCGAAGGCCGCCAGCGCGCCCCCGACGAAAGCCCCCACTGTAACGCAAACCGGCGCGCCGGGCCCGCATGCCAGGCCGGCCAGTGCGCCGCCGGCCATGCCGCCCGCGATGCCGGCGCCGTTGATGGCGATTTCCTTGCCGGCCGCCGCCACTTTGTTGGTGGACGTCGTCACGTTGTAGATCGACAAACCCAGAGACACGAAGATCACGCCGCGCCCCACGTACGACAGGCGTGACATCGTTTGCGTGACCGCCGGATTGGACTTGCCGGCCGAGCTGACGATGGATGCGTAGACGATGTTGCGCTGTGACGCGGTCAGCCGGGAGAAGGTCGCGCCGGGGCCGTACATACGGGTGGTCTGGCGCGCCACCAGTTCGTTGAGCGTGTAGCCGCGCGCCTTGATGCGCTGGGCCACGGCCCGGCCCACCGACGTGCTGCGCGAGCGGATGATGGCCATGACGGCGTTGCGGGTTTCCTGGGCTTGCGCCGCCGCCTGGCCCCAGGTGATTTTCCCGGTGAAGGCCTCGCGGCGCAGCCGCTCCGCCATGAGTTTGATTTCGCGCGCGTAGGCGATGCGGGCGGAGGCGTCGATGGTCAAATGGGCGCCGGCGTTGGCAAGCTGCGCCTCGAGCGACCGGATCGTCTGCTCGAAGAGTTCCTGGTTCTCATCTTTTGTCGCTGTCGCCATGTCGCTCATCCCTGTCTAGTTATGGTGAAAAATTACGCTGAAAAATGAAGAGGAATTCACAGGTTAGAGATATCCGGACCGGGCGAATTGTGGCCGCGCAAGCGACTGCGCTAAGTGTTGCGCGACTAGCGATATGGCGCCTTGGTATTGCTACATGTCAATAAGTTCATCCGCAGCAATGCGATTATCGACAGCCTGTGCGGTTGGACCATCGCCATCACGGCTGGGGTCGCACGGCTTGTCACGGATGCCACGATGGAAAAACTGCTGCCGTACGTCGAACGTGAACTGAGCCTGCTGCGGCAGGCCGGCGCCGAGTTTGCCGGGCGCTATCCCAAGCTGGCCGGCAGCCTGGGGACGGACGGCGAAGGCGCCTCCGATCCGCATGTCGACCGTGTGATCCAGGGGGCCGCCGTGCTCAACGCGCGCGTGGGCAAGCTGCTCGACGACGGCTACGCCGGCTTCACCGAAGCGCTGCTCGGCATGCTGTATCCCCACTACCTGCGGCCGATGCCGTCCTGCTCGATCGCTCGCATCGACCATAGCGGCGCCGGGGCTGGTGAAATCGTCGGCGTGGGCAGGGTGCCGCGCGGCACGGCCATGACGGCGCTGGGACAGGCGAAGGTGACGTGCCGCTTCCGCACGGTCTACGACGTTGCCGTCGCGCCGGTGGCGATCACCGCCGCGTGGTTCGAGCCGCATATCGAGGCGCCGCCGGGGTTGCCGCTCCCCCCGGACGCCGGCGCGGCGATCTGCATCACCGTGGAAGGCGTTGGCGCCGCGCTTGGACCGGCCTTGCACGGCCTGTCGACGCTGAGGGTGTTCATCGATGGCGAACCGTCGCTGCGCGCCGCCTTGCGCGACGCGCTGTTCATGCGCGTCGCCGGCGCTTGCGTGGAAGCGGACGGGCGGTGGCACCTGCTGTCCGGGCCGCCCATAACGCCGGTCGGCTTTGCCGATGACGAGGCGCTGCTGCCGGCGGCCACCTCCGGGCACAGCGGCTACCGGCTGCTCGGCGAGTACTTCGCCTTCCCCGAAAAATTCGATTTCTTCGACATCGACCTGGATGCCGTGCTGGCCGATGTTCCTTCCGGCTGCACTGGTGTGACCCTGCGGCTGGCGCTGGCCGGCTGCCGGCCCGACCTGCCCGCCGCCCGGATCCTGCGCGCGCTGGTGGCGGACAATCTGGTGCTCGGCTGTACGCCCATCGTCAACCTGTACGCGCAGCAGGCCACGCCGATCCGTGTCACCCACGCGCTCAGCAGCTATCCGTTGATGCCCGACCAGATGCCCGCCAGCGGCAGCGAGATCTACAGCATCGATTCGGTGCATCTGGTGGTGTCGACGCCGGATGGCGACAATGTGACCGAGTTCTTTCCATACTATTCGCTGCGCCATGGCGGCGCGGCCAGCCGCAAGGGCCGCTACTGGCTCGCCAGCCGCGACGGGGCGCTGGCCGCCAGCGGCGCGGGCCACGATTTTTCGCTGACCCTGGTCGACCACGACTTTTCGCCGTTGCGCAACGAGCAGGCGACGGCGTCGGTGCGCGTCACCTGCACCAACCGCGATTTGCCCCACCACATGGAATACGGCCGGCCCCGGGGCGACCTTGCCACGGAGGCCGCCGTCGGCGGCTTTCCGATCCGCGTGCTGCGCCGCCCGACCACCTCGTACCGGCTGAGCGAGAACGGCAACGGCCAGTGGGGGCTGATCAGCCATCTGACGCTCAACCACCGCGCGCTGACGCATGAAGGCTTGCCGGCGCTGACGGCGATGCTGCGGCTGTATGCGCGGCGGGACAACGCCGTCTCCCAGCGGCAGATCGACGGCATCGCCGGCCTGTCGCACCGGCCCGCCACCAGGGTGGTGCGGCAAGCGCGGGGCAGCGCGTATCTACGTGGCACGGAGGTGACGGTCACTGTGGACGAGGAAGCGTTCGCCGGCACCGGGCTGCATATCTTCGCGCAACTGCTCGACTATCTGTTCGGGTTGCACGTTCATCTGAACAGCTACACCCAGCTGGTGATCGTCTCCAGCATCAATGGAAAGGAGTTGCTGCGATGTCTGCCCCGCAACGGCGCGTTGAGCTTGGCCTGATCGGCGAGCTGCTGGCCGAACCCCACCGCTTCGAGTTCTTTCAGGCGGTGCGGCTGATCGAGCTTGCGCAGCAACAGGAGGGCGGCGCCGGCTTGAGCGACGTACGCTTCCGCAACCGGCTGTCGCTGGGCTTCCCGCCCAGCCAGATCGACAACGTCAGCAGCGACGGCAAGTGCATCCGCGTCACGCCCGCGTTCATGGGCTTGCTGGGCGGCCAGGGCAGCTTGCCGCTGCATTATTCGGAGCGCATCAACCGCCACGAGAAGGGCAACAGCGACGGCGGACCGAGGGCGTTTCTCGACATGTTCTCGCATCGCGCGCTGGACATGTTTTGCGAGGCCTGGGCCCGGCACCGGCCGGAGTGCATGATCACGCCGGAAGGCGAGGACGCGTTCATGCACATGCTGATGTCGCTGTCGGGCGCGCATTGCGCAGCGGACGACGGCACCATCGAGCGCGAGACGATGGCCTTCTATGCGATGCAGATCCGCGGGCGGGCGGTCTCCGCGCCGCTGATGGCCGGCGTGTATGCGGAATACTTCGACGTGCCGTTCGCGGTGGAGCAGCTGGTGGGGGAGTGGCAGGACTTGCCCGCCGGCGACCAGGCACGGTTGGGCATGGCGAATGTCGATCTCGGCGGCGGTGTGTTGCTGGGCCAGCGGCTCTATCGCTGCGACGCCCGCGTGCGGCTGCGGATAGGACCGCTGGACCGGGAAGCCTACGACCGCTTCCTGCCCGGGAACAGCGGCGCGGTGCGACTGGCGGCCATGCTGGCGCTGCAATGTGGCGTGGACATGTGCTACGAAGTCCATCTGATCCAGCGCGCACAGGATGTGCGTGGTTTCAGCCTGGACGAGGCCAACGGCGCGCGGCTGGGCGTGGAAACCTGCCTCTACAGCCAGCCGCCCGGACGGGACCGGGAAGACTTGATGTATTTGCTGTGTACCTGAAGGTGACCGCAGACTACAAAGGGCGATTTGACCTATACAAATAGTACGCGGATTGCTCTTTTTATATTATAGTTGGGCATCAAAGTTTTCAATTAGAGATTTTCATGGTTACCTGCTATCTGCGCTACGTGATTGATCCACACAAGCTCAACGAGTTCGAGCGCTACGGGAAAATCTGGATACCTTTAGTTGAAAAGTTTGGCGGCCAGCATCACGGATATTTTCTTCCGTCGGAAGGCGCCAACAACGTGGCGCTGGCGATGTTCACGTTTCCATCGCTCGCCTCCTATGAAGAGTACCGGACCAAATCTCAGCATGACTCGGAGTGCCAGGCCGCCTTCAAATACGCGGAGGAAACCCGCTGCATCGTCAGCTACGAGCGCAGCTTCTTCCGGCCTGTCTTTGAGTGAGTTTTCATAAGCTTAACGTCGGGGTCAAGTCTGTCATTCGGACACGGCCTGAGCAATAAGGTGCACGCGACAGCTGTGCCTGTGTCCGAATGACAGACTTGACCCCCTTGTCACGTGCGGTATGATCGTTTCTCCAACATATAGCTGCCCACAACGATCATGCCGACTCCTATCACCATCGCGAAGAACGACACTCTTTCACTGGACATGCTGTCCAACCTGGTCAACCGCCACGGCTGCATCACCGGCGCCACCGGGACCGGCAAGACCGTGACCTTGCAGAAGATCGCGCAGTCGCTGTCCGAGATCGGCGTGCCGGTCTTCATGGCCGACGTCAAGGGCGACCTGTCCGGCATCGCCAAGGCAGGCGCGCTGAGCGAGAAGATGGGCGCCCGCCTGAGCGCGCTCAAGCTGGAGACGCCGCAGTGGGCCGGCTGCCCCGTGACCTTCTGGGATGTGTTCGGCGAAAAGGGCCATCCGGTGCGCGCGACCGTCTCCGACCTCGGCCCGCTGCTGCTGGCGCGCATGCTCAACCTGAACGATACCCAGGAGGGCGTGCTGCAACTGGTGTTCCGCATCGCCGATGACAACGGTTTGCTGCTGCTCGATAGTAAGGATCTGCGCGCGATGCTGCAGCACGTCGGCGACAACGCGGCGGACTTCAAGACCAGTTACGGCAACATCAGCGCGGCCAGCATCGGCGCCATCCAGCGCGGCCTGATCGCCATCGAGGAGCAGGGCGGCGACCAGTTCTTCGGCGAGCCGATGCTGAACATCGACGACCTGCTGCAGACCGACGCGCGCGGCAAGGGCCTGATCAACATCCTCGCCGCCGACAAGCTGATGAACGCGCCCCGCCTGTACGCGGTGTTCCTGCTGTGGATGCTGTCCGAGCTGTTCGAGAACCTGCCCGAGGTGGGCGACCTCGACAAGCCGAAGCTGGTGTTCTTCTTCGACGAGGCGCACCTGCTGTTCACCGACGCGCCCAAGGCCTTGCTGCAAAAGATAGAACAGGTGGTGCGCCTGATCCGTTCCAAGGGCGTGGGCGTGTTCTTCGTCACGCAAAATCCGATCGACATCCCGGATACGGTGCTGGGCCAGCTCGGCAACCGCGTGCAGCACGCGCTGCGCGCTTACACGCCGCGCGACCAGAAGGCGGTCAAGGCCGCCGCCGAGACGTTCCGCCCCAATCCGGCGCTCGATGTGTCGCAGGTGATCACCGAGCTGGGCGTGGGCGAGGCGCTGGTGTCCTTCCTGGACGAGAAGGGCGCGCCGCGCATGGTGGAACGCGTCTTCATCCTGCCGCCGGCCAGCCAGCTCGGCCCGCTCGATGCGGCCGAGCGCAAGGCCGCCATCGACGGTTCCATCGTGGCGGGCGTCTATGAAAAGACGGTCGACCGCGAATCGGCCTATGAAAAGCTGAACGGCCGGGTGGCGGCCGGCGCCCGCTCGGCCCAGGACGCGCCCGACGGACGCGCGACGTCGCCGGCGCAACAGCCGCCGGGCCAACCGCGGCAGCAACCGCAAGAGGCCGCCGGCGGCTCGATGTTCGGCGACGTGCTGGGCGGTTTGTTCGGCCAGACCGGCAAACGCGACACGGCGGTGCAGGCGATGGTCAAGTCGGCCGTGCGCAGCATCGGCTCCCAGGTCGGCCGCGAAATCATTCGCGGCGTGCTTGGATCGATCATGAAGAAACGTTAATTCCCTAACGTAACACGGCCACGCGCGCGCCCCCGATATGCCAGCCTCGGCTATGATAGCGACCGGTCTACAACATTGACAGCAATTTAATTGCTTTTCGACATGTTGTTGAATGGTTTTTGGCATGGCAAGGAATGGGAATGACGTTAGTGGTAAAAGGAGCGGTTGGGGCGGAGAAACGACCGCCATCGCAGTTTGGCTTGATCAATCTGTTGAAGGCGGGGGCGGCGCAGCTGATCGTGCTGCATCATCTCGCCTTCTATGGTCCGATGGCCGATCACGTGCGACCGATGTTGCCGGCGCTAATAAATTGGCTGGGGGACAGTGCGCGCATCGCGGTCCAGGCCTTCCTCGTCATCGGCGGCTTTCTGGCCGCCAAATCCCTTGCGCCCACGGGCCACGCCGGCCTTGCCGACCCCTTGGGCGCGATCTGGCGCCGCTATTCCAAGCTGGCACCGCCGTTCATGGTTGCCACATTACTCGCCGCAGCCGCGTCCATGCTGGCAGGCAAGTTGATGGCGCATGACTCCATCTCGGAGCCCGCCACCCTGAGCCAGCTGGCCGCGCATGCGCTGTTGTTGCACGGTGTGCTCGGCTATCCCTCGCTGTCCGCGGGCGCCTGGTACGTTGCCATCGACTTCCAGCTCTATGCGCTGATGGCGCTGATGCTGTGGATCGGGGGCCGTGTCGCCGCCGACCGCCGGTCGCCGTGGCTGATGCCGGGCCTGATCGCGCTCGCCGTCGCACTTTCCCTGTTGTACTTCAATCTGGACGCCGACTGGGACAACTGGGCGCCATATTTCTTCGGCAGCTACGGTTTAGGGCTGATGGCCTGGTGGGCCAGCGATCCGCGCCGCAAACCCGGCGCCGCCGCGTTGCTCGTGGGAATGGCATTTCTGCCCGTGCTGGCCGCCCAGGCACTCGATTTCCGCAGCCGCATCGCGCTGGCGATGGCGGTCGCCTGTGTTTTGGTGCTGTTTGGTCGCGCCAAAACAACATCTAGTGGTCAGGGATGGGCTGTGGTCAACGGTTTGGCGCGGATATCGTATTCCGTGTTTCTGATACATTTTCCGGTATGCCTGCTGGTGAACGCGGCGTTCACCCGTTTTGTGCCGCCCGAGCCTGAATTGCAGGCGTTCGGCATGCTCGTGGCGTGGGCCGCGAGCCTGGCGGCGGGGGCCGTGTTCTTCAGCTGTGTAGAGGCGCCGTTGGCCCGCCTGGTCCAACGCGGCGGCGATCGGAGCGTCCCGCGTCCGTCGCCCGCGTAGACGGTTTCAAGCCTCCGCCGTAGCGCCGAAAGCCAATCCATCACGGGTTGGCTTTTTTTCATTTCGCGCCGGAACAAAAAGCCAAGGTTGCTAGTTATATGATTTTGGAATATGAATTTGCAAATAAATGATAGATTGGCATGCTTGAGGCGGGCGTAATATGAAAGTCATGCAGCCATGGCAAGTACAAAAAAGGACTGCAATAACAACATAGGAGACAACAATGACAACGCCTCAGACCCGTATGCGGAAGACTGTATTAGCCGCCCTCATCGCCGAAATGGTGATTTCCCTCAGCGCCTCCGCGCAAACGGCCGATCAGCCGGTTATCGATCCTTCCGCGACAGTCGTCGTCAGCGGGATTCGCGCTTCCCTCAGTTCCTCGCTGAACACCAAACGCATGCAGGACGGCGTGGTCGACGCCGTTTCGGCCGAGGACGCCGGCAAATTCCCCGACACCAATATCGCCGAGTCCCTGCAACGTGTGACCGGTGTGCAAATCCAGCGCAACGGCGGCGAGGGGCGCTACATCTCGGTGCGCGGACTGGGGCCTGAATTCAACAATGTGCTGGTCAACGGCCGGACCATGACCAGCGACACCGGCGGCCGCGAGTTCTCGTTCGACATGCTGTCGTCCGATCTGATTTCCAAAGTGCTGGTCTACAAGACCTCGCAGGCCTTCCTGCCCGAGGGCGGCATCGGTTCGACCGTGGATATCCAGACCGCGCGTCCGTTGTCGGGCAAGGTGGGGCATTCGACGGTGTTCAACGCGTCCAGCTCCTACGACGACAATTCGAAAAAGTACACGCCCAACGCCAGCGGCATGTATTCGTTCGCCAACGAGGCGCGCACCTTCGGCGTGGCCGGCTCGGTGTCGTACACCGACCGCGCGTCCAAGCAGAACAAGGCCGTCACCGACGCCTGGAACTACCGCGACGTGGCGATGATCAACGGCGACCTCAATTCCAAAGGGTTGACGATGGCCGACGTCACCACCCGCAAGCTGTATATGCCGCAGAGCTACGGCTTCCAGCAGGAGGAGGAAAGCCGCAAGCGCCTGGTCGGTAACTTGGCGGTGCAATACAATCCGTCGCCGACGTGGAAGCTTAGCGCCGACGCCCTGTTTTCGCGTCTGGACCAGAAAAACGCGGTGGTCGCCGTCAGCGACTGGAATAATCCGACCCAGCTCGGCGTGAAGTACGACAACAACGACCAGGTGACCAGCTTCCTGCGCCCCGGCTCGACCTTTTACGCCAACAATCCGGAGATCGCCGGCGCCGGCAAGCTGCTCGGCGAAGCGAACTCGAACGACATGATCGTCAAGGGGGGCGACCGCCTGTCGATCACCCGCGCCTTCGGCCTGAATTCGAAATGGAAGATCGCCGACGAATGGCGCCTGGAGGGCGATGTGTCGACCTCGCGCTCGACATCGGCCTCGCCGGACATGTGGGTGGTGGCCGGCATGGTGCCGAAAAACGGCGACGTGCTCAGCTTTAACGGCACGCCCAGCATCACCTTCGGCGACGGCCTGGCCGACCCGACGGCCGTGCGCGCGCACGCCGTCTCCAACGGCCAGGTCAACCTCCACGACAGGTTGAAAGAAGGGCGCATGAACCTGTCGTGGGACCACGAGATGGGCTACTTCAAGGGCGCCGATACCGGTGTCGGCTATTCGCAGCGCGAGGTCGGCCGCCTGACCTACAGCAGCGACTCGTGGAACGCCTTCAGCGGCTACCACGTGGGCCTGCCGGCCAGCCTGTTCACCGTGACGCCGCTGGAAAACTTCCTCGGCGGCGGCGCCCAGGTGCCGTCGGCGTATCTGCGTTTCGATCCGCACGCCTACATCAATTACCTGAACCAGCCGTCGCTGCTGCCGCAGTCCAACGACCCTGCGCTGTATTCCGATAAGACCAAGTATCCGAACGGCCCGATGGCGATCGACTACACCAAGCCGTCGTCGTGGGGCGTGGAGGAAAAGGTCAAGAGTTTGTTCCTCGACACGCGCTGGGAGGGCAGCGGCTGGTCGGCCAACGCCGGCATGCGCATGGTCCGCGTGAACTCGAGTTCCACCGGCACCAGCCGCGTGCTGCTGTCGGCGGTCAAGAGCCCGAATGACACGACCTTCATTTCGCAGTGGGGACCGTACCAGATTATCACCGTCGACAACAGCTATAACAGCTACCTGCCGTCGGCCAATTTGAAAATCGACCTGACCAAGGACATGCTGCTGCGCTTTGCCGCCTCCAAGACCGAGACCCGGCCGACGTTGAGCCAGATGAGCGTGGACAACTGGTACGGCGGCCGCTTCGGCGACGTGCAGACCGGCGGCGGCAATCCTTACCTGAAGCCGATGCAGTCGAAGAACTTCGACGTGTCGTATGAATGGTATCTGTCGAAGACCAACTATGTCAGCACGGCCGTCTTCATGAAGAAGGTTTCCGACTTCCTCGAGACGACCTTGCAGGACATGCGGATACCGCAGTTCGACGAAGTCGTTCACGACTCCCGCATCCGCAACGGTCAGAAAGGCAAGATCAAGGGTATCGAGATCGCCGGCCAGTACGCCTTCGACGAGTCGATACCTTGGCTGCAGGGCTTCGGCGTGGCCGCCAACTACACCTACGTGGACGCCAGCGCCGAGCGCGCGGGCGGTGCGCCGGCCTGCGGTTATCCGGGCTTGTCGCCACAGTCGTACAACGGCTCGCTGTTCTTCGAGAACACCCAGTTCTCGGCGCGTGTGAGCTACAACTGGCGTAACCACTTCTCGGTCGATTGCGGCGGCGGCAGCACCATGCCGCGCAACCGCGCGGCGTATGGCCAGACCGATGCCAGCTTGCGCTACAACATCACGCCGAAGATCGCGCTGTACCTCGATGCGATCAATTTGAACAACGCGAGAATGCGCGAGTACGCCAACAACGAAAGCCAGTTCCTGACGCTGGAAGATGTGGGCCGCCGTGTGAACGTTGGCGTGCGGATGGCTTTCTAAGTCCCGCCTGAATAGAACGGCCGGGTTCCGCATCGCATGCGGGGCCCGGCCGTTTTTTTATGGCGCCGGCCCTGCGCTAACGCCCCAGCAGTCGCGGCGGCTCCGACGCGTAGATTTTCGGCAGCAGCGGATGGGCCAGGGTGAAGCAGCGGCCGGCGCTGGCTTTCACCAGTTCGATTTCCTTGGCGAAGTAGCGCGCGGTCAGCGCGTCGAGCGATCCATCGCGTTTGGCCATCGACAGGCCCGTCTCGAGCCGTTGCGCCAGCCGCGGCTCGTTGGCGCTGACGTAGTAGACCACCGGCAAGGGGTAGTACAGCATCAGCCCCGGCACCAGCGCCAGGGTGTCGACCAGTTGGGCATGCTCCTTCATCAGGAAATCCGCTTCGACCACGCTGATCGGCAGGTAGTCGAAGCGGTGGCTGACCAACATGTCGAGCAAGGTCGCGATGTTGCCGCTGTCGACGACCTGGTAGCCATTGTGGCGCAGCACGGCGTTGTCCACCCAGCCCCGGCCTTGCCCGGCCACAAGCCGTTTTAATTGTCCGGCGGTGGAAATGTCTTTAAATTTCGACAGGTCGCTGCGGCGTACGATCAGTCTGCGATAGCCCAGCAAGCCACCCAGCACCGGCGTGCCGATCATGATGGCGCGCTCCAGCGGATCGTCGGCGTCCAGGTCGCGCCACGGGCCGGCATGAACGTTCATGCGCTTGCCGGAATGGATTTCGCGCCGGATGCGCGAGGTGCTCATCGTATCGACCACGCGCTCCACCGAGTACGGGCCATACGCCGCCAGCGTCTTTTGCAGGGCCAGATTGAGGGCGGCGGTCTGGTACTGGTCGCGCTTCGGGGTTTTGCCCCAGTCCCAGTAACGATAGACCATCGGTTCGGGTGCCGCCAGCGCGTTGCGGGTACTAAATGCCGAGGCGGCCAAGGTGGCCAGGGCCAGCAGGGTGGTCCTGCGTGGGGTGCTGACTTGCGTGCCAGGGGAGAAATGTGTCTTGAACAATGAATGCATACTGGAAATTTTAACACCGCCTAATACCAGCGCGGCGCCTGCCAGCCCGGCTGCGGCTTTGTCGCGAGTAATTGCCGCAAATCAGGCGAAGGTTTGCAGCAGCCAGCGCAGCGTGCTCGGGCGGACTTCGAAAATCAGCGACTGGGCCAGATTGGCGCGTTGTTCCAGTTTGGTGACATCGGGGCAAGAGGCGACGCGGATCAGGAATCCGGCCAGCATGCTGCGGTACCTTTTGTTCTCGGCGGCATTGAACAGGTGGGATTGGCGGAAGTAATTTTCCTTGTGGAAGGCGAGCGTTTCGCGCGCGAGCAGTGCTTCGTCCGTGGTCAGCGCCTGGTCGTGGTGGCGGTAGCGGGCCACCGTGCGGTCGAGGAAGCCGATCCGCGCCGTTTCGGCGAACCGGTACCACATCGAGATGTCGTCCAGGATGCGGTAACGGACGTCGAAGCGCTGGCCGACGATGACCTCGCGCCGGCACAGGATGGTTTGCGTGCTCATGCCGGTCTGAAGGCCCGCCATGCACCCCCAGAAGTTGCGGCACCGGTACAGCCCGTCGCCCAGCGGCTCCAGGTAGTCGCGCGCCGTCGATGTGAACTCCCTGTGGGCCAGGTAGCCGCGCTGCCCGCGCAGCGCCTCGCCGAACGGTTCGAAGTCGGCGAAGAGGATGTCCAGTTCGGGATGTTGCCCGAAGATGCGCGTGGCGTGTTCCAGCTTGTCCGGCAGCATCACGTCGTCCTGGTCGCAGAAGGAAATGTAGCGGCCCCTCGCCAGAGACAAGCCGACGTTCTTCGGCAGCGCGGGCGCGCCGGAATTGACCGCCGTCGATACCACGCGCACGCGGGCGTCGCGCGCGGCATACTCGGCCGCGATCGCCGCCGAAGCGTCGGTCGCGCAATCGTTGACGATGATCAGTTCGAGATCCGCGCAGGTCTGCCGCAGGATGCTGTCGATCGCCTCGGCCAGATAGGCTTGGCCGTTGTAGGCGGGCATGATGACGGAGTGCTGTGGCATATCGTGTCCTAGCGCCGTGCCGGTTTCGGAAGCAGGCGGCGCAGCAGTGGACGTGTCGTCGCCATCAGGTCCGGCTTGATTTCGTGGTTGAGCAAGACTATTCCCGCCAGCCAGCAGAGCAGCGAGGCAGAACCGGCGAGCGCGAGCAGGACTACGGGGCTGGCGTCGTCGAGGCCGGGCGACAGCATAGTCAGCGCCGGGCCGGCCACCGTCAGCGCCGTCAGGGCGGCCGAACGGGCGACGCCCCGGCCGAGTTCCGCCAGGCGCATGCCGGTCAGCGCCGCCAGGCTGCGGTACAGCAGGGCCGAGCGCAGCAGTGAGGTCGCGGCGATGCTCCAGGCCACCGCCTCCAGCCCGAACGGCGCCGCCACGACGATGCCGGCGATCCGTACCGACACGCCGATCGCCTCCAGTTGCGCGCGCAGCCGCACTTGTCCCATGGCGACGAACAGGTCGCGCGCCATGCTGAACAGGCAGAACGTGGCGCTCGAGACGCACATGACGCGCACCAGCGGCGCGCTGGCATCCCACTGTGGGCCGTACAGCAGCCGCGTCAGCGGCGTGGCCAGCACGGCCAGCACGGCGAAGAACGGCCACGCCAGCCCCGCCATGTAGGCGATGGTGCGCAGGTACAGCCGTTTGACGTCGTGGCCGTCGCGGACGTTGGCGGCGAACAGCGGCAGGATCACGGGCGTGACGGCCCGCGTGATCAGCATGTTGAAGATGTTCAGCGTGGCCTGCGCCTTGCCGAACAGTCCGACCGCCTCGACATCGATGAGCTTGCCGATGATCATGTCCGGCGCGGCGACCCCGCACTCATCGATCACGTTCGAGCCGGTCGCGTAGGCGCCGAAGCGCAGCAGCTTGCGCATGCCGGTGAAGCCGGGCAGCCAGGGCATGTCGGCGGGCCGGAAAGGCAGGCTCGCCAGCACCGTCACCAGGCTGCCGGCGACCGCCGCCCACGCCAGGCTCAGGTAGCCGAAGCCCAGTTTGATCAGCACCAGGCAGACCACCAGGTTGGTCAGCGCGTTGGCCACGTTGATCCAGTAGAGCGCGCGGAAGCGCAGTTGCCGGCGCAGCACGGGCAGCGTGATGGAGCCGAACGGGATCAGCAGGACGTTGAGCGCCAGCACGCGCAGGACCTCGCCGACACCGGGCTCGTCGTAGAAAGCCGCGACCGGATCGCCGGCCAGCGCGAGCAGGGCGGCCATGCTCCAGGAGATCAGCATCGTCAGCGTGTAGGCGGCACGCAGGCGCTCCGTGTTCAGGTCCTTTTCCTGGATCAGATATTGGCCGATGCCGAAATCGCGCACCATCTGGGTGATGCCGACGACGACGGCGCCGATCGAGAAGATGCCGATCTGGCCGGGTGTCAACAGGCGTGCGATGACCATGCCGCCGGCCATGCCGATCACCAGCACGGTGTACTTCTCGGCAAACGACATCAGCAGGGAACTTTTAATCGCGTTCATTCTCGGGTGGTCCGCATTGAACGCGGCGGCAACATGCGTAAGGGGGGCCTTCGCATGGTATTGCTATTTTTGTTCTCGGGAATTGATTTGGAACGAACCCTGGCGATGTGGGTTGGCGGGGTGTTTCAAACTGATCGCTGTTAAAGTGTTACTCTTGTCATGTTCCTACGCGGATACGCGCGTAGCGGAAGTACTCTTCATTTGCTCAATCTCGAGGGTGCACACATGGTCAATGAATTCATGCTCGCGACACCGGTCGCGCTTCCCGTCGAGTCTGGCGTCACCCATGTTTATCGGTCGGTCAACCTGGCCGACGCCTATGCGATACGGCTGCCCTCGAGCGCATCCAACGATCCGGATGTGTTGGCAAGGTTTATCTTCTCGCAGCAGCCATCTTGGATTGGAACGCTTCTCGGCCTGCGGGATGTGCTCGTCGCCGGTTTCGGTCTGAAGACGAGCAAGCAGTTGGCGGTGGTCGCCGCCGGGGCGAAGACGTCCGAGCGTGTCGGAATCTTCAAGGTCTACAGCACCAACGAGACCGAGATCGTGTTGGGGGAGGACGACAAACACCTTGATTTCAGGTTGTCGGTTCTATGCTCGACGGATGCGGCGCCCGACAGCGGCCGCCAGCTGACTCTTTCCACGGTGGTGCATTGCCACAACCTTCTGGGGCGTGTCTACATACTGGTTATCGCTCCGTTTCATCGCATGGTGGTCAAAGCCAGTCTGCGTCGTGCCGCAAGGGTCGGTTGGCCCCGGGCCTAGTGGCGCAGGACGATGGTGAGCAGCGCCACCGAATTGGCCACCGCCCGGACCGCGTGCGGGGCGCCGCCTTCCAGGTACAGCATCTCACCGGCCTTGAGCGTGACGGGCTGGCCGCGCGTGGTGAACGCGATTTCACCGGACACGCATAGCAAGGTGATCTCGCCTTTGACGTGGTGCTCGGGCATCTCTTTTCCGGCGGGCAGCACCAGCCGGATCAACTCGATCTGCTCCGTCTTGGCCAGCGCTATGGAGGAAAAGGCCGAGGCGTCCTCGCCCGCGTGTGTCAATGCGATGACGTCTCCGGGTTTCGCGTGTTCCAAAGCCATGATGCCTCCAACGTCGATGAGTGAATTTCCATGTTAGCACCGCTTGCGATAACCGGCAGGGCAACAGGACGCGCGTATGCATCGGCTCGTGTAGAAATTGTGGACCTGACCCCGGAGCCCCGCTATAGTGGAGTTCCCTTGCCACTTCGATCACTTTATACAGATGAAGAACATCGCTTTGGCGCTCGCCGCCGCCACCTTCGTCGCGCCGCCGGTTCAGGCCGCGCCCGCCAAGCCCTTGCGCGTGCTGATCGTCAGCGGTGGTGGATACCATAACTATCCGGAACAACGCCGTCTGCTGGAAAATGGTCTGGAGGCGGAGCTCAATGTCGAGGTGTCGCACTTGTTTAACGAGACGAGCGGCGCCGACCGGCGTCCGATTATCGGCAACGCGAACTATGGCGATGGTTACGATGTGATCATCCACAATGAGTGCTCGTCCCAACCGGGCGACACGGTTGCGCTCGACAATGCGTTGGCGCCGCATCGGCGCGGCGTCCCGGCCGTCAACCTGCACTGCGCGATGCATTCATATCGGTTGGAAACCTGGCGTGAGCCGGCCAAGCCCGGCGCCGCAGATGCGCGTTGGTTCGCGTTCACCGGCATCCAGTCCACCGGCCACGGGCCGCAGTCGCCGATCAAACTGAGCGCGATCAACGCCGGGCACCCGATCGCCAAGGGACTGGAGCTGTGGACCACGCCGAACGAAGAGCTCTACAACAATCTGACGGATTTCGGTGTCACGCCGATTCTGGCGGGGATCCAGTCGAATGCGGTAAAGGAAAGCGAGCGCAGCCAGCAGTTCACGGTGGCCTGGACGCACGAGTACGGTCCGGCCAAGGCCAAGGTGTTCAGCCTGACGCTGGCGCATAATGAGAACACCATGGCTGATAAGCGTTATCTGAATCTGGTCGCGCGAGGGGTTGCCTGGGCGACTGGTCATCTGAACGCCGACGGCAGTTTTGACGCAGTGATTCGACCTCAGAAGTAGAAGGTCACGGTCACTTGTCAGCAAGGCCGGGGAGGGCTGACTTAGTTCGAGGTTTTTCCATACTCCCCGAGTGGACGGCATTCGAGTGAAAACTCGACATGATAATGCTCGTCATGTTTGATCCAAGGTGTTGTCTTCATGAAGGGCACCGAGTCCCGCAGCACGCCGCCGCGCTTTGTCTGAAAAAGTAATTCTCTGAGTTCCTTTTGGAAGATCACGGTTTTAATCTTCACATGGCGCTTCTTCGCCGCTTCGGCAAGTTGGTAGATGTGCTCCGCCATGGCTTCGAAGTCGATCTGCAAATCATCCAGCGACCCGCTGTCATCAAATTCCAGTCCGTAGCCAAACTTGTTCTGTATGGTCGTCGGCAGCAGCACGGACCTGTGTGCGCGGTCGATTACGGGCACCATGAAGTCGACCGAGATACCGGAGTGGTGAGTTCGGTGCGGCTTGAATGGCCCGCCGGTTGCGAGACCTGTTTCGCCATACATGAAACGCTTTTCGGGCGCGCTGATCCGCATCGCCTCGTAGGCGTCGACGACGATATCGCGTACGGTCTGGTGCACGTAGGTTCTGCCGAGCGCGACGCCCAGCGTGCTGTAGGGGACGTAATTTTGTCCTTGGCTGGGAAGCGGTACGCCGCCTTGCAGGCGCCCTTGGCCCGGCGCGCCGTAGCACGTGCTGCCGGCGGCGCTGGCAGTCGCCAACGGAAGCGCAAGGACAAGTGCTGCCCGCAAGATCCGATTCATTTTTCCTCACAGATTGATGCTTATCACTCTGCGATTGTACGTCGGACAAACCGCATCGTACCGGGTCAATCAGGGGCATTGATCAAGATCAAGAGAGCAGCGGCTATGAATTATCTGGCTCGGTCGGTCGATTTGCCGTCCAGTGGGAGTTCGGAAGTGGCAAATCAGAGCCGCTGCAGGATTGCCTATTCGCCGTTGAGTGTGCGTCCCCCATCGACAATGATCTCCGAGCCCACGGTCCATTTGGACTCGTCGGAGGCGAAGTAGAGCACGGCTTTTGCCACCTCTTCCGGTGTTCCCATGCGGCCCAACGGGATGTTCGCGACGATTTGCTTGCCGACCTCATCACGGTAGGCCGCCGGGATGCCGAGCTTGTCGTACAGCGGGGTGTCGACCGGGCCGGGACTGACCGCGTTGAATCGCACGCCGCGTCCGAGCAATTCGCTCGACAGCGTCTTGGACAGGCTCAGGAACGCAGCCTTGGTCGCCGCATATACCGACGAGTTCGCAGCGCCCACGTGCGCGTTGATCGATGTGTTCAACACCACCGACGCGGGATTGGCGAACACTGGCAACAGAGCCTGGACCAGGAAATACGGCCCCTTGACGTTGATATCGAAAGAGCGATCAAACATCTCGTCCGTCCAGTTTTCGATTGGTGCCCAGACCGAAACGCCGGCGTTGAGGAACGCGACGTCGAGCTGGCCGTAATGATCTTTCACCGCCTGCGCCAACTGCTTTTGCGCCGCGACGTCGGCCGAGTCGGCGCGCAACACCAGCACCTCGGAACCTAGTTCAGCCTTCGCCTTGGCGATGGAATCGGGATTGACGCCGGTGACGACAACGCGCGCACCTTCCGCCTGAAATTGCTTGGCCGTTTCAAGACCGATACCGCTAGTGCCGCCCGTGATAAGCGTACGTTTTCCTTGCAATCGAGACATGTGACTTCCTTTATTGTTGAGTGACTGTCGACCCGGCGCCACGCGCCGCATCAAGGTCGTCAGCATGCACTCATCCACTAAAATGGATAAGCCCAGGTTTATGCATATAATTCATGCTTCCAATGTATGAATGAAGAAAATGGACCGATTTTTATTGATGACATGTTTCGCGCGTACTGTGGAGCTAGGCAGTCTGTCGGCGGCCGGCCGCGATTTGGGGCTCAGCCAGCCCAACGTCAGCCGGTATGTGGCCGCATTGGAGGAGCACCTGCAGATTCGGCTGTTGCATCGCTCCACACGCAAGCTGAGCCTCACGCAAGAGGGTGAGCGGTACTATGCGGAGGTCCGCACGATCCTGGACGCGGTGAAAGAATCGGAGTCGGCGGTTCGCGCCAACGTCGAACCATCCGGTTTGTTACGCGTCGCTTGTCCGACCACGTTGGCCCATACGTTTGTATTGCCACATGTGCCGGAGTTTATGGGGCTGTACCGCGAGGTGGCGCTTGATTTGCAGATGAGCGATCGATACGTCAATCTGGTTGATGAAGGGTTCGAGCTCGCCATCCGCATTGGCCACCTCGACGACAGTACGTTGCGTGCGCGGCGCATCGGGCAATTCGAGCGTGTCTGCGTCGCCAGCGAGCGGTATATCGCCGCGCATGGCAGTCCGGAAAAACCAGAGGATTTGCGTGACCACGATTGCGTGATTTTCACGCAGCTCTTAACGGGCGGCACCTGGCGCTTCCGGAGTGGTGAAGTTCCTGTGTCGGGCAGAATCAGTGTCAATTCACCGGAGGCGGCGCGTGAGATGGTTTCGGCCGGCCTTGGCATCGGCTGCGGCCCGCAGTGGCTGTTCGAGGCTGGATTAAGGGACGGCAGCTTGCGGCTCATCCTTCGCGATCACGTGCCGCCGCCGGTGCCGATCAATATCCTGTATGCGGCAAACCGGCTCATGCCGGCGCGGGTACGGGCGTTCATGGATTTCATCACGCAGAAGTTTCTGTTAATACCGGCCTTCAATGGCCGGGTGCCAGCCCCAATCGGGCTGTCGGGTTAGATCGAACGGTAATCCCCCCTGCAAATGATCGCCATCAGAAGTAGAATTTTCTCAATTAGCTTTTTGAAAGTTCTGCAATGAAGACTTCCCGATTCACCGACAGCCAAATCATCGCCATCCTGAAGCAGGCAGA
>NZ_JBEGHG010000018.1:0-94690 GCF_040675865.1 Burkholderia sp. LMU1-1-1.1 | reverse complement strand
GGCGGGGGCTGCGGGGGCTGCGGGGGCTGCGGGCGCTGCTGGGGCTGCGGGGGCTGCTGGCGCCGCCGGGGCCGCCTCGACTGCGTCGGCCGCGTCGGCCGCGTCGGGAGCCTCGGGCGGTTCCGGCGGCAAAGCCGGCTCCGGCAATTCCGGCGACGCTGAAAGTTCGACCATTTCGGCGGCGGGCGCGGCGTCGGCCACCGGTGCAGCCGCTGCAACCACGCCGGCGGCCGGCATCGCCGCCGGCGCCTGCGGCGCGGCCTGCACATAAAACACGGCGCTGGCCGCGAACAGGCCGATCAACGGCACAGCCATCTTCCAGCTGACCGGTTCAACATCGGGACGCAGCAGGCGTTTAATACGAGACATGAGATTTCCTCCGTGAGCCGCGTGGGCTAGTTGTGTGGTATCGAACTGGAATTGATCCAGCTCGGACAAGGCCTTTGCCAGCATCTGCGGTTGACCGAGCATGGCGACTGCAAGGTCATCGGCGATTTGTTCTCGCTCTACACGGATACGGCGCGACAAGGCCCAAACACTAGGGTGATAGAACAGCACGATTTCCACCGCGCTTTGAATGAGGTTGACCAGATAGTCCCGGCGCTTGATGTGCGCCAGCTCGTGCGCCAGCAGCGCCTCGAGCAGATTGGGCGCCATGCCGGTGACCAGCGAGGCCGGCACCAGCACGATGGGGCGCCAGCAGCCGGCGGTGATCGGACTGTCGAGCAGGTCGGCGACGCCGAGCCGCACGTGTTGCGGAATCTCGAAACGGCGCGCCATCTCGGACAGGCGGCGCTGCCAGTAATGGTTGACGGTGTAATGGTCGCTGCGGGTGCGCTCGGCAACCCACTTGAGGCCGATGGCCAGCCGCAGCGACATCAGCGCGGCGCCGGCCAGCCACAAGCCGACGACCCACGGCAATTGCGCCCGCAGCGCGGCTTCCCAGCCGGCCAGCGCGCCGTCGTCGACCAGCTTGGCGGCGCCCGTTTGCGCGGCGTCGGCGCCGGCCGACAGGACGGGAATCAGCAAGGCGGCGCCAAGGCCGGCGCCGGAAAGAGCGCCCGCAGCGGCGGCGTTGACATGCATGATGACGCTGGCCAGCGGCAGCGCAGCGCACAGCAGCAAGCCGCCGCAGGCGACCGCGTAGCGGGTCTGCGGACGCGCCTTGCGCAGCGCCAGCAGCGCCAGCGACACGCCCCAGCCGATCAGCAGCCCTTGCCAGACGAAGTGCAGCAGTGCCCAGCCGATGGCCGGCACCAGGGCGGACAGGGCGCTAGCCATGGGCGCCCGCCCGCCGCGAATTCATATGTATGCGTAACTTGTTCATGCCGCACTCCCGGTTGATGGATGTAGAATAAATTATCTAGAACGCCATGTCTAGAACTTTTTTTCTACATCCTTCCGCGGCGGCGATCGAGCCTAGTAGATCACGACGGAACGGATCGATTCGCCACTCTTCATCAGGTCGAAGCCTTCGTTGATGCGCTCGAGCGGCAAGCGATGGGTGATCAGGTCGTCGATATTGAGCTTGCCTTCCATGTACCAGTCGACGATCTTCGGCACGTCGGTGCGGCCGCGGGCGCCGCCGAAGGCCGAACCCTTCCACACGCGGCCCGTCACCAGCTGGAACGGACGGGTGGAGATCTCCTGCCCCGCCGCCGCCACGCCGATGATGATCGACTGGCCCCAGCCCTTGTGGCAGCACTCGAGCGACTGGCGCATCGTGGTGGTGTTGCCGATGCACTCGAAGCTGTAATCGGCGCCGCCGTCGGTGATCTGGACGATGGTGTCGACCACGTTCTCCACCTCGGTCGGATTGACGAAATGGGTCATGCCGAACTTGCGCGCCATTTCCTGGCGGGCCGGATTGATGTCGACGCCGATGATCTTGTCGGCGCCGACCATTTTCGCCGCCTGGATCACGTTCAGGCCGATGCCGCCCAGGCCGAACACGACGACATTGGCGCCCGCCTCCACCTTGGCGGTGAACAACACCGCGCCGACGCCGGTGGTCACGCCGCAACCGATGTAGCAAACCTTATCGAACGGCGCGTCCTCGCGGATCTTGGCCAGCGCGATCTCCGGCACCACGATGTAGTTGGAGAAGGTCGAGGTGCCCATGTAGTGGTAAATCGGCTTGCCGTCGATGGAGAAGCGGCTGGTGGCGTCGGGCATCAGGCCGCGTCCCTGGGTCGAGCGGATCGACTGGCACAGGTTGGTCTTTTGCGACAGGCAGAATTTGCACTGGCGGCATTCCGGCGTGTACAGCGGAATGACGTGGTCGTCCTTCTTCAGCGATTTGACGCCGGGGCCGACATCGACCACCACGCCGGCGCCCTCATGGCCCAGGATGGCGGGGAAGATGCCTTCCGGGTCGGCGCCGGAGAGGGTGTAGTAATCGGTATGGCAGATGCCGGTGGCCTTGATCTCGACCAGCACTTCGCCCTCGCGCGGTCCGCCCAGCTCCACTTCCTCGATCGTCAGCGGCTGGCCCGCTTGCCATGCAATGGCGGCTTTGGTTTTCATTGTTCGTCCTCTGGCTGTTGTATGGGGGACCGGAACGGCAAGCCGTTCCGGTGATCCGTCATCATAACAAGCCGGGGACCAAACAGGGATATTGGCGTCCTGTGGAACCCGATGGGACTTATTGCGGATCGACCGGCATCGCCGGGCCGATGGCCAGCAGGTCCGACACGGTGCGCCACAGCTGGCGCGGCGAGGTCCACGGCTTGGGCAGGAAGCTGCTGCCGGCCATGTGCCGCTCCGGATGGCGGGCCGAGTACAACAGCACGCGGGCGTCCTGCTGGTGCTGGTGCAAACCATGCAGCAGCGCGCCGCCGTCGCCGTCCTGGAGGTCGGGATCGATCACCACCAGCGCGAACTGCTCGCGGCGCAGCAGGTCCTGGGCGGCGGCCATCGTCGCCACGTGGGTGACCTGGGTTTCGGGCACCAGCAAGGTGGCCAGCACCAGCGCCGCGTCGGCGTCGCTGTCGATGTGCAGCACGCGCGGCGCGGCCGCGTAGATGGAAAAGCCGATCGCGCCGCCGCCTTCCTGGTCGCCGAACGGACGGAGGGTGTCGTTGGAAAAATCGTTGGTCATGGTGTTCTCCGCAAGCTGAAAGTCGATGCACGGCCCGCAGCGATAGCGTTACAGCTGGCGGGGTAGCAGTTTCGGCGGAGTTGGGCCGAGCAATTGAGACGGC
Source organism: Burkholderia sp. LMU1-1-1.1 (assembly GCF_040675865.1). NCBI lineage: Bacteria > Pseudomonadati > Pseudomonadota > Betaproteobacteria > Burkholderiales > Burkholderiaceae > Burkholderia > Burkholderia sp. LMU1-1-1.1. Next base: position 91,487 of record NZ_JBEGHG010000018.1, on the reverse strand, counting down.
CGCGGGGAAAGGGCGGCCGGAGCGGCGGCAGGCGAAGATGAGGCCCTGCGGCGGTGGGATGCTGTGTTTCTAGTTGATATTGTACAACAACAGTTCCACAGAGGAACAAAAAAGACAGAAAATTCCTACCGTGTGGCGCGAATGCCGCGCGGTGGCGGCGCCACGGTTCCACCGGGGGTTTTTAACCATCCCGGTGTTGTTCCGGATTCCGGTGCTTATTTTTTCAGGCGCTGGTTGAACGCGGCGTGCAGGCCGTTCAGCGTTTCCTCGGCGGCCAGCAGTTGGTCGGCCACCTCGTTGACCTTGCGGCGGTTGGAGCGGGCGTGGTCGCGCAACACCTCGAACGCCGTGTTGCGGTCGGTCTGGAATTTGCACATCAGCAGGCCGACGGCCAGGCTGGTCTCGCGGCCGGCGGCCAGCGCGGCGTTCAGATTGAGCTCGGTGCGGCGCAACTGGCGGATCTCGTCGGCGCGCGCCAGGCCGGCGGCGAACGCGGGCATCAGGTGCTTTTCGTCGACCGGTTTGACCAGGAAGCCGACCGCGCCGTACGAGGCGGCCTGCTTGCCGGCGTCGGCGTCGCCGCGTCCGGACAGGAACATGAACGGCACCGAACTGGTGGCGTGCAGCTGCTTGGCCAGTTCCAGCCCGGTCATGCCGGGCATGTGGATGTCGAGCAGCGCCAGGTCCGGTTCGCGCTGGGCGATCACGTTCAGGGCCTGTTCGGCCGACGAGGCTTTCAGGATGTCGTAGCCGGCGTTGCCGAGTACTTCCCCGAGAAAGTCGAGCAGCAGTTGGTCGTCGTCGACGATAAGGATCAGACGCTTGGGGCTAGGAGAAACTGGCATGTGACGGCAACCTTGGGCTATTGCTAACGGCCCAATTATAAAGCGGAAAGACCCTACCGCTGGAATGATTTGCGGTTGTTGTGTATGACAAACATTGACGCGAATTCGCCGACCGCGCCGCGCACGCTTGCAGCTTGATAGACGCTGCTGATGGCCGCGACCATGCCGGCGCCGCGCGCAACCAGCGGCGCTGCGTTCTCCGGCGTCATGCCGCCGATGACGACCGTCGGAATGCCGATCGTTTCGCGCGCCTGGTCGAGGATCTCCGGCCGCGTGGTGACCGCGTATTGTTTAACACGGGACGGGTAGAAGCCGCCGAAGGCCACATAGCTGGCGCCGGCCCGCTGCGCCGCCAGCGCGCGCGGCATGTCGCCGTAGCACGAGGCGCCGATGATCTTGTCGGCGCCGAGTTGGCCGCGCACCTGCGCGACGTCGGCGTCGGTGCCACCGAGATGCACGCCGTCGGCGCCGGTGTGCAGGCACAGGTCGACGAAGTCGTTGACGATAAAGGGCACGCCGTAGCGCCGGCACAACGCCAGCAGCGCGCCCGCCTGCTCCAGGCGCAGATCGGGGCCGGCTTCCTTGTGGCGGTACTGCAGCAGCGCGACGAGGTTGCCAACCCCTTTGCCGCCGCCGTCGTCCTTTTTCGCCGCGGCCCCGGCGTCGAGCGCCTCTTCGCTCGCGTCCAGCAGCCGCGCGGTGTCGTCCCAGTTGGGCGTGACCAGATAAAGTCCTTGCATGGTGTGTTCTCCTGATTATGGGTGGTGCTAGCGCAGCGGAATGCGCTGGCCGGGAGCGACGGTGTAGGCGTCGCGCAGCGCGGCATCGCAGTAGTACTGCGCCTGGTCGAGCGCGCAGCCGGTCGGCATGCCGAGCGCCAGTTGGCCGGCGATGGCCGAGGCGAGCGTGCAACCGCTGCCGTGAAAGCCGCCGTCCAGGCGCCGCCAGCGCCATTGCTGCGTGGCTGGCGGGTCTTCCCCGGGCTCGGCGCCGGGACCGAACCAGCGATTCACTATTTCATCGCCATCGCCATGGCCGCCGGTGATCAGCACGTGGCGGCAGCCAAGCGCCCGCAGGGCGCGCGCCTGCGCGCTGGGCGCGGCGTGCCCACTCAGCGCCAGCGCCTCCGGACCGTTCGGCGTCAGCACCGTCACCAGCGGCAGCAACGGCGCCAGCGCCGCCACCGCGTCGCCGCGCGACAGCGTGTCGCCATGACCGCTGGCCAGCACCGGGTCGAGCACCACCGGCAGTTCCGGTTGCAGCTCGCGCAGCGCCCGGATCGCCTGCGCGATCGCCAGCGCGTTGGCGGCGCTGCCGGGAATGCCGATCTTGACGGCGGCGACCGCGATCTTGCGCGTCAGCGCGCGCGCCTGGCGCAGCAGCAAGTCCGGTTCGACCGGCCGCACCTCGTAGGCCCGGTCGTTGTCCTGCACCGTCAGCGCGGTGACGACGCACAGCGCATGCGCGCCCTGCCCCGCCACCGCCTGCGCGTCGGCGATGATGCCGGCGCCGCCGGAGGGATCCATCCCGGCGAACACCAGCACGCAAGGCCGCGCGGCCGTACCGGGCGCGGCCGCGCTCATGCGAGCCGGCCCGCCATCGGCGACGACGGCGAGGCGGCGAACTTGCGCGCGATGCGCCCGGCCAGGTACGCCTCGCGGCCGGCCCGCACGCCCAGCTTCATGGCGCGCGCCATGCGCACCGGGTCCCGGGCGCCGGCGATGGCGGTGTTCATCAGCACACCGTCGCAGCCCAGCTCCATCGCGATGGCGGCGTCGGACGCGGTGCCGACGCCGGCGTCGACCAGCACCGGCACCTTGGCCTGGTCGATGATCAGCGACAGGTTCCACGGATTGAGGATGCCCATGCCGGAACCGATCAGCGACGCCAGCGGCATCACCGCCACGCAGCCGATGTCCTCCAGGATTTTGGCCTGGATCGGATCGTCGCTGCAGTAGACCATCACGTCGAAGCCGTCCTTGACCAGGGCCTCGGCCGCGATCAAGGTCTCCGGCATGTGCGGGAACAGCGTCTTCTCGTCGCCCAGCACTTCCAGCTTGACCAGCTTGTGGCCGTTCAGCAGCTCGCGCGCCATCTGCAGGGTGTAGACCGCGTCCTTGGCGTTGTAGCAGCCGGCGGTGTTCGGCAGGATGGTGTAGCGCGACGGCGGCAGCACGTCCAGCAGGCTGGGCGCCTTCGGGTCCTGGCCGATGTTGACGCGGCGGATGGCCACGGTGATGATCTCCGCCTCGGCGGCGTCGGTCGCCTCGCGGGTCTGTTGCAGGTCCTTGTATTTGCCGCTGCCGACCAGCAGGCGCGATTTATACTCCTTGCCCGCGATGGTCAAGGATTCCTGATTGCTTTGGTCTTGATTACCCATATCTCTTTCCTTATCTAGTTAGCCGCCGCCGATGGCGCGCACGATGTCCACTTTGTCGTGCGGCTGCAGCACGCGCGCCGGCCACTGCTGGCGCGGCACCACCGAGCGGTTGACCGCCAGCGCCAGCGCCTGCCCGGTCAGCGACAGCGCGTCGACCAGCTGGTCGAGCGTCTGTTGCGGCGGCACCTGGTGCGGCGCACCGTTCAGTTCTATCGAAATAACCGCGTTCGTCATGCCGGCCTCACAGCTTGCGATACAGTTCGGCGCCGTTCTTGATGAACTCCACCGCCTTGACCTGCATGCCCTGCTCGATCGCCACGCCGTCGCTCATGCCGTTGGCGGCCGCGTACTCGCGCACCTCCTGGGTGATCTTCATCGAGCAGAAATGCGGGCCGCACATCGAACAGAAATGCGCCACCTTGGCCGAATCCTTGGGCAGCGTCTCGTCGTGGAACTCGCGCGCCTTGTCCGGATCGAGGCCCAGGTTGAACTGGTCGTCCCAGCGGAATTCGAAGCGCGCCTTCGACAGCGCGTTGTCGCGGATCTGCGCGCCCGGATGGCCCTTGGCCAGGTCGGCGGCGTGGGCGGCGATCTTGTACGTGATGATGCCGTCCTTGACGTCGTTCTTGTCCGGCAGGCCCAGATGCTCCTTGGGCGTGACGTAGCACAGCATCGCGGTGCCGTACCAGCCGATCTGCGCGGCGCCGATGCCGGAGGTGATGTGGTCGTAGCCGGGCGCGATGTCGGTGGTCAAGGGCCCCAAGGTGTAGAACGGCGCCTCGTGGCACTGCTCCAGCTGCAGGTCCATGTTCTCCTTGATCAGCTGCATCGGCACGTGGCCCGGGCCCTCGATCATCACCTGCACGTCGTGCTTCCAGGCGATCTGCGTCAGCTCGCCCAGGGTTTTCAGCTCGCCCAGTTGCGCCTCGTCGTTGGCGTCGTAGATCGAGCCGGGACGCAGGCCGTCGCCCAAGGAGAACGACACGTCGTAGGCCTTCATGATTTCGCAGATCTCTTCGAAGTGCGTGTACAGGAACGACTCCTTGTGGTGCGCCAGGCACCACTTGGCCATGATCGAGCCGCCACGCGAGACGATGCCGGTCAGGCGCTTGGCCGTCATCGGCACATAGCGCAGCAGCACGCCGGCGTGGATGGTGAAGTAGTCGACGCCCTGCTCGGCCTGTTCGATCAGGGTATCGCGGAAGATCTCCCAGGTCAGGTCCTCGGCCTTGCCGTTGACCTTTTCCAGCGCCTGGTAGATCGGCACGGTGCCGATCGGGACCGGGCTGTTACGGATGATCCATTCGCGCGTTTCGTGGATATGCTTGCCGGTCGAGAGGTCCATGACGTTGTCGCCGCCCCAGCGGATCGCCCACGTCATCTTCTCGACCTCCTCGCCGATCGACGAGGTGACCGCCGAATTGCCGATATTGGCGTTGATCTTGACCAGGAAATTGCGGCCGATGATCATCGGTTCGATCTCGGGGTGGTTGATGTTGGCCGGGATGATGGCGCGCCCGCGCGCGATCTCCTCGCGCACGAATTCCGGGGTGATCTCGGCCGGGATGCTGGCGCCGAACGATTGCCCCGGATGCTGGCGGCCCATCAGGTCGGCCAGGCGCTGGCCCATCGGACCGGAGCCCTTCAGGTTTTCCAGGTACTCCTTGCGGCGCAGGTTTTCGCGGATCGCCACGAACTCCATCTCCGGCGTGACGATGCCCCGGCGCGCGTAGTGCATCTGCGTGACGTTGGCGCCTTGGCGCGCGCGGCGCGGCTTGCGGTGCAGGTTGAAGCGCAGTTCGGCCAGCGCCGGATCGGCCAGGCGCGCCTTGCCGTAGTCGGAGGTCGGGCCGTCCAGCTCCTCGGTGTCGCCGCGCTCCAGTATCCACGGCAGGCGCGGGGTGGCGGCCAGGCCGGAGCGGATGTCGATCACCGCGTCCGGATCGGTGTACGGGCCGGAGGTGTCGTAGACGTAGACCGGCGGATTGGCCTCGAAACCGAACGACGCCGGCGTGTCGGCCTGCGTGATTTCGCGCATCGGCACGCGGATGTCGGGCCGGCTGCCTTCGACATAGATCTTGCGGGAATTCGGTAAGGGTTTGATCGCTGCCTCGTCCACAGTGGCGGTGGCGGACAGGAATTTGGGATTGGCGTTCATTTGGCTCCTTGGTTGGCTACAGGAGCCAGCAAAGGAGGTTGGACGGCGCCGCGCCCGGAAATCAAGGGGATGGCGGCGTTGTCCTAAGCTTCCCTTCGCTGGCATTATCCAGATCAGGTTCGGAGGGTATTTCTCACCCGCGCATCGAATTGCATTGCAATACGATACGCAGGACCCCTAGCGTGTGCCGCCTTGCGGCAGCGCGCTGATTATAACAGAGGCGCAAAGGTAAAAGCGTGGCAAAAGCGGCCAGATAGGCGAACCAACCACAAACGACGGAACCGGCGGCGCGTGGCGAAAATCCGACGCCGCGCCTCTTCCGTATGGCAGGGGCGGCCGTGGCGGACTTCGGCTGATGTATAGTCGATTTATGCCAGAATGCAACTTCCACCGTGCCACCCCGCCGCCGCCTCATACCGCCCCTGCGGCGGGCCGGTCGTTGCCCTTGCTCTTGGCGCTGTCGGCCCTCCTGCTGCTGTGGCTGCTCGCGCCGCCGCGCGCCGCCGTCGCCGCCGAGCCCGACCGCTGGGCGGCGCTGACCCACACCGCGTTCAAGCACCAGCCCTATTCCGACACCGGCGCCGGCCTGTGCTTCGCCCAGGACCGCAGCGGCTTCGTCTGGATTGGCACCCAGACCGGGCTGGTGCGCTGGGACGGCAACCGCCCCCGCAAGTTCGTCGCCGACGCCATCCGCGACGACGCCCTGCCCGACAATTACATCACCAGCCTGCTGATCGACGGCGCCGGCCGCCTGTGGGCCGGCACCAGCTCGGGCGGGCTGGCGCGCTACGACGCCGAGCGCGAGAACTTCACCCGCTTCCCGCACGGCCCGTCCGGCCTGGGCAACGCCCAGGTCACGGCGCTGGCCGACGACGGCGCCGGCGGCGTGTGGGTGGGCACCGGCGGCGGCCTCGACCATATCGACGCCCGGGGCGCGATCACGCGCGGCGCCGCCACCACCGCCCCGCTCGACACGCGGGCGCTGCCGGCGGGCGCGGTGGGCGCGCTGCTGCGCGAAAGCGGAGGCCGCTTGTGGATCGGCACGCGCGAAGGCTTGCTCAAACTCGAGCGCGGCGCGGCGGCGCCGGCGGCCGTGCCGCTGGCCGGGCGCGACGAGGGTGCCAACACCGGCGCCAACATCAGCACCCTGATGCAGGACAGCTCGGGACGGATCTGGATCGGCACCCGCAGCCACGGCGCCTTCGTCATCGAGCCCGGCAGCGGCGAGGCGCGCGCGGTGCGCGAGGGCGGGCCCAGGCCGACCCTGGAGAAGGAGCGCGTCACCGCCATCGTCGAGGCCGGGCTCGGCGAGGTCTGGCTGGGCACCGACGGCGCCGACGGCGGCATCGTGGCGGTCGATCCGCTGCTGGGCACCACGCGCCGCATCCGCCACCAGCCCGACACCCCCGACAGCCTGTACGAAAACGATATCTTGGCGTTGTTCCGCGAGCGCAGCGGCATCATCTTCGTCGGCGCCATGGGGGCGCTGAGCCAGCACGACCCGCTGCCGCGCGCGGTGACGACGATACGCTCGACCGGCGGCGCCGGCAAACTGAGCGTGCCGAGCATACTGGCCCACCCGGACGGGCGGCTGTGGCTGGGCGTGGTGGGCGGCGGCATCGACATCGTCGACCCGCAACGGGGAGCGGTCGCCCATTTGACCCCGGCCCCGCCCGGCACGCCGGGCGCGCTGCCGACCGGGCGGGTGCTGGCGATGGCCCAGGGACCGGGCGGCACCGTCTACATCGGCACCGAGCAGGGCCTGTACCACGCCGACGCCGACGGCGGCAACGTGCGCCGCCTGGCCGTGCCGCAACGCCGCCCCGAGGCGGCGGTGTGGGCCGTGGCGCTGGTCGGGGACGTGCTGTGGCTGGGCGGCATGGACGGCTTGTGGGCGTTGTCGTCCGGCCCCGGCGGGCAACTGGCGGTGCTGCGCCACGAGCAGCAGAGCCTGGGCGACGCGCGCGTGACCTACCTGCTGCCGGCCGACGGCGGCATCTGGGTCGGCACCCGCGTCGGCCTGGCGCGGGTCGCCTACGGCGGCGGGGTCGAGCTGGTGCCGACGGTGCTGGCCGAGGCCGACCGCATGCCGCCCGGCTACGTGTCGTCGATGCTGCTGGACCGCCGGGGACGCCTGTGGCTGTCTCAGTTCGGCACCGGCATCGTCATCCTGGAGCGCACCGACGCCGACGGCCGGCGCCGCTTCCGCCGGCTGGGCACGGCCCACGGGCTGGAGGACAGCGGCGCCAACATGCTGCTCGAGGACGCCGGCGGCGCCATCTGGGCCAGCACCGACGCCAACCTGGCGCGCATCGACGCGCGCAGCTTCGCGATCCGCACGTTCGGCCCGGCCGACGGCGTCCACATCCCCACCTACTGGACCGCCGCGGGCGTGCGCACGGCGGCCGACGAGCTGGTGTTCGGCGGCCTGTCGGGCGTGACGGTGCTGCGGCCGGAGCGCCTGAGCCAGTGGCACTACCGGCCGCCGGTGGTGGCCACGCGCCTGCTGGTCAACGACCGCGAGATCCCCGCCGGCCGCTACAACGGCGGCGCCGGCGGCAAGGCGGCGCCGATCGAGGTCACGCCGGAGGGGCGCGGGCGCGGCTTCTCGCTCGAGTTCGCCGCCCTCGACTACTCGGCGCCCGAGCGCAACCGCTACGCCTACCGCCTGGCCGGCTTCGATCCCGACTGGATCAAGGCCGACGCCACGTCGCGCCGGGCCGGCTACACCAACCTGCCGCCGGGCGACTATGTGCTGCAGCTGCGCGGCTCGAACCGCAACGGCGACTGGTCGGCGCCGCTCGAGGTGCCGGTCAGGGTGTCGCCGGCGTGGCACCAGCGCCCGCTCGCGCGCATCGCCGGCGGCCTGCTGGCGCTGGGGCTGCTGGCCGGGCTGGTCCACATGCGCACGGCCCTGCTGCGGCACCGCCAGCGCGAACTGGTGGCCATGGTCGACGCCCGCACCGTCGAACTGCGCGCCACCCAGTCGCAGCTCGAGCAGCTGGCCTACGGCGACCCGCTGACCGGCCTGGCGAACCGGCGCCTGTTCAACGACGAGCTGCGCCACCTGGTGGCGCAGGCGGCGCGCGGCGGCCCGGGCTTCACGCTGCTGCTGATCGACCTCGACCACTTCAAACAGATCAACGACACGCTGGGGCACGACGCCGGCGACGCCCTGCTGGTGGCCGCCGCCGCGCGCCTGCGGGCGGCCGTGCGCGAGACCGACCGGCCGTTCCGGCTGGGCGGCGACGAATTCGCCGTGCTGCTGGCCCAGACCACCGAGCGCGCGACGCTCGAACCGGTGTGCCAGCGCATCCTCGACAACCTGGCGCAACCGCTGCCGCACGGCGCGGCCACGATGCGCATCAGCGCCAGCGTCGGCGCCGCCGTCCACCACGGCCAGGGCGGCCAGGACGGCCACCCCGGCACCCACGAGGAGCTGTACAAGCGCGCCGACGTGGCGCTGTACCAGGCCAAGGCCGCCGGGCGCAACACCTGGCAACTGGCCGGCGACGCTTGATTTTTTGACACGCCCGCGGCGGCGGCCTCCGCGTCATCTATAATGGCTGTTTTCGCACACGCGTTTACTACAATACATCAGCCAAATCATGGAATTAGCCAAGTCTTTCGAGCCTGCCGACATTGAACAATTCTGGCGCACCGAGTGGGAACAGCGCGGTTACTACACCGCCACCCTCGACGCCGGCAAACCTTCTTTCAGCATCCAGCTGCCGCCGCCGAACGTGACCGGCACCCTGCACATGGGCCATGCCTTCAACCAGACCATCATGGACGGCCTGACCCGCTACCACCGCATGCTGGGCCATAACACCGCCTGGATTCCCGGCACCGACCACGCCGGCATCGCCACGCAGATCGTCGTCGAGCGCCAACTGGACGCGCAGAAGATCTCGCGCCACGACCTGGGCCGCGAGGCCTTCGTCAAGAAAGTGTGGGAGTGGAAGGAGAAATCCGGCTCCACCATCACCGGCCAGATGCGCCGCCTGGGCGCCTCGCCGGACTGGCAGCGCGAATACTTCACGATGGACGAGACGCGCTCGAAGGTCGTCACCGACGTCTTCGTGCGCCTGCACGAGCAGGGCCTGATCTACCGCGGCAAGCGGCTGGTCAACTGGGATCCGGTGCTGGGCACGGCCGTCTCCGACCTCGAGGTCGTCTCCGAGGAGGAAGACGGCTCGATGTGGTACATCAAATACCCGCTGGCCGACGGCAGCGGCTCGCTGACGGTGGCCACCACCCGTCCCGAAACCATGCTCGGCGACGTCGCCGTGGCGGTCGATCCGACCGACGAGCGCTACCAGGCGCTGGTCGGCAAGATGCTGGTGCTGCCGCTGGTGGGCCGCGAAATCCCGATCATCGCCGACGAATACGTCGACAAGGCCTTCGGCACCGGCTGCGTGAAGATCACGCCGGCGCATGATTTGAACGACTACGCGGTCGGCCAGCGCCACAAGCTGCCGATGCTGTCGATCATGACCTTGGAGGCGAAGATCAACGACGAGGCGCCGGAAGCCTATCGCGGCATGGACCGCTTCGTCGCACGCAAGCAGATCGTCGCCGACCTCGACGCGCAGGGCCTGCTCGAGCAAGTCAAGCCGCACAAGCTGATGGTGCCGCGCGGCGACCGCACCGGCGTCATCATCGAACCGATGCTGACCGACCAGTGGTTCGTCGCCATGAGCCAGCCGGCGCCGGAAGGCACCTTCTTCCCGGGCAAATCGATCGCCGAGGTCGCGCTGGAGAAGGTCGCCAGCGGCGACATCAAGTTCGTGCCGGAAAACTGGAGCACCACCTACAACCAGTGGCTCAACAACATCCAGGACTGGTGCATCTCGCGCCAGCTGTGGTGGGGCCACCAGATCCCGGCCTGGTACGACGAGGCCGGCAACATCTTCGTCGCCAAGACCGAGGCCGAGGCGCTGGTCAAGCAGCAGGCCGCCGGCAGCACGGGGCCGCTGCGCCGCGACAACGACGTGCTCGACACGTGGTTCTCGTCCGCGCTGGTGCCGTTCTCGACCCTGGGCTGGCCGGAGGAGACGCCGGACCTGAAAGCCTTCCTGCCGTCGTCGGTGCTGGTGACCGGCTTCGACATCATCTTCTTCTGGGTGGCGCGCATGGTGATGTTCACCCTGCACTTCACGGGCAAGGTGCCGTTCGAGACCGTGTACGTGCACGGCCTGGTGCGCGACTCGCAGGGCCAGAAGATGTCCAAGTCCAAGGGCAACACGCTCGACCCGATCGACCTGATCGACGGCATCGGCATCGACGCGCTGGTGGAGAAACGCACCACCGGCCTGATGAACCCGAAAGCGGCCGAAAAGATCGCCAAGGCCACGCGCAAGGAATTCCCGGAAGGCATCGCCGCCTACGGCACGGACGCGGTGCGCTTCACGATGGCCTCGTACGCCTCGCTGGGCCGCAACATCAACTTCGACCTCGGCCGCGCCGAGGGCTACCGCAACTTCTGCAACAAGCTGTGGAACGCCACCCGCTTCGTGCTGATGAACACGGAGGAGAAGGATTGCTCGGCCAGTCCGGCCGATTTGTCGAACGCCGACAAGTGGATCATCTCGCTGCTGCAAAAGGCCGAACTGGACGTGGCCAAGGGCTTCGCCGACTACCGCTTCGACAACATCGCCTCGACGATCTACAAGTTCGTCTGGGACGAGTACTGCGACTGGTATCTGGAGGTGGCCAAGGTGCAGGTGCAAAGCGGCACCGAGGGCCAGCAGCGCGCCACCCGCCACACGCTGCTGCGCGTGCTGGAAGTGGTGCTGCGCCTGGCGCATCCGGTGATCCCGTTCGTCACCGAGGCGCTGTGGCAGGCGGTCGCGCCGCTGGCCGGCAAGACCGGTGATTCGATCATGACGCAGCCCTACCCGATCGCCAACACCGCCAACATCGACGAGGCGGCCGAGGCGTGGATGCAGCAGCTCAAGACGCTGACCGACGCCACCCGCAACCTGCGCGGCGAAATGCAATTGGCGCCGTCGCTGCGGGTGCCGTTGATCGTCGAGGCCGGCAATGCGGCCGACAAGGCGGCGATGGAGGGCTTTGCGCCGTACATCCAATCGCTCGGCAAGCTGTCGGAAGTGCAGATCGTCGACGCGCTGCCGGAATCGCCGGCGGCGGTGTCGATCGTCGGCACGACCAAGCTAATGCTGAAGGTGGAGATCGACGTCAAGGCCGAGCGTGAGCGGCTGTCGAAGGAGATCGCGCGCGTCGAGGGCGAGATCAACAAGGCCAACGGCAAGCTGTCGAACGAAAGCTTCGTCGCCCGCGCGCCGGCCGAAGTGGTGGCGCAGGAGAAGGAACGCGTGGCCAACTTCTCGGCCACGCTGGACAAGATGCGCGAGCAGTTCGCCAAATTGCCAGCCGCCTAAAAGCAACTCCGGGGTCAGGTCCACCAATTCTACACGTCCTGGACCGTAATACGGGTTTATCCCCCCTTACGGTTCCGCTCGTGTAGAAATGGTGGACCTGACCCCGGAGTTAGCCTCGTCGTTTATTGAGCCAGCAGCTCGGCGTAGCGCTCGATATCGACGTTGCCGCCGCTGATGATCACGCCCACCCGCTTGCCCTGTAGCTGTTCCTTCATCGCCCGCGCTGCCGCCAGGCCCAGGCAGCCGGTCGGCTCCACCACGATCTTCATGCGCGCCGCAAAGAAGCGCATCTCGGCGCGCAGCTGCTCGTCGCCCACCGTCAAAATATCGTCCACATCGCGCTTGATGATCGGGAACGTCAGCTTGCCCAGATGCTGCGTCTGCGCGCCATCGGCGATCGTCTTCGGCGTGTCGATGTGTACGATGGCGCCGCTGCGGAACGATTGCTGCCCGTCGTTGCCAGCCTCCGGCTCCACGCCATACAGCTTTGTCTTCGGCGACAAGGCCCGCGTCGCCAGCGCCGAACCGCTCAGCAAGCCGCCGCCGCCCAGGCAGACGAACAGGTAATCCAGTTCCCCCACTTCCTCGAACAATTCCTTGGCGGCCGTGCCCTGCCCCGCGATCACGTCGGCGTGGTCGTACGGCGGGATCAAGGTCAGGCCATGTTTGGCCGCCAGGTCGCGGCCGATCTGCTCGCGGTCCTCGGTGTAGCGGTCGTACAGCACCACCTGCGCGCCGTAGCCGCGCGTGGCGGCGATCTTCGACGGCGGCGCGTCGTGTGGCATGACGATGGTCGCCGGTATCCCGAGCAACTGCGCCGACAGCGCGATCCCCTGCGCGTGGTTACCGGACGAGAAAGCCACCACGCCGGCGCGGCGCTGTCCGGCGTCGAACTTCGCCAGCGCGTTGTAGCTGCCGCGGAATTTGAACGCGCCCATGCGCTGCAAATTCTCCGCCTTGAAGAAAACCTTGGCGCCCAGTTCGGCGTCGGCCGTGCGCGAGGTCAGCACCGGCGTGCGGTGCGCATGGCCGGCGATACGCTGCGACGCGGCGACGACGTCGGCATAGGTTGGCAGTGGTTCGCTCGTCTTTAGTTCGCTCATCTTGTTCCTTTGTGATTACCAGGGCCAGGCGATGCTGGTCCCGGTGCCGTTTTCCAAAGCGCGCCGGTGCAGCATGCGCGCCACTGTAAGGTCCTGCAGGGCGATGCCCGTCATGTCGAAAATGGTGATGGCGTCGGCCGCGATGCCGTCGCGCGCCGGCGCTCCGGCTGCCAGCAGCGCGCCGATTTCACCGGCCGGCGTTCCGGCCGCCCATTGCAGCTCGCCGATGGCGCGCGCCTGGATCAAGTCGTCGGCCCAGACGCTGCCCAGCGCCAGCAAGCCCTCCGGCAGTTCGCGCTTGCCGCGCGTGTCGCTGCCGACGCAGTTCAGGTGCGTGCCCGGCTTGACCGCGTGCGGGGAAAACAGCGGGCCGCCGCCACGCGTGGCGGTGATGACGATGTCGCTTTCGGCGACGGCGGTATCGGCGCTGGCGCCGGGTGCGACGTCGCAGCGCGCGGCGAACAGCGCTTCGAATCGCGGATCGCGGCGGCCGTCCGATGTCAGGTAGCGTACGCGCCGTATGCCGGGCATGACGCGCAGCGCGTAATCGGTGTGCGCCGCGCCCTGCACGCCGGTGCCGAACACGCACAAGCTCTCGCTGTCGCGACGCGCCAGCGCCAGCAAGCCCACGGCGCCCGCCGCCGCCGTGCGCGTCGTCGTGACGGCGTTACCGTCGATGACGCATTGCGGCCGCCCCGTGGCCGGGTCGAACAGCATGATCGTCGCCTGATGGCCGTCGGCGCCACGCGCGCGGTTGCCTGGCCAGAAGCCGGCCGCCTTCATGCCGAGTAGCTCGCGCTCCGGCACGCCGCCCGATTTGATGCCGAATACGCCGGCCGGCAGCGCCTCGCGCACCAGCGGGAAGATCTTCCCGGCGCCGCTGGCGTGCAGCAGGAAGGCGTCGCGCACGGCCTCCAGCACGTCGTCCGGCCGCAGCAGCGCGCCGGCCTGGTCGCGGTCCAACAAGAGAAGGCTTGAGTTATCTGGCATCGTTGTACACCGTGGCGCGTGAGACGTTTAAATAGGCGGCGACGATTTCCATCGCGCGCCGCACATCGCCCAATCCCGATTCCTTCAGTTCGCGCATCAGCGCCTTGCGCTCGTCGGCCTTGAGCGCGCGCGGCGTCGTCGCCAGCCGCGCCGCGAACTGGTCGATGCGCGCGCGGATGGCGTCGGCGCCGGCCGGCTCCAGCGTCTCGCTGACGCCGGCGGCGGTGTTGACGCTGCCGAACTGCGTCAGCAGGCTGTTCAAGCTGCGAAACACGGTCAGGTCGACGTTCAGGCACAGCGCGGCGATGTAGCGCCCGCCGCTGTCCTTGATGCCGATCGAGGTGCTCTTGGCCAGCCGGCCGTCGGCGAAGGTGTTGGGGTAGTTGGCGATCACCTGCGCGAAATCGGGATCTGCCGCCCGCGCCAGTCCCAGCTCGGTGGCCGGCGCGCCGACGGCGCGGCCCGACAGGTTGTTGTGGATAGCGAGGATGGCGTGCTCGGGATCGAGCAAGTCGTGCAGCACGACCTCGCAAAACGGCGCCAGGGTCTGGCCAAGGCCGTCGGCCACCTGCTTCATTTGCTCGAGCAGGTTTTGCTGTTCGGGTGTCCTTTTCATCTGTACATATTATCTTATTTTAGATAATTTGTGTAATTCGATAGAAAATAGTACGACCGGTCATTTATTTGCTACACTCGTCTGACAAAAAATAACCCTTTGGAGACCACCATGAAATTCGCCGCATTCGCCCTCACCGCGCTGCTGTCCATCGCCCCCGCCTTCTCCTTCGCCGCCGAGACGCCCGTCGGCCTTTGGAAGAACATCGACGACGAGACCGGCAAGCCGAAGGCGCTGATCCGCATCACCGAGAACGACGGTGCGTTCCAGGGCCAGATCGAAAAGCTGTACCGCGAACCGAACGAAGACCAGAACCCGAAATGCGACAAGTGCGAAGGCGCGCGCAAGGATCAACCCATCGTCGGCATGGTCATCCTGTCGGGCCTGAAGAAGGATGGTGACGAGTTCAACGGTGGCGAGATCGTCGACCCGAAAAACGGCAAGGTCTATAAGGCCAAGATGCACATGACCGACGCCGGCAAGAAACTGAACGTGCGCGGCTACATCGGCATGCCGATGCTGGGCCGCTCGCAGGTGTGGGTGCGCCAGGACTAAACCGGCGCCCGCGGCGTCTGAGGTTAAATCTCCACAACGTTTCCTAGTATCAATGTGATGTGCGCGATAGCGCACATACCCCTCCAGGGGGGCATGACATCGTGGCCTATTGGTCCGCGCGGACGGCGCGGGCCGCTAGTTAGTCCACCGGTTTCAGCACAAAGGAAACACCATGAATGTCCTGCAGAGATATACCAAGACGCTGTTCTGTTCCATCGGCTTCCTCGCCACCGCCCTGCTGGCGGGCTGCGGCGGCGGCGACCAGGGCCGCGATCCCATCCTCGGCGTGCCGGCGGCGACCCTGGTGTCGCTGGCCGTCACGCCGACGGCGCCAAGCGTCGCGCCCGGCGCAACCCAGCAGTTCACCGCCACCGCGACCTACAGCGACGGCACCACGCAAGCGGTGGTCGCCGCCTGGACCTCGGCCACCCCGGCCGTCGCCACGGTCGCCGCCGCGACCGGCCTGGCCACCGGCGCCAGCGCCGGCAGCGCCGTCATCAGCGCCGCGTACAGCGGCAAGACCGCCTCGGCCACGCTGACCGTCATCCCCCCCGCGCTGCTGTCGATCGCCGTCACGCCGGTCGCGCCAAGCATCGCGCTGGGCGCAAGCCAGCAGTTCACCGCCAACGGCACCTTTAGCGACGGCACCACGCAAGCGGTGGCCGCCACCTGGACCTCGGCCTCGCCGGCCGTCGCCACCGTGCCCGCCGCGACCGGCCTGGCCACCGGCGCCAGCGCCGGCAGCGCCGTCATCAGCGCCGCCTACGGCGGCAAGACCGCCTCGACCACGCTGACCGTCACGCCCGCCGTGCTGCTGTCGATCGCCGTCACGCCGCAGGCGCCGATGGTACAGATCGCCGCCACGCGCCAGCTGGCCGTCATCGGCACCTATTCGGACGCGACCACGCAAAACCTGACCGCCGGGGCGACCTTCGTGTCGGCAACGCCAACGAGCGCCACCGTCAACAGCGCCGGCCTGGTCACCGGCGCCGCGCTGGGCACCTCGGTCATCACGGCAACCAGCAATGGCAAAAGCGCCACCACCACGATCACCGTGCCCGCCGTCACGCTGACCGGCATCGCCGTCACCCCGGCCACCTCCACCGTCCTGATCGGCGGCCAGCAGCAGTTCGTCGCCACCGCGACGTATTCGGATAACACCACCGCGTTCGTCACAGGCACCGCCGTCTGGAGCTCGTCGAGCCCCTCGATCGGCACCGTGGCGGCCAGCGGCATCGCCACCGGCGTCGCCGCCGGCGCCACCAACGTCACCGCCACCGTCGGCGCGCAATCGGGCAGCGCCGCGCTGACCGTCACCGCGGTGTTGCCACCGTCGGCCGTACTGGCCGTGCCACTGGGCGGCGCCGCCAACTTCGCGGTGCTGGCCGGCACGTCGCTGACCAACAACGCCGGCGGCACCACCTTGATCACCGGTGACGTCGGCGCGCCGTCGCAGACCGTCGACCCGACCCAGGCGGCCGGCTACACCAACTACAAATCCGGCGCCATCCTGGCCGGCGCCCTGGCCGACCTGCAAACGGCCATCAGCAACGCCAACGGCCGCACCTGCGACGTCAGCTTCGCCGGCGACATTGACCTCGGCGGCCTGACCCTCGCCCCCGGCGTGTACTGCTACGCCGGCGCCATCAGCATCACCGGCACCGTGACCTTGAACGGCCCCGGCGTGTACATCTTCCGCACCGCGCTGACGCTCAACTCGACCGCCAACTCGATCGTCGCGCTGGGCAACGGCGCCACCGCGGCCAATGTCAACTGGCTGCCGGTCGGTCCGACCACGTTGGGCGCGAACAGCGTCTTCAAAGGCACCATCCTGGGCCAGTCGGCCGCGATCACGGTGGGCGACAACACCACGCTGCTCAATGGCCGCGTTCTGACCGGCGCCGCCGTCACGCTGCGCAACAACCAGATCGCCAAATAAACGCCCACCATTCAAGGACACCATCATGACCATCGCCAAGACATTCGGAACACTGGGC
Source organism: Burkholderia sp. LMU1-1-1.1 (assembly GCF_040675865.1). Taxonomy (NCBI): domain Bacteria; kingdom Pseudomonadati; phylum Pseudomonadota; class Betaproteobacteria; order Burkholderiales; family Burkholderiaceae; genus Burkholderia; species Burkholderia sp. LMU1-1-1.1. Next base: position 74,439 of record NZ_JBEGHG010000018.1, on the reverse strand, counting down.
GCGCTCGCGTGCGCCATGCTCTCCATCCAGGTGGCGCAAGCCGAGGATACCTTCATCAATCCGGAGTGGGCCAACAGCGCCTGGTACATCGGCGCGGGCATCGGCCGCTCGCGCGGCAGCATCGACCAGGACCGGCTGACCCGCAGCCTGTCGGCCAACGGCGCCAGCGTCACCGCGTTCAGCACGGACGAGCGCGACACCGGCTACAAACTGTTCGTCGGCAAGCAGCTGAACCGCTACCTGGCGCTGGAACTGGGCTACTTCGACCTGGGCAAGTTCAGCTTCAACTCGACCACCTCCGGCAACGGCGCGTTCAACGGCGAGGCGGGCTTCCGTGGCGCCAACCTGGACCTGCTGGCGCAACTGCCGCTGGGCGAGCGGCTGTCGTTGCTGGGCCGGGTCGGCGCCAACTACGCCAAGGCCAGCACCCATTTCAGCGGCAACCGCTTGAATGCCGTGACCGGACCGAACCCGTCCGAACGCAAGCTCAACGCCAAGGCCGGCCTGGGCCTGGAATACAAACTGAGCGAAGCGCTGGCGCTGCGCGGCGAGGTCGAGCGTTACCGCGTCAACGACGCCGTCGGCAATCGCGGCGATGTCGATCTGTTGTCGGTCGGCCTGGTCTACAAGCTGGGTCGCCCGGCGCACAGCGCGCCCGTGTACGTGCCGCCGCCGGCGGCCGAACCGGCGCCGCCGCCGGTCGCGCAGCCGACGCCACCGCCGCCGCCGAAGGCGCCGCAGCCGACCTCGGAAAAAGTCTCGTTCGCCGCCGAAACGCTGTTTGATTTCGACAAGTCGGCCGTCAAGCCCGCCGGCAAGGCCGCGCTCGACGATCTGCTGCTCAAGCTGAAAGGCATGAACACCGAGGTGGTGGTGACGGTCGGCCATACCGACTCGGTCGGCTCGAACGAGTACAACCAGAAACTGTCGCTGCGCCGCGCCGAGGCGGTCAAGGCCTATCTGGTCGGCACGGGCATGGACGCCACGCGGGTCTATACCGAGGGCAAGGGCGAGACCCAGCCGCTGGCCGACAACGCCACGGCGGAAGGCCGCGCCAAGAACCGCCGCGTGACCGTCGAAGTGGTCGGCACCCGCAACGCCGCCAAGTAAGCGGCTACTGCTGGATGCCCCTGCCGGTGGCGGTCCAGTAAATGCCGCCCATCAGGTGCGACAGGTATTGCGGGTCTTTGTACATCTCGCCGTTGTGTCCGAGCGAGGTGACGAACACGCGGCCCTTTTCCACCTGGTGGTACCACGCCACCGGGTTGATCTTGACGTCGTGCGGGTTGTCGGACACGTACCACGAAACCGAAGATGCACATGACCGACGCCGGCAAGAAACTGAAGGTGCGCGCGACATCGGCATGCCCATGCTGGGCCGTTCGCAGGTGGGGGTGCGTCAGGACTAAGCCGATATTAACGCCGGATCAACATTGCCACACAGATAATTTAATTAACCAATTGACACATTTTTTCATTGGTGTTCTACTAAGCCCCTTTTTTAAATAAAACTAGGGGTTTGAATGAAAAAAATAATTGGTCTGCTCGCCGGGTTCGCGATGCTGGGTTCGGCGCATGCCGCCGTTGTTACGTACAACTTCACGGCGACGGTCACTGCGATCGATGAAACGTTGCCACCCACTTACACTTCCACCCTCAAAGATCTGAGCACATTGACTGGGATGACGGTCGCGTTGGGACAGGAGATCCACGGCTCGTTCAGCTACGATACCGCCATGGGGCTGAACGTCAACTATCAACCGCCGCCTGAAGCCAGCGGCACTTACCTGTTATACAACGATCCCAACAACGCAACGACCATCACCGCGCCGGAGGTGTTCTCCCGGCCACAAGAAGTGATCTATGGGACGAATCTGCTGCAAATCGCCAACGACGCTACGACGTTCTCCGGCGGCGACATTTTGTCGCTGTCCACCACGGTGATGGCGCCGGACTTCAGCAGTTTCAACGGCACCATTTCCCTGTTTGACTTCAGCGGCACGGCGTTTGACCATGGCGGCGTGCCGACATCGCTGAGGCTGTCCAGCTTCAACTACGCCGCCTATGAGCTGTATTATTTCCTGCCAACGGGCGGCTATGTCAGTATCCAAAGCGCGATCACCGCGCTCACGCCCGCCGCTGCGGTCCCGGAACCGGAAACCTATGCGATGCTGATGGCCGGCCTGGCGCTGATCGGCTGGCGAACCCGCAAGCGCGCCTAAGCGCTTATTGCTGGATGCCCTTGCCGGTGGCGGTCCAGTAAATGCCGCCCATCAAGTGCGACAGGTATTGCGGGTCCTTGTACATCTCGCCGCTGTGTCCCAGCGCGGTGACGAACACGCGGCCCTTTTCCACTTGGTGGTACCACGCCACCGGGTGGTCCTTGCCCATGCCTTTTGACACCTGCCCCGGCCAGATCTTGGTCGGGTCGTAGGTACTTTCGTCGACGTTGAGCACCGGGTTGATCTTGACGTTGTAAGGATTGTCGAACACGTACCACTCGTCGCTCCAGATCCAGCGCGCCGGCAGGCCGAAGGTCGCAGGGAATTTCTTGTCGACCACCTCGGCCACGCCGGTCTGCAGCATCGGATGGTTGCCGACACGGCGCCCGATCAGTTTCTCGAACCAAGGCCAGGTATTGGGCGGAATGATCAGCGCCCGGTGCACCAGCATGGCGTTGCCGCCGTTGCGCATGTACTCCTCGAACTTCCTGCGGCGCGGCTCGCTGAGCTCCTCGCCCGGCGTGTTAAGGAACATCACCATCGCGTACTGGCTCAGGTCGCCATCGAACACTTCCGGACGGTGCGTATAAACCAACTCGAACGCGTGCAGCTTAGCCTGCTTTTCCAGGCTTTCGCGGGCGATCGGGATGTATTCGTAATGGTATTTTCCGGGCATGGCCAGCACCAGGATTTTGTACTGGTCGTCGGCGCGCGCCCCGGCGGCGGACAGCAGCAAGCAGGCCAAGGCCATGCAGGCCAATATGATTTTTCTCATTCCAAGTCTCCACAAAGTTAGCGCTATCATGCGGGCGGGTTCAATATACACTTTTTCACCCGAGTGGTGATACGATTCTCGTTAGGCTTGCAGCCCAGCAAGCAACGGAAACTCGATGAAAATAGTATTGAATCTGATCGGATGCGTGGCGGTGGCGCTTGGCGTGCTGGGCATTTTTCTGCCGCTGCTGCCGACCACGCCGTTCCTGCTGCTGGCCTCGGCCTGCTTCGCGCGCGGCTCGACGCGGCTGCACAACTGGCTGCAAACCAACCGCGTGTTCGGCAAATACTTGCGCGATTACGAGAACGGCAAAGGCATCCCAAAGCGCGGCAAGGTCTGGATACTGATCTTCATGTGGGGCTCGATGAGCTACTCGATCTGGCACACCGACCTGCTGTACGTCCGCATCCTGATCCTATTCACCGGATGCTGCGTGACGATCTACCTGACCCGCTTCGTCCCCACCATGCCGGTCCCGCGCTCAGGCGATCCCGCCGATTAACTTTGTCACCTCTCGCCAGTGGTGAACTTCCAGGTTTTTGAAAGCGCACCGCCGTTGACGATGCCCGCGAAAGAAACGGTATAAACGGTGTTCGGTTTCATCCGCGCGACCGGCACGATCGTCAGCGCGAACGCGGCGATCTGGTTGTCGTTCTGGAGCGCGGGTCCCCTCGTGGAGAAAATTCCGCCGACAGGGCTGACCAGGATTCTGGCGCCCAGCGGCTGCCCGTTTGCCATGGCGATCGACAAATGATCCACGACGATGGCCGGTTTGGCCCCGGTCGCCAGGAATGATTTCGTTTTGAAGTTCAGCGTGACCGGCGGGCCCAGCTCGAAATACTCGGGAAGCGGGGATGGCTCCTCGGTATGGTTGTAGAAAACAGTCGGCACCCGGGTTTGGTCGGGATATGGGTACACCCGTATCGTCCCATCCTCGGGTAATTGCTCGACCTGCGAGGCCCCCTTGGAAAAGTTCACGACGCACACGGTGTACTTTCCAAAGACCGGATCGTTCCTGGTCGCCAGGGCGGCAATGCCGACATCGCGCATACCGGAGAAAAACAGGCCGACATGATAGATGCTGTTGGCCCAGCTGGCCGCGCAGCCGGCGAACCGGCCAGCGCCATTGACGCCGTGTACAACCTCCTCGATATAGGCCGCCCCATATCCGGCGGCCTTGCCCCTGGCGGTGGCGTCGACGCCGGTGAAGCCCGGGTTTCCCGCTGTCTCGCCGTGCAAGTTCAAGAAGTCGCTGGTGTTCAGGTACTGGTGGTGCGCCAAGGCCGCCTGGTCGAGTTTCGCGTTCTGGGCCAGCAACCCGGAGCCCACTTTTTCACGCAGAGCGTTGACGGCATTGAACACCGTGGCGTTGCCACTGTCGTTTGCATAGGAGGGAGTGGCCACGCGTTCGACCAGCGCGACGGGGTCGGCGGGAGGAATCGCGCCCGCCGCAGCGGGCATTCGAGGGGTACCGACGGCGGAACCGCCGGCGCAGGCGGTCAACCAGAAGGCAATGGCAATTGCCAGACAACTTACACAACGCACTTCAGTCTTTCCAAATATTTATATCGATATAGAATTTCATATCAGCACCAATAAATGCCAATATGTAATTTTAATTGATTATATTCTATATTTGGTCGGAGACGACTTTTGCGCCTTATGCCGATGCCGGCGGGGTGGCATGCTTGCGCAGGTGCCGGTCCAGGCTGTTGGCGAAACTCTGGCGGTCGCCCTGGTTGAAGGCGGCCGGGCCGCCGGTATCGACGCCGCTGCCGCGCAACTCATCCATGAAGGCGCGCATGCTGAGCATCTGCGCGATGTTGTCGTTGGTGTAGAACTCGCCGCGCGGATTGAGCGCGTAGCCGCCCTTCTTCAACACGTCCGAGGCCAGCGGGATGTCGCCGGTGACGACCAGGTCGCCCGGCGCCAGCAGGCGCACGATCTCCTGGTCGGCCACGTCGGCGCCGGACGGCACCTGCACCGAGCGGACAAAGCGCGACGGCGGCACGCGCAGCAGTTGGTTGGCCACCAGGGTCACCTGCATTTGCATGCGCTCGGCCACGCGGTACAGGATATCCTTGATGACGGCGGGACAGGCGTCGGCGTCGACCCAAATCTGCATCACAGGTCCCACAGTTCGCCGTTGGGATTGGTGCGCGGCGGCGTGACGCCGAAGTGCTTGTACGCGGCCGGCGTGGCGACCCGCCCGCGCGGCGTGCGCTGCAGGAACCCTTGCTGGATCAGGTAAGGTTCGAGCACGTCTTCGATGGTGTCGGCCGCCTCGCCGATGGCCGCCGCCAGGTTACCGATGCCGACCGGGCCGCCGCCGAACTTGTACAGCACCGCTTCGAGCAGCTTGCGGTCCATGACGTCGAAGCCGACGGTGTCGACGTCGAGCATCACCAGCGCGGCGTCGGCCACGGTCTTGGTGATGTCGCCGTTGGCCTTGACCTCGGCGTAATCGCGCACGCGGCGCAGCAGGCGGTTGGCGATGCGCGGCGTGCCGCGCGCGCGGCGGGCGATCTCGACGGCGCCGTCCGGGGCGATGTTGGCCTTGAGCAGCGCGGCGCTGCGGGTGACGATCTTGGTCAGTTCCTCGGTGTTGTAAAACTCGAGGCGGGCGACGATACCGAAGCGGTCGCGCAGCGGGTTGGTCAGCATGCCGGCGCGGGTGGTGGCGCCGACCAAGGTGAACGGTTGCAGGTCGAGCTTGACGGAGCGCGCGGCCGGGCCCTCGCCGATCATGATGTCGATCTGGTAGTCCTCCAGCGCCGGGTACAGGATCTCCTCGACCACCGGCGACAGGCGGTGGATCTCGTCGATGAACAGCACGTCGTTGGCTTCGAGGTTGGTCAGGATCGCGGCCAGGTCGCCGGGGCGCTCGAGCACCGGGCCGGAGGTCTGGCGCAGGTTGACGCCCATCTCGCGCGCGATGATGTTGGCCAGCGTGGTTTTACCGAGGCCCGGCGGTCCGAACAGCAAGGTGTGGTCGAGCGCCTCCTTGCGGTTGCGCGCGGCGGCGATGAAGATCTCCAGCTGGTCGCGGATCTTGGCCTGCCCGACATATTCATCGAGATGCTTGGGGCGCAGCGCGCGCTCGATCGCCTCTTCATTGGGCGACGACGGCGCCGCGTCGATGATGCGCTGTTCGGTGAAGCTGTCGGTCTGGATGCTCATTCAGTTGCTGGTTGCCTATTTAAATCTTGGTTTGAAAACACGTTGATAATAGCTGTCTATCTGTCTTTTGGTGATCCGCAGTTGCCGCTGTTCCCGCTCAGTCAACATTCGATACGGAACATTCGCTAGTTCGGGCGGCGTATCTATTTTGACCACAAGCGATTCTACCTTGCCTTCAGCTATCAACTGCCTCCAGACCCTCAATGATTCTTTCAGCTGAAGCAGTTTGGCTGAGATATCGGGCTTCTGACGCGGTGAGGCATTCGAACCCGAACCGTTGTCGCCACCAGTATTCAATGTGTCCATGTTTCCTCCTTAGCTCTGACAATTGTGCGCTCGTTAGGGCTAGCTCCGCCGAATAGTCCTTACCGGTTAAAACCGTTGCGCCGATGACGCACCCTTTCTGCGCGAGGATATGACCTCGTAAATTGGCAAGCGTTCCGCCTTGGCCGATAAAGTCATCGACCATTAGGTAGTTTAGGCCAATTACGATCGGACCTGCGAAGAGCACCTGTCGTTGAAGCCATTCATAGCCAGTTGCGCCAGTGTGAGTGACTTTGTTCGCCTGAAATATTCTACGCTCCCGTGGCCAATCAAGAACATCCGAGATCAGCCACGCCAGTGCCCGAGGCATGGCGTTGATGCCAGACGCCTCCTGCGCATGTGCGCTGACCAATATCGGCGCCAAGTCGTTGAACCGCTTCCAGAGCTGCTCCAAAGTTTTAATCGAGACCGCATCGCTAACCAGTTCCATCGCAGCGAAACCATCCCCCGCCTTGGCTGCGGCATACGCATGATGGGTCTTAACGAAGCTCTCGGCCGCGTGAATAAAAACGGCGGGAAAATGACTCCAGGGAAAGCGTGTTGCTTGTTCCATGATCGGCACCTCCGCTTTGCTCGACCTTCAAGCATAGGCCGCGGCACCGGCGCCTCGTTTGAGGCGTGTCAGCCTTTGGACAGCGCCTTCAATGCCTGCTTAATGCCGTCAGACACGCCGCTGCCGGCCGGCACGGTCTTGAGCGCGAGCAGCGCTTCCTTGTCGGAGTAGCCCAGCGCCAGCAGCGCGTTGAGGATGTCCGACTGCGAATCGGGCACCGCATGGCCGCCGCCGGCGCCGATGTCCGCGCCCAGCTTGCCCTTCAGTTCCAGCAACAGGCGCTCGGCGGTCTTCTTGCCGATGCCGGGCACCTTGATCAAGCGTCCCGACTCCTGCAACGTCACCGCCTGCGCCAGATCGGAAATCGACATGCCCGACAGGATAGACAACGCGGTGCGCGCACCGACGCCGCTGATCTTGATCAGCTGGCGGAACACGGCGCGCTCCTCGGCGTTGCCGAAGCCGAACAACAAATGCGCGTCCTCGCGGATCGCCTGGTGCGTGAACAGCACGACCTTTTCGCCGACATGCGGCAGATTGTAGAAGGTACTCATCGGCACATCGACCTCGTAGCCGACACCGGCGCACTCGACCAGCAGTTGCGGCGGATTTTTTTCAAGCAGAATACCGGAGAGACGACCGATCATCGTGTTGTAGCCTTCTTAATTAGGGGAGTTAGCCGACCAGGCGGCCGTTTTTCATGCGCAGGCCTGCCAACGGACCGCTCTTGGCGGTGCTGGTGCCCTTGCCGGCGCCGGCGATCAGGGTCAAGGTTTCGCGGCTGTGGGCGTGGCAGATGGCGATGCCGAGCGCGTCGGCGGCATCGGTACCGGGCAGGCCGGGCAGCGACAGCAACCGCGCCACCATGTCCTGCACCTGCGCCTTGACCGCGCGGCCGGTGCCGACCACCGCCTGCTTGACCTGCGTCGGCGAATATTCAGCCACGCTGAGTTCGGCCGACACCAACGCGCAGATCGCCGCGCCGCGCGCCTGGCCCAGCAGCAAGGTCGATTGCGGATTGACGTTGACGAACACCTGCTCGATGGCCGCGCATTCGGGCTGGTAGATGCGGGCGACCTCGGCCACGCCGTCGAGGATCACCTTCAAGCGCGCCGGCAGGTTGCCCTCGCCGCTTTTGATGGTGCCCGAGGCGACGTAGTACAGCTTCGCGCCCTGCTTGCGAATAACGCCAAAGCCGGTCGTGCGCAAGCCGGGGTCGATGCCGAGAATTATCATTGATGGATTGTATGCAGTAAAGAAAGCGCCCGCAAGGTTGCGGGCGCTTTTATGTTCGCGACGGCGCAATGCCGACGGTTTTAAAAATCAATGGCGGAAATGGCGAATGCCGGTGTAAACCATAACGACGCCGCGCTCGTTGGCCGCGTCGATCACTTCCTGGTCACGCATCGAGCCGCCCGGGTGAATCACGCAGGTCGCGCCGGCGTCGACCACCACGTCCAGACCGTCGCGGAACGGGAAGAACGCGTCCGACGCCACCACCGAACCGGTCAGCGACAGGCCGGCGTTTTGCGCCTTGATCGAGGCGATGCGGGCCGAGTCGATACGGCTCATCTGTCCGGCGCCCACGCCCAGGGTCATGTTATTGCCGCAGAAGACGATGGCGTTCGACTTCACATACTTGGCCACGCGCCAGGCGAACATCATGTCCTGCAACTGCTGCGGCGTCGGCTGCAGCTTGCTGACCACTTTCAGGTCCGTCAGCAGCACGTTTTTCGAATCGGCCGACTGCACCAGCAAACCGCCGCCGACGCGCTTGAAGTCCATCGCGTTGACGCCGTTACCGAGCGGGATTTCCAACAAACGCACATTCTGCTTGGCCGACAGGATCTGCTTGGCTTCAGCGGAATACGACGGCGCGATCAGCACCTCGACGAACAGCTTGGCCAGCTCGGTGGCGGCGGCCGCGTCGATCTCGACGTTGAAGGCGATGATGCCGCCGAACGCCGAGGTCGGATCGGTCTGCAGCGCGCGCTTGTAGGCGTCGGCGGCGTCGGTGCCCAGCGCGACGCCGCACGGATTGGCGTGCTTGACGATGACGCAGGCGGCGCTTTGCTGGAAGCTGCCCATGCTCTTGACGCATTCCCACGCGGCGTCGGCGTCGGCGATGTTGTTGAACGACAGTTCCTTGCCCTGCAGCTGGCGGTAGTTGGCCAGCGCGCCGTCGGTGGCGGCGACGTCGCGGTAGAACGCGGCCGACTGGTGCGGGTTCTCGCCGTAGCGCATGTCCTGTACTTTTTCAAACGCCACGTTCAAGGTGTTCGGATAGGCGTTGCGGCTGGCGTGCTGGCGGTCGGCGCCCAGGCTGGTCAGGTAGTTGGCGATGGCGCCGTCGTACTGCGCGGTGTGCGCGTAGACCTTGGTGGCCAGCTTGAAACGGGTGTCGTAGCTGACATAGCCCGGCGAATTGTCGGTGGTCTTCATTTCCGCCAGCACCACGCCGTAGTCCGACGGATCGCAGATGACGACCACGTCCTTGTGGTTCTTGGCCGCCGAGCGCAGCATGGCCGGACCGCCGATGTCGATGTTCTCGATGGCGTCGTCCAGCGAGCAATCTTCCTTGGCGACGGTGGCCTGGAACGGATACAGGTTGACCACCACCATGTCGATGGTCGGAATGGCGTGCTCTTCCAGCTTGGCCACGTGCTCCGGGAAATCGCGGCGCGCCAGGATGCCGCCGTGTACTTTCGGATGCAGCGTCTTGACGCGGCCATCGAGCATCTCCGGGAAGCCGGTGTAGTCGGCGACCTCGGTCACGGCCACGCCGTTGTCGGCCAGCAGTTTGGCGGTGCCGCCGGTCGACAGGATCTTGACGCCCATGGTGGACAGCGCGCGGGCGAAGTCCAGCACACCGGTTTTGTCGGAGACGGAGATGAGAGCTTGTTTAATCATGGCTGTGAAAGGCTAGGTGGGTTGATATCTGATTGCGGACCGGCCCGACGGCCGTTCCCAGCCGCCGACGCCGGAAAAATCGCCGCTGGTTACAGCAGGCCGTGTTCTTGCAGTTTCTTGCGCAGGGTGTTGCGGTTGATGCCCAGCATCTGCGCCGCGTGCGACTGGTTGCCGTCGGCGCGCGTCATGACCACTTCCAGTATTGGCTTTTCCACGGTCAGCACGACCATATCGTAGATATTCGATGCCTGCTGCTCGCCCAGGTCGTTGAAGTAATCTTCAAGGCTCTTCTGGACTACTTCCTGGATACTTTCTTTGCTCATTTTGATGTCGTTCGCTAAATAATCTGTTGACGCTGGTAAATCACTCCGGGACTCATGATCCGGGCGCTTACCCTTCTGATATAACTTTTTTAGTGCTCTCTAGCTAGTTCTTATGCGGCTTGCAACTTATCGGCTTGCAACAATTCCGGGAGGCGGTATTGTAACCGCTCGCCGTAGGTCCACTGGGATTCGAAAAACTGGTCGACGGCGATCAACTGCTCGTCGGTGGACTCCAGCAGATTCATCTTCTGGCGGAATTCCTCGCCGCCCTCGAGGTCGCGCACATACCAGCCGATGTGTTTGCGCGCGGTGCGCACGCCCAGGTATTCGCCGTAAAACGCGTAGTGGGCGCGCAGGTGTTCGTCCATCAGCGCGCGCACTTCGTCGACGTACGGCGACGGCAGGTGGGTGCCGGTGCGCAGGTAATGCTCGATCTCGCGGAAGATCCACGGCCGGCCCTGCGCCGCGCGGCCGATCATGACGGCATCGGCGCCGGTGTAATCAAGCACGTATTTGGCTTTTTCCGGGGTCGTGATGTCGCCGTTGGCCACCACGGGAATCGCGACGGACTGCTTGACCGCCGCGATCATGTCGTATTCGGCATCGCCGGTATAACCGTCGGCGCGCGTGCGGCCGTGCAAGGTCAGCATGGCGATGCCGGCGTCCTCGGCGATGCGGGCGATCTTCAGCGCGTTCTTGTTTTCGCGGTTCCAGCCGGTGCGGAACTTCAGGGTGACCGGCACGTCGACGGCGCCGACCACGGCTTCGACGATTTCCCTGACCAGCGCCTCGTTCTGCAACAGGGCCGAACCGCACCAGCTATTGCACACCTTCTTGACCGGGCAACCCATATTGATATCGATGATCTGGGCGCCGCGCTCGACGTTAAAGCGGGCGCAATCGGCCAGGTCCTTGGGATCGGCGCCGGCGATCTGCACCGCCTTCGGCTCCATTTCGCCGGTGTGGTCGGTGCGGCGCGAGCTCTTTTCGGTCGCCCACAGGCGCGGATTGGACGCCGCCATTTCAGACACCGCGTACCCCGCCCCCAGCTGCTTGCACAGCTGACGGAAAGGCCGATCCGTCACTCCTGCCATGGGAGCGACGAAAACGTTGTTGCGCAGTAAATGAGGGCCGATTTGCACTGGCGATACCTGATGAGGAGGAAGGAACCTTCTATTTTAACCGAAGGGGTGCTCAAATAATAAGCACTATTTTTTATGAAATCGGCAAATGTGCAGCCTTGACGTTATGAAAGATCAGATCACGTCGTCCATCGCAGCCAGACTCAGGTGCTCTACCTCGCCCCAGCTAGTTAGCGCTAACTTACCATCGGAAAACGTAAAACGGTTGATGCTGGCGTTCTTGACCTGGAAATCGCGCGGGCTGTCGAGCTGCATGCCGACCGCTTCGCGGTAGGCGCATTCCAGCACGCCGCCATGGGCCACGACGGCGATGGTTTTGCCCGGATGACGCTCGGCCCACTCGCGGATGGCCGAGATGGCGCGCGCATAGAACTGGCGGAAACTTTCCGCCACCCGCTCGCCGGGCGGCATCACCGCGTCGATATCGCGCGCCTGCCATAGCGCGAAGTCGGCCGGGTATTGCTGCTCGACCTCGGTGTACAACATGCCTTCGAAGACGCCATAGCAGCGTTCGCGCAAGTTGGCGTCGGCGTGCACCTTGGCGCCGTCGTACTGGTCGGCCACGGCCTGGGCCGTTTGGCGGGCGCGTTGCAGGTCGCTGGAAATAATCACGTCGACCGACTCGGCGGCCAGCGCCTGGGCCAGCGCGCCGGCCTGGCGTTCGCCTTCGGCGTTGAGCGGGATATCGATGTGGCCCTGCAGGCGGCGCACGGCGTTCCAGGCCGTCTCGCCGTGGCGGATCAGCAAAATATTGGTGTTGTTCATGCGGTCTTTTTTCTTGGCTTGCGGGCCGGGTCGGCGGCCAGGGCCGGATTCAAAGTGTACGTGCCGATCAGTTGCGCCTCGTCGACGATATGGCCGTGGATGGCGTTGAGCACGTCGACGCAGGTGAAGCGCCCTTCCAGTGCCAGACGCGGCACATCGAGCGCATACATGCGAAATATATAATGGTGGACGCGCTCATCGTTCCACGGCGGACAGGGGCCATCATACCCGTAATAGTCGCCGGCCATCGCCGGGTCGGTGGAAAACCACCGGGTGTAGTCGTTGACGCCCTGCCGCACGGCGGCGCCGTCCAGGCCCGTTTCCGGCCCCGGTTTGCCGCGCGCGGCCACCCCGTCCGACAAGGCGCCCTCGGCGATCTGGTGCAGGCCGACCGGGATATCGATCAAGCTCCAGTGGAAAAAATCGTCGCGCGGCATACTCACTGGCAAGGTGACGCCGGGGCGGTTGACGTCGGTGGCGTCCCGCGGCACATCGCCGTCGATGCACAGCAACACCAGCGATTCGGTGCCGGCCGGAACGTCGCTCCAGCTCAGCTGGGGATTGCGGTTGGCGGACAGCGTCACCTGGCCGTCGGCGCCCATCGTTGCAAAGGCGCAGGCGGCTGGAATCGCCTCCCCGCCGCGAAAGCTTTCACTCGACAGTTTCATCTCTGGTCTCCCGGCCGAATTTTCTATCTATTCTATTTAGAGGTGGTTTGCAGCCAAAACGTTACCGGTCCGTCGTTGGTCAGCGTGACTTTCATGTCTGCACCAAATTGGCCCGTTTGCACCACGGCGTGCCTCAAGCGCGCCTGCTCGACAAAATAATTGAACAGGCGTAAGCCATCGGCCGGCGCGGCGGCGGGGGTGAACGAAGGACGGGTGCCGGACTTGGTGTCGGCCGCCAGGGTGAACTGCGGCACCAGCAGCAGGCCGCCTGCCACATCCGTCACGCTGCGGTTCATCTTGTCGGCTTCGTCCGAAAACACCCGGTAGCCCAGCATTTTGGTCAGCAGCGTGTCGGCGTCCTTCTCGGTGTCGTTGCGTTCGGCGCAGACCAGCACCATCAGGCCGGCCCCGATGGCGCCGACGGTGGCGCCATCGACCACCACTTTCGCGTCGCTGACCCGTTGCAGCAGCGCGATCATGCGGAGAGGGTCACGCGGGCGAACTTGCGCTTGCCCACTTGCAGCACAAAGGTGCCGGCCTCGATCTTGACGGCCTTGTCGCTGATGACGGTACCGTCCAGGCGCACGCCGCCCTGGTCGATCATGCGCATCGCTTCCGAGGTGGACGGGCACAGGCCGGCCATCTTCAGCAATTGCGGGATGCCGACCGGCGCGCCGCCCAGCGCCACCTCCGGCACGTCGTCCGGAATGCCGCCCTTGGAGCGGTTGACGAAGTCGTTGAGCGCCTCGTCCGCCGCCGCCTGCGAGTGGAAACGGGCGACGATTTCCTGCGCCAGCGCCACTTTGGCGTCGCGCGGGTTGGCGCCGCCTTCGATGGTTGCCTTGAGCGCGGCGACGTCGGCGATCGAGCGGAACGACAGCAGCTCATAGTATTTCCACATCATCACGTCGGAAATGCTCATGATCTTGGCGAACATGGTGTTGCCCGGCTCGGTAATGCCGATATAGTTGTTCTTCGACTTGGACATCTTGTCGACGCCGTCCAAACCTTCCAGCAGCGGCATGGTCAAAATGCACTGTGGTTCCTGGTCGTAGTCCTTCTGCAACTCGCGGCCGACCAGCAAGTTGAATTTCTGGTCTGTTCCACCCAGCTCGAGATCGGACTTCAAAGCGACCGAATCATAGCCCTGCATCAAAGGATAGAGGAACTCATGGACCGCGATCGGTGTCCCACCCTTGAAACGCTTGCTAAAATCGTCACGCTCCATCATGCGGGCCACGGTGTAATGCGAAGCCAGCTTGATCAGGCCGCGCGCGCCCAGCGGATCGCACCATTCGGAGTTGTAGCGGATTTCGGTCCTGGATGGATCGAGCACCAGCGACGCTTGCTTAAAATAGGTCATCGCGTTTTGCTCGACCTGCTCCTTGGTCAGCGGCGGACGCGTCATGTTGCGGCCCGACGGGTCGCCGATCATGGAGGTGAAGTCGCCGATGAGGAAAATGACTTGGTGGCCCAGATCTTGCAACTGACGCATCTTGTTCAGCACGACGGTGTGGCCGAGGTGCAAATCCGGCGCGGTCGGGTCCAGACCCAGTTTGATGCGCAGCGGAATGCCGCTTTGCTCGGAGCGCGCCAGCTTTTGGGCGAACTCGCTTTCGATCAGCAACTCGTCGACACCCCGTTTGGTGATGGCGAGCGCCTCTTGTACACGGTCGGTCAGGGGCAGCACTTTCGAGGCGGCCGGCGAGGCGGGCGGCGGTGTGGAAACAGGGGTAGTCATATATTTTGGGAGTTTTTTTCAAAAAAAGGTAGTCAGCCTCAGGAGTTTGTTATAATCCTCGATCCATCAATCTTGCCGTACGAAAACGAAACCCGACAATAATTAGAAGAAATAAAAGGTTCCTGAATAGTTCAAGCGGCAAATTTTAACTGATTGCATGAACCAAATACATAAATTCACGAGCTCACGCTTGTACAGTCTGATGGCTTCAACGCGCAAAGCGCGCATTGTCAGCGCCTCGGCACTGTTCCTCACAGTATGTGCGTTCGGTGCGGCCGGCGTCGCGCCGCTCGCCCCGGATCCAGCCGATCTGCCGGTTAAATCCGTGCAAGAAGCGGTCACGATGCCGGATCTTACGCCGCAGATCAACGCACTTGAGCAACAATCCTCCAACGAGCACTTCGTCCACGAAGAACGCATCCGCGCCGGCGACACTCTCGCCACGCTGCTGACGCGTCTGGGTGTGGAAGACGACGCCGCCGAAACCTTCATCAAAAAAGACAAGGTCGCCAAGGGCGTCATGCAGCTGAAGACCGGCAAACGCGTCCAGGCGCAGACCGACGACGAAGGCAATCTGCAGTGGCTGCGCGCGGTCGTGGTCGACGGCAAGGACATCCCTGTCAAGAACATCAAGATTTCCCGCAAAAACGACCGCTTTGTCGCGGAAGAAGAGCCGGCCAAGCTGGAACGCCGTGTCGAGATGCATGCCCGCACCATCACCTCGACCCTGTTCGCAGCCACCGATTCGAACGAGGACGGCACCAAGCTGCCGGACGCAATCGTCAAGCAAATCGTCGAGATGTTCTCGACCAGCATCGACTTCCGGGGCGACCTGAAGCGCGGTGACCATTTCAACGTGGTGTACGAGACGTTCTGGCAGGATGGGGAATTTGTTCGCGCGGGCCGCATCCTGGCTGGCGAATTCACCAACCGTGGCACGACGTATCAGTCGGTGTGGTTTGAAGATCCGCAGACCAAGCAAGGCGGCGGCTACTACAGCTTCGACGGCAAGGCGCTGAAAAAAGCCTTCCTGAAGTCGCCTGTGGAATTTTCGCGGATTTCGTCGGGCTTCTCGATGCGCGTGCATCCGGTGTCCGGCCAGTGGAAAGCCCACAAAGGCATCGACTTCCCCGCCCCGACCGGCACGCCGATCCGCGCTTCCGGCGATGGCGTCGTCGATTTCGCCGGCACCCAGAACGGCTACGGCAATTTCGTCACGATCAAGCACTGGAACAATTACTCGACCGCTTACGCCCACATGAGCCGCTTTGCGCCAGGCATCAAAAAAGGCAGCAAAGTCAGCCAGGGCGACGTGATCGGCTATGTCGGCAGCACCGGCTGGTCGACCGGCGCGCACTTGCACTACGAGTTCCGTGTCGGCGGCGAGGCCAAGGACCCGAGCAAGATGAACGTGCAAGCCCAGGCACCGCTGACGGCGGCCGAACTGTCGCGCTTCAAGGTCTACGCGTCGGACATGTCGCACCGCTTCGCGCTGCTGCAACCGGGTGGCTCGACCGGCACCCGCGTCGCGGCGAAATAAAACCGCAACGCTTCATACCAAACAGGCCGCCGCATCGGCCTGTTTTTTTTCGTCTGTTTCTTTTGCTCTGTAGCCATAATGCTCCGCCCAGGACGCTTGTTCCGTGCGACAGCACACGCAAGCTCAGGCAAAATAGCTTTTTCAGCTTGAGGAAACAACAATGACCCACTATATCGGTTTGATGTCCGGCACCAGCTTGGACGGCGTGGACGGCGCCCTCGCTGATTTCTCCGGCGACGCCATCGACACCCTGGCCGCCGCCTACATCGCGTTTCCTCCATCGTTGCGCGCCGAGCTGATGGCGCTGCAAGCGGCCGGCGACAACGAGATCGAGCGCGAGGCGCTGGCCGCCAATCAACTGGCGGAGTTCTACGCCCAGTGCGTCGCACAGTTGCTGGACGAGGCCGGCCGCAAGGCCGACACGGTGCGCGCCGTCGCCGTCCACGGCCAGACCATCCGCCACCGTCCCGAACTGGGTTTCACGCGCCAGACCAACAACCCCGCCCTGCTGGCCGAGCTGTGCGGCATCGACGTCATCGCCGACTTCCGCAGCCGGGACATCGCCGCCGGCGGCCAGGGCGCGCCGCTGGTGCCGGCCTTCCACCAGGCGCTGTTCGGCAAGCCCGGCCAGGCGCGCGTGGTGGCCAACATCGGCGGCATCTCCAACATCAGCGTGCTCGACGGCGAAGGCGGCGTGATCGGCTTCGACACCGGTCCCGGCAACGTGCTGATGGATGCGTGGATCGCCCGCCACCTGGACAAGGAGTACGACGCCGACGGGGCCTGGGCGGCCAGCGGCAAGGAAATCCCGGAGTTGCTGCAGGAGTTACTGCACGAGCCCTATTTCGCGCTGCCGGCGCCGAAAAGCACCGGCCGCGACCTGTTCGATCTGGACTGGCTCGACACCCGGTTGGCGGTGTACGACGACGCCGCGCCGGAGGATGTCCAGTTCACACTGACCAAGTTGACGGCGGTCTCGCTGGCGCGGGCCATACAGGCCTATGGCGGCGGCGCGGACGCAGTGTACGTCTGCGGTGGCGGCGCGTATAACGGCGTGCTGATGAGCGAACTGGGGGCCGCGCTGGGCAATAACGTCGTTGTGGCGTCGACGCAAGCCCTGGGCGTGGCGCCGAACCGGGTAGAGGCGTTGGCGTTCGCCTGGTTGGGTTACCGCTTCAGCGAACGCCTGGCCGGCAACCTGCCGAGCGTCACCGGCGCCAAGGGCGAGCGCGTACTCGGCGGGCTCTACCCCCGCTAACCCGGTGCAATCGATGAATTCTGAAACACGTAGGGCGGATTAGGCGGAACGCCGTAATCGGCCATGCATGCGCCGCCGGCGGAGCATGCATGGCCGATTACGCTACGCTAATCCGCCCTACGTGATTCAGATGTGTTTTAAGTTACCGGCATCAATCCGGCGCTGTAAACGACAACGGCGGACAACCTGGGTTGTCCGCCGCTGCTGAATACGACTAATTTATACCGAGAACGAGGAGCCGCAGCCGCAGGTCGACGTCGCGGTCGGGTTCTTGATGACGAATTGCGCGCCTTCCAGGTCGTCCTTGTAGTCGATCTCCGCGCCCACCAGGTACTGGTAGCTCATCGAGTCGATCAACAGCTGGACGCCGTTCTTGACCATGGTGGTGTCGTCTTCGTTGACGATTTCGTCGAACGTGAAGCCGTACTGGAAGCCGGAACAACCGCCACCTTGCACGAACACACGCAGTTTCAGGTCGGGATTACCCTCTTCCTCGATCAGTTGGGCGACCTTTTCGGCCGCGCTATCGGTGAAGATAATCGGCGACGGGATTACATCTACTAGTGATTCGGCGACAGCATTCATTTCAGACTCCTACGTGAAAACATTTAGGTCATTATAGACCGTTGGCGTTGTTTATGCTCCAGACCCCTCGAAAATGGGGGATCTTGTGCCAAATATCAACGCCTGATTGCGCCCAATGTTACGGCAGCAACGCGATCTGCGTCAGTCCGGTCGATTCTTCCAGGCCGAACATCAGGTTCATACACTGCACCGCCTGGCCGGACGCGCCCTTGACCAGGTTGTCCTGCACCACCAGCACGATGACGGTGTTGCCGTTGTCGGGACGATGCAGCGCCAGGCGCAGCACGTTGGCGCCGCGCGTCGAGCGGGTTTCCGGATGCGAACCGAACGGCATGACGTCGACGAACGGCGAGTCCTTGTATTGCTCTTCGAACAATGCCTGCAGTTCCTCGTTGCTGACGTCCTTGGTCAGGCGACCGTACAGGGTCGAATGCATGCCGCGGATCATCGGCACCAGATGCGGCGTGAACACCAGGCCGACTTTGTCGCCGGCGAACTTTTGCAGCTGAGCGACGGTTTCCGGGGTGTGGCGGTGGCCCGACACGCCGTAGGCCTTGAAGTTGTCGCTCGACTCGGAGAACAGCGTGCCGATCTCGGCTTTACGGCCGGCGCCGGAAACGCCCGACTTGCAGTCGGCGATCAGCGAACCGGCGTCGATCACGCCAGCCTTGAGCAGCGGGTAGTAACCCAGCTGCATCGTGGTCGGGTAACAACCCGGATTGGCGACCAGGCGCGCGCCCTTGATGGCGTCGCGGTTCAGTTCGGCCAGGCCATAGGCGGCTTCTTCCAGCAGATCCGGGCAGGTGTGCTCGATCTTGTACCATTTTTCAAAAACGGCCTTGTCCTTGATACGGAAATCGGCCGCCAGGTCGATGACCTTGACGCCGGCTTTCAGCAGTTCGGGCGCTTGCGCCATGGCCACGCCGTGCGGGGTCGCGAAGAACACCACGTCGCACTGCTTGAGGTCGGCCTTGTCGGGCGACGAGAAGGCGATGCCCACGCGGCCGCGCAGCGAAGGGAACATGTCGGCAACCGGCAAGCCATCTTCCTTGCGCGACGTGATGGCCGTCAGCTGCACGTCGGGGTGGACTGCCAACAGTCGCAGCAATTCCACTCCGGTGTAACCGGTGCCGCCGACGATGCCAACTTTGATCATGTTCGTTCCTTGAATAGAGTATTAAAAAAAACACGGAAACACGTAGGGCGGATTAGGCGGAACGCCGTAATCCGCCATCGATGAGCCGCCGACGGCGCATGCATGGCGGATTACGCTGCGCTAATCCGCCCTACGTGTATCCGTCGCAGCACCACCATATCTGGACGGCCATTTTATCAGGCCTGCGCTACGGGCGTATGACCGTACCCCATAGCAAAAAAGCCGCCCGGCACAAGGCCGGCGGCTTTTTCGACAGCACGCCGCAAGCGGCGCGCCATAGCGTACAAATTAACGCTTCGAGAATTGCTTTGCGCGACGTGCTTTGCGCAGACCAACTTTTTTACGTTCAACTTCGCGTGCATCGCGGGTAACGAAGCCGGCGCGTGCCAGATCGCCCTTCAGCGCTGCATCGTAGTCGATCAGGGCGCGGGTGATGCCGTGACGCACAGCACCTGCCTGGCCGGACTCGCCGCCGCCGTGCACGTTGACTTTGATGTCAAAACGCTCGACGTTGCCGGTCAGTTCCAGTGGTTGACGAATAACCATCAGGCCGGTTTCGCGGGAGAAGTACTCAGCCGCTGGCTTGCCGTTAACGATGATTTGGCCAGTGCCAACTTTGATAAACACACGAGCTACTGCACTCTTGCGACGGCCGGTGCCGTAATTGTAGTTACCGATCATGTCAGTTCCTTAGATTTCGAGTGCTTTAGGTTGCTGGGCAGCGTGCGGGTGCGAACCTTCAGCGTACACTTTCAGCTTCTTGATCATTGCGTAGCCCAGTGGGCCCTTCGGCAACATACCCTTGACTGCTTTTTCCAGAGCACGGCCTGGGAAACGCTGTTGCATTTTCAGGAAGTTGGTCTCGTAGATGCCGCCTGGGTAGCCCGAGTGACGATAGTAGGTCTTCTCGGTGGCTTTGGTGCCGGTCACGCGCAGTTTGCCTGCGTTGATGATGACGATGAAATCGCCGGTATCGACGTGAGGAGTAAATTCTGGCTTGTGTTTGCCGCGCAGTCGGAGTGCCACTTCGCTGGCAACACGTCCGAGGACTTTGTCCGTCGCGTCAATCACGAACCAATCGCGCTGGACTTCATGGCCCTTAGCGGAAAAAGTTTTCATGTTGACTTCCTAAATAGTAAAACACGCTCAAATGGTGGTTCCGCCATTGCTTCAGCGGACTCGGCCTTCTTATTTACTTTCCTGAGCGAACGGAAAGCCGACAAGTATAAGCGGGAACCACCAGCCGAGTCAAGCCGCCATTTGGTCTTCCGCCAGCTGCGGCTCACCGTAGCGGAAAACATTGACCACATTGAAAGTCGTGTCGGGCACGTACAACCGGCCCTTGGCGGCGTGGATGAAGTACGGCATCCACACCCCGCCCGCGTCCGGATACTTCTTGAACACGGAAATGCCGGTCTCGTAGGTCAGGCCGTCCTCGCCGATGCGGAACACTTTCAGCGCGCGGTTGACCAGGTCATTGACCATCAGGAGTTCACCATCGATGCAGACGCTGGCCGGCAGCATGAACTTTTCATAATCGACGTCGACGTCGTCGCAATAGCCGAGGTAGCCGTAACTCCACAAGCTCCTGCCCTCGCGGTCGAACACGCGCAGGCAGTTGTTGAACTGGTCGCAGACAAACAAGCGCTCATTGGCGTCGATGGCGATGTCGCATGGCGTGAAGTCCTCGTCCGCGTGCCAGCGGAAGTTCTTGCGGAACACCACGTAGCCGGTCGGCTGGATCTGCCACATCGAGATGCGGTTGTTGAGCGAGTCGGCGATATAGATCTCGCCCCGGCTGTTGACGGCGATGCCCTGCGGCGCCTTCAGCGTGCCGTCGCCGCCTATGCCCTCGCGGCCGAACGGCACGCCGTAGTTGATCAGGAAGCCCGACGGGCTGAACTGGTACATCGACACCGTGCACATATTGAAGTTGGTGACGAAGATGATCGGCGTGCCCGGGCAAATCTGGCCCAGCGGCGGCGTGTGCGGGTAATAGACATCCATCGCCAGGTCGCCGGGCACGAAGAAGCCGCGCATCATGTCCTGCATCTGGTGGTAGGGATCGCTGTCGGTATTAAAGGTTTTCATGCACCAGTTGCCAGAATCGATGTTCAGCGAGCCGCGCCCGATGCGTGCCAGCGGATCGATGCCCGAATGCGTGCGGAACTGGTCGTACCAATACTGGTAGACGCGCGTGGTGGCGGTGGCCCACTGGTCGAGCCAGCTACCGCCGCCGACCTCCTGCGGCGGCGCGCGGCGATCCGGATCAATGCCGAGCACGGCCGTCATGCAGTTGAACTGCGAGGTCTTGCGCAGGCGGTCCTGGTCGTCGCGCCGGTGGCCGACCGACGCGAGCAGCAACGCGTCCTCCTCGCCCTTCATGCGCGGGATGCGCACCTTGATGATGCTCGACGCGAACGGTTCGCTGACGTAATACACGTCCGGCTCGGTGGCCGCGCACACTTGATAGGGGCCGACGAAGACCACGTCCTCCAGCACTCCGTAGACCAGGTCGGACATCGAATGCGCCGGCTCCATGCGGTGGTTCCACAAGGGCTGCAGGCCGTTGACGATGGTGACCAGCTCGCCCTCGAGGTTGTAGACGGCGATGGCGTTCTCGATGTGCCCCGGCACGAACACGCGGTCGCCGATCACGCATACCGAGCGCATCACGTTGAACTTGCCGATGCCGGTCGGCTTGCCGTGCTGGTGCAGCATCACCGTCTCGTGCGGCGCCTGCACGCATTCGTCGACGACGGGCCAGTCGGTGCTGATCTTGAGCACTTCGTAGTGGCCGGTGTTGGCGAGATAAATGTTGCCTTTGGAATCGCTGGCGATGCCCTGCGGCCAGAGCAATTCGTGGCCGCCGCCATGCTCTCCTCCGGGGCAGGCGACGCGCCGGAACTGGCCGACGAACTTGCCTTCCAAGGTGAACTTGACGCAGCGGCTGGCCAGGTCGTCCTTGGTATGGAAGAACTCGTCGCAAACATAGAGGTAGTCGACGCCGTCGCGTTCGCGCACGGTGGTGATGCCGTTGGGATCGGACAGCGGCAGATAGTCGCCCTCACCCTGGCCCTCGCCGAACGCAAAGCTGAACCACACCTCGTGCTCGTCGTAGCCGAAGACGGCCACGCGGCCGTGGCCCATGTCGGTGCAATACATCAGCTTGTCCGTCGGGTGCGGACAGACATGGAACGGCATCAGCAGGCGCGGCGCCTGCGGCGTGGCCTCGCCGGGACCTTCGATCACGTGCAGCAGGGTGGACAGGTCGGGCGCGAACACCAGCAGGCGGCTGTTGCCGGTGTCGCACACCCACAGCCGGCCATAACTGTCCGCGTGCACGCCGACGGGAGAATTCAGCGTGAAGTCGTCGGCCAGTTCGCCGACGGTCGTGCTACCCGGCTTGGTCAGATCACCATATGAACAAAGGTATTCGAGGGCTTGGCTCATTAAATGCTCCTTGATTTTAGTCAAACAAAGCGCATTAAATTATCAAGCGGGTCCGGGAGATGTCCAAGCGAAAAAACTTCATGCAAGCCACTCGACACCGGACTCCTTTACAATACGGACAACGATTTTTAACGGAGAGAATGATGGAATGCAAAGTCAGCTGGAATGGCCCGTCGGGCATGAGTTTTTTGGCCCAGACCGGTTCCGGCCATCTGGTCAACATGGACGGCGCGCCTGAAGGCGGCGGTCACAACCTGGCGCCGCGTCCGATGGAAATGGTACTGCTCGGCACGGGCGGTTGCACGGCGTATGACGTGGTGCTGATTTTGAAGAAAGGCCGCGCGGATATTCGCGGCTGCGAATGCACGTTGAAGGCGGACCGCGCGGATGTCGATCCCAAGGTGTTCACCAAGATTAATTTTCACTTCGTCGTCACCGGCAAGGGCTTGAAGCCGGAGGCGGTGGAGCGGGCGATTTCGCTGTCGCACGATAAGTATTGCTCGGCCTCCATCATGCTGGGCAAGATGGCCGAGATCACGCATTCGTTCGAAATTATCGAAGTCGAATAAAGCCCCTCAAATGTAATACGCGGTGCTGGTCATGATCTTGCCCATCACCGACATCACGGCCCGCACCGGCGCCGGCGTTTGCGCGGCGCCCAGCGCTTGCGCGGCGGCGCCGTGTTCGATCTCGTCGATGCGCATCTGCTCGACGATCGCGCGCGACTTGGCGTCCTGCGGCGGCAACTTGTCCAGATGGCTGGCCAGGTGCGCCTCCACCTGGCGCTCGGTCTCGACCACAAAACCCAGGCTGCGGGCGTCGCCCAGCACCGCCGCCACCGTGCCAAGCGCGTACGCGCCGGCGTAGAACAACGGATTCAGCACGCTGGTGTGCGAGCCCAGCTCGGTCAGCCGCTGCGCGGTCCACGCCAGATGGTCTTCCTCTTCCCTGCCCGCCTGCTCGAACTGGGCGCGCATTTCCGCCGTCTTGGCGAAGCGGCCCTGCGAGTTGTACAGCGCCTGCGCGCAGACCTCGCCCACGTGGTTGACCCTCATCAGGCCGGCGCTGTGGCGCTGTTCCGCCTCGCTCAGCTGGCCGTCATCGGCATGCAGGCCCGGCGTCGGTCGCGACGCCGAGGCGACGCCGGCGATCACGCGCAGCGCCTTGTCGGCATCAGCAATAAAACGGTCCAATGGAGTGTGGTGGAAGGCGGCCATAGCGGTTCGTGGTTCGTCAAAACCACCATTATAGAGGCGCGTTTTAGTTTGCGTCCGTCTCTTCGCGCAGCTGCCGCTGCCGCTCGATGTAATCGGCCACGGGGCCGCGCACGTCGATCTTCGAGATATCCTTGGCCACGCCAAGATTCAACCCGAGCAGGAAGGGGATGTTCTCGACCGGCACATCGGTGCAATGCTCGGAAAAGGCTTTGAGGAAGCGCTTGGACTCGACCACCCGCACCACTTTCTCTCCGCTCATGTATTGCAGGATGCTGGTGATGCTGTGGCCCTTGCCGATCGTGTGGTAAATGAAACGGTTGAAATCGCGGTCCAACACCTTGAAATCCAGCGTTTCCTTGGTCATCAGGCCGGCCAGGTAATACAGCCCAAGGGCCACGCGGAAGAAACCCGTGCATTCGGTGCGGTCGACGCCGCAGTGGGTCACCGCGAGTATTTTTTCCTGCAGTTGAGCATTCATACGCGTCTCCATATCATCACTATAACAAGACATTTGCCGCCATACTTGCTTGCAAGCCAGAATTTTTACATGCTATTCTTGAAATCTTTAATAAAAGAACAGCAAAGGGCAGCGAAATGATCGAGGTAAAAGGCCTGGCCAAACGCTTCCGTTTGCCCTCGCGCACCGGCCAGGCGGTTCCCGCGCTCGATCCGCGCGATCACGACGGCTGGTTCCACGCCGTGCGCGACGTCAGCTTCAGCTGCGCGCCCGGCGAGGTACTGGGCCTGCTCGGCCCCAACGGCGCCGGCAAGACCACCACCCTGCGCCTGCTGTCGACCGCGCTCAAGCCCGACGCCGGCAGCATCCACGCCAACGGCGTCGACCTGCTGCACAATCCGCTCGTGGCGCGCCAGCACATCGGCTTCCTGTCCGGCAGCACCGGCCTGTACGGCCGCCTGACCGCGCGCGAGAACGTCGAATACTTCGGCCGTCTGCACGGCATGCGGGCCGAGCACCTGAAGCGGCGCTGCGACGAGCTGTTCGACCTGCTGCAAATGCACGAGTACGGCAACAAGCGCGCCGACCAGCTCTCCACCGGCATGAAACAGAAATGCTCGATCGCCCGCACCGTCGTGCACGAGCCGAAGATCGTCATCCTCGACGAACCGACAACCGGCCTCGACGTGATGGCCGCCAAGGTGCTGCTCGACTTTATCGCCAGCTACAAGGCGCTGCGGGTGCCGCTGATCTTTTCCACCCACCATCTGCACGAGGTGGAAAAACTGTGCGACCGGGTCTGCATCATCAATCACGGCAAGACCGCCTTCCACGGCACCGTCGACGCCTTGCGCCACCTGGGCGGCAGCGCCGATCTGTACGACGCGTTCGTCGGCGTCATCAACCGGGGAGACTGAGCCGTGTGGACCATTTATCTGAAGGAATTGCTGGAACTGGTGCGCGACCGCAAGACGTTCTTCTTCACGGTCTTCGTGCCGGTCATCGCAATGCCGCTGATTTTCACCGGCTTCGGCATGCTGTCGACCACGATGTTCAAGCAGGCCAGCCAGGCGCAAATGACCTACGCCATCTTCGGCAAGGACCACGCGCCGCAGCTGGCCGCCCGCTTCGCCGAAGAGAAAGGCTTGCGCGAGGTGGTGCTGACCGGTCCCGGCGAGATCAAGCGCGCCATCGGCGACGACCGCATCAAGTTCGCGCTGGTGATCCCGGCCGACCTGGAAAGCACCTTGGCGCGGCACCAGCAAGGCGTGATCGAACTGCATTACAACAGCGCCTCGGCGATCGACATGACGCGCAAGCGCGTGACGGCGGTGCTGGGCAGCCACAACAACGCGGTGCGCGAACTGGCGCTGCCGGCCCTCAACCTGAACAAGGATCAGCTGCGCTTCGCGCTCGACCCGATCAAGCTGGAGGACCACTCGACCGCCGACAAGCGCGAGCAGACCGGCGCCATGATCGGCGGCCTGGTGCCCTACATCCTGTTGATGGTGTGCCTGGTCTCGGCGATGTATCCGGCCATCGACACCGGCGCCGGCGAGAAGGAGCGCGGCACGTTGGAAACCCTGCTGCTGGCGCCGGTTTCGCGCACCAGCATCGTGCTGGCGAAGTTCCTGATGCTGTTCACCGTGGGCCTGACCTCGGCGCTGCTGATGATCGCCAGCCTGGGCGCACTGCTGATCTTCGGCGAGTCGCTGATGAGCGGCGACGTGGCGCAGATGGCGCGCTCGATCGGCCTGCTCGACCTGGCCATGGTGGCGCTGATGCTGGTGCCGACGGCGGCCATGTTCGCCTCGATCCTGCTGTCGATCTCGGTGTACGCGAAAAGCTACAAGGAGGCGTCCGGCCTGATCTCGCCGTTGATGATCGTCACCATCCTGCCCACCCTGGCGGCGCTGCTGCCCGGCGTGGAAATGAACTGGAAATGGGCCATGGTGCCGTTGACAAATGTTTCCTTGGCAATGAAAGAGCTGGTCAAAGGCACCATGGACTACAGCATGCTGTCGGTGATCATGCTGTCGACTACGGTCACCGCCGGCGCCCTGCTCGCGCTGTGCCGCTGGTGGTTCAACCGCGAGGCGGTGCTGTTCAGGAATTGATGCCAACAATGGTATTGAATCGGACAAGTTGTCTATTCAAGCAAGTCCGCAGGGACGGCGTTCTGGTAGGCCGTTTGAGCAGTCTGGCGCGCCGTTTCCGCCGCCCATCGCAATGGCGCCCCATGTATAGAACAATTTCAATACAATGCCATCATGTGAAAAGTGTATGGCCGTGCAGAAATGCTGGTTGTACAGCGGCAGAATCATTCAGGAGTCAGCATGGAATTACGCATCAGCAACTTGTCTAAAACCTACGGCAATGGCGTCGTGGCGTTGGACAATATTTCGCTCACCATCCCCACCGGGATGTTCGGCTTGCTCGGCCCCAACGGCGCCGGCAAGTCGACCCTGATGCGGACCTTGGCGACGTTGCAGGAATGCGATTCCGGCTCGGTGTTCCTCGACGACATCGACGTGCTCGACGAAAAAGACGAAGTGCGCCGCCTGCTCGGCTATCTGCCGCAGGACTTCGGCGTCTATCCGAAGGTGACCGCCTACGAGCTACTCGACCATTTCGCCGAGCTCAAGGGCTTGTCCAACCGCAACCGCCGGCGCGAGGTGGTCGACGGCCTGCTGCAGCAAACCAATCTGTTCGACGTGCGCCACCAGCGCCTGGGCGGCTTTTCCGGCGGCATGCGCCAGCGCTTCGGCATCGCCCAGGCGCTGCTGGGCGATCCCAAGCTGATCATCGTCGACGAGCCGACCGCCGGCCTCGACCCGCAAGAGCGGGTGCGCTTCCACAACCTGCTGTCGGACATCGGCGAGGACAAGACCGTCATCCTGTCGACCCACATCGTCAGCGACGTCGCCGACCTGTGCGCCAACATGGCGATCATCAACAAGGGCCACCTGCTGCTGTGCGGCCCGACCCAGGAACTGATCCACGAAGTCAGCGACAAGATCTGGGCCCGTTTCATCGACAAGCGCGACCTGCCATCGTTCCAGCTGCGCCACCCGGTCATCTCGTCGCGCCTGCTGTCGGGCCGCACGCTGATCCACGTCTACAGCGAGAACGACCCCGGCGACGGTTTCGAGGAGGCCATCGGCGACCTCGAGGATGTCTACTTCGCCACCATCGCCGGCCGCCACCAAGCCGCCGCCACCTGCGACTAAGGCGGCCGCATGTTCGCCATCGCCTTTTTTGAAGCGCGCCAGCGCCTCAAGCTGCTGTCGACCTGGGTCTACTTCCTCGGGTTCCTGTCGCTGTCGCTGCTGTGGATGGCCGCCGCCGGCGGCTTCTTCAAGGAAGCCCAGGTCACCTTCGGCAGCCTGGCGATCAATTCGCCGCGCTCGCTGATGTTCACCGTCAGCGCGCTCGGCTCGCTCGGCGTGGTGGTGATCGCGGCCATGATGGGCCGCTCGGTGCAGCAGGATTTCGAGTACGACATGCAGCACTTCTTCTTCAGCGCGCCGATCAAGAAGCACCAGTACATGTTCGGCCGCTTCCTCGGCGCCTATTTCACCTTGGCGGTGATCTTCACCAGCATCATCCTCGGCGCCTGGCTGGGCAGCATGCTGCCGGGCATCGACCCGGAGCGGCTGGGCTTGCCGGGTCCGCTGGGCTACCTGATCCCCTACTTCGTCGTCATCCTGCCCAACATCTTCATCTTCGGCGCCGTCTTCTTCATCCTGGCCGCGCTGACGCGGCGCATGCTGCCGGTCTACATCAGCAGCGTGGTCATGCTGATCGGCTACATCGTCGCCCCCGGCCTGGCGCGCGACCTCGACTACAAAACGCTGGCCGCGCTGATCGACCCCTTCGGCACCACCGCCGTGCTGCGCCTGACCGAATACTGGCCCATCATCGAACGCAACACGCGCATGGTGTGGCCGGAGGGCGTCTACCTGCTCAACCGCGTGCTGTGGTCGTCGTTCGCGCTGGCCGGCCTGCTGCTGGGCTACTGGCGCTTCCACTTCATCGCCACCATCGACAGCGGCGCCAGCGGCAGCGCCAACCGCGGCGAGGGCGAAGCGCCGCCGCACCTGTCGGCCGCCTCGACCAACACCCAGGAAACGCCGGACTTCAAATCGCGCAGCCTGGCCGGACTGCTCGTCAAGATGAGTTGGCTGAACCTGCGCGAAACCACCAAGAACATCTACTTCGTCGTCATCGTGCTGGCCGGCGTGCTGATGATGTTCGCCAGCGCGCTGGACATGGGCTCGATGTTCGGCACCAACACCTATCCGGCCACCTACCTGATCCTCGACTCGGTGACGGAAACGTTCGAGCTGTTCATGCTGGTGATCACCACCTTCTACGCGG
The DNA here is from genome assembly GCF_040675865.1 of Burkholderia sp. LMU1-1-1.1. Lineage (NCBI taxonomy): Bacteria > Pseudomonadati > Pseudomonadota > Betaproteobacteria > Burkholderiales > Burkholderiaceae > Burkholderia > Burkholderia sp. LMU1-1-1.1. Next base: position 45,790 of record NZ_JBEGHG010000018.1, on the reverse strand, counting down.
GCGAGCTGGTGTGGCGCGAGCGCGAGGCGCGCATGGCGCAGATGCTCGACGCGCTGCCGATCCCGAGCTGGCTGCCGCTGATGGCCAAGCTGTTCGCGCTGATCGGCCTGCAGGCGCTGCTGATGGGTGTCGTCATGCTGTGTGGCATGACGATCCAGATCTGCAAAGGCTATTTCAATCTGGAACCGGGGCTGTATCTGCACCAGCTGTTCCTGATCCAGCTGCCTGGTTACGCGCTGGCGGCGGTGCTGGCGATTGCGCTGCAGGTGCTGATCAACCAGCGCTACCTGGCCTACTTCGCGATGATCCTGTTCTACGTCGCCACCTTGACCATGGTGTCGATGGGCGTGAGCCAGCCGCTGGTGGCCTACGGCGAAATGCCGCACTTCATTTATTCCGCTATGAACGGCTACGGCCACTTCCTGCCGCGCGAGCGCTGGTTCGAAGCCTACTGGGGCGGCGCCGCGCTGCTGCTGGTGGTCGGCTCGCTGTTGTTCTGGGCGCGCGGCACCAACGATGGCTGGCGCCAGCGCATGCAACTGGCGCGCCACGCGCTGACCAGGCCGGTGCTGACGGCGATTGCCGCCGGCGCGCTGGTCTTCGCCGGCGCCGGCGCGGTACTGCTCTACAACACGCACATCGTCAACTGCTACAAGTCGACCTATCAAAAGGATGCCGAGCGCGCGGACTACGAACGCAAGTACAAGCAATACGCCGCGTTGCCGCAGCCGCGCATCACCGACGTCAAGCTCGACGTCGCCATCACGCCGGCGCAGCGCAGCCTCAAGGTCAAGGGCCGCTACGTGCTGCAAAACAAGACCGCGCAGCCGGTCAGCGACATCATCGTCCAGCAGGACGCCGACGCCACCGGGTACCAGGCGCGCTTCAGCCAGGAAGTGCGCGCGGGCCTGCGCGACACCGACCTCGGCTTCTACACCTACAAGCTGGCCCAGCCGCTGGCGCCGGGCGCGCGGATCGCGTTCGAGTTCGAGGTCGACTACGTCCCCAAGGGCATCTTCGGCATGGGCCAGGACACGCCGGTGGTCCACAACGGCACCTTCTTCAACAACGGCGTGCTACCGCACATCGGCTACCAGCAAGAGAAGGAATTGAGCGACGCGCGCGACCGCAAGAAGCACAAGCTGGCCGCGCGCGAACGCATGTTGCCGCGCGACGACGCCCGCGGCCTGGCCAACAATTTCAGCGGCAACGACGCCGACTGGATCGGCTTCGACGCCATCGTCAGCACTAGCGCCGACCAGATCGCCATCGCGCCGGGCACGCTGGTCAAGGACTGGAGCAGCAAGGGGCGGCACTACTACCACTACAAGATGGACCAGCCCATCCTGAACTTCTACGCCTTCCAGTCGGCGCGCTACCTGGTCAAGCGCGACTGGTGGCAGGATGTCGGCATCGAGATCTACTACCACCCGGGCCACGAGTACAACCTCGAGCGCATGAACAAGGGCATCAAGGAATCGCTCGACTACTACACGCGCAACTTCGGTCCGTACCAGCACAAGCTGGTGCGCATCGTCGAATTCCCGCGCTACGCCACGTTCGCGCAATCGTTCCCGAACACCATCCCGTACGCCGAATCGCTGGGCTTCATCGCCAAGGTCGACGACGGCAATCCGAAGGACATCGACTACCCGTTCTACGTCACCGCGCACGAAATGGCGCACCAGTGGTGGGGCCACCAGCTGGTCGCCGGCAACACGCGCGGCGGCAGCGTGCTGAGCGAAACGCTGGCCGAATACTCGGCGCTGATGGTGATGAAGAAGAATTTCGGCGCCAGCAAGATGCGCCGCTTCCTGAGCTATGACCTGCACCAATACCTGCTGGGGCGCGCGCTCGAGCGCAAGAAGGAATTGCCGCTGGCCGACAACGAAAACCAGAACTACATCCAGTACCGCAAGGGCAGCCTGGCGATGTACCAGTTGCAGGACATTCTCGGCGAGGCCAGGATCAACGGCGCGCTCAAGGAGCTGCTGGCCAAACACGGGCGCAGCGGCGGCCCGTATCCGAGCGTCTCGGTGCTGGTGGACGCGCTGCGCGGCATCACGCCGCCGGAGTACGCCTACCTGATCGACGACCTCTTCAACCACATCGTGCTATATGAAAACCACGGGGTATCGGCCACGGCGCGCAAGCTCGGCGACGGCAGATACGAGGTCAGCTTCGTCGTCAGCGCGGCCAAGGTGCGCGCCAACGACCAGGGCGAGGAGCGGGACGCGGCGTTGAAGGACTACATCGACATCGGCGTCGACGACAAGGACGGCAACAGCCTGCTCCGCGAGCGCAAACTCATCGACCGCAAGGACAACAGCTACACGGTCATCGTCAGCGGCCGCCCGGCCAAGGCCGGCATCGACCCCGACAACAAGCTCATCGACCGCAAGCCCGACGACAACATGGTCAACGTCGAGCTGCAAGCGCAATAAACTCGGTTATGCAACTTTGAAGATGCTGACGATGGCCTTCAGGTCATCGGCCTGATCGTTCAGCGAGGCAGCGGCGGCGGCCGCCTGCTCCACCAGCGCGGCGTTCTGCTGCGTGACCTGGTCCATCTGGATGACCGCCTGGTTCACTTGTTCGATGCCAGCGCTCTGCTCGTGGCTGGCCGAACTGATTTCGCCCATGATGTCGGTGACGCGCTGGATGCTGTCGACCACGTCGCTCATCGTCATGCCCGCTTGCGTGACCAGGGTGCTGCCGGCGTCGACCTTCTCCAGCGAGTCGTCGATCAGCGCTTTGATTTCCTTGGCGGCCGTGGCGCTGCGCTGCGCCAGGCTGCGCACCTCGCTGGCGACGACCGCGAAACCACGGCCCTGCTCGCCCGCGCGCGCCGCTTCCACCGCCGCGTTCAAGGCCAGGATGTTGGTTTGGAAGGCGATGCCGTCGATCACGCTGATGATGTCGACGATCTTGCGCGCCGAACCGCTGATCGCTTCCATCGTGTCGACCACGTCGGCCACCACCGAGCCGCCCCGCTGCGCCACTTCCGACGCCTTGACCGCGAGCTGGTTGGCCTGGCGGGCGTTGTCCGAGTTCTGCTTGACGGTCGACGTCAACTCTTCCATCGACGCGGCCGTCTCTTCCAGGCTGGAGGCCTGTTCCTCGGTGCGGGCCGACAAGTCCATATTGCCGGCGGCGATTTCGCCCGACGCGGTCGAGATGCTCTCCGTGCCACGGCGCACGTCGTTGACGATGCCGATCAAGCCGTCGTTCATCGAGCGCAGCGCTTGCAGCAGGCGTCCGGTTTCATCGGTGGCGCCGACCTCGATGGCCGACGTCAGATCCTTGCTGGCCACGGCCACGGCGATGTCCACCGCCCGGTTCAGCGGCACCGTGATGCCGCGCGTCAAACGCCAGGCGCAGCCGACGCCCAGCGCCAGCACCACCAGGCCGAAGACGATCATGAAACGGCGGCTGTTTTGATAGATCGTCTCGATCTCGGCGGCGTTGGCGTCGATGCTTTTGCGCTGCATGTCGAGCAAGCCGCTCAGCGAGCCCAGGTAGGCCTTGCCGTCCGGCGTGAAGCGCTGGTCGAGCACCTCGTTGGCCTGCTCGAGCTGCCCTTCCTTCTTCAGCTTGACGATGGTGTCGCGCGACGCCAGGTAGCGTTTGCGGTTGGCCATCATCTGGTCGAACAGGTTTTTTTCCTGTTCGGTCTCCAGCAGCGGCTCGACCTTCTTTTGCAAGCCGTTGACTTCGGCTGTGGAGGCGGCCGTTTCCTCGGCGAAGAACGGGCCGAGCGAAGGATCGGAACTCTTCGAAATCGCCGACGTCCGGCGCACGCTGGTATGAATCAACCGGTACCAGTCGCTGATCATGCGTTCCTTGGCCAGCGGCTGTTGCATCATGTCACGGGTCGCCTCGGCCACGTCTTGCATATGCGTGATGCCGATCACCGTCATCAAAGTCATCATGGCGAGGACCAAGCCGAAGCCTGCGGCAAGGCGGGTGCCGATTTTCAAATTTTTCATGGTAAAAATCGCCCGTCAGGGCAGTATCTGGAATTAAGAAGCGGTGCGACGTTTGAGAACCGCGAATCGGGCAGAAGGATGAAATTGCCCCAAAGAATCAATAGTTTAGCACAGCAATTAATTTACTGCTGTAATAAAGAATTGTGATAACAGGTCGTTAAATATGTCAAAAAAGTAATTCCGACAGCCTTTACCCGCGACGCCGGACCCCTTACCATCGTGGGCATGACGACCTTTCACCAGCGGTGCAACACCGCCCTCTTCTCGTTGGCGCTGGCCACCGGCGCCGCAGGCGCGGCCGACGCCACCCACGGCCAGCATGGCATGGCGTTGTTCGGCGGCAAGGAGGGACTATACGCGTCCCATCTGCCGCTGTTTCATGCGCCGCACGATTATCAGGTGATCCTGCGGGTGCGCGTGGCAGATCCGGCGACCGATGCCGCGCTGCGCGCCCGGCTCGACGGCAAGACCGTGTTGTGGACCATCGCGCCCGAGAAATTTGAACTGTCGCGCCTGGCGCCCGGATCGGCCGCGCCGCTGCGCCGGTTCCAGGCCGACCTGGTCCAAGGCCATTTCGAGCGCGGCGGCTTGACGCAATACGCGGCCGCCACCATCGTGGTCGACAAGGTGATCATGTTCCGCCGGTTGTCGCCGGCGGCGAAGGCCAACGCCAGCGCCAGCTATATGCAGCTCGGCGGCGGCAGGCAGCGCTACCTGGTCAAGCAAATCGACAGCCGGCCGGACTTCGACCACATCGTGGCCTATACCGCCGCCAGCGGCGCGCCGACCGCAGCCATCGCGCTGGCCAAGCCTGCGCTTCGGCAGCCCTCCGATCGGGCCCTGGCCGACGCGCTGCACGTTCCCGCCAGTGCCATCACCGGCACGGTCTACTTTGAAACGGACGATTTGAAGTGAGAAAACCGCTATCCCCGTGCGACACCGGACGGTAGCGATACTCCAGGGCGATCAACTCCTGCCGTTCCGGCAAATCCTCCGGCAGCCTGAGGTTCCATGCCAATCCGGTGCAGCGCATCATGCTCAGCACCCACCAGCCGGGGTCCCACTCGCCCGCCTTCAGGCCAAGGCGGGCGGAACCTGGAAACGCATGATGATTGTTGTGCCAGCACTCTCCCATCGTCAACAGGGACGTGAGACGGATGTTGCGTCCCTGTACCGCCGCGCCCCGCACTTCGTAATGCATGTCGCCATGATTGTGAGCGAAGTAACCGATGAGCCAATGGCCGAACACGCCGGCCGTGACACGCGCGCAAGTACCGAAGAAAACGAACGACCAGCCGCCCCAACCAAACAACAACGCGGCGATCGGCAATTGTTGCAGCATCCACGTCCGCTCCAGAAAACGGTAGAACTTATCCTCTGAGATGCGCGGCTCGAGATGCACCCGTGGCGGATTGGCCAGAACCAGTTCGCAATGCAGCTGCCACCATGCGTCCACCCAGGCGGAGCGGCCATGACGTAGATAGTCGTGGCAGGCGGGCAGACGTTGCGCGTAATCGCGCAACTCATGTTGTCGCAGCAAACCTAGCGGTCCGGCCAAGCCAACCTGGACGCCCAGGTAGACCAATACATACTCCAGCCATTTCGGGCACTGGAAACTATCGTGTATCAGCTTGCGGTGGCTGCCCAAAGAATGACCGAACAGCAGCACGAGCGCGGTCGATGCGAGAAATAACGCAAACGCGGCAGGCGTGAAAGTCACGATGCCGCCAATGAGCGCCGCGCTGGCCATCCCCAGGAGCCATAGCGACTTCAACGGCGAGTAGACGACCCTCCCGATCACAACGCTATTCGCATCCATGGCACGGACGCGATGTTGGTCGATACTGGAAAACGCGGGCATGGACAACTCCTTTCGATGGAGGCCGATTAAGTGGTTTTCTTATTCTTACCGAGGGCGCGGGATTCCCGTTTTAACGGCGCCCCGACCGGGCAAACTTCCAGCGCGTAACCTGTCAGGGTGTTCACCAGGCTGTCCGCGTTTAACTTGTAGAGCACGAACTGCCCTTTGCGTTCGCTGGTGACGAGGCCGGCGTTTTCCAGTATCGACAAATGGCGGGAAATCGCTGGCGCGCTCATGTCGAAGCGCGCGGCCAGATCCGAGGTGGATAGCTCGGTGGCAGACAGATAGGCCAGGATTTGCCTTCGGGGCTTGGACGCCAGGGCTTCAAATACACGATCTAGTTCCACGAAATTCACCTATTAACGAATAAGTTAATAGTTTAATCCAAACCGGACCGAAGTCGATAAAAAAAAGACCGCGAAGTTACCTTCGACGGTCCTTTTTTATGCCAGCCTGCCGAAGCTTACTCGGCGGTCGCGGCGGCCTTCTTCGGCGCGGCCTTTTTAGCCGGCGCTTTCTTGGCGGCAGCCTTCTTGGCTGGCGCGGCCTTGGCGGCGGCGGCCTTCTTGGCCGGCGCTTTCTTGGCCGGCGCCGCTTCGGCGGCGGCGCCGTCGGCGCCCTCGTCCGCCACCGCTGCCGCTTTGCCCTTGGCCGGCGCCTTGGCCTTGCGTTCCTCGAACTCGAAGCTGATCTTGTTGTCCTTGCCCTTGACCAGGAAGGCCTTGAACGGACGGCGCGTGCGCTGCGAGACGAAGCCCGGCAGCAGATCGGTCTTGCCTTCGTTGATCAGCTTGGCCATCTGCTCGGGCAAGATCTCCTGCTGCAGAATGATGCGGCCGCTGCGGAAGTCGCACGTCTTCGGCTTGGCGACGCTGTTTTCGCAAACATACGCCAGACCCATCTCGTACACGCCGCCGGCGCACTTCGGACAAGGCCCCAACGGCGTCTGGCCGGTGAAGTCGACCGCTTCCGCGTCTTCCGAATCGTCGTTCTGGCCGAAGTCGAACTCCAGCTTAAAGTTCTTGATTTCCTCGTCGCGCACGATGCGCAGGATGGCCGCGAACGGACGTCCCATCTTCGAGCGGAAACCTTGCAGCGGACCGATGGTGCGTTCCTTGAGCAACTGCTCCACTTCCTCGATCTCGAACTGGCGGCTGCCCGGCGTTTTGCTCATCGAGAAATCGCACTTGGTGCAGGCGAAGCGGCGATAGTTCTCTTTGACCACGCTGGCGCAGTTCGGGCACGGCGTCGTCAGCGTGGCGTAATCGCCGGGGATCGTGTCGTTGTTGTATTCCTTGGCGCGCTTGACGATGACTTGCGTCATCTGGGCGATTTCACGCATGAATTCCTCGCGCGAGATCTTGCCCTTTTCCATCTGCGACAGCTTGTATTCCCATTCGCCGGTCAGCTCCGGCGCGGTCAGTTCGTTCACGCCCAGGCCGCGCAGCAACGTCATCAGCTGCGACGCTTTGGCGGTCGGCATCAATTCCCGCCCTTCGCGCAACAGATAGCGCTCGGTCAGCAAGCCTTCGATGGTGGCCGCGCGCGTCGCCGGCGTGCCCAGGCCCTTGCCGGCCATGGCGTCGCGCAGCTCGTCGTCCTCGACCAGCTTGCCGGCGCCTTCCATGGCGGACAGCAACGTCGCCTCGGTGTAGCGCGCCGGCGGCTTGGTGACCAGGCCGTTGGCGTTGACCTTGTCGGTGAGCACCTTCTCGCCCTTGGCGACCGGCACCAGGTTGCCGTTGGCGTTGCCTTCCTTGTCGTCGTCGGTCGACGCTTCCTTGCCGTAGATCGCCAGCCAACCCGGGTTGGTCATGACCTTGCCCTCGGTTTTGAACTGATGGCCGGACACTTCCGTATAACGGGTGGTGACCTGGAACTCGGCCGGCGGGAAGAACACCGCCATGAAGCGGCGCGTGACCAGGTCGTACAGCTTCTGTTCCGGCTCGGACAGGTTCTTCGGCGCGATCGTGGTCGGGATGATCGCGAAGTGATCCGAGATCTTGGTGTTGTCGAAGATGCGCTTGTTCGGCTTGACCCAGCCCTTGTCGAGGATCTGCTTGGCGAACTGGTGGTAGTTCGGGTTTTCCTTGACCGTTTCCAGCGCCTGCTGCACGGTCGGCATGTAGTCTTCCGGCAGGTGGCGCGAATCGGTACGCGGGTAGGTCAGCACTTTGTGTTTTTCGTACAGCGCCTGGGCCAGGCCCAGGGTGTTCTTGGCCGAGAAGCCGAAGCGCGAGTTGGCCTCGCGCTGCAGGCTGGTCAGGTCGAACAGCGCCGGCGCCATCGACGTGGTCGGCTTGGCTTCCTCGGTGACGATGCCCTGCTTGCCGCGGCAAGCCATGGCGATCGAGTCGGCGGCGGCCTTGCTCCACAGGCGCTCGGCGCGCTTCTCCGGATCGGTCTCGTCCTTCTTGAACTTGGTGTCGAGCCAGCGGCCTTCATACACGCCGGCGGCGCACACGAACTCGGCGCGCACTTCCCAGAAATCGCGGGCGACGAATTTCTTGATCTTCTCTTCGCGCTCGACCACGATCGACAAGGTCGGCGTCTGCACGCGGCCCACGGTGGTCAGGTAGAACCCGCCCTCTTTCGAGTTGAACGCGGTCATGGCGCGGGTGCCGTTGATGCCGATCAGCCAGTCCGCTTCCGAGCGGCAGCGCGCGGCGTCGGCCAGCGGCAGCATTTCCTCGTCGGAGCGCAGATGGGTGAAGCCTTCGCGGATCGCGCCGGGCGTCATCGATTGCAGCCACAGGCGCTTGACCGGTTGCTTGGCCTTGGCGTTCTGGGCGATCAAACGGAAGATCAACTCCCCTTCGCGGCCCGCGTCGCATGCGTTGATGAGGGTGGTGACGTCTTTACGCTTGATCAGCTTGTTCAGCACCTTGAGGCGCGCCTCGGTCTTGGCGATCGGATTGAGCGCGAAGTACGGCGGGATCATCGGCAGGTGCGCGAAGCTCCATTTGCCGCGTTTGACGTCGTGCTCTTCCGGCACGGCGATTTCCAGCAGGTGGCCGACGGCGGAGGACAGCACGTACTCGTCGGATTCAAAGTACTCATCGTGCTTGGTGAAGCCGCCAAGCGTCTTCGCGATGTCGTTCGCGACAGAAGGCTTCTCGGCGATGATGAGGGTTTTCGTCATATTTCGTATCTCGTTTTTTAACACTTGGGGTGGGTACAGCATGCGCATCATACATGGATCGCGCCGCAGTCTGCACTTTTGCGCCGCCGATGGCAAGGCCGGAGTGTGACAGTCTTGTCAAAGCGCAAATGATAAGCGGGTTGTCGGCAGGACTGCAAGCAAACCGCGCGGCGGATCAACGTGACATCTCGCCGACGCATGGCCAGGCAGCGGTGAATGTGTTGCTTTTTGGAACGGAGAACGGTCGCCGGCGGGCGCGCCGGCTGTTCTTATTAGTGCAGCAGGCGCGGCGCCTGGTCTTCGTCCGAGCCGAACAGGTCGTCGAACATCAGCGCGTCCGGTTCCTTGCCTTGGCTCCAGAGCAACATCAGCACGATGACCTTGAGCTTGCCGAGCGTGACCGGTGCCTCTTCGAGCGCCAGCGCCCGCTCGACAACGATTTCACGTTGCAGCGGAGACAAGACCTTGGCCGATTCCAGGAACTGGATGAAGCCGATCGCGGCGGTGCCGAGCACGTCCTGCTCCTCCTCGACGTAGAAGCGGGTGCCGGTCGAGGCGGCCGTCAGCGACTGCTCGACGCCGGCCATGGCCGTCAGGTCGTTGAGCCAGACCAATGCCTCGGAAATCTCGACATCGTCAAAACCAACAGCCGACAGCTTCTTGGCCAACGCAGCCGGTTCCGGGCAAGCATCGGGACGGTAATAAGTCTCGTAGAGATAAACAAGGATGTCGAACATGGCTCTACTCTATCAGTTAAAACAGATCGGACACAAGTACCGCACAGCTTGCCTGGCAGTTTGCCACTTCGTCAACTGTCTACCCACGCAACCGTTGAAACATTCCACCCGGCAAACGCTCCAGCAAACCGGCCAGTTCCAGCGCCAGCAACTGCCCCTGCAGCTCGGCGGCGGACTGTCCCAGCCTGACCGCCAAGGTGTCGGCGCGGGCCGGATGCTCGCCGATCGCGTCGAGCACCCGGTCGACGAAGCTGTCGTCGATCGCGGGCCGGGCGCCGGCCATGCCGTCGGTCGCCATTTGCATATCTTCCAGCACGTCGGCGGCCGTTTCGACCAGCTTGGCGCCCTCGCGTATCAAGCGGTGGCAACCCTTGGCCAGCGCCGCGTGGACCGAACCCGGCATCGCATACACGTCGCGCCCCTGGGAGATGGCCAGCCGCGCCGTGATCAGCGAGCCGGACTTGGCGGCCGCCTCCACTACCAGCACCCCGTGCGCCAACCCGCTGATGACGCGATTGCGGCGTGGAAAATTGTCGCGCAAGGGCGGTGTGCCGAGCGGGTACTCGCTGACGATACACCCCTCCTCGGCGATGCGGCGCGCGAGATTGCCGTTGCTGGCCGGATAGATGCGGTCGGCGCCGGTGCCGATCACGGCCACGGTGCCGCCGTCGCCGCACAGGCCGCCCGCGTGCGCGGCCGCGTCGATGCCCAGCGCCAGGCCGGAGACGATGGTCAGTCCCGCGTCCGCCAGCGCGTGCGCCATGCGCTCGGCGTTGAGCATGCCCTGGACGCTGGCGTTGCGCGAACCGACCACCGCCACCGATCTGCGCGTCAGCAGCTCGGCGCGGCCCTTGACGTAGAGCATCAGCGGCGCGGCGGCGATCTCGCGCAGCCGCGCCGGATAGTCGGGATGGTCCAGCGTCAGGAACAGATTGCCCGGCTGCCCGCGCCAGGCCAGCACCGCGTCGGCCTGGGCCGCCAGGGCGGCCGCTTCGGCGGGCGCTGGCGGCCGCAGCAGGGCGTCGGCCTGGTCGGGTTTGACCAGCGCCAGCAGTTGCTGCCGGCTGGCGTCGAAGATGGCTTGCGGCGAGCCCAGCCTGTCGAGCAGCCGGTGCGCGCTCAGCAGGCCGACGCCTTCGGTGCGCTCCAGGCGCAGCCAGGCGATCAGCGCGGGCGCCGTGGGAGGGGTGGGGGTTTCCGTGGCTTGCACGGCGGGGGTCACTCCGGCGACTTGGCGACGTCGCCCACTTCCACCGGCGCCGTCACCTGCATGATCAAGCCGTAGGAAATATGCTTGAACACGCGGAAGATAAACAGGCTGCCCACTTGCTCGTCCGGCAACCTGACCTGCTGTTCGCGCATCCCCAGCCAGCTCTTCGGCGCAGTGGAATCGCTCACAGTTCTTCCCGCATGGTACAGCTGCAGCACGGCGCCGACATCGAGTCCGTCAAGCTTTCCGCGATTAATACTGACCACCTGGTTCTGGCCGGCGTGCGTGACGCCGCCGTAGATGGCCATCACGCGCGACTCCACCCGTTGCTCGGGCGGATGGGGCACGTAGTTCTGCATCGGCATCGGCGGAATGGCGCGCAGTTGGTCGCCCTTGCCCATTTCCTCCTTGGCGCTGGCGACGACGAAGGTGTGCACATCGCTGCCGCTGGCCGGCTGCGCGGCGGCCTGCAATTTGAGCGTGCCTAGATAGAAGGCCTCGTGGCCGATCACCTGCTTGGTGACCGGGTCGCGCAGGGGATTGCCCGGCCGGAACACCTGGAACGAGGTATTGCCTTTGAGTTCGCCACGCACATACGCCTTGTCGTCCTTGCCGATGAACACATGGTCGTCCTGGGTGGCGACGATGCGCGGCGCGCCCGCGAGTTCGTCGTTTTCGATGATCAGCGGCTGGCTCAGGAAGGGTTCGATGACGCCGGCCGGTATCGACGGCACCGCGTCCTTGCCCAGGCCCTCGGTGCGCACGCCCGGCGAGCGGCGCTGGGTGGCCGGATCGTTGGCGTCGATCCTGTTGCCCAGCCGCAGGCGCCCCGCCGTGCGGTCGAACCAGATGATCTGGCCCGGATAGATCCAGTGCGGATTGGCGATTTCGTCGCGGTTCATGCCCCAGACGGTCGGCCAGCACCACGGCTGTTGCAGGAATTTACCGGAGATGTCCCACAGCGTATCGCCCCGGACCACCGTGTGCTGGTCGGGCGCATCGGCCCGGAACGCGCACTTGAGCGCGGCCGCCGCCGAGGCCGCCGGAGCCGCCACCACGCCGCAAAATAGAGCCGTCCATACTAAGCGGGTGCCGACTGTGCTAAAATTTTTCATTAGTAGGTCCGGTAGATGCGCTAGCAACCAGCGCCGGCACACAACAGCAAGCAGTCTCCTTATCAGAGGATAAGGTTGCTAATTTGAATCAAATTCTGCCCATAAAACCCTGAACTAGCAAGCGAAACCGCGCTACGGCAAGCAGCGCGGCTGTTGCATTTTTGGTGGGGGAAATCGCCGCGGCAACCGTCTTCCAGGGCCGCGCGTTATCAAGGCAATCACATAGTTATCAACACAGTACAGACATGGCCATCTTAAATATTCTGCGTTACCCCGACCCACGCCTGCACAAGGTCGCCAAGCCAGTCACCGTCTTCGACGAGCGCCTGGAGAAATTGGTCGCCGACATGGCCGAGACCATGTACGACGCGCCCGGCATCGGCCTGGCCGCCTCGCAGGTCGACGTGCACGAACAACTGGTCGTCATCGACATCACCGAGACCAAGGACGCGCTGGTGGCCTACATCAACCCGGAAATCATCTGGGCCAGCGACGAGAAGCAGGTCTACGACGAAGGCTGCCTGTCGGTGCCGGGCGTCTACGACGGCGTCGAACGCCACGCCAGGATCAAGGTGCGCGCGCTCGACGTCAAGGGCCAGCCGTTCGAGGTCGAAGCCGACGGCCTGCTGGCCGTCTGCATCCAGCACGAGATGGACCACCTGCTGGGCAAGGTCTTTGTCGAATACCTGTCGCCGCTCAAGCGCAACCGCATCAAGACCAAGATGATCAAGGAAGAACGCGGCCTCGAGCGCGAAGCGCAACTGCGCGCGCAGGGCCGCCGGTACTGAGCATGAAAGCCTACGCATGAAAGTCATCTTCGCCGGCACCCCGGAATTCGCCGCCGTGGCGCTGCAAGCACTGCATGAGGCCGGCTTCGAAATCCCGCTGGTCCTGACCCAGCCCGACCGCCCCGCCGGTCGCGGCATGCATCTGCAACCGTCGGCCGTCAAGCAATACGCGGTCGCGCACGGCATCGAGGTGCTGCAGCCGCTGTCGCTGCGCACCGACAGCAAGGACCCGCAACGCGCCGGGGAGGCGCTGGCCGCCCACGCGCGCCTGCTGTCGACGCCGTACGACGTCATGGTGGTGGCCGCCTACGGCCTGATCCTGCCGCGCAGCACGCTTGACATCAAACCCTGCCTCAACATCCACGGCTCGCTGCTGCCGCGCTGGCGCGGCGCCGCGCCGATCCACCGCGCCATCGAGGCCGGCGACGAGGAAACCGGCATCACCATCATGGAGATGGAGGAAGGCCTGGACACCGGCCCGATGCTGCTGACCGAGCGCGTCGCCATCGGCGAGCGCGACACCACCGGCATGGTGCACGACAAGCTGGCCGCGCTGGGCGGCAAGATGATCGTCGAGGCGCTGCGCAAGATGGAACACAACCAGCTCGAAGCGGTCACGCAGCCGGAGGAAGGCGTCACCTACGCCGCCAAGATCAGCAAGGAGGAGGCCGCGCTGGACTTCGGCATGTCCGCCGTCGAGATCGGCCGCAAGATCCGCGCCTTCAATCCCTTCCCCGGCGCGCACGCCACGGTCAACGGCGTCAACGTCAAGCTGTGGGGCGCCGAAGTGATGGCGGCCGACAGCAAAACGCCGGCCGGCCAGGTGCTGGCGGCCGACGCGCAACACGGCATCGTGGTCGCCTGCGGCACCGGCGCGCTGCGCTTGACGGAGCTGCAAAAACCGGGCGGCAAGCGCCTGCCGGCCGCCGAGTTCATCAAGGGTTTCCCGCTGGAGAACCTTACTTTCGAGTAAGATTCGGGCGGGTTTAAGCAAGCTCTTGGATTGCACGTTATGATGGTTCCCCGCTTCCAGCCTCGCCTGGAAGCACTTTAGACAGGAGCCCTACATGACCGATTTGACCGACAAGCTGCACTGGCGCTACGCCACCAAGAAATACAATCCTTCCAAGAAAGTGGATACCGACAAGCTCGAGCGCATCCTCGAAGCGGTGCGCCTGGCACCGACCTCCAGCGGCCTGCAGCCGTTCGAGGTGTTCGTCGTTGAAAACCCGGAATTGCGCGCCAAGATCCGCGAAGTCGCCTGGGGCCAGTCGCCGGTGACGGAAGCGTCGCACCTGCTGGTGTTCGCCGCCTGGGACGACATCACCGAAGAACGCATCGACATGATGTTCGACCTGACCAACGAACAGCGCGGCACCGTCAACGAGGGCTGGGAAGCCTACCGCGCCAAATTGAAAGGCATCGTCGCCGCGCGCGGCCAGTCGGGCAACTACGAATCGGCCGCCCGCCAGACCTACATCGCGCTGGGCGTGGCGCTGGTCGCGGCAGCGTTTGAGGGCGTCGACAGCACGCCGATGGAAGGCTTCGATCCGGCCGCCGTCGACAACATCCTGTCGCTCAAGGAGCGCAACCTGCGCAGCGTCGTGATACTGCCGCTCGGCTACCGCGAACCCGAAGGCGACTGGCTGGAAGGCCTGAAGAAGGTGCGCCGTTCGCGCGAGAAGCTGGTGACGGTCCTGTAACACTCCGAGCAAGGAAGGGGACATCATATGCCCATCGAATTCTGGTTCGACTTCGCCAGCAATTACAGCTACCTGAGCGTGATGCGCATCCGCCAACTCGTCCCCGATGGCGTAGTCTGGCGCCCCTTCCTGCTCGGCCCCATCTTCAAGGACGCGGGCTGGAACACCTCCCCCTTCGTCCTGCAAAAAGACAAAGGCGCCTACGTCTGGCAGGACATGCCGCGCCAATGCGCCAAGTACGGCCTGCCCTGGCGCCAACCATCCGAATTCCCGCGCAATTCGATGCTCGCCGCCCGCGTCGGCATCCTGTGCGAAGACCAGCCATGGATGACGGACTTTTGCGAGCGCGCGATGCTGGCCAATTTCGCCGACGACCGCGACATCGCCAGTGCCGACTGCATCGCCGACATCCTGTCGGCCCTCGGCCAGGACGCCGGCGCCATCCTGCGCGAGGCCCAAACCGACGACAACAAAGCCCGCCTGCGCGCGCGCACCGAACAAGCCAGGGCGCGGCACATCTTCGGCGCCCCGACCTTCATGGTCGGCGACGCGATGTTCTGGGGGAATGACCGATTGGATGACGCGATCGCCCACGCACAGCGCGACGTCCGGTCCTAATCCAACCGCACCACGCGATCGCCCTCTTCCGGCTTGCAGCCGTCGGCGATCGGCGTCCAGCCACGCCGGACGACGATGCGCCGATCGTCATGGCAAAGCTCCACGCGCTCGCTGGCCGGGAAACGCGCCCGCACAAAAGTCTCTATCGTCGACGGCAGGCTGACCCGCAGCTTCATCTCCGCCACATCCCGCTCCGGATGATCGCTCAAATGCACCAGCGGCACGAAGTACGACGCCAGCATCAGCAGCCGTGAATTGACATCGACCGGCTCCGGCGCATACCCCTGCCCGCGCAGCCAATCCTGCGCCCTCTCGCGCAGATCGCCGCCATCGGGCAGATCGCCCCAGCCGGCGGCCAGCATCTCCATCACCCACTGATTACAGTTTTGGTAGCGCGTGCTGTAAGCGTAGGCATTCGCGCTGTATCGCGCGGCCAGCATATGCTGCACGCGCGGCCGGTCCAGCAAGGCCGGGCGCAGGGCCAGCACCGATTCCGGCGGCAGCCGTACGATGCTCAGGTAGCCCACTTTGGGATCGTCGGTGCCCATGGCGAAACCGGCCAGGCCCTGATCGAAAATGCGCGGCCGGCTCTCATCGCAGGCGTAGTACAACTGGCGCGCCGACCACACGCCCTCCTCCGAGCGCCACGCCAGCGACGCATGCGAATAGCGGATGCCGAAACGCGACAAGTCCAGACCGGAGCGGCTGACCAGCGCCACACTGTCGCCGCCGCCCGCCAGTTCCTCGCGCAGCACGCCGGCGAAGCGCAGCAGGCGATCCTGCTCGGCCGCCGTCAGCGGCTGCGCGCGGTCGCAAAAGCGTGACGAGTTGGAAGCGCCGGCGTGCGCCGCGCCGGACGCGCCCAACACGGCGCACGCCAGCAGCAGCGGCGCCAGCGCGCGCAAGGTCTTCACCAACGTTTAAAGCGTGACCGGACGCGAAGCCAGTTCGCTGTACCACTCGTCGGCCAGCACCAGATAGAACGGCTGGCGCGTGTCGCCGCGACCGAACTCGATGCCGTAGACGCGGTTTTGCGCATACATCTTGTCGCCGGCCGCCAGTTGCTGCTGCTCGAAGGTCGCCTGCGGCATGTCCAGCACGATGCGTTCGTCCGGATTATCGGCCTGCAGGGTCAGGCGGGTGCGGCCCGCGCGGTCCGGCGTCTGCGCGATCTGGATGATGCGGTAGTCGCCATCGGCCACCTTGCGGTCGCCCTTGGAGCTGTCGCTGGAACCGGACAGGGAATCGGAGACGCTGCCGCTTGACGCGGAACCGGCGCTGGAGGCCGACGAGGCGAAACTTTCGGCATTGGCGCCCAGCGCCAGGGTCAACGCGCCGACGGCGGCGATGCTGCGAAATGCGAAGGAGATGGACATCAAGAATTCCTTTATTTACGAACGGGAAGTATAAATGCTTCCCTCTGTCTGCAAACACAAAAGTTCAAAAGTGAACCGATATGTACAGTATTTGGCGGCTGAAAAACATTGTCAACCGAATTTCTGTTGCTGGGACGCAGCGGTTGCCTGAAGCTTATTCAGGGATGCCGTATAATTTTAGACCGGCGACCGCTCTCGTCCGCCGCGCCCTCCGATCAAAGAAAGTAATAGATGAACAACTCCGTGTCCCATACCGTCATGTCCAAGACCGATGCCCAGCTGCGCGAAATCCTGGCGCGCCGCATCATGATCCTCGATGGCGCGATGGGCACGATCATCCAGCAGTACAAGCTCGACGAGACAGCCTACCGTGGCGGCCCCACCGGACGCTTCATCGACTTCGCCGCGCCGGCCGACAGCGGCGCGCGCGAGCTGTTCGTCAAGGGCAACAACGAGCTGCTGACGTTGACGCAGCCGCACGTGATCCAGGAAATCCACGAGCGCTACCTGGCCGCCGGCGCCGACCTGATCGAAACCAACACCTTCGGCGCCACCACGATCGCCCAGGACGACTATCACATGGCCCACCTGGCCTACGAGATGAACCTGCAGGCGGCCAGGCTGGCGCGCGCCGCGTGCGACAAGTACAGCAGCGCCGACAAACCGCGCTTCGTCGCCGGCGCCCTCGGGCCGACGCCGAAGACCGCGTCGATCTCGCCGGACGTCAACGACCCGGCCGCGCGCAACATCACCTTCGACCAACTGGTCGAGGCCTACCTCCAGCAGACCACCGCGCTGGTCGAGGGCGGCGTCGACGTGCTGCTGGTCGAAACCATCTTCGACACCCTGAACTGCAAGGCCGCGCTGTTCGCGATCGACAAATTCTATGCCGGGAACCCGGGCCTGCCGCGCCTGCCGCTGATGATCTCCGGCACCGTCACCGACGCCTCCGGGCGCATCCTGTCCGGCCAAACCGTGCCGGCGTTCTGGAACTCGGTGCGCCACGCCAAGCCGCTGACGATCGGCCTCAATTGCGCGCTCGGCGCGGCGCTGATGCGCCCCTACGCGCAGGAACTGTCGCAGATCGCCGACACCTTCGTCTGCATCTACCCGAACGCCGGCCTGCCCAACCCGATGAGCGACACCGGCTTCGACGAGCTGCCGTCCGACACCTCGGCGCTGCTGCGCGAGTTCGCCGACGCCGGCTTCGTCAACATCGCCGGCGGCTGCTGCGGCACCACGCCGGACCACATCAAGGCCATCGGCGAAATGCTCGCCACCACCGCGCCGCGCGCGGTGCCGGAGGTGCCGGTGGCGCAGCGCCTGTCGGGCCTTGAGCCGTTCACGATCGACGAGAGCTCGCTGTTCGTCAACGTCGGCGAGCGCACCAACGTCACCGGCTCGAAGGCGTTCGCGCGCATGATCTTGAACGAGCAGTACGACGAGGCGCTGTCGGTGGCGCGCCAGCAGGTGGAAAACGGCGCCCAGGTCATCGACATCAACATGGACGAGGCGATGCTGGACTCGCAGGCGGCGATGACGCGCTTCCTGAACCTGATCGCGTCGGAGCCGGACATCTCGCGCGTGCCGATCATGATCGACTCGTCGAAATGGTCGGTGATCGAGGCCGGCCTCAAATGCGTGCAGGGCAAATCGATCGTCAATTCGATCTCGATGAAGGAAGGCGAGGAGGAGTTCATCCGCCAGGCGCGCCTGTGCCTGAGCTACGGCGCCGCCGTCATCGTCATGGCCTTCGACGAGAAAGGCCAGGCCGACACCTTCGAGCGCAAGATCGAGATCTGCGAGCGCGCCTACAAGCTGCTGGTGAACACGGTCGGCTTCCCGCCGGAAGACATCATCTTCGACCCGAACATCTTCGCCATCGCCACCGGCATCGAGGAGCACAACAACTACGCGGTGGACTTCATCAACGCCACCCGCTGGATCAAGGAGAACCTGCCGCACGCGAAGATCTCGGGCGGCGTCTCCAACGTCTCGTTCTCGTTCCGCGGCAACGACCCGGCGCGCGAGGCGATCCACACCGTGTTCCTGTACCACGCGATCAAAGCCGGCATGACGATGGGGATCGTCAACGCCGGCATGGTCGGCGTCTACGACGACCTGCCGGCCGAACTGCGCGAACGCGTCGAGGACGTGGTGCTGAACCGCCGCGACGACGCCACCGAGCGCATGATCGACATCGCCGGCACGCTGAAGGCCGGCGCCGGCAAGCAGGACGCGCAGAACCTGGAATGGCGCAACGCCCCGGTTGAAAAGCGCCTGGCGCACGCGCTGGTGCACGGCATCACCCAGTTCATCACCGACGACACCGAGGAAATGCGCCAGCAGGTATTGGCCGCCAATGGCCGTCCGATCCACGTGATCGAAGGCCCGCTGATGGACGGCATGAACATCGTCGGCGACCTGTTCGGACAGGGCAAGATGTTCCTGCCGCAGGTGGTCAAATCGGCGCGCGTGATGAAGCAGGCCGTGGCCCACCTGATTCCGTACATCGAAGAGGAAAAGCTGGCCGAGGAAAAGCGCACCGGCATCGTCGCCAAACCGAAGGGCAAGATCGTCATCGCCACCGTCAAGGGCGACGTCCACGACATCGGCAAGAACATCGTCTCGGTGGTCCTGCAGTGTAATAACTTCGAGGTCGTCAACATGGGCGTGATGGTGCCCTGCTCCGAGATCCTGGCGCGCGCCAAGCTGGAAAACGCCGACATCATCGGCCTGTCCGGCCTGATCACGCCGTCGCTCGAGGAGATGGCCTACGTCGCCAAGGAGATGCAGCGCGACGAGCATTTCCGCATGTTGAAAATCCCGCTGCTGATCGGCGGCGCCACCACCAGCCGCGCCCACACCGCCGTCAAGATCGCCCACAACTACGAGGGTCCTGTGGTGTACGTGCCGGACGCCTCGCGTTCGGTGTCGGTGGCGCAGTCGCTGCTGACGCCCGAAAGCCGCCAGCAGTACATCGACGACATCGCCCAGGACTACGTGCGCATCCGCGAGCAGCACGCCAACAAGAAAGCGCTGCCGATGCTGTCGCTCAAGGACGCGCGCGCCAACAAGATGAAGCTGTCCTTCGACGGCGCGAGCGCGCCGGTCAAGCCGAAGTTCATCGGCCGCCGCGAGTTCAAGAACGTCGACCTGGCCACCATCGCGCGCTACATCGACTGGGGCCCGTTCTTCCAGACCTGGGACCTGGCCGGCCCGTTCCCCGCCATCCTGACCGACGAAGTGGTCGGCGAGGCGGCCACCAAGGTGTTCGAGGAAGGCCAGGCGCTGCTGAAGAAAGTCATCGACGGCCGCTGGCTGACCGCCAACGGCGTCATCTCGCTGCTGCCGGCAAACACCGTCAACGACGACGACATCGAGATCTACACCGACGACACCCGCAGCACGGTCGACTTCACGTATTACGGCCTGCGCCAGCAGGGCGTCAAGCCGGTGGTCGACGGCGTGCAGCGGCCGAACCAGTGCCTGTCCGACTTCATCGCCACCAAAGAATCGGGCGTGAAGGATTACATCGGCATGTTCGCCGTCACCGCCGGCCTGGGCATCGAAAAGTACGAGAAGCGCTTCGAGGATGCACACGACGACTACTCGTCGATCATGCTCAAATCGCTGGCCGACCGCCTGGCCGAGGCCTTCGCAGAATACCTGCACGAGCGCGTCCGCAAGGACCTGTGGGGCTACGCGGCGGGAGAAGATCTGAGCAACGATGACATGATCGCCGAGAAGTACGCCGGCATCCGTCCGGCGCCGGGCTACCCGGCCTGCCCGGAGCACACGGTCAAGCGCGACATGTTCAAGACCATGCAGGCCGAAGAGATCGGCATGGAACTGACCGAATCGTTCGCCATGTATCCGGGCGCGGCCGTCTCCGGCTTCTACTTCGCCCATCCGGAATCGAAGTACTTCGTGGTCGGCAAAATCGGCGAAGACCAACTGGCCGACATGGCCGCGCGCCGCAACGTCGACAAGGCCGAGCTGGAGCGCTGGCTGGCGCCGAACCTGTCTTAAACGCAACTCCGGGGTCAGGTCCACCATTTCTACACGGACTGGACATTGAGCCCGGCGCCGCGCGCTAATCGAGCGGAGGAATGGTGCCCTCGGCCAACGTTTTAAGCAGGCGCGCGCGGCGCCGCTCCAGCTCCGCGATCTGTTTTTCAATCGACGCCAGCCGCTTGCGCTGCGCTTCGGTGGTCTCGCTGCACGCCGCAGCGCCTTCTATCATCAACATACAATCGGGAAACGAACGGATCTCCGCCAGGCTGAATCCGCTCGCGATCATGCGCTGGATCTGCTTCACCTGGGTGACGGCCGCAGGTGGGAAAACCCGGTAGCCGTTGCTGGCGCGCAGCGATTTGAGCAGCCCGTGATCGTCATAGTGGCGGATCGAGCGCACGCTGGCGCCGGTGGCGCCGGCCAGCTTGCCGATGCTGAGCGGCTCGGAATGGTTTGCTTTGGTCATGCGAACAGGATAGCATTTTCCGCTTGACCCTGACACCGGCGTGAGGGTTGACACTACGCGCTCCCGATCAACTTTTGGAGCCGCGCCATGACCCTCTTCCAGTCAATACTTCCCTTGCTGCGCGCCATGCTGCTCGCCTGCGCGCTGGCCGCCGCGTCGTCCGCCCAGGCCGAAACAAAAACCTATACCGTCGCCGCGCCGGACGGCGTCACGCTGGCCGTGCGCGAATCCGGCGATCCGCAAGGCGCCCCGGTAATCTTCATCCACGGCCTGCTGGGCAGCACCCTCAACTGGGAAGCGCAAGTGGGCGATCCACGGCTGCAACGCTACCGGCTGATCAGCTACGACATGCGCGGACACGGGCTGTCCGGCAAGCCGGCCGATGCCGAAGCGTACAGCGACGGACGACGCTGGGCGGACGATCTGCAAGCCGTCATCAAGTCGTCGCGGGCGGCCAGGCCGGTGCTGGTCGGCTGGTCGCTGGGCGGCGCGGTCATCTCGAATTATCTGGCGGCGTACGGGGATGGCGCGATCGCCGGCGCGGTGTACGTCGATGGCGTGATCGAACTCAAACCGGAGCAGATCGTCGCCCACCCCGAGGTCTACCGCGACCTGAACGCGCCGGACTTGAAGACGCACCTGGATGCGGTGCGCGATTTCCTGCGGCTGTGCTTCCACACCCAGCCCGCCGCGCCCGACTTCGAGCGCCTGCTGGCCAACGCCGCCGTGGCCTCCTGGGACATGCAGCGCGCGGTCCAGTCGATGAAGGTCGACGTCGCCGGCGGCCTGGGCAAGGCCAAGGTGCCGGTGCTGCTGATCTACGGCGCCCAGGACGCGCTGGTCAAGACGCGGCCGTCGATCGCCAGGGCGGCCGAAGTGAATCCGCGTATCCGCAGCAAGCTATATGACGCCTCGGGCCACGCGCCGTTCCTCGAGGAGGCGGACCGGTTCAACCGCGATCTGTCCGGCTTCATCGACGGCCTGAAACGCTGAGCGGCACGCCGGTCCAGGTTTGGGCAACGTTGAACTTTTAAGAACGCCAACGGACTAAGAAAGTAAGCCGTCATTCGGCGGGATACTAGGGAGGAAAGTATGGCAACTACATCCAACACGTCCGCCAGGCGCTGGCAGGACCAGCTGATCCTGTTACTGGGCTTGTGGTTCTTTATCACACCCTGGGTGTTCGGCTATCCGATACCGTCGCTGCAGGCATGGACCGCATTTATTTCCGGCGCGGTGATCGCGCTGTTGGCGGCGTTCGATCTGTACAAGACTTACTTCTGGGCCGTGACGATCAACCTGCTGTTGGGGATATGGGTGGCGGTATCGCCGTGGGTGCTGGGGCTGGCCGGCGACGTCGAGTTGACGTGGAACTCGGTGATCGTCGGCGTCGCGGTGGCGGTGCTGGCGCTGTGGGAGATGCGCACCGATCCGGAGCTGGTCAAGCATTGGCCGGGGGCCGGGCACGCGACGTAGGGCGGATTAGCGCAGCGTAATCCGCCAATGCATGCTCCGTCGGCGACGCATGCATGGCGGATTACGGCGTGCCGCCTAATCCGCCCTACGTGGTTCCGAGGTGATTGAGAATTTCCCTCAAGGGCTGATAACAACCTTCACAGCGCGTACCGCACCACGTTGTCGCTCCACTCGAACGCGGCCAGCTCCAGCTCCACCAACTCGTCGGTGGACATCGCCAGATTGCGCAGCGCGGGGACGATGTGCTCGTCCATCTCTTCGATGCGCTCGATGCATTCGGCCAGCTTGAGCAGGTCGCCGTAGAAGCCGTCGCGATACAGCAGCGCTTGCGAAACGTCGTCGTTGACCGGTATCTGCGCCAGGATGTCCGCCATCGGCATGCCGAACAAGGTATCCATCAACGACATGATGCCGACGGTGAAGGCGATATCGGCGACGTGGCGCTGACTCGGCCGCAGCTTGCTGGCCAATAGTTCCAGCAGGCGGCCGCGCGTGGTCGCCAGCATCAACAACGGCGTCATGCTGTGACCGCGCTTGCTCGGTTCGGCATATAACATGATCTGCAGCCAGCGCTGCAACTGGCGCCGGCCCAGCAAGGTCACCGCCTGGCTCAGCGAATCGATGCGCTGGCGCGCGCCCACCGCCGGGGTATTCACCAGCCGCAGCAGATTGAGCGCCAGCGAGACGTCGCGCTTGATCGCGCGCTCGATATCGATATTGTCGGCGTCCGACGTCACCAGGGTCATCAACTCCATCACCGCCAGCTGCGACGGCGACAGCTTCTTGCCGCTCATGATGACCGGCCGCGAGAAGTAATAACCCTGGAAATAATCGAACTCCAGGTCCAGCGCGTTCTTGAATTCCTCGCGGGTTTCGACCTTCTCCGCCACGAGTTTCTTTTTCTGCTGGCGGAAGCGCGGCGCCAGCTTCATCAAGATCGACAGCGGCGTGCTGCGCATGTCCATTTTGACGTACTCGATCCACGGCAGCAGCGCGCCGACGGTCTCGCTCTCGCCGCTGACATCGGCGAGCGCAAAGCGGAAACCCTGGCCGGCCAATTCCTCCACACGCGCCAGCAATCGCGGCGTGACCGGCTCGGTGGCGCAAATCTCCAGCACCATTTTTTCACGCGGCAGGAAGGAAAAAATGTCGGTCATGATGACGTCGGCGTCGACATTGACGAAACCGAGCGCGTCGCCGACGGTCTTTTCCATGCCCAGCTGCGACGCGTGGGCGATCACCGCCGCCGTCGCCGACAGCTCGGTGGTGATGTGGGCCGGGCCAACCGGAGCATTACGGAAAAGCAATTCATAACCGAACAGGTTCTGGTTACGGTCGAGGATCGGCTGGCGTCCCAGATAGAATTCGCGCACGCGCAGATTGCGCGGGCCGGCGTCATGTTGGGAGAGATCGATCATTGCTTCTGCCATTCTTGTCAGGGAGCGAATATTTCGCTGTACTAAGATTTTGACAGCAATAATCCCGACTGTCTTGACAATTTAGCGTTTAATCAATCGCTTGTGGCACACCGTCGATAAAAAGCTTCAGTTCGCCGCTGGCAAATGCTGTCCATTGTTCATTGGTCGTTAGCGGTTGGGTAACGATAATCGCCACCCGGTCGTTGGGCGTGGTCACCTGGGAAAAATCGACGCTGACATCCTCGTCGGACAGCTTGGCGGTGTCGAACGGATATTTGCGCACCAGATAGAACAGGTTGGTCGAGCAATGGGCGAACAGTTCGCCGCCGGACGATAGCAGCATATTGAAGGTGCCGTGGGCGGCGATTTCGTCGACCAGCGCGCCCAACGCCGCCCGCAATTCCGCCAGCGCCGGACGCTGTTCGCCGAAACGGGCGCGCAACTGCTGCAGAATATAGCAAAACGCCCGCTCGCTATCCGTGTTGCCGACCGGGCGGAAGGCGCCGTTCAGCAACGGATGGAATTCCTTGAGGTCGCCGTTATGGGCGAAGACCCAATACTGCCCCCACAACTCGCGCACGAACGGGTGGCAGTTCTCCAGCGCGACCTGGCCCTGCGTCGCCTTGCGGATATGCGCGATGACATTGGTGGATTTGATCGGATAGCGCTTGATCAGCTCGGCGATCGGCGAGGCGATGGCCGCCTGGTGATCGACGAAGTGGCGCACGCCGGCGCCTTCGAAGAAGGCGATGCCCCAGCCGTCATGGTGGGTGTCGGTATGGCCGCCGCGCATGGCGAAGCCGGTAAAACTGAACACGATGTCGGTCGGGACATTGCAGTTCATGCCGAGTAGCTGACACATTATTTCTTATCTCTTCTAGCGATTAACTTGCGACTGACAATATAACAGGGAGGACGACATCCTCTTCGCCTATTCGATCACCGGCACTACCGGGGGCATCCGAACAAGACCAACCACAAAAGTGAACAGGGCGGATCACCGTAAGGTGACCCGCCCTGTGATTCAAACGAGCGACTAAACGACCCTAGCCGTCAGTGCAACAGCACCGGATGGCTCATGAGTTCGTCGTAACTGCCTAAAAATTCATCAATCTCGGCCATAGTCGGCTCGCCGGCGATCAGTTCGTTGACGTCGCGGCGGAAGTTCTGTGCCAGGATGCCGTTGATAAAAATCTCCCGCTTGCCGCCTTTGTCGACGATTTCATAGCCGCCAAAGCGCAATGCATCCAGACTACGATCGGCGCCGAATTCGACAACGCTGTATTGCTCGCTGTTATAGATGAGGTTCATTTTGCTTCCTTTCTCCAGGGGCGAAACACTGCTTGGTTTCACTTCACTACCCACATGGGGTTCAAAGTGGACGATTCAAGTCTAAAGAACAGGACCCGATCTGCAGGCAGGGCTTAGGCCGCGATGTCGGATTGCAAATCTAGCAAGTCGCCGTACGGGGGCTCGGACAGCCATGCACGCAGCAGTTCGAGGTGTTCAGCAGTGGCCAGACTAATGTAGAGCCGCGCCGGTGGATGACGCAGCACACGATTCAATGTTACTCGCAAAACGAGATTCCCGCTGCAATGGAGACAGCCTGGGGCAATTCGCAACACTTTTGGAACAGGAGCAACACCGAGGGGACCGTCGGCGGGGTCGAAGGCGAGCGCCGAACCGCCGTCCGACAAGCCTTCCAGAATAATAACGGTGGGCAATTCCATGCCACCGTCGGGCCCATCATCATGGGCCAAGCGCGCGGCGATGGCCGCCTCGCGCGCGCCGGCGCGGGCGCCGGTCACCAGCCACGTCGGCACCGGCGCCCGGACGGCGGCGCCGGCGGAGACGTCCACACCGCTCACGGCGTCAGACGTTTTTCTTGGCCAGCTTGCCCGGCTCCACGCCCAGCTGCTTGAGCTTGCGGTACAGGTGGGTGCGCTCGAGGCCGGTTTTCTCGGCCACGCGCGTCATGCTGCCGCCTTCACGGCCCAGATGATGTTCGAAGTACATGCGCTCGAAGGCGTCGCGCGCCTCGCGCAGCGGCAGGTCGAACGACAGGTTGAACATGTGGTTGTCGGCGCCGGCGATGGTGGCGCCGCCGCGCACCGCGATCGCGGCGGCGGGGTTGGGCGGATTGAAGCCGGCGCTGGGCGCCTCCTCCTGCTGGACCGCCGCCGGACGCGGCGCCAGCACCGGCGCGCGCACCGTTTCCTGCGCCCGCGTCAGGCCCTGCTGAACCGCCTTGAGCAGCTTTTGCAGCGCGATCGGCTTCTCCAGGAAATTGAGCGCGCCGATGCGCGTGGCCTCGACTGCCGTATCGATAGTCGCATGGCCGGACATCATGATCACGGGCATGGTCAGCAAGCCGTCGCGCTGCCATTCCTTGAGCAAGGTGACGCCATCGGTATCCGGCATCCAGATATCGAGCAGCACCAGATCCGGCGCGCCGCCGGCGCGCGCTTCGCGTGCCTGCTGGGCGTTCTCGGCCAGCTGTATTGCGTGTCCCTCGTCGCTCAAGATTTCCGAGAGCAACTCGCGGATACCCATCTCATCGTCCACTACCAGAATGTTTGCCATCTTCCCTTGCCTTCCTCATTTTCGCCATCGATGCGGCAAATGATTTTGTATTGAACTTAACTTTAAGTATTGTGCGTCGTCGGTGCTAACTTTAACAGCAAAATCAATACTGACGCGCCACTTCCATCGACATGATTCTGGATATCAATCCTGCCCCCATGCTCATCGATAATTTTCTTCACCATCGCCAACCCCAGGCCGGTGCCGCGCGCCTTCGACGTCACGTACGGCTCGAACGCCCGCGCCAGGATCTTGGGCGCGAACCCGGGGCCGTTGTCGACGATCGCCAACCGCACCGCCACGCGCGTGCTGCCGTCCGCACCCTGATAATGGATGGCTTCGCTGACGACGTCAATGCGCGGCTGCATGTCCGGCCGCCCGGCCGCCTGCTCGGCCATCGCGTCCTGCGCGTTTTGCAGCAGGTTGTGGATCACCTGGCGCAGCTGCGTGGCGTCGCCCATCACCAGCGGCAGGCCGGCGGCCAGCTGCGGATGGATGATGTCGTCGCCCTCGCCGCTCACGTACAGGTGCAGGATCTCCTCGACCAGCGCGTTCAGGTCGAGCGGCTCGAGCACCGCCGGCGGCGTGCGCGCGTAGTCGCGGAAATCGTCGACCATGCGCTTCATCGCCGCCACCTGGTTGACGATGGTGGCGGTTCCCTTGTTGAGCAGCACGACGTCGTCCGGCGCCAGCTTACCCTCAAGTTTCATTTGCAGGCGTTCGGCTGACAACTGGATCGGCGTCAGCGGATTCTTGATCTCGTGGGCCAGGCGGCGCGCCACCTCCCCCCAGGCGATCGAGCGCTGCGCCGAAATGACGTCGGAGATATCGTCGAACACCACCAGGTAGCCGCTGCCGCCCTCGATCGGCAGCCGCGAGCCGCGCGTGAGCAGGGTCAGGTCGTTGTCGTCCAGGCTGGTGGAGCGGCGCGGCACCTCGATCTGGCGCTGCCAGTGCATGCGCTGGAGGTTGCGTCCGGCGGCCGACTGCGCGCTCTGCGCGGCGAACGCGGCGACGATGGCGGCGCCGAATTCCTGCATGCCCTCGACCTCGTTGAGCTTGCGTCCTATCATCGTCACGCCGGCCTGCTGCAGGATGCGCTCGACCGAATCGTTGAAGCTAATCAGATGGAACTCGTGGTCCAGCACCATCACGCCGGCCGACATATTGGCCAGCACCGATTCCAGGTGGGCCTTGGCGTTTTGCAGCGCCGCGCGGTTGCGCTCGACGGCGCTGCGCGCGTCCGACAGCTGGCGCGTCATCGTGTTGAACGACTGCGTCAACGTGCCCAGCTCGTCGGAGGTGGCGACGATCGGCCGCGGCGACAGGTCGCCCTCGGCCACCGCGCGCGTGCCCTCGGCCAGCAGCAGCAGCGGCTGCGCCAGGTCGCTGGCGATCAGGAAGGCGCTGGCGATGGCGCCGAACACGGCCAGCAGCAGGGTCAGCGTCAAGGTGACGATGTACATCTTGCGCAGGCCGACGCGGGCGACGAAGCGCTCCTTGTAGTTGGAATAGGCGCTGCGGATGGTCTCGCCGTCGGCGGCCAGTTGCGCCGGCGCCAGCTGGATCAGCTGCAGGTAGCGCGGCGCCAGCTGGGTGCCGTTGGGGCGCACCTGGTCGGGAATGGCCATCACCACGCGCAGGCGCAGCTGGCTGACGCTGTCCTGGGCGTTGACGGGGGCGTCGACCAGGTCGCTGCGCAGTTCGTTGCCGCCCTCGGGCGCGCCGTAGGACTCGTCGCTCTTGGCCTTGGCCATCATCTCGCGGGTCGGCAGGTCGGCGCTGAGGTTGCCGCTGCGGCTGGCGCGGGCGCTGACCACCAGCCCGCCCTCGGCGTCGACGATGATGGCGTTCTGCATGCCCGGCTGCTCCTTGACCAGCTGGGCCAGGATGATGCGCTCGGTGCCGTCGCCCTCGCCGGCCAGGCGCTGCGTGGTGCGCGCGGCGGTGGCGGTCAGTTCGTTGAGGGCGCGGTCCAGGCCCTCGCGGCTCAGGTTGATGCCCGATTCGAGCGCCTCCTCGACCGGCACGTTGAACCACGATTCGATCGAATGGGAGACGAACTGCACCGACACCAGGAAGATCACCAGCCCCGGCAGCACGCCGACGGCGGCGAACAGCAGCACCAGCCGCGTCATCAGCTTGGAGCCGAACTTGCCGCTCTTGTAGCGCGCATACAGGCGGAACAGCGACACCGCCACCAGCAGCAGCAGCGCGCCGGCCACCGCCGCGTTCAGGCCCAGCAGCCAGGCGTAGTAGCGGTCGAAAAAGCCGGAATTGTCGGAGGCCGAGGCGAGCAGGAACAGCAGGATGCTGACCACGGCGCCGCCGATGACGGCAAAGTACCGGAGCGCTGTGCTCACCTACTCGGCCCTGTAGAGGAAGGTTTTCTTGTCGGACGCCAGGCGCCATTCATTGTTATTGAGGGCGTTGATCTGGATCGGCTTGGGCAGGTAGTTCGGGTCCAGCCCCATGCTCAGCTTGACGCTATAGGTCTCGCCGACCTTGAGCGCGCCGCGCGGCGCGACGATCCAGCGGTTGGGGCGGCGGATCAGGAACAGGGCGTCGTCGAGCGACGAGAAGCTTTGCCGCACGCTGCCGATGACGGCTACGTGGTACTGGCGCGTGAGCACGTTGTACGACAGGCTGATGGTCTGGCGCGCGACGATGGCTTTCTCGTCGAACCAGTACCAGCGCGGACGGGTGAATTCGATGCTGGTGGTGAAATACAGCACCACGCCGTATTGCAGGGTGTCTTCCAGACCGTGGCTGAGGTCGAAACCGTAGTTGGCCGACAGGCGGTAGCCCTCGTCGGTGGCCTCCACGTAGGCCCGCTTGATCTCGACGCCGTCGGCAGCGCTGGCCGCCTGCGGCAGCGCGCAGGCCAGTATCAGCAGCAAGGGCCCGATCAGCAGGCGAAAAAATCGTTGTATCACGTGTGGGCCGGTGCTCAATAGGTGCGTAATACGCGGGGGTGCGACAGGGGGTGCTGCAAATAAACAGGCAAAACGCTTACGCATTTTTCTGGAAAAGCGCGTAGAACAAACCGTCGTGGTCCTGGCCGTCGCCGCCGGCCGGCAGCAACTGGCCGGGCGCGTCGAGCCGCACCGCATTGTTGCGCACGGCGAAGGCGGCCGCCTGCGCTTCCGATTCCTGCGGCCACAAGGAACACGTTACGAACAGCAATTTACCATCCGTCGCAAGCATCTGCCAAAGATTGTCGAGGATTTTGGCCGAAAGTGTTGCAAGTTGGAGCGTGTCGCCCTTGCGCCGCAGCCAGCGGATATCCGGGTGGCGGCGCACGATGCCGGAGGCCGTGCACGGCACGTCGGCCAGGATGCGGTCGAACGGTTTGCCGTCCCACCAGGTCGACGTCTGCGCCTCGGCCGCCTGCAATGCGGCTTTCAGCTGCAAGCGCTGCAGGTTCTCGTCGACCCGCGCCAGGCGCTTGGGATCGGCGTCGAGCGCGGTCACTTCGGCGTCGGCCAGCTCCAGGATGTGGCAGGTCTTGCCGCCGGGCGCGGCGCAGGCGTCGAGCACGCGCATGCCGTTTCGCACGTCCAGCAGCGGCGCAGCCAGCTGGGCGCCGGCGTCCTGCACCGACACCAAGCCGTCGGCGAAGCCCGGAATCTGGCCGACGCCGACCGGCTTGGCCAGGCGCACGGCATACGGTCCGATTTGCGTGGCGTCCATGCCGGCTTGCGCCAGGGTCGCCAGATACTGTTCCACCGAGGTTTTGCGTACGTTGACGCGCAACGTCAGCGGCGGCGCGGTGTTGCCGCTCGCCAGCACGGCCTGCCAGTCCCGCGGCCAAGCCGCGCGCACCGCGTCGATCCACCATTGCGGGTAGTTCCACTTGGCCAGCGGCTGCAACAGCGCCGTCTCCAGCAACGCCTTGCGCTCGCGCAGGAAGCGCCGCAGCACGGCGTTGACCATGTTTTTGGCGCGCGCGGTGTCCGGATGGGCGTCGGCCGCCGTCACGGTCTGGTCGACGACGGTGAATTCCTCGTACGGCCGGACGGCGTCGGGCGCCGTCATCAAGGCCAGCGCGCAGGCCAGCAGCGCGCCGACCAGCGGGTCCGGCGCCTTGGGCGCCATCAGCGCGATCAGGGTCTCGCTCTGGCCCAGCTGACGCATGCAGCGGTAGGCGATGTCCTGCATGGCGCCGCGCGCCTGCGGGGTCAGGTCGTTTTTGGCCTCGCTCTTCGCCCACACCTGGGCCAGCG
Organism: Burkholderia sp. LMU1-1-1.1; assembly: GCF_040675865.1. Taxonomy (NCBI): domain Bacteria; kingdom Pseudomonadati; phylum Pseudomonadota; class Betaproteobacteria; order Burkholderiales; family Burkholderiaceae; genus Burkholderia; species Burkholderia sp. LMU1-1-1.1. Next base: position 15,065 of record NZ_JBEGHG010000018.1, on the reverse strand, counting down.
CCTGCGGCAGATTGGTGCCGGTGCGGACCTGGGCCACCGCGTGGGCGGCGCCGATCAGGCTGAAAGCGAGCGAATCGGGCCGCAAGCCGGTCTGGAAGCTGGTTTGCAGCGCCGGTTTCAGGTCACGCGCATGGCTGGCGCGCAGCTTGGGCGCTGCCGCCTTGGCGGGTGACTTCAGTGAGAGCGTCGGACGCTGCTTGTTCATATGCTAATTCCAGAGAGCGGCCGGCAGCCGTGATCGCGCAGTATACAGTAGTGCCACAGCAGCGCATATGACAAGTCGCTGACAAGAATGTAAAAGTCGGTTAGCCGCACGGCGCCGCAGGCACTCGGCTACCCTCACCAGCTCCGTGCAAACCAGTATAATGGGCACTGTTTGGCCGGTGCCAGAGCGCCGGCCGTTTTCGCTTTCAGATGATTTTTTTAGCGCGGCCCGGCCGCCATTTCGCTCATGCTCGCCCAACAAAAACAAGATATCACCGCCCTGTTCCAGGCCGCCCTCGCACCGATCCTGGCCGGGACGGAAGTCTCCGCAAACGTCGTGCTGGAGCGTCCGCGCGACCCGTCGCACGGTGACGTGGCCTGCAACATCGCCATGCAACTGGCCAAGCAGCTCAAAATGAACCCGCGCGAGCTGGCCACCAAGGTGGTCGAGGCGCTGCTGGCCAACCCGGCCGGCAAGGGCCTGGTCGAGTCGGCCGACATCGCCGGCCCGGGCTTCATCAACCTGCGCGTGAGCGACGCCGCCAAGCAAGCCGTGGTCAAGGCCGTGCTGGCGCAGGGCGCCGCCTACGGCAGCAGCGATACGGGCGCCGGCAAGAGCGTGATCATCGAATTCGTCTCGGCCAACCCGACCGGCCCGCTGCACGTGGGCCACGGCCGCCAGGCCGCACTGGGCGACGCGCTGTCGTCGCTGTTCGGCTCCCAGGGCTACGCGGTCACCCGCGAGTTCTATTACAACGACGCCGGCGTGCAGATCCAGACCCTGGCCAATTCGGTCCAGGCGCGCCTGCGCGGCTTCAAGCCGGGCGACGCCCAGTGGCCCGAATCGGCCTACAACGGCGACTACATCGCCGACATCGCCGAAGACTTCAAGGCCCAAAAGACCGTTTCCGCCTCCGACGGCGCGCCGGCCACCGCCTCCGGCGACATCGACGACATCGAATCGATCCGCGCCTTCGCCGTGACCTACCTGCGCAACGAGCAGGATATCGACCTGCAGGCCTTCGGCGTCAAGTTCGACAACTACTACCTCGAATCGTCGCTGTACGCCGACGGCAAGGTCGACGCCGCCGTCGACATGCTCAACAAATCCGGCAAAACGTACGAGGAGGAAGGCGCGCTGTGGCTGCGCACCGAGGACTACGGCGACGACAAGAACCGCGTGATGCGCAAGAAGGACGGCACCTACACCTACTTCGTGCCGGACGTGGCCTACCACATCGTCAAGTTCCAGCGCGGCTTCGGCCAGGCGATCAACGTCCAGGGTTCCGACCACCACGGCACCATCGCCCGCGTGCGCGCCGGCCTGCAGGCGGTCAACCTGGGCATCCCGCAGGGCTTCCCGGACTACGTGCTGCACAAGATGGTCACCGTGATGAAGGGCGGCGAGGAGGTCAAGATCTCCAAGCGCGCCGGTTCCTACGTCACCGTGCGCGACCTGATCGAATGGTCCGGCGACGGCGACATCACCAAGGGCCGCGACGCGGTGCGCTTCTTCCTCATCTCGCGCAAGGCCGACACCGAATTCGTGTTCGACGTCGACGTCGCGCTGAAAAACTCGGATGAAAATCCGGTGTATTACGTGCAGTACGCCCACGCGCGCATCTGCCGCATGCTGGAACAGTGGACCGGCGACGTCGCCGCGCTGGCCGACGTCGACCTGTCGCCGCTGACCGCGCCGACCGAGGCGACCTTGCTGGCCACCCTGGCCGCCTATCCGGAAACGCTGGCGCGCGCGCAGGCGGAACTGGGTCCGCACCAGATCGCGTTCTACCTGCGCGACCTGGCCGCCAACCTGCACAGCTTCTACTTCGCCGAACGCGTGCTGGTCGACGACGAGGCGCTCAAGGCGGCCCGCATCGCGCTGATGGTCGCCACCCGCCAGGTGCTGCAAAACGGCCTGGCGCTGATCGGCGTCTCCGCTCCCAACAAAATGTAATTGCGAAGGATATCCCGCACAATGAATTTCCGTACCAGTCTCACTCCGCGTTCGCGCCAGCAGGGCAACACCTTCATCGGCATCGTCATCGGCCTGGTCATCGGCCTGACCGTCGCCGTCGTCGTCGCGCTGGTGATCAACAAGGGGGCCTCCCCGTTCACCGACAAGGGACGCAGCAACAAGAGTACGGAAACGACCGCGGGCCAGGCGGCCGATCCGAACAAGCCCATGTACGGCAGCAAGGAAGCGGCGCGCGCGGCGGCCAAGGACTTGAGCCGCGATCCGCCGCCGGCGGCACCCGCCGCCCCGGCGCCGGCTCCGCCCGCACCGAAGGCGCCCGCCGCCGATCCGCTGCAGGCGGTGGTCGACCGCATCCAGGGCGCGGCGGCCGACAAGCCGAAAACCACGCCTTCGGCGTCGAACGTGACGCCGACGCCGGTCGCCAAGACCCCGGCCAACACGGCGGCGCCGGCGGCGGGCGCCACCACAGCGCCGGCCAACGGCGGCGACGAAAAGTACATCTATTACCTGCAGGCCGGCGCCTTCCGCGAGGTGGCCGACGCCGAAAGCGCCCGCGCCAAGCTGGCACTGCTCGGCTTCGAGGCCAACCTGTCGGACCGCACCACGGATACCGGCGTGCTGCACCGGGTTCGCATCGGCCCGTTCAACCAGGTCGAGGCGATGAACAAAGTCCGCAGTAAATTGTCTGAAAACGGCGTCGACGTCGCGGTCGTGCGCAATCAAAAGTAACGAACCAAGCCAGGAGTAATGATGCGAATTCTGAAATACGTTTTGAGCACGCTGATGCTGAGCGCCGTCGCCTTGTCGTCGATGTCGGCCTCCGCATCCCCGGCCGACCCGAAGAACGGCGTCGAATACAAAACCCTGCCGACGCCGCAGCCCGTCGACACCGGCAAAAAGGTGGAAGTGATCGAGTTCTTCGACTACGCCTGCCCGCACTGCCACGCGCTGGACCCGGCGCTGACCGCCTGGGTCAAGAAGCAAGGCGACAACATCGTCTTCAAGCGCACCCACATTTCGCGCACCGGCACCGAACTGCCGCAGCAAAAAATGTTCTTCACGCTGGAAGCCATGGGCCTGATGAACGAAACGATCAACACCAAGATCTTCACCGAAATGCACGTCAACCGCAACCGCATGAACCGCGACGAGCTGGTGTTCGACTTCATCGCCAAGCAGGGCATCGACCGCCAGAAGTTCATCGACACCTATCGCAGTTTCGGCGTACAGGCCCGCATCCGCAAGGCCACCTCGATGATGGATACCTACGGCGTCGACTCGTGGCCGATGTTCGCTATCGACGGCAAGTATGTGACGTCGCCGTCGATGTCCGACGAGGGCTCGAAGACCGCCACCAGCGAAGCCCAGCTGCATACCCAGGGCCTGCAGGTGATGGATATCCTGGTCGCGAAAGCGAAAGCGGAAAAGAAGTAAGCATGCCCTCCAAAGACGCGTTGACACCGGCTTCGGCCCTGCAGCCGGCGCCACCTGGCGCCCGGGCATGAGCGGTCGACGCGTCTTCATCACCGGCGCCTCCAGCGGCATCGGCGCCGCGCTCGCGGTGGAGTACGCGTCCCAGGGCGCCGTCCTCGGACTGCTGGGACGGCGCGGCGACGCGCTCGATAGCCTGATCGCCTCCCTTCCCGATTCAAAAAGGCACCGCGCCTATGTCGTCGACGTGCGCGACCACGCCGCCATCGCGGCCGCCGCGCGCGACTTCCTGGCGCATGCGGGCGGCGTCGACGTCGTGATCGCCAACGCCGGCATCTCGGTCGGCACCTTGACCGAATTCGCCGCGGATCTCGCGGTATTCGACAACATCATCGCCACCAACGTGGTCGCCACCGCCGCCACCTTCGGGCCGTTCATCGCGGCGATGAAGGCGCAGCGCACGCCGGCGCGGCTGGTCGGCATCGGCAGCGTGGCCGGCATACGCGGCCTGCCCGGCGCCGAGGCGTACAGCGCCTCCAAGGCGGCCGTGATCAGCTACTGCGAATCGCTGCGACTGGAGATGAAACCCTACGGCATCAAGGTCGTCACCCTGTGCCCCGGCTACATCGATACGCCGATGACGAAGGTGAACCCGTATCCGATGCCGTTCCTGATGGCGCCGGAAAAATTCGCCGCCAAGGCCGCGCGCACCATCGCCGCCGGCTCCAGCTACGCCGTCATCCCGTGGCAGATGGGCATAGTCGCCAAGGTGCTGCGCCTGCTGCCGAACGCCGTCTACGATTTCGCCTTCGCCAAGGCGCCGCACAAACCGCGCAAGGCCGCACCATGACCGCCGCATCCCCGCCTTTATCTTTATCCCTGTCGCCGGACGCCATCGCCGCCCGCTGCGCCACCAGCGCCACCCACGTGGCGATCGAAGTCGTCGCCGAAACCGGCTCCACCAACGCCGACCTGCTGGCCCGCGTCGACACGCTGGACGGCCCGCTGCTGCGCATCGCCGAAAACCAGACGGCCGGCCGTGGCCGCGCCGGGCGCAGCTGGCTGTCCAAGCCGGGCGCCGCGCTGATGTTCTCGCTGGCTTGGCGCTTCAAGGGGCCGTTGCACCGCATGACCGGCCTGCCGATGGCGGTCGGCGTGGCGCTGGCCGAGACCATCGCCTCGCTGGGCGTTCCGGTGCAAATCAAATGGCCGAACGACCTGCTGCGCGACGGTAAAAAACTGGCTGGCATCCTGGTCGAAACCCAGGCCGCCCGCAAGGACGTCGACGGCGCCGTCTGGGCCGTGATCGGCGTCGGCATCAACCTGCTGATGCCAGACGAACTGGAAGAACAGATCGGCCGCGCGGTGGCCGCCGCGCCGTGGCTGGCGAAAATGGACCGCAACGAATTGATGGCCGCGCTGCTCAGCCGCCTGGCCGCCGTGCTGGCCGAATTCGACGACACCGGCTTCGCGCCCTTTGCCGAACGCTGGAACCTGCTGCACGCGTGGCAGGGACAGGACGTCGTCATCCTCGACCACGGCCAGGTCCTGCAGCAGGGCCGCGCGGCCGGCGTCGACGCCATCGGGCGCCTGATGCTCGACACGCGGCACGGGCGGGTCGAGGTCCTGTCCGGCGACGTCTCGCTAAGGTTGTCGTCAACCATACCCTCCTCCATCGGATTATCATGATTTTACTGATCGACGCCGGCAACACCCGCGTCAAATGGGCGCTGGCCGACATTGACGCGCAGCCCGGCACGTGGCTGGCGCATGGCGCCGTGGTCCACGCCGACCTGACGCAGCTTGAATTGATCTGGGGCGAAGCCGCCGGCCAGCGCCCGATCGAACGTATTCTCATCGCCAACGTGGCCGGCAACGCGCTGCGCGTCCACCTCGAATATGTGCTGCGGCGGACCTTCCCCGCCATGCCGCTGGCGGAGTCGATAGACTGGTTCGAATCGCGGCCGTCGCTGGCGGGACTGACCAACGGCTACCGCAATCCCGCGCAACTGGGCTGCGACCGTTTTGCCGCCGCCATCGCCGGCCACACGCTGGCGCCGGGACGCGCCATCGTCGTCGCCAACTGCGGCACCGCCACCACCATCGACGCCATCACCGCCGACGGCGTGTTCCTGGGCGGGATGATCCTGCCCGGCCTGGGCCTGATGGCCAGTTCGCTGGCGCGCAACACGGCGCAGTTGCCGCAAATTGCGCAAGACGGTAAGCTGCCTGACGGTTTCGCCGACAATACCGACGACGCCATTTTGAGCGGTTGCCTGGCGGCGCAGAGCGGCGCCATCGAGCACGCGTTCGCGCGGCACCAGGCGGCGGAGTGCATCATCTCCGGCGGCGCGGCGCCCTACATCGCGCCGATGCTCAAGGTGAGGCACCGTATCGTTGAGAATATCGTGTTGATAGGCCTGCACGCCGCCGCCGGCGCCGCGCGGACCGACTGAATCGAATTGGCCCACCGAGGAAGCCTGTGCTGAAGTTCACTTTCTGGTCGCTGTTAGCCGTCAACGCCGCGCTGTTCGCGTATGGACAGGGCTATCTCGGTCATTTCAGCGGCAACGAGCGCGAACCTGCGCGCCTGGCGAATCAGCTCAACGCCAATCAATTGACCATTATTTCGGCGGAGCAGGCCGGCCATGCGCCTGCGGGCGCCTCGGCTGCCGACGCGGCCAGCGCGCCGGTTGACGGCAAGGCCGCGCCGCAGCCGCTGGCGTGCGTGGAGATCGGTAGCTTCGTCCTCGCCGACGCGCGCCGGTTCGAAGCCCGTCTGGCCACGTTGAATCTGGGCGACCGCCAATCGCGCCGCAACCTTCCCGGCACCGAGATATCGAGCTACATCGTGCATATTCCGCCGATGGGCAGCAAAGAGGCCGCCGACAAAAAAGCCGCCGAGTTGCGCGGGCTGGGGGTGACCAACTACTTCGTCATGTCCGACAACTCGCCGATGCGCTGGGCGATCTCGCTGGGCGTGTTCAAGAGCGAAACGGCGGCGCAGAACCAGCTCGCGGCGCTGGTCAAACAAGGCGTGCGCAGCGCGCGCGTCACCCCGCGCATGAGCGGGAGCAAGCTGCTGGCGTTCCAGTTCCGCGACGTCGACGCCGAATTGCAGTCGAATCTGGAAAAGATCCGCGCCGATTTCCCGAACGCCCAAACCCACGGTTGCAGATAGGCCCCATCAACAGATTATCCACCGAGGAGACACGTAGGGCGGATTAGGCGGAACGCCGTAATCCGCCATTATGAGCCGCCGGCAACGCAGGCCTCAGCGCTGCACCACGATCGGCTTCAGGCTGAGCGCCGACGGCAATCCCTGCGCCGCCTGCAACGCCTCCTGACGGCTGGCAAACGGCCCGCCGAACAAGCGATGCACCGGCCCACTCTGCACCACCTCCAGCGTCGAAAAACCACTCCCCGCCAGCTTGCCGCGCACGACTTCCGCGTTCTCCGCCCGCGTGTAAGCGCCAAGCTGCAGATAAAAGCCGCTGGTGGCCGCCGGCACGCTATCGGCCAGCATCAACGCCTCGATCTCCGGCTTCGCGCCCGACGCGGCGGCCGGCGCGGCCGCCGGTGCAACCGCCACCGCTCCACCCGGTATCGCTTTCGGCGTCAGCACCAACGGCTGCGGTGTCGTCGCCAACTGCTTGCCGCCCTCTCCCGCATACGATGACAACCGCGCCCCCGACTGCGACGACGCCTGCAAACGCGGCGCCTTGGTCTCCGACACGCCCTCCCTGGTCGCCAGCATGCGGTCGATCTCCTCGGGCAGAATGCGCTCGATCTTCAGCTCATGGCTTCCTTTGCCCAGCAAACCCAGTTTCAACGCCGCCGTATAAGACACGTCGATGGCGCGCTTGGCATGGAACGGCCCGCGGTCATTGATACGCACGATCACCGTCGCCCCGCTGACCATATTCGACACCCGCGCATACGACGGAATCGGCAGCGTGGGATGCGCCGCCGTCATCTTGTACATGTCGTAAATCTCACCGGAAGACGTGCGCTGGCCGTGGAATTTCTTCCCGTACCAGGTACCCATTCCCACCTGCGTGAACGGCTCGTTGTCCGTGATCGGCGTATAGGTCTTGCCCATGACGACGTACGGACGGTTGGAACGCGGCAGCAGCGGATCGTTGCGCACGTCGGCATCCGGCACGTCGGCCAGATTGTCCGGCGGCGAGTCGCCGGGACCGTCGTCCTGGTAGTAGCCACCGCGCCCCGAGTTGGCAGGCGGCAGCGCCGGCAGGCCGGTGGCCGGCTTGGTGGTGGACGGCGCCTTGATCACCGGTCCCGAGGTGCGTGGTTTCCTGGAGACCGTCTCGTCCGATGTGGGAACGGTGCCGCAGCCGGCCAGCACCAGCAGGGCCAGTGCCGCGCAGGCGTTCCGGATTTGGCTTCGGTTCATACGCATGGCGTCCTCCTCATTGGTTTTTCCGCACCACGGGTGCCGGTTGCGTGGTGGGCGCCGGAGCGGCCGGCGCAGGCGCAGGCGAGGGTCCGGCAGGCGCGCCAGGTGCCACCGGCTGTGCCGGCGCCGTGCCGTTCGCATCGCCGGCGGCGCCGCTCTGCAGCCGCGCGGCCGCGGCCTGCTCTTCCAGGGTCTGACCTTCCACCGGCACGATTTCTTCCGCGTCTTCTTTTTCCACTTTGGTTGTATCCTTTCCGGCCGGGCGTTTGCCCAGCAGGTAATAGTCGAGGGCCTTGCGCGCGATCGGCGCCGCTTCCAGGCCTCCCTTGCCGGCGTTTTCCACCACCAGCGCGATCGCGATGCGCGGCTTCTCGGCCGGCGCGAAGGCGGTGAACAGCGCGTTGTCGCGCAAGCGCTCCGCCAGTTTGGCGGCATTGTACTTGTCGCCCTTTTTAATGGTGATCACCTGCGCCGTACCGGTCTTGCCGCCGACACGATACTGGGCGCCGGCGAACGCGCGCACGCCGGTGCCGCCGGCCTCCGTGGTCACGCCGACCATCGCGTTCTTGATGAAATCGATGTTCTCCTGCTTGAGAGGAATCCGATAGCTCTCCTTCGACACGGTCAGCGTGCGTGCACGCGTGCCGCCGTCCTCCAGTATCTTCACCAGGTGCGGCTTCATCACCACGCCGTCGTTGGCCAGATTGGCCACCGCGTGCGCGATCTGCAGCGGCGTGTAGGCGTTGTAGCCGGAACCGTTACTGACCGAGATCGTATCACCACCCACCCAGCGTCCCGCCGCACCTTTGAAACGCTTGCGCTTCCACTCCTGCGACGGCAGCACGCCGACCTTCTCGTTGAAAAGGTCGATGCCGGTCTTCTGGCCGAAACCGAATGGTTTCATGAAGTCGTGGATCATGTCGATCCCCATGTCATGGCCCAATTCGTAGTAATAGGTGTTACACGAGACGACGATGGACTTGTGCATGGCCACCGAGCCATGGCCGCCGACCAAATCGTCGTTGAACTTGTGGCCGCCCAGGTAGTAGTATCCCGGATCGTAGGTGGCCTGGGTGGTGGTGCGCTTGCCCAGCTCCAGCGCCGCCAGCGCCATGAAAGGCTTGAAGGTGGACCCCGGCGCGTAGGTGCCCGACAGCGGCCGGTTCACCATCGGCCGGTCCAGCGAGGTGTTGAGCTCATTCCAGCTCTGCGTGTCGATGCCGTCGACGAACAGGTTGGGATCGTAACCGGGCCGCGACACGTAGGCCAGGATGTCGCCGGTGGACGGCTCGATCGCCACCAGCGCGCCGCGCCGGTCGCCGAAGGCGTCTTCCACCACCTTCTGCAGCTCGATATCGATCGACAGGATCAGATTGCTGCCGGGGATGGCGGGTTTGCGCGACAAGGTGCGCACCGCCCGGCCGCCGGCCGTCACTTCCACCTCTTCATAGCCGGTGCGGCCGTGCAGCTGCTGCTCGTAGCTTTTTTCCAGCCCCTCTTTGCCGATATGGTCGGTGCCCTTGTAGTTGGTGGCGTCCTCGCCGTCGTCGATGGCGTTGGCCTCGGCGCGGCTGATGCGGCCGATGTAGCCGATCACGTGCGACGCAGTTTCGCCCAGCGGATACTGGCGGAACAGGCGCGCCTGCACCTCCACCCCACGGAAGCGGAAGCGCTGCGCCGAAAAGCGCGCCACCTCCTCGTCGGTCAAGCGGGTGCGCAGAGGCACGCTCTCGAAGCGTTTGGATTCCTCCATCAGCTTCTTGAAGCGTTTGCGGTCCTTGACCTCGATGTTGACCAGCTTGGACAGCTCGTCGATGGTCTCGTCCAGCGTGGCCGTGAGCTTGGACGGCGTGATCTCCAATGTAAAGGCCGAGTAGTTGCGGGCCAGGACAACGCCGTTGCGGTCCAAAATCAGCCCGCGATTCGGCGTGATCGGCACGATGGCGATGCGGTTCTCCTCCGCCTTGACGACGAAGTCGTCGTGCTTGATCACCTGCAGCCAGATGAAGCGCGCCAGCAGCAGCCCGAAGCAGACGAATACCACGATGCCCAGCACCGCGATCCGTGTGCGGAACTCTTTCAGTTCGCGCTCGGTGTCCTTGATCTCCATCATGCCACCGCACCCCAGGCCGGCGCGCCGGAGCCGCTACGCACACCGTGGCTGTGCCGCTGGATGCTCATTAAAATGCCGGCGCCGAGGCCCAGGGTCAGCAGCGCCGTGCCGCCATAGCTCATGAACGGCAGCGGCACGCCGACCACCGGCACGATGCCGCTGACCATGCCCATGTTGACGAAAGCGTAGGTAAAGTAAATCATCGTAATGGCGCCCGCCAGCAGGCGCGTAAAGAAGGTGGATGCATTGAGAGCGATGGAAAGTCCGCGCCAGATCAGCAGCAGGTACAGAACCATCAGCACCACATTGCCGGTGAGGCCGAATTCCTCGGAGAAGACGGCGAAGATAAAGTCGGTGGTGCGCTCGGGGATGAACTCCAGGTGCGTTTGCGTGCCCTGGGTCCAGCCCTTGCCCGCCGCGCCACCGGAGCCGATGGCGATCATCGACTGGATGATATGGAAACCCTTGCCCAGCGGGTCGTGATAAGGGTCGATCAACGTCAGCACGCGCTCGCGCTGGTAGTCGTGCATCGCGGACCACAGCAAAGGCATGCCGACGCACGCCGCCGCGGCCAGCGCCACCAGCGCTTTCCACGACAGGCCGGCCAGGAAGATGACGCAGGCGCCGGCCGCCACCACCAGCAGAGCGGTGCCGAGATCGGGCTGGCGCGCGATCAGGCCGACGGGAACGGCCAGCAGCAGCGCGGCGACCGCATACGCCTGCCAGCGCAGCTGGCCGGCCTGGCGCTGGAAAAACCACGCCAGCATCAGCGGCATGGCGATCTTCATGAACTCGGACGGCTGCAGCTGGATGCCGATGGTGATCCAGCGGCGCGAACCGCCTTTGATCGTGCCCGCCAGCGCGACGGCGATCAATAGCGCCACGGCCAGCGCGTACACCGGCACGGCGATGCGCATCAGCGTTTGCGGCGGAACGTTCGCGGCCAGCCACATAACGAAGAAGGCGGCGGCGATATTGCGCAGCTGGTCGGACACCTTGCCCGGAATGGCGATGCCGGCCGAGTACAGCGTGACCAGTCCCACCGACAGCAAGGCAAGGATGATGAGCGCCAGCGGAATGTCGAACACCATGACATGGGGCCGGAGGCGCTGCCACGGCGAGCGCCCGTCGTTGAAATGCATGCTGCGGCCCTTACCTGGCGCCGACGGGCGTCGAAGCGGCGCGCATCACGTCTGCACCAGCTTGCGGTGGCGCTGGATGCTCATCAGGATGCCGCCGGCGATGCCCAGCGTGAGCAGCGCGGTGCCGCCGTAGCTCATATACGGCAGCGGCACGCCGACCACCGGCAGGATGCCGCTGACCATGCCCATGTTGACGAATGCGTAGGTGAAGTAAATCATCGTCATGGCGCCGGCCATCAGGCGGCTGAAGAAATTGGGCGCGTTCCCGGCGATCATCAGGCCCCGCCCGATCAGCAGCAGGAACAGCAGCATCAGCACCAGGTTGCCCACCAGGCCGAACTCCTCGGAGTAGACGGCGAAGATAAAGTCGGTGGTGCGCTCCGGGATGAACTCCAGGTGGGCCTGCGTGCCCTGGGTCCAGCCCTTGCCTGTGATGCCGCCCGAGCCGACCGCGATGGTCGACTGGATGATGTGGAAGCCCTTGCCCAGCGGGTCGGAGGTCGGGTCGATCAGCGTCATCACGCGTTCACGCTGGTAGTCGTGCAGCAGCGACCAGATCACCGGCAGGCTGGCGGCGAAGGCCGCCAGCAGCCCGGCCAGCGCCTTCCACGACAGGCCGGCAAGGAAGATGACCGAGAAACCCGCCGCCACCACCAGCAACGCGGTCCCGAGGTCGGGCTGCCTGACGATCAGCCCGACGGGCATCATCAGCAACAGCGCGCCGATGCAGTAGCTTTGCCAGCGCAGCTGCCCGGCGCGCTGCTGGAAGAACCACGCCAGCATCATCGGCGTGACGATCTTCATGAACTCGGAGGGCTGGATGTCGATCCCCACGTGCAGCCAGCGCCGCGCCCCCAGCTTGATGGTGCCGACCAGCGCCACCGCCACCAGCAGGATCATGCCGACCGTGTAGGCCGGCACCGCGATGCGCATCATCATCTGCGGCGAGATGTTGGCGACGACCCACATCACCGCGAACGACAGCAGGATGTTGCGCAAGTGGTCTTCCATCTTGCCGGGAATGCCGATGCTGGCCGAGTACAGCGTGATCGAACTGACCGTCAGCAGCATCAGGATGATGAAGACGAGCGGTCCGTCGAAAACGGTGAAGTACGGGCGAAGGCGGCGCCACAGGGAACGCCTTTCGTTGATGCGCATGCGGGTCCTTTTATTCGGTATTGCCCGGGGTTTCGGCACCCGGCTTTTTTTCGTCGGCCACGCCCTGTTCGGCCTGGAGTTCGGTCACGGAGCGCAGCACCGCGTCCTCCTTCGGCACCGGGGTCGTGTCCTTGTCGCCGGAGCGCTTGCCAAGGATGTAGTAATCGAGCGCCTTGCGCACGATGGGCGCGGCCACGGCGGCGCCGAAGCCGCCGTTTTCCACCACCACGGCGATGGCGATGCGCGGCTTGTCGGCCGGTGCGAAGGCGGTGTAGAGCGCGTTGTCGCGCAAGCGCTCGGACACCAGCGCGGCATTGTACTTCTCGTTCTTCTTGATCGCGAACAGCTGGGCGGTACCGGTCTTGCCGCCGGAGGTGTAGCCGGCGTTGGCGAACGCGCGCGCCGCCGTTCCGCCGGTGGTCACGCCGACCATTGCGTTTTTAATGAAATCGATGTTCTGCTGCTTGAGCGGGATGCGGTAACTCTCCTTGGGCACCGTCAGCCTGCGCGCGCGCGTGGCCGGGTCCTCGATGATCTTCACCAGGTGCGGTTTCATCACCACGCCGTTGTTGGCCAGGTTGGCCGTGGCGTGCGCCATTTGCAGCGGCGTGTAGTTGTTGTAGCCGTTGCCGATACTGATCGAGATCGTGTCGCCGCCGACCCATTTCTGCGCCGCGACGTTTTTCTTGAAGCGGTTGCGCTTCCACTCCTTCGACGGCAGCACGCCCTGCTTCTCGTGTTCCAGGTCGATGCCGGTCAACTGGCCGAAACCGAACGGCTTCATGAAATCGTGGATCGCATCGATGCCCATCTCGTTGCCGAGGATGTAGTAATAGGTGTCGCACGAGTCGACGATCGATTTGTACATGTCGACCGTGCCATGGCCGCCCGGCTTGTCGTCGCGGAAGCGGTGCCCGCCCAGGGTGAAGTAGCCCGCGTCCGAGATCGTCTGGTTGGGCGTGCGCTTGCCCAGCTCCAGCGCGGCCAGCGCCATGAAGGGCTTGAAGGTCGATCCCGGCGGGTAGGTGCCCGACAGCGGACGGTTGACCATCGGCCGGTCCAGCGAGGTATTGAGTTCGTTCCAGTTTTGCGCGTCGATCCCGTCGACGAACAGATTGGGGTCATAGCCCGGGCGCGAGACGTAGGCCAGGATGTCGCCCGTCTCCGGCTCGATCGCCACCAGCGCGCCGCGCCACTCGCCGAAGGCCTCCTCGATCACCTTCTGCAGCTCGATGTCGATCGACAGGATCAAATTGGCGCCCGGCGTGGCGTTGGTGCGCGACAGCGTGCGGATCGCCCGCCCGCCGGCCGACACCTCCACCTCCTCGTAGCCGGTGGTGCCGTGCAGGTGCTTCTCGTAGCTTTTCTCCAGGCCTTCCTTGCCGATCTGGCTGGTGCCGTTGTAGTTGGCCGCATCGTCGGTGTCGGCGATGGCGCGGGCCTCGGCCTGGTTGACGCGGCCGATGTAGCCGATCACGTGCGAAGCCACCTCGCCCAGCGGATACTGGCGGAACAGGCGCGCCTGGATCTCGACGCCGGGAAAACGGAAGCGCTGCGCCGAGAAACGCGCCACCTCCTCGTCGGTCAGGCGGGTGCGCAGCGGCACGCTCTCGAAGCGCTTGGAATCCTCCAGCAGCTTTTTAAACCGCTTGCGGTCCTTGACCTCAATGAGCACCAGCTTGGCCAGTTCGTCGATCGTTTCGTCGAGCGTTGTGGCCAGCTTGGACGGCGTGACCTCCAGCGTGTAGGCCGAGTAATTGCGTGCCAGGACCACGCCGTTGCGGTCCAAAATCAGGCCGCGGTTGGGCGCGATCGGCACGATGGCGATGCGGTTGTCCTCCGCCTTGACGGCGTAGTCGCTGTATTTGACCACCTGCAGCCAGATGAAGCGCGCCAGCAGCAGCCCGAAACAAATGAACACCAGCCCGCCCAGTACCGTCAGGCGCAGACGGAACTTGTGAAGTTCGCGCTGGTTGTCCTTAAGCTCAGTCATGACGCGGTGTGAATCAGATCGGGCGGGTGTGGTCGCGATCGACCGCGCGCCGCTGCGGCGCCAGCAGCAACCAGGTGGCGACCGGCCACAGGGCCACGGCGATCACGCTTTCGACGAAGTAGTACCAGCTCGGGAATTTACCGGAGACGAAGAAGCGTATCACCAGCTGGATCGACTGCGCCATGAGCAGCAGCGGGAACACGTGCATCGCCTGCGTCAGCAGCGGGAACCACAGTACGCGCCGGTGCAGCATGATGGCGAAGTACGACAGCAATGTGTAGGCCAGCGCGTTCTCGCCCAGCAGGGTCGAGTCGTGGACGTCCATCAGCAGGCCGAGGAAGAAGGCGGTGCCGATGCCGACCTTGCGCGGCTGGTGCACGCCCCAGAACACCAGCACCAGCGCGACGAAATCGGGCACGCCGACGAACTGGCCCCACGGCAGCAGGTTCAGCAAGAACGCGCAGAACAGGCTGAAGGCGATGAACAGCGGGCTGACCGGCAGCAGAATATAGTGTGGACGATTCATCGTGCCGGCTCCTTCGGTGTGGTGGCGGCGGCCGGCGCTTGGCCAGCCGGCGCGACTGCCCGGGTGGCTGCCGGTGCCGGCGCGGTGGCGGCCGGCGCGGCGC
>NZ_JBEGHG010000017.1:0-98025 GCF_040675865.1 Burkholderia sp. LMU1-1-1.1 | reverse complement strand
GCCCGCACAACGCCGGCGCCAGCGCCGGCCTGACGGCGGGCGCGCCCGCCGCGCCGGCCGCCCCGGGCGCCACCGTCAAGCTCGCCGGCACGCCGGAGCAGTGGCAACAGCCGCTGCGCCAGGCGCTGGGCGACCGCCTGCAGGTCAACCTGCAGCGCAACAACGACCACGCGGTGATCCGCCTGGAACCGCCCAACATGGGCAGCATCGAGATCTCGATCCGCCACAGCGCCGGTTCGCTGCAGGTGAACCTGTCGGCCAACAACAGCGAAGTGCTGCGCCAGCTCAACACCATCGGCGACAGCGTGCGCCAGGACTTGTCCACGCGCCAGTTCGGCGACGTCGCCGTGACGGTGTCGTCGAGCCGCGCGCAAGCGCAGGCCCAGGGCGACGGCGGCGGTCGCAACGGCCAGCAGCGCGGCCAGGACGACGCCCGCACGCCGGGCCGCGCGCTGTCCGAGGATGGCGCCGCCTCCCTCTTTGCCATGTCCGAGCAGGAGTAATCAGTAGATGAAGAACATGAAAATGATTGTCGCGTTCGCCCTGGTGGCGGTGGTCGGCGCCGCCGTCGCCGGCGGCGCGGTGTGGTACATGTCCAAGGGCGACGACGCCGCGGCCGAGGAGCACGACGGCAAGGGCAAGGACACCAAGGAAGCCAAGGCCAAGAAGGCCAAGAAGGAAGAGAAAAAGGACGATACGCCGCCGAAGTACCTGACGGTCGACAAGGTCATCATCATGCTCAAGCGGGTGCCCACCGACACCTCGGCCCACTACATGTCGGCCGACCTGGTGATCACCACCAACGCCAAGCAGGAGAAGGAAGCCAAGGAGCACTTGCCGATGCTGCGCAGCGTGGCCGTGCGCACCCTGTCGAACTTGCCGATGGCGACCGCGCAGGTGATGACGATCGACCAGTTCGCGAACGAACTGAACAAGGCGTTCGACGAGACGTACGAGCAGGAAGGCCGGGAAAAACCATTTTCCGAGGTCATGATCGGCAAACTCATCATCGAGTAAGCCGGACCGGGCATGAACACGAGTGGAGCGGGCATGGCCTACACAGAGCAGTATGCGGAAACTTATGCCGAAGGCTACAGTGAGGACGGCAAGGCGCCGGTCATGCACAGTGCGGCCGACGAGCAAAAGTATCTGCTCGCCTATGCGCCGCTGGTCAAGCGCATCGTGCGCCAGCTCAATTCGCAGGTCGCCGGCGCCATCGACCGCGACGACATGGAGCAGATCGGCCTGATGGGACTGCTGGAGGCGCTGCGCCGTTACGGCGAGCCCGACGGGGGGTTCGGCAGCTACGCCAGCCTGCGCATCCGCGGCGCCATCCTGGACGAATTGCGGCGCCAGGACTGGCGCCCGCGCGCGGTGCGCCAGCAAAGCCACAAGCTGCGCGACGCCGTGCGCGCGCTGACCCGCAAGCTCGGCCGCGAACCGAGCGAGCAGGAGATCACGACCGGCCTGGGCCTGACGGCCGAAGCCTACCAGGCCTACCAGCTCGACGAGAACGCCGAGCTGATCGCCAGTTTCGACGAGATCCTGCAGGACAGCGTCAGCAACGAGAGCGCGCCCAGCCCGGAGGACCAGCTGATGGTGCGCCGCAGCCTGGAGCAGGCGCTGCGCGGGCTCGACGAGCGCGAGCAGCGGGTGGTGCAAATGTATTACGAATTTGAGCTCAGCTACAAGGAAATCGCCGCCGTGCTGGACTTGACCGACGCCCGCGTCTGTCAGCTCAACAAGGCGGCGCTGGGCAAAATGAAAGCCGTGCTGCAGGCCTGAATCGTTCGGGCCTGCACAGGAATTAGTAAATGACGCGGAAAGGCGAATCATCATGCAGCAAATAGTCGGCATCCTCATCGTTTTAGGCAGCGTCTTCGGCGGCTTCTTCATGATGGGCGGGGCGTTCCATCAAATCTGGCAGCCGATCGAGCTCATCGTGATCGCCGGCGCCGGCCTCGGCGCGCTGGTGATCGGCAACCCGACCCACGTGCTCAAGGAGATGATGACCCAGATCAAAAAGATCATCACCAAGAAGAAGTACGACTCCGAGTTCCAGCGCCAGCTGCTGCTGCTGATGTACGAGCTGCTGCAACTGGCCGCCGGCGGCCTCAAGGCGCTCGACGCCCACGTCGAGGCGCCCAAGGACAGCCCGCTGTTCCAGCGCTACCCGCGCGTGCTGGAGGAGCCGAAGCTGCTCGCCTTCATCGTCGACAACTTCCGCCTGATGGCCATGGGCAAGATCAACGCCCACGAGCTCGAAGGCGTGCTGGAGCAGGAACTGGAAGCCATCCACACCGAACTCGAACAGCCGGCCAAGTCGCTCGGCAAGATCGGCGAGGCGATGCCGGGCTTCGGCATTCTGGCCGCCGTGCTGGGCATCGTGATCACCATGAACACCGTCAACGAGGGCGCGACCTCGGGCGAGATCGCCGAGCACGTCGGCGCGGCCATGGTCGGCACCTTCATCGGTATCTTCTTCTGCTACGGCCTGATCGACCCGCTGTGCAACATGATGAAGCAGCTGGTCAACTCGGAAGGCTCGAACAAGGAAACCGTCAAGGTGGTGCTGGTCACGCACGTGGCCGGCAAACCGCCGCTGCTGGCGATCGACGCCGGCCGCCGCCTGGTGGCGCTGAACATCAAACCGAGCTTCGCCCAGCTCGAACGCTGGATCAACGACCTGGAAGGCCGCGACAGCGAACCAGCCGATGACAGCTCACGTCGTGGAGGCCGTGGTGCTAAAGCCGCATGACAAGGGGCATGACCAGACCATCGTCAAGCGCGGTGGCGGCAAGCACAAACACGACGACCACGGCGGCGCCTGGAAGGTAGCGTTCGCCGACTTCTGTCTGGCGTTGATGTGCCTGTTCCTGGTGCTGTGGCTGATGGCCGCCCGTAACACCGAATCGCTCGAGCAAATCCTGACCGAGGCCGACGGTGCCAAGACCGACCAGGGCAAGGGCGTCATGCCGCAACAGGTCGGCGGCCCGCGCGGCAGCCTGATCGACCGCTATCCGATGCCGCATTTCGGCACCAGCGACGACCCGGGCGAGAAAAAGAACGCCCAGGGCGAGCCGGACCCGGAACCGGTCACCACCCCGGCCAAGGTCAAGTACGAGTCGACCGCCGACCTGGCCGCGCTGTCGAAGGCGCTGACCAAGATGAGCGCCGAGTTCGGCCTGACGTCCAACCTCGAGGCCATCATCACGCCCTACGGCTTGCGCGTGATGCTGCACGACACCGACCGCCAGGGCATGTTCGTGCGCGGCAGCGCCGTGCCGACCGACAAGTTCCGCGCGCTGCTGCGCAAGATGGGGCCGCTGTTCAGGAAGATGGAAAACCAGATGCTGATCGTCGGCCACACCGACTCGCTGCAATACGCCGACACCAGCTTCGCCGCCTTCTCGAACTGGACGCTGTCGTCGAACCGCGCCATGTCGGCCCGCGCCCAACTGCTGGCCGGCACCATGAATCCGGAATCGGTGCTGCAGGTGGTCGGCATGGCCGACCGCGCGCCGCTCGACACCAAGCGCGTCGACGCCGGCGTCAACCGCCGCATCGAACTGCTGATCCTGACGACGGCCCAGGCCAAGACCATCGCCGCCATGTTCGGCATGCCGGACAACTCGATGCCGCTGAACGAGCACATCGACACCGCCCTGCCCGACCGCGGCCTGCTGGAAAAACTGCGCAACTCGCTGGGCGGCGGCACGGCCGGCCCGCGCCAGCCACCGCCGCCGGCCGATCCGCGTCGTGGCGGCAACAATTAAGCGGTAACATTTAAGATATCGTATGGAAACCAAGCCAACCAGAGGCACACGTATGAGAATCACGACCTCCACCCCGGACGGCATGGCCGTCCAGCGCGTGGCCGACGCCGCGCCGGTCGACGCCGGCGAGGCCGCCGCGCCGGCGCCGGCCGCCGCGCCGCTGCAGTCGGCCGTCATGCAGCCGGCGCTGCAGGCGATGCGCGACATGCCCGAAATCGACCAGGAGAAGGTCGACATGCTGCGCGACGCGCTGGCCAAGGGTGAACTGCCGTTCGATCCGGCCAAGCTCGCCGGCCTGATCCAGCGCTTCCACGGGAGCGAGAAGTGACCGATGCGCCCAGCGGCGGCGACGGTCGCATCGCCGCCATGACGCGCCAGGACGCCATGCGCGCGCTGCTGGCGGGCATCGGCGACGATTTGCGGGACTACCCGGCGTTGCAGGACTTGCTGGAGCAGCAGTTCCACGCCGCGCTGCGCCACCAGGCCGCGCAGCTGGGCCAGGTGGCCGAGGCCATCTCGGCCCTGGTGGACACCCTGCAGGCGCGCCGCGCGCAACGCGTTGCATTGGCGCAACGTTTACTTGGTCCAACTGCCAACATGGCCCAGGCATTTGCCTTGCTGAAAAATGCTGCCCGGGAGAAAATAGAGTCCGACTGGAAGACGCTGGAAACCATGGTGGTTGAATGCAAGCGTCTCAGCAAGCGCAATAGCGACTTGCTGTTAGAACAGCACAGCATCATGCAGCGCGTGCTGCATGGCGAGGACCAACTTTATGCGCCAGCTTAACCCTATGCCCGCGACGGCGCCGACCGCCGCCACCGTATCGAACATGACCTCCAGCCGCCCCGTCGCGGCCGTGGGCGCTTTTGCGTCGTCCCCGTCATCGGGCAACTTCGCGTCGACCTTCCGCCAGGTGCAGCAGGATGTCGCCACCTTCATCAGCCACGGTGGCGGCGGCTTCGGCGATCCGGCGCCCTCGCCGTCCGCGTCCCAGGCGATGAGCCTGCAGGCGATGGCGTTGCAGCGCTCGAGCGGCGCCATTGATGGTGCCAACCCCGGCGCCAACGGCGGCGGCATCGACAGCGATCTCCAGAAACAATTCCTGGCCTCCATCAAGCCATGGGCCGAAGAGACCGGCAACAAGCTGGGCGTCTCGCCGGACGTGGTGGCGGCCCACGCGGCGCTTGAATCGGGCTGGGGCCAGCAACCGCTGCGCAAGGGCGGCGCCGACACCAACAACCTGTTCGGCATCAAGGCCGGGGGCAACTGGCAAGGCGCGGTGGCGGCGGCCACCACCACCGAATACGAACAGGGCGCGATGTTGAAAAAGACCGAGCGCTTCCGCAGCTATCCGGACACCGCCAGCGCCTTCCGCGACTACGCCGACCTGCTGTCGAGCAATCCGCGCTACCAGGCCGCGCTCAACACCGGCAACGACGCGCGCGCCTTCGCCACCGGCCTGGCGCGCGGCGGCTACGCCACCGACCCCGCCTACGCCGACAAGCTGAGCAAGCTGGCGGCGCAAGTCCAGCGCGGCGCCAGCGCGGCGCTCGATTCGAAACCCTGACTCAAATCATTACCCCGATAATGAAAAGCCAACCCCCTGGGTTGGCTTTTTTTCTTTCGGGGTGGCAGACACCGCGCTAGCCGTGACGCTCTTGTCCGTCGTGCTTGTCGTGATGAGGGTTGTTATCCTCGTGCCTGGCCGCCGCGTGCCTGGCCGGCGCCGGCGCCGGCGGGGCCGCATGCGGGCGTTCGTTGTGCATGGCCAGCATATCCTGACGCGCGGCATGGACATGTGACCGGTCGGGACCGTTGACGTCGCGGTTCGGCATCGGCGCGCGCGGCATGGCCGCTTCGGCATGCTGGAGCGGTGGCATGTGCATCGCCGCGCCGCCACGTTCCGGCGCCGCCATCGCCCGTTCGCGGGCCGCATCGACGTGCTCATGCATGGCATCGGCATGCACCATCCCCACGGGCGCAGGCATACGGTCGATCCTGGCCTGCTCGTGCGTGGGCGGATTCGCGGCGGGCGGTGCCATTTTTGCGGCGCGTATCTCCTGCGCCACCCTTGGCTGCGGATTCGGGTCCTGCCGGACCATCGGCGCAACGGGCGCGCCGTGCGGGGGCGCCGCGAACGCATTCACATGGGGTGGCACGGCGGCGTGCATCGCCGGCGCGGCAAATGACGGACGGGCACCCGGCACCGCGTCGTGGGCGGTGAAATGCGGCACGGTCATCGCTCGGCTTGGCTGCGGCCCCGGTGCACGGGCCGCCAGCGCCGCGCCCGCCGGAGCGAAATTCGGCTGGAAACGGGCCGTGCCGGGCATCATGGCGGGCGGCTGCGGCGCATTGTGAATCGCGAAGTTCGGAGTACGATTGACGACGTTGCCGCCCGTTCGGTAGTTATTATTGACGACATTGATGTTATTGACATGGTTCACGACCGTCACCGATTTCGATACATAGGTCGCGTTGTTGTACACCACCGCCGGACGCTGCCAGCCGCCGTCGTAGGGACGCGGCGCGCCCCAGTTGACGCCCCACGAGTTCCATCCCCAATCGTGATGATGGCTGATGGCCGCGCCCACCAGCACGCCGACGCCGAACGAAATCACGCCGGTCGTGACGAGATTGTCGCCGGTGTAGGCCGGCTGCCGGTAGCTCCAGCCCGGATACACCGCCACCGGCTCGCCATACACCACCGCCGGATCGTAATGCGGGACGTAGACGACATCGGGCTCGGCCGGCTCGATGACAATGGTCCGTGGCGGCGCCGGGATCACGGCCGGCCCCGCGTACACCATCGGCTCCGACGGGGACGGCGTGAAATCGGCCGGCGGCGCCGACTCGCGTATGGTCGTCGACACCCGCAGATGCGGCGAGGTTTTCAGGTTGCCCGCCTGCTGGGCGCGCAAGCGCAAGACCTGGATGGCGTTCATCACGTCGTTCGGGTCGTTCACGTAGGCCTCGCCCAGCGCCGTGGTCCATTGGAGATTGCCGGCCATCTGGTTCAAGACGCTTGGGAAGGTGGTCAGCGATTTGACGCTCACATCCCAGGGCTGGCCGGCTTCGGCCGCCTGCAGCGCCTCCCCTTTCAGGGAGGGATTTTGCGCCAACCACTGGTTGGCGGCGGAAATCTGCTCCGGATACGTGGCGCCGGCCAGCACCTGGCCGACCAACTTGTCCGGAAACAGGGCGATCGGCGCGACCATTTGCGACAGCTGATCGGCGCTCGGGGGCGTATAAGGCACGGCCGGTGCGGCGGCCGTGCTCGGTTTTGGAGGTTCGGCGGGTTTATTGCACCCACCCAGCGCCAGCAGGCCCAGCACCAGAGTGGAGGCCGCCACGGTCTTGAGATTGTTGGCCGGCATACCCATGATCGACGTCCTTCCATGCTAAAAAGTATGGAACTAGATTAACAATCGTCTACGACTGAAGCTGTTACCCTTTGTAACGTGCGTAACCAAACCGGGTCCGCCGCCGGCCTATGGCTTGATGGTCACCGGCATGTCGGCCGGTTGCACCGTGCCGGCGCCGGTCACCTTGGCGCGGATGATGGTGCCGCTGGCGTTGCGCACCCGCACCAGGGAGCCGCGCGCGCCGGCATCGAGCGCCTCGCCGGCCATGCTCACCTCGACTTGCTCGTTGCGCGCGACGATGCGCACCGCCTCCCCGCGCTTGACCAGGGTCGGCGACGCCAGCAGCGCCAGGCGCAGCACCTCGCCGCCGCGCAAGGCCCGCTTGCCGCTCATCCCCACCACGTCCTGGGGGTCGGAAATGGCATCGGGGATGTTCGAGATATCGTGGCGCTCAAGCAACACATCTTCATCGGCAATAACTTTTCCGGCCGGCACGTCATTGGCCGCGATCGCGATGCGGGCCGACACCTGCGCCCGCACCACGAACTCGTAGCGCCAGCCGGGGACGCCGGCGCCGGCCGGGCACAGCGCCGCGAATTTCAGGCGGCCGGGCGAGCGCGTATCGAGCGCCTCGACCGTCACGGCCTGCCCGCAGGCCGCCAGCGGCCGACTGCCGCGCAACACGTTCAACTCGAATTTAGGCTCTATCAAACCGCTACTGTCTGCCCAGCGCAACACATGCTGACGCGCCGCCGCCTCGACCAAAAGGGGTACCTGTTCGGCGTTTGTGGGGCTGGAGGCGGCGTAAGTGTTAAAAATTGTTGTGCTAATCAGCAACATTCCACCTAAACCAGTTACAATACTTTTGTTGAACATGGGCAATACCTCTACTATGATGCGGAGAGCGATGGTAGTTAAACCGCTGTGCCGTCATTTTACATTGACGGTAACGTTTTGCACTCATGCAACACCGTTTTTTAGCAACGCAGCCTGATTTTGGACAGGGGAAGACTATGGGCATCAACTTCAAAGACGCGGCAGGGGTCCACGCCGACGCGCTCCAGCTGCGCGCCGAACGCACCCGCATCCTGGCCACCAACCTGGCCAACGAGAACACGCCGGGCTTCCAGGCGCGCGACATGGATTTCGCCGCGACCCTGGCCAACACCCAGGCCGAGGCGGCCGGCGACATCGGCGGCGACGAAGGTGCCGCCTCGATGTACCGCGTGCCCTTCCACCCTACCCGCGACGGCAACACCGTCGAAATCGGCGTCGAGCAGGCCGCGTTCTCGCAGAACGCCTCCGACTTCCAGACCAGCCTGACGTTCGTGACGATGCGCCTGCGCGGTCTCGCCAAGGCCATCAATGGCCAGTGAGCACGCCGTGCCGGCCGCCGCAGTGGTCCCCAACAGTCGCACCATCGCCCGCATCAACCACGGAGTAAGCCATGTCCTTTAAAAATATTTCCGAGATCGCAGGATCGGCCATGTCGGCCCAGAGCGTGCGCCTCAACACCATCGCCAGCAACCTGGCCAACGCCGATTCGGTCAACGGCAACGAGGCCGACACCTACCGCGCCCGCAAGCCGGTGTTCTCGGCCGTCATGAGCGACAGCTTCGACGGCGACATGCAGGCCGGCGGCAAGGTCCAGGTGCTCGACGTGGTCGAGTCGGCCGAGCCGCTGCGCAAGGTCTACGAACCGGGCCACCCGATGGCCAACGCCGAGGGCATGGTGTTCTACCCCAACGTCAACGAAGTGGCGGAGATGGCCGACATGATGTCGGCCTCGCGCGCCTTCGAAACCAATGTCGAAGTCCTGGGCCGCATCCGCGGCATGCAGCAATCCCTCCTCAAACTCGCTGAAGGTTAAGCCATGGCAGTCAGTCTCCTCAACAACAGCAGCGCCAGCGCCGGCAATGCCGGCACCAGCGTGACCGGCAACGCCGCCAGCGCTTCCTCGGACATGTTCACCAAATTGCTGGTGGCGCAGATCCAGAACCAGGACCCGCTGTCGCCGACCGATCCGTCGCAGTTCGTCCAGCAGCTGACCCAGCTGTCGCAGACCGAGGCGTTGCAGAACCTGTCGCAGCTCACCAGCGCCAACTCGAGCGTGCTGCAAAGCATGCAAGTGATCTCGCTGGGCGCCCAGGTCGGTTCGGACGTCATGGCCGAGAGCAGCACCGTCAAGATCGATGGCAAGACCGCCGTCAGCGGCCAGACCACCCTGGCCGCCTCCAGCACCGCGACCAGCGTCGTGCTGACCGGCGACGACGGCACCAAATACACGGTCAAGCTGGGCACGCAGGCGGCCGGCACGGTGCCGTTCACGATCGATACGGCCGGCCTGAAGATTCCCGCCGGCACCTACAAGCTGTCGGTCGAGACCAGTTCCAAGGAAGCCCCGCCGGTCGACGTCCAGGGCCGCCTCAACAGCGTGCGCCTGTCGGCCGCCGGCGGCGTGGTGCTCAACGTCAGCAACATCGGCGAAATCGCGCCGACCTCGATTACCGCCTTCAACGGCAAATCCGCCTCTGCCATTCAATAATCTTTACTTAGGAAGGACTCCATCATGAGTTTCGATATCGCATTGTCTGGCATCCAGGCCATCAACGAATCGCTGAACAGCACCAGCCAGAACATCGCCAACGCCGGCACCTACGGTTACAAATCGTCGCGCGCCAACTTCTCGTCGCTGGTCTCGGGCGACGTCCAGACCGGCGTCATGATCGGTTCGACCACGCAGAGCATCAGCAAACAGGGCGGCGTGCTAAACACCGGCCGCGGGCTCGACGCCTCGATCAACGGCCGCGGCTTCTTCATCACCAAGGACCAGAACACCGGCCAGACCGAATACACCCGCGTCGGCATCTTCGACGCCTCCAAGGATGGCTTCCTGGTCGACGCCACCGGCCGCAAGGTGCAGGGCTATCCGATCAAGCAAGGCAGCACCACGCTCGGCGCGCTGGGCGACGTGCCGATCCCGACCGGCTCGATCCCGGCCGTGGTCTCGAAAAACATCGATTACGTCGGCAATATGTCGGCCGACTGGACGACAGCCGCCACCTGGGTGCCCGCCACCGTCGCCGCGCCGCCCGACCCGGCGACCTTCAACATGTCCAAGGCCTCGGTGATCTACGACACCCTGGGCGGCAAGCACACCTTGACCCAGTATTTTGCGCAGGACGCAGCCGCCAACTCCATCAGCGTCCACTACGTGCTCGACGGCGTGAGCACGGGCGCCACCGCCACCCTGACGTTCGACGCCAACACCGGCCAGATGACCGCCCCGGCCACCGGCAAGTTCGCGGTGACCCTGCCGGCCGCCGCCCCCAACGGCGGCGCGTACAACACGATCGACATCGACTACACCGGCACCACCGGCTTCGCCGGCGAAGCGACCACGAGCACCAACGCCGCCGACGGCTATGCGGCCGGCACCTTCACCGGTGTCGCGCTGGGCACCGACGGCTCCGTCATCGCCAGCTACAACAACGGCCAGAAACAAGCGGTCGGCCGCCTGGCGATCGCCACCTTCCCGGACGAGGGCTCGCTGCAGGCCATCGACGGCACCAGCTGGATCGAGTCGATCGACTCGGGCACGCCGCTGGTCAATGCTCCGGGCGTGGGCCAGGGCGGCAACATCAACACCTCGTCGCTGGAGCAGTCCAACGTCGACATCACGTCCGAACTGGTCGGCCTGATGACCTCGCAGCGCAACTACCAGGCGAACTCGAAGGTCATCCAGACCGAGAGCACGATGCTGCAATCGCTGATGCAAGCGATCTAAGGAACGACTAAGCCATGGACGCGTTGCTTTACACAGCGGTGAGCGGGGCCGAACGGGCCCTGCGCGGACAACAGGTGCGGGCCAACAACCTGGCCAACATCGACACGGGCGGCTTCCGCGCCAACATGGAGCTGGCGACGGCGCAGACCGTGCAAGGCTACGGCTACGACGACCGCCACATGTCGCAGCTGCAGGCGAACTCGGTGTCGACCCGCCAGGGCACGCTCAAGGCCACCGGCCGCGAGCTCGACGTGGCCGTCTCCGGCGCCGGCTTCCTGGCCGTCGACGGCCCGACCGGCGAGGCCTACACCCGCGCCGGCAACATGGCGCTCGACGAGAACGGCACCTTGCGCATCAACGGCAACGTGGTGCTGGGCGAAGGCGGCCCGATCACCCTGCCCGAATACAGCAAGATCGACATCGGCGCCGACGGCACCATCTCGATCCAGAATCCGGGCACGACGACCATGCAAACGGTCGACAAGCTGCGCCTGGTCAAGGCCGAGGCGTCCGAGCTGACCAAGAACGAAGCCGGCCTGCTGATCGCGCGCGACGGCGTGCCGCTGGCCACCGATCCGACCGTGGTGATCCGCGCCGGCCACCTCGAAGGCAGCAATGTCTCGGCGGTGGAGGAAATGGTGGCCACCATGAGCCTGAACCGCACGTTTGAAATCCAGATGAAATTATTCAAGGCCAGCGATTCGATGGCCGAAACCGGTAACCGCCTGATCAGCGGCTAAGCTGATCCAAATACCCTTTACAGGAGCAATTCATGAATCCAGCAATGTGGATCAGCAAGACCGGCGTGCAGGCGCAAGACCAGAAGCTGCAAGCGATCGCCAACAACCTCGCCAACGCCAACACCGTCGGCTTCAAGCGCGACCGCGTGGTGTTCGAGGACTTGTTCTACTCGATCGAACAGCAGCCGGGCGCGCAAGTGGCCGACAACAACACCTTGGCCCCGTCGGGCGTGCAGCTCGGTAACGGCGTGCACATGGTCGGCACGCAAAAGGTGTTCACCAACGGCAGCCTGCAAACCACCGGCCGCGATCTCGACGTCGCCGTCATGGGCAACGGTTTCCTGGCCGTGCGCCAGCCCAACGGCGAGACCGCCTACACCCGCGCCGGCCAGCTGCAGGTCGACGCCAACGGCATCCTGGTCAACGCCCACGGCCTGCCGCTGATTCCGCAGATCACCGTGCCGGCCAACGCCACCGCGCTGACCATCGGCGAGGACGGCACCGTCTCGGCCACCATCGCCGGCACCGCCACGCCGAGCCAGCTCGGCCAGCTGACCCTGACCAGCTTCATCAACCCGACCGGGCTGGTGGCGCTGGGCGAGAACCTGTTCGCCGAAACCGCCTCGAGCGGCACGCCGACCGAGGGCGCGCCGGGCACCGCCCAGTGGGGCAAGCTCAAGCAAGGCACGCTGGAAGGCTCGAACGTGCAAGTGGTCGAGGAGATGGTCGACATGATCGCCGCCCAGCGCACCTACGAGATGAACACCAAGGTGCTGTCGGCCGCCGACAATATGCTGCAATACCTGGCGCAGGCGGCACGCTGATGAAAGCCGCATCGCACACCCTGGCACTGGTGGTCGCGGCCTCGCTGCTGGCCGGGTGTGCCGCTCTGCAACCGCCGCCGGTGCGTCCCGGCCCGTCCGACGAGGCGCCCACGATCTCGCGCGTGATGGGACCGAGGGGCAGCTCGGGCGGCGTCTACAGTCCCGACCTGGGCCTGTCGCTGACCTCCGACAGCCGCGCCTTCCGCGTCGGCGACGTCGTCACCGTGAGCCTGCAGGAAACCACGCAGGCGAGCAAACGGGCCGGCACCAGCTATTCCAAGGATTCGGACAACAACATCAACGCCCCCAGCCTGCTGGGCAAGGTGTTCCCCAAGGCGTCCATCGGCCTGGGCTCGTCGAGCAACTTCGCCGGCGACGCCACCAGCACCCAGCAGAACGCTTTGACCGGCGCCATCACCGTGATCGTGCAGGAAGTGCTGCCGAACGGCCTGCTGCGCGTGGCCGGCGAAAAAACGCTGACCCTGAACCAGGGCGAGGAATTCGTCCGCCTGCGCGGCTACCTGCGCGCGGCCGACATCGACGCCAACAACCAGGTGTCGTCGCTGCGCATCGCCAACGCCCGCATCGCCTACTCGGCGCAGGGCACGTTGGCCGAGACGCAGTCGGCCGGCTGGCTGTCGCGCTTCTTCACCGGCCCGTATATGCCGTTCTAAGGTGCCGTACCAAGTCGTTACCCGTACTCTTTTTGGATTGAACATCATGAACTTCCGCAAGCTGCACCGTCTCCTGGCCCTGCCCCTGGCGCTGTGCCTGACCTTGACCGCGACGGTGCCGGCGCAGGCCGCGCAAGTGCTGCGCAACCTGGTCGCCGTCGAAGGCATGCGCGACAATCCGCTGGTCGGCTACGGCCTGGTGGTGGGCCTGAACGGCAGCGGCGACTCGACCCAGGTCAAGTTCGCCAGCCAGTCGGTCATCAACATGCTCAAGCAGTTCGGCGTCAAGGTGCCCGACGGCACCGACGCCAAATCCAAAAACGTCGCCACCGTGATGGTGTCGGCGGTGTTCCCGCCCGGCTACCGCAAGGGCCAGAACATCGATGTGGTGGTGTCGTCGATGGGCGATGCCAAGAGCCTGCGCGGCGGCGCGCTGCTGCTGACCCCGCTGCGCGCGGCCGACAACGAAGTCTACGCGCTGGCCCAGGGCAACGTGGTCGTCGGCGGCTTCAGCGCCCAGGGCAAGAGCGGCTCGTCGGTGACGGTCAACACCCCGACCTCGGGCCGCATCCCGAGCGGCGCGGCGATCGAGCGCGAGATCGCCAGCGATTTCGCCACCAAGCCGAGCGTGCGCCTGTCGCTGCGCCACCCGCACTTCCAGACCGCCATTAACATTGTCGATTCGATCAACAAGCGCTTCGGCGACATCGCCACCGCCAGCGACGCCACCAGCGTCGATGTCGTCGCCCCGGCCAACCCGACCCAGCGCATCGCCTTCATGGCCAAGCTCGAGGCGCTGTCGATTGACGTCGGCGACGATTCGCCCAAGGTGGTGTTCAACTCCCGCACCGGCACCGTGGTCATCGCCGACGGCCTGCGCGTGCGCGCGGCCGCCGTCACCCACGGCTCGCTCAAGGTGGTGATCTCCGAGAGCACCAAGGTCAGCCAACCGAACGCCCTGGCCGCCGGCAACACCGTGGCCACGCCGCAATCGCAGGTCAGTGTCGACCAGGGCTCGGGCCAGATGTTCAACTGGCCGGCCGGCGCCAAGCTGCAGGGCATCATCGACGTCATCAACAGCCTGGGCGCCTCGCCCGACGACATCATGGCGATCCTGCAGGCGCTCGACCACGCCGGCGCCATCGAAGGCGAACTGGTCGTCATCTAAGAGGAATTCCCATGAGCATCCCAGCCCCCTTCGATCCCAGCAAGCTGCGGCCCGGCGTCGCCGACAAGCTCAGCGACGTGCACGTGGCGCCGGTGGCGGCCCAGCCGGGCGACACGGTCGATCCGGCCTACCGCGCCAAGGTGACCGAGGCGGCCGTCAAGTTCGAAAGTTTCTTCATCAGCCACATGCTGCACCAGATGCGCTCGGGCACGCGCGAACTGGCCTCCGAGGACAGCGTGTTCAAAAACAAGGTCAACCAGGACATGCTGGACATGGCCGACAACCTGGTGGCCGACCAGATGGCCGGCCGCCGCGCCTTCGGCGTGGCCGACGTCATCCTGCGCCAGCTGCTGCCGGCGGCGGCCCCGGTGGCGCCAGCGCCGAAAACGGCGGCCGCCACGGCCTCCCCGGCCGCGCCGGAGGACGCCGCGCCTGCGGCCTGAGCCGGGAAAAAATTCCCGGATGGAAATTTTATGCGTGCGTCGCTTAATCCTGTCCCATTAGCTGTCGCCTTGTACTGATAACGGAGCGCTCGTGCCAGCTTTAGCGCTGCAAGCGACCGCTCCTTCGGCCTTCACCAGGAAAGACCCAGCACCATGAGCATCTCTTACAACGCACTGTCCGGCGCCTTGGCCGCCCAAGCCGCCATCAACACCGCCAGCCAGAACATCGCCAACCTCCAGACCAAGGGTTACACCCGCCAGGGCGTGCTGTTGCAGTCGATCGGCTCCGACCCGGGTGTCAACAGCCCCGGCAACGGCGTGCAGGTCGGCGCGTTGTTGCGCTTTAGCGACTCCTACAAGTCGCAGCAGATGTGGCGCGCCAACTCCGACCTCGGCCAGCGCTCGCAAATCCAGCCCTACCTGACCCAGCTGGAAAAGGTGATGGCCGACAAGACCTCCAGCATCAGCTACGGGGTCGACAACTTCTTCAAGGCGCTCAACGCCGCCGCCGTCGATCCGACCTCGACCCCGCTGCGCCAGCAGGTCATCACGATGGCCGACTCGATGTCGCAGCAGATCAACAGTATTTACAACCTGACCGCCACCCAGCGCGTGTCGGTCAACCAGCAGCGCACCACGATGCTGCCGTCGATCAACGAGTCGCTGGCCGGCATCGCCGCGCTGAACAAGCAAATCATCCAGGTCGGTTCCGCCGGCACCAGCACCTCGGGCTTGATCGACCAGCGCGAACAGCTGATCGACGCCGTGTCGGCGCAGGTGTCGGTCGAAGTGCTCAACAATCCCGACGGCAGCGTCAGCGTCTCGCTCAAGACCGGCCAGCCGCTGGTGGTCACCGACCTGGCCGCCACGCTCAATTTCGAAACGCTGTCCGGGACGCAAACGCTGAACCTGACGTTCGCCGGCACCAAGTTCAAGCTCGACGACACCAAGGTCGGCGGCCAGCTGGGCGGCCTGGGCGACTTCCTGGAAAACACCCTCAAGCCGCTGCAGGTGTCGATCTCCGAGATCGCCGAGCAGCTGTCGACCAAGGTCAACGCCCAGCTCAACCTCGGCCAGACCGCCCCCGGCGTGCCCGGCAAGGACTTGTTCGTGTTCAACCCGACCAGCGCCACCGGCCTGCTGGGCATCGATCCGACCTTCAAGGCGGCCGACCTGGCGTTCTCCAGCGACGGCACCCCCGGCGACAGCGGCAATTTGCAGCTGCTGGTCGATATCAAGAGCCAGCCGATCACCTTGACCAGCCTGGGCAGCGTGCTGCTCAACGACGCCGACACCCAGGTGGTCGGCAAGCTGGCCGTCGACAGCCAGCAAAACCAGGCCTTGCTCAAGACCGCCACCACCATCCGCCAGCAGTCCGAGGATGACTGGAAGTCCACCAGCGCGGTCAACCGCGACGAGGAAGCGATCAACCTGATCGAGTACCAGAACATGTATCAGGCCAATATGAAGGTCATTTCCGTGGCGAACAACCTGTTCGACGCCACCTTGCAAATGTTTAATTAAGGAAACGTCATGCGTATCGCCTCCAGTCAATTCCAGGCCACCATGAACCGTGGCCTGCAGGAAAACCAAAGCTGGGTCTCCAAGCTGACCGAGCAGTTGGCATCGCGCAACCGCATCATGGTGCCGTCGGACGATCCGATCGGCGCGGTCCGCATCTCGCGCCTGACGCGCGAGGAAGCCATCGTCGGGCAGTACCGCGACAACATCGCTGCCGCCAAGATCCGCCTGTCGAGCAACGAGGAATATCTGAGCAGCATGACGCGCGACATCACGCAGGTCCACGACCTGCTGGTGTGGGCCTCGGACGGCAGCAACTCGCCCGCCGACCTGAAGGCGATGGTCACCTCGATGACCTCGCTGCGCGACAGCCTGCTGTACACCGCCAACCAGAAGGACCAGGAAGGCCGCTACATCTTTTCCGGCACCCTGACCGACAACCCGGCCATCACGGTCACCCTCGACCCGTCCGTGCCGGGCGGCGCCACCTATACCTATGGCGGCAACCTCGGCCAACAAAAGACCGTCATCGGCAACGGCATCACGCAAACGGTCAACGCCAACATCGCCGGCCTGGAAGACTTGCTCACCAAGATGAACGCGACCATCGGCGCGCTGTCGGACCCGCTGCTGTCGGTCGGCGACCCGGCGCTGCGCGCCACGCTGGCGGCCAATATGGATGGCGCCACCGCCTCGCTCGACATGGTCGCCGGCAAGATCGCCGAACTGGGCGGCGCCCAGAACATCATGAGCACGCTCGACGACAACCACGCCAACGTCAGCCTGTCGAACCAGACCGCCATCCTGGACCTGGGACAACTCGATTACGCCGAGGCCGCCACCGAGCTGTCGGGGTATAATTTGTCGCTGGAAGCGTCGTACAAGGCGTACTCCAAGGTGAGCACCCTGTCGCTGTTCAACGTCCTGTAACCACGTCGTCATCAAGCTAGCGTATGCAAATCTCGCCCCAACCCACCCCCACCGTCATTGTCCCCGGCGGCGCCGGCAATGCCAGCGCGGTGGACGGCACCGCGCTCGGGCTGAACGGCGAGAACGCGGCCACGGCCACCCCGGTCAACCCGACGCCGACGTCGGCGGCGCCGCTGCGCCGCGGCCTGACCAATATGGACCAGCCGCTGCAGGGCGACATCTCCGGCGCCCAGCAAGCCCTCGACTTCCTCGAACAGAGCGCGGCGCAGTTGCGCAACCTGAAGGCCGACCTCAGCGCCCGCCTGGCCAACCGCCAGCGCGCCGACGGCACGCTGGAGGCGCGCGTGCGCCAGTTCAGCAACAGCTGGCGCAACCGCTCGCAGGCGTCCGGCGGCACGCTCGACTCCCAGCTCAACTTCAGCAACCAGGCCACCAACACGCGCTTCACCGTGCGCGGCATGAACCTGACCAACCTGCGCCCGGGCGGACGCGAGGTGCTGGCCATCTCGCTGGGCGGCCAAAACCTCAGCTCGGTGGTGCTCGAGCCGGGCCTGACCGACCAGCAGATCGCCCAGCGCTTCGACACGGCGCTGGCGCCGAGCGGCGTGCGCGCCACCCTGGGCGAGGACGGCCAGCTGGAATTCACCGTATCGGAATCGCAATGGGGCAACATCCGCGACACCATCGCCGTGCAGGGCGGCGGCCAGCGCTTCCCCACCGGCCAACTGAACCGCGTCAAGGCCGAGGCGCAGGCGCCGGTGGTCGATCCGGACAACTGGCAGACGGCCGACGTCGACTCGATCCGCACCACCTTGCAGCAAGTGTTGCAGGCGCTGGCGCAGGTGGAACGCTCGATCGCCTCGGTGCAAACGGCGCTCAACCAGGCCGCCGCGCGTGTCAAGAACGCGGTGCCGGCCGGCACCACCGACGGCATGGAGCAAGTCGCGCAGCATTTCGTCACGACCGCCAAACAGCCCGGCTACCAGTCGCTGCTGTCGATCACGTCGGCCTTGGCCGGCATCAGCCGCGAGCGCGTGATTTCGCTGCTGAGCCTGCGCTGATCCCGCTTCCAGGTTCCCGTCCCAACACGAAAATCAATTCAGCCTCGGCAAGCCCTGGCGCGCCAGCGCGCTGAACGCCTCGGCCGCCATCGGCTGCGCGTAGACATAGCCCTGCGCGAAATCGCAGCCGGCCAATTCCAGCAGATTGCTCTGCGCCACCGTCTCGACGCCCTCCGCCACCACCCGCAGCCCCAGCTTGTGGGCCATCAGGATCAGCGCCTCGCACATGGCCAGGTCGCCGCTGTCGTTGGCCAGGTGCTGGATGAAGCTGTGGTCGAGCTTGAGCAGGTCGATGCCGAAATGCTTGAGGTGGGCCAGCGACGAATAGCCGGTGCCGAAGTTGTCCAGCGCCACCTGCAAGCCCATCTCGCGCAACTCGCGCAGGCGGTCGCCGACCTGGGCGGCGCCGTCGAGCAGCACGCCCTCGGTGATCTCGATGATCAGGCTGCGCGGCGGCAGGCCCAGCTCGGCCGCGTAGTTGAGCCAGCCCACATACAGCGCCGTGTCGCCGCGGAACTGCGCCGTCGACTGGTTGATGCCCACCTGGAAACCCGAACCGAGCTCGTCCTGCCACAGCCGGGCCTGCCTGGCCGCCTGGCGGAACACCCAGTCGCCGATCTCCATCATCAGTCCGCCCGATTCGGCGAACGGCAGGAACTCGGCCGGCGCCAGCAGGCCGCGCCGCGGATGGCGCCAGCGCAGCAGCGCCTCGGCGCGCTCGATCTGGCCGCTGCGCAGGTTGACGATGGGCTGGTAATGCAGCTCGAACTGCCGGCCCGACAGCGCCGAGCGCAAGTCGATGGTGACTTGCTGGCGCGCCTGCGCCGCCTTTTGCAGTTCCGGCGTGAAATAGCTGTAACGGTTGCGTCCGCCCTGCTTGGCCGCGTACATGGCCTGGTCGGCGTTGCGCAGCAAGGCCTCGGGGGAATTGGCGTCGGCCGGGAACACCGAGATGCCGATGCTGGCCGACACCGACGGATGGGCCACGCCCAGGGTGAAGGGCCGGTTCAGCCGCGCCAGGATGGTCTGCGTGATGCGCTCGATGGCGCCGATCTGCTCCAGTCCGGTGAGAATCACGGTGAACTCGTCGCCGCCCAGCCGCGCCACCGTGTCGGAGGTGCGCACGCAGGCGCCGATGCGGCGCGCCGCCTCGATCAGCAACGCGTCGCCCTGGTCGTGGCCGAGGGTGTCGTTGACCTGCTTGAAGCCGTCGAGGTCGATGAACAGCAAGCCCAGCAGCACGCCCTCGCGGCGCGCCTTCTTGACCTCCTGCTCCAGCCGGTCCTGGAACATATGGCGGTTGGGCAAGCCTGTCAAACTGTCGAAGTTGGCCTGCTGCCAGATCAGTTCGGCCGAGGCGCGGGTGGCCGTGATGTCGCTCACCAGCGCCAGCGCGCCGAGATAGCCGCCGTCGCCGTCGAAGATCGGATTGGTCGCCAGCGTCACCCACAGCTCGGCGCGGTCCTTGCGCAGGAACTTGAACTCGTGGCGCTCGGCCACGCCGCGCTGGCGCCGCGCGATGTTGCGCTCGAGGATGGCGCGGCCCTCGTCGTCCATGAACGCCACCAGCGGCTGGTCGAGCATCTCCTCGATCGTATAGCCGAGCATCTGCGCCATTTTCGGATTGACAAAGCTGGTGCGGGCGCCGGCGTCGATTTCCCAGATACCCTCCTCGGCGCAATGGACGATGCGGCGGAAGCGCTCCTCGCTGCGTTCGAGCGCGGCGGTCTTGCCCTCGGCCAGCTCGACCACCACCCGCAGCGCCTGGCCGCTGGCGTCGGCGCTGGCGCGCAGGGTGACCGGGAAGCCCTGCTGGTTGCGCGCGCGCACCATCTGCAGGTCGCACCGTTCCGGTTGCGCGCTGTTGAGGGCGTGCCGCACGAAGCGGTCGAAATCCTCGTGGAAGCGCGGCGCGACGAACTGGCGGAAGGACGCCTGCTCGGGCTTACTTCGCGACAAGCCCAGCAAATCGGCGCCGACCACGTTCATCTGCAGGATGGCGGTATCGAAGCCGAGCACGAAATAGCCGACCGGGGCCAGCAGATAGATATCGTTGAAATAGGAGGTCTCGGCGGCGGCCTTGCCGGTTTCGGCGAGGTCGGGAACGGAGGACTCGCCGATGGTGGCCATCATGGCCTCATAGGGCGCCAGGGCCGCCGCCTCGGCGACGACCGCCAGGCCCGCCAGCCCGCCGAGGCGCTCCTCGGAAATCGGCTGCCTGCGGCCCAGCGCCTCGGTACTGGACGTTTGCTTCTCCATACCCTCCCTTTGCGTAACCCCCACTCCGGGGTCAGGTCCACCATTTCTACACGGGCTCGTGCATCAATGGTGGACCGCCCCGGAGTGTGGAACTAGACTAGCATTTACGCGTGGCGATGTCGAGAAAACACGGAAAGTTAGCGATGTGCACGGTTCAAACGTTGTTCGGCGCGTCGTTGCAGCGCCTCAAACAACAGGCTGAGCGCCCAGTAGATCAGCGCGGCGGCCAGGTACAGCGGCAACGGCCGAAACGTCGTGGCGATCACCTCCTTGGTCGAGAGCATCAGTTCGGTCATGGTGATGACCGACACCAGCGAGGTATCCTTGATCAGGCTGATCAGGGTGTTGCTCATCGCCGGCACGGCGATCCTTAGCGCCTGCGGCAACACCACGTGGCGCAAGGTGGTCCAGTAACCGAGCCCGAGGCTGTAGCTGGCCGACCACTGCCCTTTGCTGACCGCGCCGATGGCGCCGCGCAGGCTTTCGGACAGGAAGGCGCCGGCGTTCAGGCTCAGCGCCAGGATGCCGGCCGTCACCGGCGTGAATTCGATGCCGACGCTGGGCAGGCCGTAATAGATGACGAACATCTGCACCAGCAGCGGCGTGCCGCGCATCAGGCTGACATACACGGTGGCCGGCCAGCGCAGCAGCCGGTACGGCAGGATGCGCAGCACCGCCACCGGGAAGCCGATCAACAACCCGCCCAGCATCGAGGCCAGCGCGAAGATCACAGTGTAACCGGCGCCGCGCAACATGACCGGCGCCGCCTCCGCCAGCAGCGCCCGCAGCTCCAGCACGCCCTGCCAATCCATGCTCAGGGCGCCTTGCTGACGTCAGTGCCGAACCATTTGATCGAAATCGCCTTCAGGCTGCCGTCGGCGGCCGCGTCGGCCAGCGCCTTGTTGAGCGCGGCCTTGAATTCGGGATTGCCCTTGTGGAAGGGAATCCCCATGCGCTCGACCGCGCCGACCTGGGCGCCGGCCTTGATCGGCAGCTTGGAGATTTTCAGCAGATAGGCCGACATCAGGCTGTCGTTGAGCGCGGCGTCGAGCCGGCCGCTGGCCAGGTCCGACATGGTGTCGGGCGCCGCCGCGTAGCTGCGCACGTCGATGCCGGGCACTGCCTTGGCCTGCTGCTCGTAAACGCTGCCCTGCCCCACGCCCAGCTTCTTGCCCTTCAGATCGGCCAGCGACGCGTAGACGGCCTTCTCGTCCTTGCGCACGATCAACTGCGGCATCGAGTAGATATACGGGGTGGAAAAGTCGAAGGCCTGCTCGCGCTTGGGATTGATGCCGACCTGCGAAATGATCACGTCGTACTTGTTGGCCGACAAGCCGGCCAGGATGCTGGCCCACTCGCTGCTGACGAATTCCACTTTCAAGCCCAGCCTGGCCGCCAGCAAGCGCGCGACATCGACGTCGTAACCGGCCAGCTGGCCCGTCTTCTGGTCCTTGTAGTTGAACGGCGGATACGTTCCCTCCAGCGCCACCTTCAGCGTGCCGCGCGCCTTGACGGTGGCCAGCAGGTCCGCCGCCGACGCCGCCGGCGCCCATCCCGCCGCCAGCCCGGCCGCCACCAGCAAGGCCGCGCCCAGGGTCCGCAGCGCCGGACGGCGCCCGGCTTTGATGGCGGAAACAATACTCAACTCAGGTGTCTGCATGGAATTCCCTATGGTGGCGGGCGCTACCAGGCGCCCATACGGCGGCGCAGGCCGAAATTGTGGCCCACGACCAGCATCGAGGTGGCGATCAGCCCGCTCAGCCCGATCATCAACTGTACCAGCTTATCGTCCGGCAGCACCCACAGCGAGCCCTGCGGCGCCTCGTCGGCGCGGGCCGCCGCCATGATCAGCGGCGCCACCCATTGCGCTTCCGGCGTAACATCCAGTATCAGCGCGCCGTCCTGCGTGGTCTGCATGTAGATCTCGCCGCCTTCGGCCAGCGTGAAGCAGACGCCGTAACCGGTTTCATTCTTGCCGATATGTTGCTGCAGGCTGAGGTTATGTTCCTCGATCCACAGTTCCACATCGACCGGGCTTTCCAGCCCCTGCCACGGCACCGGCTTGAAACGCGGCGGCTCATTCTTATCTTGCATACTCATCCCGTTGACTGGCCAAGCCGCCAGTTTACCCGATAGGAGGACTCGACGATGAAATTCAAGTACCTGTACGGCCCCGGCCGCAAGGAGTACGTGTCGGACTTTGGCCGGTTCATCAACGACTTCATGCGCGAGCATCCCGAGGTCAGGCGCGACCAGGCGCTCGGCTGGCGGATCTGGTGGGAGCGCCCGGTCGACCCGCGCGGCATCGACCGCGAGCGGCAGGCGGAACTGAAACCGACCGCCTACCACTCCTACTATTACGAGTAAAAGCGCGAGTTAGGCGCGGCCCATGGCGGGCCGGTCAGCCCTTCCAAGTGCGCTTGAGGCCGGTATCGGCGTGGATCCAGCCGCCGCGCGGGCCGGCGCGGTAGTAGAAACCGACGCCGCCCTGGCGGAAGCTCTTGACGAGGCCGCCGAGCACTTCGGCGTTCAGATTGGCGATGCGGATGTCGGCGGCGCGGCCCTCGATGTGCAGCGACTGGCGCGCGGCGGGCACGCCGGCCTCGCGCAGCTTGTTGTTCGATGCCGACGTGCGGTAGCCCGACAGGATCTCCAGCGGCGTATCGATGCCGTAACGCTGCACGAACGCCTGGGTGCCCCACAGCGTCTCGAACAGTTTGGGATCGATGCGGGCGGTTTCCTTGCCGTTGACGTCGCGCAGCAGGTGGCACAAGTCCTGGTAGGCGGACTCGATGATCTCGCCGTCGCGCCAGTACAGCAGCTTGGCGCGCTCGTTGCTGGCGGGACGGAACACCTCGATGGTGCGCGGCTTGAGCCAGAATTCCATGTCCAGCAGTTGCGCGTCGAAGATGTCCGGCGGCGGCTCGATCTCGCCCGAGCCCAGGCCCGACGGCGCCGACTGCGACGACGCCGACGGCATGCCGGCCGCCGGCCGCGCCTGCGCTATGACGGCCGGGGCCGCCACGCGCGCCGACGCCGGCCTGGCGGCCGCGCCGACGCTGGTTTTGCGCGCGGCGCTGTCCGATGCACATCCTATCAACGGCACGGACAAAAACCCCGCCGCCGTCAACCCCAAGCCCTGCTGTAAAAACTCTCTGCGCGATGCCATAGCTATTCCGTAAAACTCGATAGGGATACTATAGCGTAAGCAGGGGGAAATGAAAAACACGGCAGAGCCGCCGCGCAGCGTTGCGTCACCTGGCTAACGCAGCGCCAGGCTCACCGCCCGTTCAGGCATGACCACGCCGTTCGCCAATGTCTGCCCGGGCACGACCATGGTCACCCAGCCGCTGACCCTCTCGTCGTCCAGCAGCCTGATCTCCATTTTCAACTGCCGGTCCAGCGCCACGAAGGTGTTCGGCGCGGCCACGACGATTTTATGCCACGGGCCATCGTCGACGCGGGCATACATATGCATCCCCCTGGGCGCGATCGACAAGGTCTGGCCGTTGGACAGCGCATAACCGCGCCGGTAGTCGTCGTAGTCTTGCGGCCACATGCTGCGATAGCTCTCCGGCAGCTCGATGCGCGCCTGATCGCCGGCCTGGCTCGCCCTGTAGGGCACCGGGACCGACTGCTGTTCCGGTTGCGACGGCTCGATTTGCTGCTGAGCCTGAACCGCCGACGCCAACGTCAATACCGCCGCCCCGGCCACCGCCTTCACCACGTTCACCCGTTTCATGATGACTCCTTTACATTCAATCCGAGGCTATATTTAAGCAGCCACGCGGAAAACCGCAAATGCAAAGTCGCTATCACGCGCGCGGCGGCATCGGTATTGAATATGAGTCAGGGCCCGAGACGACACGCGACAAACGTATCGAAAAGCCCGGCCGGTATGACGATGAACAAGTATTTATGCGGCGGCGGCCACCGGCTCCGGCTGCAGCAAGGCCGCGCGCGGCTCGTCGAGCAGATAGCCTTGCGCCAGCAGCGGCACGCCGGCGGCGTCGCCCAGTTGCCGCAGCACCGCCAGCGTCTGCGTCGTCTCCACGCGCTTGAACAGCACGGCCACGTTGGCCGCGGCCGAACGCCGCAGCAAGCCGAGCAGATTTTCGGTGTCGTGCAACTCGCGCGCGTCGAGCTTGAGCACGTCCGGACGCAGACGGTCCAGCACCTGCAAGCCGTCCTGCGCGCTGGCCACATTGACGGCGAAACGGAAACCGTTGCGCCGGTAGTTGTCGGACACGTAATTCAACAACCAGCCCTGCTGCGGCGTGGCGGCCGGCAGTTGCAGCACGATGCGCGACAGCGGCAGCTCCAGCGCGTCGAGGATGCGCCGGAACGCGTGGCCGTGGTTGCTGCTGACGGCGCTGAGCAGGCGGTCGTGCACGTTCAGGTACAGATCGGCGTCGGCGTTGGGCGCCGTGTCGGCCTGGCGGAAGAAATTTATCGCATGCAGCATGCGGCACAAACGGTCCAGTTCGATGGACTCGTCGTCGCTGGCCGCGTGGTCGAGCAGCTTCCACAACGACAGGCCCAGGTCCTGCGCCGACACGCTGCGCGCCAGCCCCTCGTAGGCGTGGATGGCGCCGGTCTCGAGCTGACGGACCGGCTGGAAGGCGCTGCTCATGGTGCAATTGAAAAACCGCCCCTGCGCCTTGCCCTCGTGATCGAGCCAGATGCTGGTGGCGGCGCCGGTCGCGTCGGATAAACGCGCCAGGTATTTTTGCAGAACGGGAAATGACATGGGTTCCTCGACGGATACAGGCAATATCGACAGCGTATGCGGGCGCCGTAAAAAGCAGAACGAATGCTTTCACCTATGGATATGCCAAAACATTCCTTCCTCTGGCCCGGGCGCGCCGCTATTGTGGGACATCCTCAACCAAGCCCGGATCACCTGCCAATGTGCCAACTACTCGCTATGAACAGCAGCAAGCCCGCCGCCGTGGATTTTTCGTTCGCGGGCTTTGCCGAACGGGGCGGACGCACGGGGGAACACAAAGATGGCTGGGGCATCGCGCTGCACACCAGCGGCGGCTGCCGCCTCTACACCGACTTCCTGCCGTCGATCGATTCGCCGCTGGCGGCGCAGTTCAAGCAAAATCCGATCAAGGCGAAAAACGTCGTAGCGCATATCCGCAAGGCCACGCAGGGCCGCATTTCGCTGGAAAACAGCCACCCGTTCACGCGCGAGCTGTGGGGCCAGACCTGGTCGTTCGCCCACAATGGCGATTTGAAGCTGTTCAATCCCAATCCCAGCCTGTACGCGCCGTGGGGCGACACCGACAGCGAACGGGCGTTCTGCCACCTGCTGTCGGGCCTGGCTCTACGGTTCGAACAGGCGCCACCGCGCCACGTGCTGTACCGGACGCTGGAAACGCTGGCCGGGGAGATCGCCGACTACGGCACCTTCAACTTCATTTTGTCGAACGGCGAGCTGCTGTTCGCGCATTGCAGCACGGACTTGCATTTCGTGGTGAGGGAATATCCGTTTTCGGTGGCGAAGCTGATCGACTGCGATCTCAGCATCGATTTCAGCAAGCACAACCATCTTGACGACCGCATCGCCGTCATCGCCACGCAGCCGTTGACGTCGAACGAAGCGTGGACCAGGCTGGCGCCGGGCGAGCTCAAGCTGTTCGTGGGTGGCGAGGAAGTGGGGTCGGCGCCGGCGAGACGCGAAGAAGAATGGCAGTTGGCCGTGTGCTGCTAAGTAAAGCCCGGCCACAACAGCCAGCAGAATCGGGAAACACGTAGGGCGGATTAGCCGAAGGCGTAATCCGCCATCGACGAGCCGCCGGCGACGCACGAACGAAGGTCTACGCTGAATTGCAATTACAGAAACGCTTACGCTTGGCCGCATCGGGAACGCCGGCCTCGTCGAGCTGCTTCCAGAAGAACACCGTCTCCACACCGTACGGCGAGCGGACCTTGCCCGCATCCACATACCCGCGCCGCGCGAAAAACTCCTGTCCGGTGGCCGTGCTGTGCAGCTGCAGGGCCTTGACGCCCCAACCGCACGCCTGCTCCTCCACCCGCGCCAGCAAGGCCTTGCCGACGCCCTGCCCGCGCGCCTCCGGCAACAGATAGCACAACGCCAGCTTCCCCGCCCCGGTCAGCAACGCGACGCCGACCACGACGCCTTCGCTGACGGCGACCAGCGAAAAATTGGTGGGCGAACTGAACCAGTTGGCCACCATCTGCGGAGTTTTGTTGCCCAGCCACGCATCCAGGATCGCTGGATCGTTCTTATGGTCGAGCTCACAACACTCCGTGATAGAACGGCGCAAAACATTGCACGCCGCGTCCGCATCTGTCGAAACAGCAACACGGACCTCAAGACTCCGAATTTCAAGACTCATGTACGCTCACAAATATTCCCGATAGCAAAATGAAGCGTTCTAACGCCTTCTCAGTGCCTGATTCGACTATACACCAAGCTGCCAAAGCCGTTGCGGACGCACCAGGATTCAGTGTCGCCGCGCCGGTTTTCCCTATGACAGCCTAGTGGCTGGCCCTGCTTTTGCCCACGAATGTTTTCAAAAATCGTTATACGATTTCCAACGAAAACTTCGCGCGATCCATACGGTCTAAGCATATTACGAAAAATTCGTATCTTTTCCGGGCGAAATTTTACACCATGGGCGTCTGTTATTACGAAAGCTTATTATGACCAACAAAAATCCTGCTCGCCGCCTCGTTGTCACGTCGTTCCTGGCCGCTTCGGCGCTCTTCATGGGCCTGCCGCTGCAGGCCAGCGCCGCCGCCGAACCCGTGCTGCTGAACGCCTCCTACGACGTCGCGCGCGAACTGTTCAAGGATATCAACCCCGTATTCGTTGCCGACTGGAAGAAAACCACCGGTGAAACCGTCAGCGTCAACCAGTCGCACGGCGGCTCGTCCAAGCAGGCCCGCTCGGTCGCCGACGGCATGGAAGCGGCTGTTGTCAGCATGAACCAGGCCAATGACATCGACATGCTGGCCGATCGCGGCCTGGTGGTGCAGGACTGGGCCAAGAAGTTCCCCAACAACGCCGCGCCGTTCTACTCGACGATGGTATACCTGGTCCGCAAAGGCAATCCGAAGCAGATCAAGGACTGGGCCGACCTGGCCAAGCCTGGCGTCAAGGTTGTCATCCCGAATCCCAAGACCGCCGGCAACGGCCGCTACACCTATCTGGCGGCGTGGGGCTCGGTGGTGAAAAAAGGCGGCACCGAGGCGCAAGCGCGCGACCTGGTCACCAAGATCTTCAAAAACGTGCCGGTGCTGGACGCGGGCGGACGCGGCGCCACCACCACCTTCACCCAGCGCGACATCGGCGACGTGCTGGTGACCTTCGAAAACGAGGTGAACATGGTGCGCGCCGAGTTCGGCGACAACTTCGAGGTGGTCTACCCGTCGATCTCCATCCTGGCCGAATCGCCGGTCGCGGTGGTCGACAAGGTGGTCGACCGTCGCGGTCTGCGCAAGCAGGCCACCGGCTACCTGAACTTCCTCTACACCGAAGCGGCACAGGACATCATCGCCAAGCATTACTTCCGTCCGCGCTCGGAAAAAGCGTTCAAGAAGTACAGCGCCAACTTCCGTCAAATCAACATGTTCACGGTGGATGAGGTCTTCGGCGGCTGGAAAGCGGCCCAAAAGAAGCACTTTGACGACGGCGGCGAATTCGACAAGATCTACCAGAACAAATAAGGTTATACGGATCGATTCGTTTGCAAAGGCCGCGAATGCCCGTAATCTGGACGTGTAGTAATTAGCCGCAGTAGCTAGCTGCCAAACCAGACAAAGGATGCACGATGGCCATTTCTGAAATTAATGTACGTAACCAGTTCCGCGGCAAGATCAAGGAAATCATCTTCGGGCCGGTCGTCTCGGAAGTCGATGTGGAAACCCAGCACGGCATCGTCACCTCGGTGATCACCTCGCGCTCGATCCACGATCTGGACCTGAAAGTGGGCAGCGAAGTGATCGCCCTGGTGAAATCGACCGAGGTATCGATCGCCAAGATCAGCAGCTGAGCCGTCAAACCGCCGCAGCACCCCGCATCACCGGCCGCCGCCGCGGCCTGAAGCCGATAAAGCCCCGAGCGCTCCCCCGCCTCGGGGCTTTATTTCTGGCTGATACAAAATAATAGAATCCGTAGGTTACATACAATAGACGAGAAACCACTTTAATGTTATCGTCTATCCTTCGTATTGCCGCACAGCTAGTCTTAGTTTTGCGTCGCGCCTTCTTCAGGCGCCCGTTTCACTCCTCACTCCCAAGAATACCTAACATGCTCAAGAAAATTGTCGCTGTATTGCTGAGTACGTTCACTGCGGCCGCGCTCGCAGTGCCGCTCGGCTCACAGTCCGTGCTGGTCGTCGAAGACGACACCGGCAAGGTCCTCCTCGAAAAAAATTCCACCGTTCAAGTCCCGATCGCCTCGCTGACCAAGCTGATGACCGCGATGGTGGTGCTCGACTCCAAACCGGACATGACGGCGCCCATCAGCATCGACCAGGCCGACGTCGACATGCTGAAGCACAGCACCTCGCGGGTGCCGGTCGGCGCCGAAATCCCGCGTGGCGATGTGCTGCAGTTGGCGCTGATGTCGTCAGACAACCGCGCCGCCGCATCGCTGGCGCGCACCTATCCGGGCGGTCGCGCCGCGTTCAAGGCTGCGGTCAACGCCAAGATCCGCGCGCTGGGTTTGACCCAGACGGTGATCGAGGAGCCGACCGGTTTGTCGCCGCATA
Organism: Burkholderia sp. LMU1-1-1.1; assembly: GCF_040675865.1. Lineage (NCBI taxonomy): Bacteria > Pseudomonadati > Pseudomonadota > Betaproteobacteria > Burkholderiales > Burkholderiaceae > Burkholderia > Burkholderia sp. LMU1-1-1.1. The sequence continues at coordinate 68,733 of NZ_JBEGHG010000017.1, read as the reverse complement.
ACCGCTCGACCGCGACCGATCTGGTCAAAATGGCAAAGGCCGCTTCGGCCTATCCGGAGATCGCCCGCATCACCACCGACACCAAGGACATCATCAAGATCAAGGGTCGCCAGGTGGAGTATCACAACACGAATCGCCTGGTCGGGGCCAAGGGTTGGGATGTGGGTTTGTCGAAGACCGGTTATACCGAAGAGGCTGGTCGCTGCCTGATCATGCGCTTTAAGTCTGGTGGGAAGAACAACACTTTGGTGTTATTGAATGCGAAAGCAAATTCGGCGCGGTTGATGGATGCGTTTAATATCCGCCGCTTTATTTCGGGTCCGATTGAGAAACCAAAAGTATTGAAGGCTGCGGCGAAAACCAAGAAAAAAGTTATCAAGGCTAGCAAACGCAATCGCCGGGCTATGTGATTTTTTGCCGTTGTGGCACGTTGAAAACCGGACCTTGGGTCCGGTTTTTTTTCGTCTGGTGGATTGGCGCTTCGCGGCGGCGATGTCGGCGGCGCTTGGCGGATTACGGCGTTCCGCCTAATCCGCCTTACGTGGATCCGTTGTTAGGCGTGTTTCCCATGCCGGATTTTGGTGTTTTCGTGCTAATTTTTGGCTTACTCCGGACGACGAACCGCCTCTGGCGGCTCTTTTCGGTCGTTTAATTGTCGAGGAGGTCGCGGAGGCCGCTGGCGCGTTGGGTGCGCTGGGCGATGGCGTCCAGCAGCACTTGGCCGTTGGGAGTCAGTAACGTAAAGTAGTCGCGGGCGCGCGTGATGCCGGTGTAGATCAGCTCACGTGCGAGCATGCCGCCACTGTCTTTTGGTAGCACCAGGACGGTGTGCTTGAACTCGGAACCTTGTGATTTATGCACCGTCATGGCGAATGCGGTTTCCACATTCCGGAGCCGCGTCGCGAGCACGCTGCGGACGTTTTCGCCTTCCGAGAAATATACCCGCAGCGCTCCGGGACGCGCAGGGTCCGGCAAAGTCAGGCCGATGTCGCCGTTGAAAACGCCGGTGCCGTAATCGTTGCGCGTGACCATGACAGGTCGTCCGACGTACCATTCACCGGTTCTCTTCAGCAATCCGGCGGATTGCAATCTTTTCTCGATGACATCGTTCAAGCCGGTCACGCCCCACTCCCCTTCGCGCACCGCGCACAGAATGCGGAAGGTTTCGAAGCTATTTAGGACAGATTTCACCCAAGCAAGTCGTACGATCTCCTCGCCTTCCGGCGCGCCCGCCGCGATCATTTTGAGGTAATCCTGATAACCCCCTGCGGCCCCTCGGCGGCCCGCCAGAGCGAGTTGCAGCAGGTCAGCCGGCTGCGCCGGATCGATCCAGGCGACCTTTTGTTCTTCGCTCTCGCGCAGGACATGGACCGACGCGGCGGCGTCGCCGGCGTTGACGGCCAGCGCCAACGCGCCGATCGGACCGCCAAAACGGCGGCTTTCGCGCAACATCACCGTCTGCTGCGCGATCGGACCACCGTTGCCGGCGAAGCTGGCGGGCAATTCCTGTCCCGTGCTTTCTAGTACGTATGTCAACGTTTCGGCGCCGTAGTCGCCGGCTTCGGCGTTGTGGCACAGGTCGCCCAGCACCGCGCCGGCTTCAACGGAAGCGAGTTGGTCCTTATCACCCAGCAGTATCAAGGTGGCGTCCGGGGGAAGCGCGGCCAGCAGCGCCGACATCATTTCGAGGTGAATCATTGACGCTTCATCAACAATCAACACGTCCACATCGAGCTGATTGCCGGCGTGATGCTGGAACGCGCGCGTATCGGGCCGCGCGCCCAGCAAACTGTGCAAGGTTCGCGCCGCGCCCAGTTCGCGCTCCGGCATCACTTCCCGCACCCGCTCGTCCAGGCCGGCGAGCGCGACGTCGATCGATTGCTTGAGCCGGGCCGCCGCCTTGCCGGTCGGGGCTGCCAGGGCGACACGCAAGTCCGAATGCCGTCCGCCGCTGGTGGCGAACAGCAACGCCAACAAGCGGGCGACGGTATAAGTCTTGCCCGTGCCGGGGCCGCCGGTAATGATGCCGAGCTTGCCGCGCATGGCCACCGCGCACGCCACCTTTTGCCAATCGACGCCGCCACCGCGCGGAGCGTGGGGGAATAGGATATCGAGCCAGCGGCGCACGCCGGCCACTTCGTTGTCGGCGTCGCTGGCGATGACGCCGCCAAGCGCGCGGCTGCGCACCGCCTTGGCGACCAGCGTTTCGTCGCGCCAATAGCGGCGCAGGTACAGGCGCTCGCCATCCAATACCAGCGGCTGCTGGAAATCAAGGTCGCCGACCGGCCACACCTGGTCGCAACTGGCCAACAGCGCCCGCCACGCTGCCGCGTTTTTCGGCCACGCCCCGGCCGCTGCACGCAGATCGCGCCACTCGTCGCCCGTCCAGCCCAACAAGGCGGCAGGGTCGGCCGACAATTCGTCCAGCAACAAACAGCTATGTCCGCGGCCCTCCAATTCCGACAACAGCACGCAAGCGGCCATCAATTGCGGCGAACTGCTGCCAACGGAGGCGATAAAGCGCGCAAAAGCACCGCTCAACCGGCGCAGGTGACCGCTTTCGGTCAGCGCGTCGATTTGTGCGAACAACGGCGCGGACGCGTCGGCTGCCAGCCGTGTTTCAATACCCATGTTGTGCCTCGCCATGCGCCGGACCGGAGTAGCCGAGCAGTTGATCCAATCCGTCCAGCAGCGCCGGGTCCGGCGCCATCCAATAGCAGCCCCGCGTTTGTGTGTTGGCGATGCCGCGCAGGAACAGGAAAACCGCCCCGCCCAGATGCCGGGCCGGATCGTAGCGCCCGCCAAGACGGCTTTGCAGGAGCCTGTGCAGCGCCAACATATAAATGGCGCCCTGGATATCGTAGCGGTGCTCGGCGATCGCCGCGACCAGCGCCGGCTCGTGGTAGGCGGCGTCGCCCGCGCCCAGCGCGTTAGACTTGTAATCGAGTACCCAGAATTTGCCCTCGTGCTCGAACACCAGGTCGGCGAAGCCTTTCAGCATGCCGTGCAGCTGCCGCTCGGGCAGCGACGGCCGCGCCGCGCCGTCCAGCAAATGGGCGACGCACAGCTGGTCCAGCGCGCCGGTGTCGAGCCGTTCGCTCGGGAACCAGAATTCCATCTCCGGCAGCGGCGCCTCGATGCGGCTCAGCGGCGCGTTCACATACGGCAGCTCGGTGGTGGCGATCTCGCGTAGCCAGGCCAGCGTGTCGCCAAGGCGGTTGCCCCACCCCGCGCGCTCGACCCTGCGCGTCAGGCGCGCCTCGAAATTGTCCTGTTCGACGATGGCAAAGCCCTCCTCGCCCATCCACTCCAGCTGCTCGTGCAGGAAGTTACCCGGCACGGAACCGCGCGGGAAGCGATGCCACGGCGCGTCCTCGACCCGCACCGGCAGCACGATGCCCGGCACATCGCCGTCTTCAAGCAAGGTGGCCTGCGATCCATCGCGCGGCACCGGCGCCGCGCCGATGTTATCGGAGGAGCCGATCATGCCGGTCGGCCCGGTGCGCCGCGCCAGGGAGCTGAAACTGCCAACCGACCAGTCACGCTCGAAACGGCCGGTGTAATGCAGCGGTTCCAGCAACGGCGGGCGGTGTTCGATCCTGCTCAAGCGTGTCGACGGCCCCGGAGTCATGTCCAGGGCGACGATGCTGATCGCCGCGCAGCCCTTGCACGTATGCTCCCAGCGCTCCATCACCAGATCGGACGGCAGCGCCTCGCCGCCGGTGAGCAGGTAGCCGAGCGCCGATTCGTGCAAGGTATTGTCGCCGGCCTTGCGGCTGGCCAGCGCCGTCACACCCAGCCACAGGAAATGGCGCGCGCGCGTCAGCGCTACATACAGCAGGCGCAAATCCTCTTGCAGGCGCGCGCGCTCGACCAGTTCCATCGCCGTTTCGGTCAGCGCCATGTCGATCCGGCGCACGCCGTCGTCGTCGCTGAATTCGAAGAAGCTGCGGTTGCGCCGTTCCACCTTGCGCGCCGTGACGGCGAACGGCAGATACACCAGCGGGTATTCCAGGCCTTTCGATTTGTGGACCGTGACGACCTTCACCAGTTCGGCGTCGCTTTCCAGACGCAGCACGCGCTCGTCGCCCGCGCCCTCGCCGCCCTCGATCTGTTCGGCGAGCCAGCGTATCAGCGCCTGCTCGCCATCGAGCTGGCGGCTGGCCGATTGCAGCAGCTCGGCCAAATGCAGCAGATTGGTCAAACGCCGCTCGCCGCCCGGCTGCCGCAGCAGCGCGGCCGGCAATTGCAGCTCGTGGATGAAACGGCGCAGCATCGCCAGCACGCCCTGGCGCTGCCAGACGATATGCAGCGCCTTCAACTGCTCGACGCGCTCCTCCCATGCCAGTTCGTCCGATGTCATTAGCGCCAGTTGCGCCAGTTCCAGCCCCGCCGTGCGGGTGGCGTAGGCCGCCCGCGCCAGCGCGCCGTCCAGCGGATTGGCGACCGCCGACAGCCAGCGCAACACGTCGGCCGCCTCCTCGCTGTCGGTCACCGAATCCTTGTCCGACAGGTAGACGCTGGCGACCTGGCGCCGCTGCAGCGCGCGGCGTATCGCCGCCGCCTCCTTGCGGTCGCGCACCAGCACCGCGATATCGGCCGGCTTCAAACGCTCGAATCCATCCGGCCCGTCGAAGCCGGCCCGTTCGTCGTTCAGCTTCGCGACGATGTCCTCGGCGCAGTGATGGGCGAAGAATTCGCGGTAGCTGTCGGCCTTCAAGTCCTGTGCGGCGCTGCACGCCACCACCAGCGCGGGCACGTCGCCGTCGGCGTCGACCATGCGTTCCTTGCGGCCCTTGGCGCCGACCGCCTCGAACGGCAGCGGATTGACACGCGTGCCGGGATCGCGGAAGCGGAACGCGCCCCGTCCGAAGCCACCCTGCGCCGGCTCGCCCTCTGCGATCATGAACAGATGATTGACCGCTTCGACCACCGGCTTGGTGGAGCGGTAGTTGGTGCCCAGCTGATAGTGACGCCCGGTCGTGGCCTTGCGGGCGGACAGATAGCTGTGGATGTCGGCGCCACGGAAACCATAGATCGATTGCTTGGGATCGCCGATCAGGAACAGCCCCGTCTCCGGGTCGTTGTCCGCCACCCGGTACAGCAGGTTGAAGATCTGGTACTGGTTCGGCGCCGTGTCCTGGAACTCGTCGACCATCGCCACCGGATACTGCTCGGTGATGCGCTTGCGCAGCGCGTCGGCGTTCTCGCCCTGCAGCGCAGCGTTCAGGCGGTCCAGCATGTCGGCGAAACCGAACTGGCGGTTGCGCTTTTTCAGTTCGTCCATGCGCTTGGCGACCGAGGCGGCGGCGTGGCGGTACAACGCGTGCGCCATTGGTTCCAATTCATCGAGCGCCTGCTTCAGCACCTCGGTGGCCTCGAAATCTTCCGGGATGGCGGCGCTGAAGCCCTTGGAGAAGGCGTCCTCGATGCCCCAGGGCGTCAGCCGCTTCCAGGCGGTGTCGGTAATCTCGGGCATGACAGCGCCGGGATCGAGCGCCCAGGCGCGCAGGCCGTTGAACCAGCCGGCCAGCGAATCGGGCCGCATCTTGTTACCGTTGAAGCATTTGGGCGACATCTCGCGGTGCTGGGCGATCCACTGTTCCATGCGGTTGGCGCGCTCGTTCCAGCCGGCCTTCAGACCGGCCAGCTGCGCCAACTGCTCGCGCTGGACGGCCCCGATCAACGCCCCCAGCGACTGCGTCGCATCGACGTCGCCGATGATGTCGGCGCGCTTGACCAGCTCGCGGATCGATTTCTTCATCGCGCCGACGTCGCCCCAGCAGGACAGCAGCGCCTCCAGCGCCACGGCATTGAGCGGATAGACCTGCTGCCGCCAGTAGTCATGCGCGGCGTCCTCGAACAGGGCCTGCTCGTCGCTGACCAGTTCCTCGTCGAACAAGCTGCCGCTGTCGAAGGCGTGCTCGCGCAGCATGCGCTGGCACCAGGCGTCGATGGTGAAAATGGCCGCTTCGTCCATCGTCTCCGCCGCCAGCATCAGGCGGTGCGCGGCCCGCTGCCGCTCGGCGTGGCCCGGGTACGATTCGAGGATCGCGTCCAGATAGTCGTCACGGGTGTCGCCGTCGTCCATGTCCTCGAAGCGGCGCACGTAGGCCGCCGCCTCCACCAGTCGCTCGCGCACCCGGTTCGACAACTCACGCGTCGCGGCGCGGGTAAAGGTCATCACCAGGATATCGGCCGGCAGCAGCGGGCGGCGGTAGCCGTTCTCGCCGCCATGGCCCAGCACCAGCCGCACATACAGCGCGGCGATGGTCCAGGTCTTGCCGGTGCCGGCGCTGGCCTCGATCAGGCGCGAACCGTGCAGCGGGAAGGTCAGCGGAGCGAGTTGATTGGTTGGCTGAAGCGCGTCGGTGCTCATGACTGGCTCCCGGCCTCGATGGCCTCGATCGTGATGTGGTGTTCCAGCCAGTTCGCCAACGGGCCGTATAAGGCCTCGGAGACGTCGGCGAAGTCCGGCTGCGCGCTCAGCGCCGCGAAGTCGGGCCACAACCGGGCGAGGCACAGCTCCTCGTTTTCGCCGGAGATTTCAAAGCCGCCGTCGTAGACCGCGCGCGGATCGCCACCCTGCGCCAGCGCCAGCGCGGTTTTGCAGGCGGTCGGCAACGGACGGTTCATGCCGTCGCGCCACAGGCATACCAGCTCGCGCAGCGCTTCCAGCGCCTCGTCGCGCGGCAGCGCCTTCATCGTCACGATGGCGTCGCGCGCCACCAGGTAGCCGGTCACCGGCATTCCCGCCGCCGCCGCGGCCAGCTGCCGCAGCCACATGGCGATCAATTTGTCGCCGCGCGGCTTGCCCTGCTTATCCGTCACCTTGGACGACATCTGCGTCAGCCATACCGTCTCCAGGCCGTTGCTGCGCAGCTGGTCGATCCAGTCGTCCACGCGCACGCCGGCCAGCACCAGGCTCAATGCCACCTTGGCGGCGGGTTTCGGATAGTGCTCGCGCAAGGTGAGCCAGGCGCAGCGCACTGGCACCAGCGCCTCGACCAGTTGGCGCTGATACTGCTGGCCGATCAAACCGATGGGCAGCACGCCTTCGCGCGCCAGCCTTTCCGCGCGTTCGGTCAGCTTGTCGTAGACTTCCTCGATCTGTTCCGCGTCGGCGCCGTCGTCGAGCATCGTGTCTTCGAGCAGATAGCGTTCCAGCGCATTGAGCGAAAACGGTTCCTCGTCCTCGCCCACCAGCGCCGATTCGCCGAACATCACGCCCAGCCGCTGGCGGAAGAAGAAGCGTACCGGCTGACGCACGAAATTATTCAGGCTAATGAGTTTGAGGCTGAATTTGTCGTCGATGTCGAACGGCGGCAGCTCCGAAGATGCCGGCGCCTGGCCATCCTCCCCATCCTCCCCGGCCCGGTGCGCCTCGCGCCATTCGCGCGCATAGGTCAGCAGGCCACCAGCCTCGAAATAGCGGCGGCTGAACGGCTGCAACGCATGCTCGGTGGTGCGCGCGTGCAGATCCAGCTGCCAGCCGTTGACCAGGTAATCGCGCAGCTGCGACACCAGCACCGACGCCGGTTGCTCGCTGTTGTCGCGCACATTGCGTCCCACCCAGCTGATATACAGCTTGTCGCGCGCGGCCAGCAACGCCTCCAGCATCAGGTAACGGTCGTCGTCGCGGCGCGAGCGGTCGCCCGGACGCGCCATGCCCGGCTGCGCCAGCAGATCGAAATCGGCCTTCGGCGCCCGGCGCGGGAAGTCGCCATCGTTCATGCCGAGCAGGCACACCACGCGGAACGGCACGGCGCGCATCGGCATCAGGGTGCAGAAGGTCACGCCGCCGGAGACGAATTGGTGGTTCAGGGTCGGCTCGTCCATCAAGCCGAGCCAGGCTTCGCGCAGCACCGCCAGCGGCACCGCTTCGTCGAACTGCGCGCCTTCGCAGGTTTCCAGCCAGTTGTTGAGGGCATCGTCCAGCTGCGCCAGGGTCAGGCGGTCGCCCTCCTCGCCGGCGCTGAAGAACGCCGCCAGCAAGGCGCGGGCCTGCACGCCCCACTCGGCCGGCGAGCGTGCCTGCGCCAGCACCGCGCGCCAATGCAGCAGCGCCTCGACCAGTTGCGCCAGCGAGCCGGCCAACGCGGCATCGAGACCGCCGACTTCAGAAAACGGCTCGATGCCGGCGAAGCTGGCGCCGATATCGCCTCCACCGCCACTCGCATAACCGAGCAGCATGCGGCGCACGCCGAAGATCCAGGCGTTCTGTTCGCCCGCCGGGCCGAGTCCCAGGCCGCTGCGGTGCTCCTGGTCCAGTCCCCAGCGCACGCCGGCGCCTTCGATCCACAGCCCCAGTGTGGGCAAATCTTCCTCTCCCAGGCCGAAGCGCGAGGCCAGCGCCGGCACGTCCAGCAGGTCGCGGATTTCGCTTTGGCGGCAGCGCTGCTGCGGCAATCGCAACAGCCACTCCAGCGCCACCAGCAGCGGGTTGACGCTGCGGTCGTTGACGTCGCCGATCTCGAACGGAATGTAGCGCGGATCGCTGCGGCGGTGCTGCGCGAAGACCGCGTGGATGGCGGCCGAGAAGGTGTCGATGTCGGGCACCATCACCACCACGTCGCGCGGACGCAATTGCTGCTCGCCGTCCCCGGCGCCGGCGAACATCTTCAACAACTGGTCGTGCAGCACCTCCACCTCGCGCTGCACGCTGTGGGTGATGTGGAACTCGATCGAACGGTCGTCGTCCGATGGCGGAACATGCGGGTGCTCGGACAGCGGCAGCAGATCGCGCACGGCCGCCTGCACCTGGGACAACAGGGTTCCGCCATCGCCCTCGCTGAACAAGTCGATGCGCAGCGGCGCCACGTGGTCGTCTTTGCCGGACTCACTGGCAATGGCCGCCGCGCTGGCCGAGGCCTCGTCGAATTCATCGAGCATGCGGACAAAGTCCCGTCCCTGACGCCCCCAACTGGCCAGCAGCGGATGGCTGTGCGCATGCAGTTCCTCGAGCGGGATCTGGCCCAGGTCCTGGCCATTGCGCAATTGCTGGCGGCGGTGCGCGGAGCGCAGCAGGTCGCGTCCCTCGATGATGTCGCCCCAGTAGAACTGGCAGGGATTGGGCACGGCCAGCACCACTTGCGCGTAGCGCGCCAGCGAGGCGAGCGCCTGCAGGCTTTGATACGGCAGCGCCGAGACGCCGAAAATGACGATGCGGCGCGGCAGGCGCCCCAGCGGCGCTTCGCTGGCGGCGCTGGCGCGGACGAATTCCGTGTGCACCGTCGCCCGGCCCAGGTCCCGCTCCTCCGGATCGACGTCGGCGATCACGGCGCGCCACAACTGGCCCTGCCAGCGTTGGTCGTCCGGCAGCGGAACGGCTTCGTTGCGGGCATTGCGCAGTTGATCGCGGCCGTGCGCCCAGTCGTCCAACCAGTCGGCGCGGTACACCTGGTACTGGTCGAACAAGTCGGCCAGCCGCTCGGCCAGCTGCAAGCGCCGCTCGGCCTCGCCGTCGGCGAGGAAGTGGCGCAATGGCGTGAAAACGGGATCGGCCAGCAAGGTGGGCAGCAAGCGCATCAGGCGCCAGGTCAGCGGCCCCTTGTCGAAGGCGGAACGCACCGGCACCCGGTCGCGCCCCAGCATGCCGCGATAGGTTTCCCAGAGAAACCGGGCCGGCAGCGCCACGCGGGTGGCGGCGCACACGCCCATCTCCTCGGCCAGCGCGATCTTGAGCCACTCGGCCACGCCGTTCGACTGCACCAGGAAGATGTCCGATTCCAGCGCCCCGAGCGGGTGATTGCGCAGCCACTGGAACACAGCCGCGCGCAGCTGCTCCATTTGGTTACCGTGCAAAATCAACAAGCCGGGGGTGATGCTGGGTTGCATAAAACTCTTTATAGGGGATGAAGCGCGGTCAAAACGCCGCAGTCAAGACCCTATTATCGCTCATCTAGCCCGGCGCGTAGGCCAGCAACTCCTGTGCGATGTGCCGGTCCAGCACCCCCAGCATGGCGTGCATCTGCGCCACCAGGCGGCGCGCGTTGGCCGTATCGGGGTCGATGCGCACCCGTTCCAGCGCCAGGCACAGATTCCCGAATTGCATGGCGCCCACCGCGCGCGCCGACGATTTGATGCGGTGGCCCAGTTCCGACAGCGCCACCAGGTCTTCCCGCGCCAGCGCCGCGTCGACTTCGCGCATGCCGTCGCGCGCCGATTCCACAAACAGCAGCGCGTATTTGCGCATCTTGTCAGGCTTGCCGCCGAAGGTTTGCGCCAGCGCGGCCAGGTCGAACAACTCTCCTTCGACGAGTATCGGCTGCGGTTCCGGCCGCGGCTCCGGCTCCAAGATCGGCGGCATCGTTTGCAAACTCGTTTGCGCGATGCCTTGCGCGCGTATTTCCACTTCCGCTTCCGTCATCGTCCGCACCGGCGGCTGGGCCGGCGCCAGCGCGCCGATCGCGTTGGACGCCGCCATCGCCGCCGACGCCGTGCCATCGGCCATCGTGAAATACGACGGCGGCGGCGGCGATGGCGGCCGTGCCACGCTGGCCGCGCTCCTGGCGCGCTGGCTCATCCACTTCGACAGCATGTTAAACAGCAGCTTGGGCGCGATCGGCTTGGTCACGAATTCGTCCATGCCCGCCTCCAGGCAGCGCTCCTGGTCGCCGCGCCCGGCGTTGGCCGTCATCGCGATGATCAGGGTGGCCGACAGCTTGGGATGGGCGCGGATCAGGCGCGTGGTCTCGTAGCCGTCCATCACCGGCATCTGCACGTCCATCAGCACGCAATCGAAGCGCTCCTTGAGCAGCAGGTCGATCGCCTCCTTGCCGTTGTTGGCCACGCAGACGGTGGCGCCGGCATCCTCCAGCAGCTCCTGGCCGACCTGCTGGCTGAAGATATTGTCCTCGACCAGCAGGATGGACGCGCCGCGTATGCTGTCGAGAACCTCCGGCTGCACCGTCTCCACGCTCGGCTGCAGCAGTTGCGTGCCCTTGGCCAGCCGCGCCGTGAACCAGAACGTGCTGCCCTCGCCCGGATGGCTGTCGACGCCGACGCCGCCGCCCATCAGCTCCGCCAGCTGCTTGCTGATGACCAGCCCCAGGCCGGTGCCGCCGTAGCGCCGCGTGGTCGAGGTGTCGGCCTGGTGGAACGACTGGAACAGCTGCGACATCTGCTCCGCCGTCATGCCGATGCCGCGGTCGGCGACTTCGAAGCGCACCAGGATACTGCAGTCGCCATCCTCGAGCTGGCGCGCGCGCACGAAGACCTTGCCGTTCTCGGAGAATTTGATCGCGTTGCTGGTAAAGTTGAGCAGCACCTGCTCGAGCCGCAGCGGATCGCCGCGCAATTGACGCGACAGGCCCGGGCTGACCTCGTACACCAGCTCCAGTCCCCTGGCGCGCGCGCTCTCGCCGAGCTGGCTGGTGATGTTGGCCAGCAGCGCGTCGAGCGTGAAGTCGAGCATCTCCAGATCCATCTTGCCCGCTTCGATCTTGGAGAAGTCCAGGATATCGTTGATGATGCCCAGCAGGTGCTGGCCCGAGTGATAGATCTTCAGCAGATAGTCGCGCTGCTTCGGATGCGTGACCGATTTCAGCGCCAGGTGGGCCATGCCGATGATGCTGTTCATCGGCGTGCGGATCTCGTGGCTCATATTGGACAGGAAATCGCTCTTGGCCTGGTTGGCGGTATCGGCCTTTTCCTTGAGCTGGTGCAGCTCCGTGACGTCGGTCGACATGCCGATCACCGCCGTCACCGAGCGGCCGATCTCCACCGGCGCCCTGACGGTCCAGTGGTACTGCACCTCGCCGTCGGCGCCGACGAACTGCGTCTCGCCGGAGCGCTTGACGTTTTCCAGGAACACGGGCTGCTCCAGCGCCCAGGCGGCGTCGGCGGCGGCGGCCGGCATCAACTCGCTATCGAGTTTGCCGACGATGTCCTGCACCGGCATGCCCAGGCTGTGCGCCATGCGGGCGTTGACATAGATGAAGCGGCGGTTCTGGTCCTTCATGTAGACGTGGGCGTCGACATTATTGAGCACCGTGTCGAGCAGCACCCGGTGCTTGACGGCGCGCCGCCGCGACGAATACAACACCGCCAGGTAGCTATACAGCAGCAAGGTGCCGGCGAACCCGGTCAGCCCCGCCAGCCACGGGAAGTAGGCATCGAAACCGGTCAGCAGCTGCGATTTCTTCACCTGGAAGTGCGCCTTCCACAGGCTGCCGTTGAAATCAATCGGCAGCACCGACTCCAGATAGTCGCCGCGCTCCGCCGCCGACAGCGGCGTCACCGTGGTCGCGCCGGTGTCGTTGAACAGCAACCTGTCCTGCTTTTCGATGACCAGGCGGCGCTGCTCGACGTCGGTGCTGCCGTCCGCGTACAAGTTCAAATGCACCTGGCGCACCGTCATCTCGTCGATCGCGCCCTGCACCAGCTTGGCCACGCTGAATCCCAGCCCCACCGACCCCAGATAGGCGGCGCGGCGCTCGGTGACGTCGGCCAGCGGCATGTTGCGCCGATACACGGGCAGCCGCATGCCCAGCGCGACCTGCCGCTGCGGCTGCTCGATCATAAAGGGCTGGCCCGAGGCGCTGACCTGGCCGCTGTCGCGCGCCGCCGCGTTCAGTTTGTCGACCACCGGGCTGGTCGCCAGATCGAGGCCGAGTTTTTCGTCAATCAAGTTGGCCGGTTCGACGTAGGTCAACGGCGCGTACATCGGGCGGCGCCCGGCCGGCCGGATGTCGAAATCGGGATAGCCCTGCGGCGACAGGCTGCGGTCGGCGCGCACCGCAGCGACAAAGGCGTCGCGCTCGGCGTCGGTGACGACCGGCGCCCAGCTCAGCATCGCGATGGCCGGAAACTGGCGCGGCAAATCGAGTCCCGACACATATTGGTGGAACTGCTGGCGGCTCAGGTTGTCGCTGGTCTGGAACAGCGCGACCAAGCCGCGCGTCAAATCCGAATAAGACTTGATGCGCGCCGAGATCGCGTACTGGGTGCTGCGGGCCAGGTTCTCGAAACGCTGGCCCGCGTCGGCTTCGACGATGCGCGTGGCGACGCCGTACAAGGTCGCGCCCATCGCCATCGCGAGGATCCAGCCCGCCGCCCAGAACAGCGCGCGCGACCTGACGGCGGACTTTCTGCTGTTAGCGGGTTTAAGCATGCGCCATCACTCAATTCTTTCGGGATAGACAACAAATCATAAAAACTTTTGCATCACAGCAGCATACTATTAATGCCGTCGAGTAACCAGCGAAAGAATTTGATAGATTTGGTGAAGATTTAACGGAACCTTATGCCACAACGGGCGCTCTAATTGATGAGCTTGTAAAAGACCTCATCGAAGGAGCGCGTCATGCCTGCCCCATCTGTTGTATCTGCCACTCTTCTGACGGTTATTTGCTGCGCCTGCGGGGCCATGCCGGGGGACAGCAAAGCCTCGGAGTCGGACCACCGCGAATTCGAGGCCGCATTACAGACGCCATTTCACGCCGACAGCAGGGGCATGCGGACTATTACACTGCATTTCAACTACCCGGATAGTGAGCAAACGCAACAAGTGCGTTGGCGGCTGGAATTATTGCGTGACGATGGACGCGTACTGAAGCATTGGAAAGGACGGCAGGCGCTCGCCGCCGCGCCGGTCGAGGTGGCGATCCGCTGGAGCACCGCCACGCGCGGCGGGCGGGCGGCCAGCCTGCCGGCCGGCATCTACCGGCTGCGGCTGCGCGCCGGTATCGAGGCGGGCGGCCCAACTATCGACAACAATATTGATCTAGAACAAACTTGGGACGTGGCCGTCGGCCTGCCCCGCCCGGCGCCGGCCATCGCCCGTCGGCCGGCATTGTCCACCGCGCCGGCGCCGGCCAGCCCGCGCGCGACACCCTACACGGTCTACCTCGGCAATCTGCACAGCCAGACCAACCACAGCGACGGCGGCGGCGCGCTGGCCCACTGCACCGGCTCGCAGGCGCCGCAGAGCGCGGCGTTCGGCCCGACCGAGGCCTACGGTTTCGCGCAGCGGCACGGCCTGGATTTTCTGATGACGTCCGAACACAACCACATGTTCGACGGGTCCGACGGCACCAATGCCGACGCCGACCCGGCTGCCGCCAAGGCGCTCTACCAGAGCGGCATCCGCGCGGCCAACACCTGGAACCTGTCGCATTCCGGCTTTCTCGCCATGTACGGCCAGGAATGGGGCGTGATCAACAACGGCGGCCACCTGAACATCCTCAACAGCGGCGACCTGCTCGGATGGGAACGCAACGCCGCCGGCGACCTGCTGGCCGACACCGCCACACCCAAAAACGATTACGCCACCCTGTACGCGCTGATGCGCCAGCGCGGCTGGCTTGGCCAGTTCAACCACCCCAGGGCCGACCAGTTCGCCATCGACGGCAAGCCGCTGGCCTGGACGCCGGACGGCGACGCCGCGATGGTGTTGTGCGAGGTAATGAACAGCAACGCTTTCTCCGTCCGCACCGACGAATCCGAGTCGCAGCACGGCAACTATGAAGCCGGCTGCAACAAGCTGCTCGAAGCCGGCTACCACGTCGCCTTCAGCAGCAACCAGGACAACCACTGCGCCAACTGGGGCGCGTCGTACGGCAACCGCACGGGCGTACTGATCAGGCGTGGCGAAGCGCTGGACGGCGACACCTTCCTGGCCGCGCTCAAGGCCCGCCGCGTGTATGCGACCATGGACAAGAACGCCGAGCTGATCTTGACGGCCAACGGCCGCATGATGGGCGAACGCTTCGACAACAAGGGCACGCTGACGCTGCGGGTGCGCTACACCGGCAAGCGGGGCCAGCGGCCGGCCGCCATCAATCTGTTTGCCGGCGTGCCCGGACGAAACGGCGAGGTGGCGCTGCTCAGCCGCAAGGCCAGCACCGTGCTCACCCCCGCGGCCGGCGCGCATTTTTATTATGCGAGAGTGACGCAGAACGACGGGAAAATGCTGTGGAGCGCGCCCATCTGGATCAACCAGCGGCGTCGATAACGCGCGCGTTGTTATGCGGCACAAACACGGGCTAACGTGCGCGTAGAAACATATATTTCCTGTACTCTACGAGCCGGGTGAAAACGTTGCTAACTACCTTGTCAGATCGTTACAATAACCGAAACTGCCATGTTGCGGCATTGCACAATATTGCTTGACTCCCAGACACACAGGAGTATCTTTTACCTTCCAGACTGATTCCACCGGACCGTAACCTGACAACCATACAGCCCGCCGTGCAGATCCCAAAAGTTCTTCTCGTCAACGACGATCCGGCAAGCTTGTACGCGCTGGAAAGCTTGCTAACAAATGCGGTCGAACAGCAGATACACGAGCTGATCACCGCAGGGTCGGGCAAGGAGGCGCTACGCCAGGTGCTGCTGCACGAATTCGCCGTGATTCTGCTCGACGTCAGCATGCCGGGCATGGACGGCTTCGAGACGGCCGAGGCGATCCACTCGCATCCGCGCTCGGCCGGCGTGCCCATCATCTTCATTACCGCCCACTATGCCGACGAAATGAACCGGCTGCGCGCCTACCAGACCGGCGCCGCCGACTACCTGTTTACGCCGGTGATCCCGCAGATCTTGCAGGCCAAGGTCGGGGTGTTCGTCGACATGGCGGTGAAAAACATGCAGTTGCAAAGCAAGACCGAGGAACTGGTGCGCCTCAACCAGGATTTGCGGGTGCAGCGCATGCAGGATCTGCAGCGCATCAACGGCGAGCTGGAACTGGAGATCAAGGAGCGCAAGGTGGCCGAACAGCGCGCGCACGACCTGTCCACGCGCGATGTGCTGACCAATCTGGTCAACCGCCGCGCGCTGATCCAGCATCTGGAACACGCCGTCGCCGTCTCCGACCGCAACGGCATCGGCTTCGCCTTGCTGTTCCTGGACCTCGACAAATTCAAGCAAATCAACGACAACTACGGCCATGAAGCCGGCGACGAGCTGCTGCGCCAGGTGTCTGCGCGCTTGTCGGCGGCGGTGCGCGTGGCCGACATCGTCGCGCGCCTGGGCGGCGACGAATTCGTCGTGCTGATCGAAGGCCGCGCCGCCTCGGCCAACGCCGCCCGCGTGGCGCGCAAGATCGAGATGGCCTGCGCCCTGCCCTTCGAGATAGGCTGCCAACGCCTGAAGACGGCGGCCAGCATCGGCATCGCCCTGTACCCACAGGACGGCGCCAACGCCCAACTGCTGATGAAGCACGCCGACACCGCGATGTACCACGCCAAGCAGAATCCGGCGGCGCCGGTGCAGTTCTTCCACGAGGGCCTCAACGTGCGCGAGCGCGAACGGGCCCGGTGGACCGAGGAGCTGCGCCAGGCGATGGCCGGCGGCGAGCTGGAACTGCGCTACCAGCCGCAGATCGAGATCCGCAGCGGCCGCACCGTCGCCGCCGAGGCGCGGCTGTACTGGCACCATCCGGCGCGCGGCGTGCTGGAGGCGGCGCAGTTTCTGCCGCACGTGCAGGACCGCGTGCTGCTGGACCGGATCGATGTGTGGGTCATCGCCCAGGCCTGTTCGCAGTCGGCGCTGTGGCAGCGCGCGGTGGCGGCCGACGATGGCCAGGCGGCCGGTCCGCTGTGCATCTGGATCAATCTGGCCACGCCGCAGCTGCACGGCGAACTGCTGCAAGTGCTGCTGCCGGCGATACGCATGCACGGCCTGGCGCCGGGCAGCATCGGCGTCGAACTCAATGAAAAACTGCTGCAGGGGGCCACCGGCCCCTTGGAGCAGGTGCTGGCGCAGCTGCAAGAGGCGGGGGTGCGCGGCGCGCTGGACGATTTCGGCAGCGCGCGCTCGTCACTGGCCGCCTGCAAGCGATGGCAGCTCGACGTGCTGAAGATAGACCCGGTGTTCATCCACGCCATCGGCAACGACCAAGGCGGCACCGACATCGTCGCCGCCGTGATCCACCTCGCGCGCGCCCTGTCGATGCGCGTCGTGGCGCTCGGCGTGGACCAGCGCCAACAATTTGAAGTGCTGCGCAAACTGCGCTGCGACAGCTGCCAGGGCGAGCTCTTTGCGCCGCCGCAGCCGCCCGGCGAGGTGCTGCGGCATGTCGCGCCAGGCGCGCCCTTCCCCCTTTCAACCACTACCCATTCCCTCCTGAACAACGAGGATTAAGCCGATGAACAACATGACCGACCTGGGCGAACAGCTGGATCTGAAGACCCTGCTGGCGACGCTGATGGCCCTGAAAAAAGGCGACTTCTCCGCCCGTATGCCCTCCGACTGGACCGGCATGTCCGGCAAGATCGCCGACACGCTGAACGACATTATCGAGACCAAGGAAAAGATGGTCCACGTCGTCACGGACGTCAGCCGCGTGGTCGGCCGCGAAGGCCGGCTGACCCAGCGCGCGCAAGTGCCCAACATGGCCGGCGGCTGGGCCACCATCATCAGCGCGGTCAACGCGCTGATCGACGATCTGGTGCGCCCGACCACCGAAATGGCGCGCGTCATCGGCGCCGTCGCCAAGGGCGACCTGTCGCAGACCATGGCGCTGGAGGTCGACGGCCATCCGCTCAAGGGCCAGTATCTGCGGGCGGCGACCACCGCCAACACGATGGTGGAACAGCTGTCGTCGTTCTCCTCCGAAGTCACGCGGGTGGCGCGCGAGGTTGGCACCGAAGGTAAGCTGGGCGGCCAGGCGCAGGTGAAAGGCGTGGCCGGCACCTGGAAGGATTTGACCGACTCGGTCAACTCGATGGCGGGCAATCTGACCTCGCAGGTGCGTAACATCGCCGAGGTGACCACCGCCGTGGCCAACGGCGACTTGTCCAAGAAGATCACGGTCGACGTGCGCGGCGAGATCCTGCAACTGAAGGACACCATCAACGTCATGGTGGACCAGTTGCGCTCCTTCGCGTCGGAGGTGACGCGGGTGGCGCGCGAGGTCGGCACCGAGGGTAAGCTGGGCGGCCAGGCCTACGTCCCGGGCGTCGGCGGCACCTGGAAGGACTTGACCGACAACGTCAACTTCATGGCGTCCAACCTGACGGGCCAGGTGCGTAACATCGCGGCGGTGACGACGGCGGTGGCCAACGGCGACTTGTCGAAGAAAATCACGGTGGACGTCAAGGGCGAGATCCTGGAGCTGAAGAACACCATCAACGTGATGGTGGACCAGTTGTCCTCGTTCGCGTCGGAGGTCACGCGGGTGGCGCGGGAGGTGGGCACCGAGGGCAAGCTGGGCGGCCAGGCGCAGGTGAAGGGCGTGGCCGGCACCTGGAAGGACTTGACCGACTCGGTCAACTCGATGGCGGGCAACTTGACCGGCCAGGTGCGTAACATCGCCGACGTGACCACCGCCGTGGCCAACGGCGACTTGTCGAAAAAAATCACGGTCGACGTCAAGGGCGAGATCCTGGAACTGAAAAACACCATCAACGTGATGGTCGACCAATTGAACTCCTTCGCCTCCGAGGTGACCCGCGTGGCGCGCGAGGTCGGCACCGAGGGTAAACTGGGCGGACAGGCCAACGTGCCCGGTGTCGCCGGCACGTGGAAGGACTTGACCGACGGCGTGAACTCGATGGCGGGCAACTTGACCGGCCAGGTGCGTAACATCGCCGACGTGACCACCGCCGTGGCCAACGGCGACCTGTCGAAAAAGATCACGGTGGACGTCAAGGGCGAGATCCTGGAGCTGAAAAACACCATCAACGTGATGGTGGACCAATTGTCCTCGTTCGCGTCGGAAGTGACGCGCGTGGCGCGCGAGGTCGGCACCGAGGGCAAGCTGGGCGGCCAGGCCTACGTGCCCGGCGTCGGCGGCACCTGGAAGGACTTGACCGACAACGTCAACTTCATGGCGTCGAACCTGACGGGCCAGGTGCGCAACATCGCGGCGGTGACCACCGCCGTGGCGCGCGGCGACCTGTCGAAAAAGATCACGGTTGACGTCAAGGGCGAGATCCTGGAACTGAAGGACACCATCAACGTCATGGTGGACCAACTGTCCTCGTTCGCGTCGGAAGTGACGCGGGTGGCGCGCGAGGTCGGCACCGAGGGTAAGCTGGGCGGCCAGGCCAACGTGTCCGGCGTCGCTGGCACGTGGAAGGACTTGACCGAGAACGTCAACCAATTGGCGGCGAACCTGACCAACCAGGTGCGCGCGATCGCCGAGGTGGCGACGGCGGTGACGCGCGGCGACTTGTCCCGTTCGATCCAGGTGGAGGCGCGCGGCGAGGTCTCCTACCTGAAGGACAACATCAACGAGATGATCCGCAACCTGAAGGACACGACGCTCAAGAACGCGCAGCAGGATTGGCTCAAGACCAATCTGGCGCGCTTCACCCGCCTGTTGCAGGGCCAGCGCGACTTGCAGGCCGTGACCAAGCTGATTCTGTCGGAGCTGGCGCCGCTGGTGTCGGCCCACCACGGCGTGTTCTATATGATGGACTCGCAGGAATCGGACGCCCGCCTGCGCATGATCGCCAGCTACGGCTACCGTTCCAGCCGCAAGCTGCCCACCTCGTTCCTGCCGGGCGAAGGCCTGGTGGGCCAGTGCGCGCTGGAGAAGGTGCGCATCTGGCTGACCGACGTGCCGCGCGATTACATCGTCGTCTCGTCCGGGCTGGGCGCGGCGCCGCCGACCAACATCGTCGTGCTGCCCATCCTGTTCGAGCAGCAGGTCAAGGCGGTCATCGAGATCGCCTCGCTGGACCGCTTCACCGAAACCCACCTGTCCTTCCTCGACCAGCTGATGGAATCGATCGGCGTGGTGCTCAACACCATCGAGGCGAACAGCCGCACCGAATCGCTGCTGACGCAGTCGCAATCGCTGGCGCAGGAACTGCAACAGACCAACCAGGAACTGGCCGAGAAAGCCCGCCTGCTGTCGGAGCAGAACATCGAGGTGGAACGTAAAAACCGCGAGGTGGAACAGGCCAAGCTGGCGCTGGAGGAAAAAGCCACCCAGCTGGCGCTGTCGTCCAAGTACAAATCCGAGTTCCTGGCCAATATGTCGCACGAGCTGCGCACCCCATTGAATTCGCTGCTGATCCTGGCGCAGCAGCTGGGCGACAACCCGGACGGCAACCTGTCGGGCAAGCAGGTGGAATTCGCCAAGACCATCCACGGCTCCGGCTCCGACCTGCTTACGCTGATTAACGACATTCTCGACCTGTCGAAGATCGAATCGGGCACGGTGACGCTGGACGTCTCGGAATACCGCTTCCAGAATCTCCGGAACTACGTCGACCGCACCTTCCGCCACATGGCCGAAGCCAAGCACCTCGGCTTCTCGGTCGACCTGCGCGAAAACCTGCCGACCGCGATGATGACCGACACCACGCGCCTGCAGCAGGTGCTGAAAAACCTGCTGTCGAACGCGTTCAAGTTCACCACGCACGGCCAGGTCTCGCTGGTCATCAGCCTGGTCAACAGCGGCTTCTCCAACGACCACCCCAACCTGATCCACGCCGACGCGGTGCTGGCCTTCGCCGTCAGCGACACCGGCGTCGGCATCGCCGCCGACAAGCTGCAGCTGATCTTCGAGGCGTTCCAGCAGGCCGACGGCTCGACCGCTCGCAAGTACGGCGGCACCGGCCTGGGCCTGTCGATCTCGCGCGAGCTGGCGCGGCTTCTGGGCGGTGAAATCCGCGTCGAATCGGTGGTCGGCAACGGCTCCACGTTCACGCTGTTCCTGCCTTACAACCGCGCAGGCTTCATCAACTACGACATGGGCCGCCAGCCGCAGGTGCGCCTGCCGATGCCGGCCACGCCGGCGCCGAACATCGTCTACTCGGCGCCGCACTACAGCGAGCTGTCGATGCCGGAGCACGATGCCGCCGCCGCCGCGGCCGGCGAGCTCGATGCCGATATCAGCGAGTACAGCACCAGCGACGACCGCGGCCTGGTGGCGCCGGGCGACCCGTCGGTGCTGATCATCGAGGACGACGAGCGCTTCGCCAAGATCGTGCTGGGCTTCGCGCGCGAGAAGAACTTCAAGGGCGTCGTCACCATGCAGGGCGATTCCGCCCTGAGCCTGGCGCGCGACTACCTGCCCTCGGCGATCCTGCTCGACCTCGACCTGCCGGACATCGACGGCTTCACGGTGCTCGACCGCCTCAAACGCGACCCGAGCACGCGCCACATCCCCGTGCATGTGATGTCCAGCCTGCGCGAACGCGAGCGCGCGCTGCGCCTGGGCGCGATCTCCTACCTGAACAAGCCGGTGAACAAGGCGACGTTGCAGGAGGAATTCGCGCGGATACAGAAATTCCTGTTGGGCGGAAAACGCAGCCTGCTGGTGGTCGACGACGAACCGGCGCAGCGCGACTCCATCGTCGCCCTGATCGGCGACGCCGACCTGCACATCGTCGCCGTCGACAACGGCAAGGCCGCGCTGGAGGCGCTGCGCGAACAGCGCTTCGACTGCATGGTGCTCGACCTGACCTTGCCGGACATCTCCGGCTTCGACCTGCTCGACATCATCGGCAAGGACGAATCGTTGCGCGACCTGCCGATCGTCATCAACACCGCCAAGGATTTGAACCGCAAGGAAGTGGCCAAGCTCAAACGCTACGCCAAGACCATCGTCATCAAGGATGCGCGCTCGCCGGAACGCCTGCTCGACGAGACTGCCCTGTTCCTGCACCGCTCCCAGGCCAGCCTGCCGGAGGCGCAACGCCGCATGCTCGAGGAAATCCACGCGGCCGACGGCGGCCTGGCCGGGCGCAAGGTGCTGATCGTCGACGATGACTTGCGCAACATCTTCGCGCTGTCGTCGCTGCTGGAGCGCCAGCAGATGCAGGTGTCGTTCGCCGAGAATGGCCGCGACGGCATCGAGGTGCTCGAAAAAGATCCAACCATCGAGATCGTCCTGATGGACATCATGATGCCGGAGATGGACGGCTACGATACCATGCGCGCGATCCGGCGCATCCCGAAATTCAAGTCGCTGCCGATCATCACCTTGACCGCCAAGGCGATGAAGGGCGACCGCGACAAGTGTATCGCCGCCGGCGCGTCCGACTACATCACCAAGCCGGTCGACGTGGCGCAACTGCTGTCGCTGATGCGCGTGTGGCTGCACTGATGGGGGGCATGACGACACTGCTGGCGACCCTGAAATCGGCGCTGCGCTCGACGCAGGAGGCGGAGCTCAACGAAATCGGCGGCGTTGAGGCCGCAGCGCCAGCCGCCGCGCCGCCCTCCGGCGCTCCGGCGGCCGATGGCCAGGGCCGCGTCCAAGGCAACGGCCAAGGGGGCGGCCACCCGGCCGTCGGGACGGCGCGGCGCCACTCCCCGTCCTCGCTCGAGGAGCTGGAACTGGAGCTGCTGCTGGAAGCCCTGTTCCAATGCCACGGCTACGACTACCGTGGCTATGAGCGGGACCTGGTGCGCCGCAAGGTGCGGCGGCTGATGGCCGAACTGTCCACGGCCAGCATCTCGGCGCTGCAAGCGAGGGTGCTGCACGACCCGGCTTCCTGCGACGCCTTCCTCAAGGCGATGTATGTCGAACCGGCGCGGATGTTCGACGACGCATCGGAAATCGCGCTGCTGCGCATGTCGCTGGGCGTGTGCCTGCACGGCGCCGCGTTGCCGCGCGTCTGGCTGGCCGATTGCGCCGGCGCCGAGCAAGCGTGGACATTGGCCATCCTGCTGGAGCAGGAGCAGCTGGGCGCACGCACGGAGATTTATGCGACCATCGCCAGCGACGTCCTGCTGACGGAAGCGCTGCAAGCGAGCCTGCCGATGTCGCACCTGGGTGAATTGCAGGGTAACTATATCAAGAGCGGCGGCGTCGGCCGCCTGATCGACTATTTCGAGGTGAACGCCGAGGGCACGCGCGCCGTGCTGCTGCCGCATCTGCGCGAGCGCATCACGTGGGCGCAGTACAACCTGGTGACGGACGCCTCGTTCAACGAGTTCCAGATGATACTGGCCGCCCGCGCGCTGCCGGACTTCGGCGCCCCGCTCAGGGAGCGCGTGCTGCGGCTGTTCGACGACAGCCTGGCGCAATCGGGCATGCTGGTGCTGGACCGCCCGTTCGGCGACGGCGAGCCGCTGGCGCGCCAGTACAAGCAGGTCTTCCCGCACCAGCCCTGGTACAAGCGCGTGGCTTAGAATTTTACCGAGGCGCTGGGGCGCTCCGCGATGCGGTCGCGCCACGCCTGCAAATGCGGCATCCCCTCGGCGGACGGCCGGAACTTCATCAACCCGCGCGCGAAATCCAGCGCGCAGAACGCCGTGATGTCGGCGATGGTGAAACGCTGGCCGGCGACGAACGGCTGGTTGGCCAGCGTGCGGTCCAGCCAGCGCGCCGTCTCGCGCATCTTTTCGCCCTGCGACGCGCCGAAATCGGCGAACTGCGGCTGCTCGAGCTTCGCCAGTCCTGGATGCGTATGCCGCACGCAGTTGGCGATGCCGAAGAACAGATGCAGCTCCACCCGGCGATCGGCCATCTCGATGAAGGCGCGCTCATCGTAGCCCTCCCCCATCAGATTCGGTTCCGGCGCATAGCCTTCGAGCCAGCTGCAAATGGCGCGCGTCTCGCTCAGCAAGCGGCCGTCGTCCAATTCCAGCACCGGCACGCGGCCGAACGGATTCTTCTCGAGGAACTCGGCGCCCCGGTTCTGGCCCGTAGCCAGATCGATCTGCACCTGCTCGACATCCGCCAGGCCCTTCTCGGCCATGAACATGGCGACCCGGCGTGGATTGGGCGTCCGGCTCGACGTGTAGAACTTCATCTCACACGCCTCCGGTGCGCGACTGCCCGGTCTCCAGCATCTTGCGCGCCTCGACCGCCATTTGCTCGAGCTCCTCCGGCGTGCTGCGCTCCACGCGCGGCGGCAGTATCAAGCCGCGCTTGACGGCGGGCCGCTCGCGGATCGCCGCCAGCCAACGCTGCAGATGCGGCAAATCGTCGACCGGAATGCCGGTCCAGTTATGAATGTTCACCCACGCGAAATTGGCGATATCGGCGATCGAATAGTCGCCGGCCAGGTATTCATTGTCGGCCAGGTGGCGGTCGAGCACGCGGAACAGGCGCTTGCTCTCGCCTTGATAGCGGTCGATCGCGGGCTGGATCTTCTCCGGGAAGTAGCGGTAGAAGACGTTCGCCTGTCCCATCATCGGGCCGACGCCGCCCATCTGGAACATCAGCCATTGCAGCACCTTGGAGCGGCCCTTGAAATCGGTGGGCATCAACTCGCCGGTCTTCTCGGCCAGGTAGATCAGGATGGCGCCCGATTCGAACACGGCGAAATTATCTTCCGCGCGGTCGATGATGGCCGGGATGCGGCCGTTCGGATTAATCGCCAGGAACCACGGCTGCTTCTGCTCATTGGTCGACAGCTCCAGCGCATGCAGCGTGTAGGTCAGCTCCAGTTCTTCGAGCGCGATAGAGATCTTATGGCCATTTGGCGTGGCGGCGGTGTAAAGGTCGATCATTTGTCTCTGCCTTTGTTTGTAGTTTGTCTAAAGGGATGATAGCCCGATTCGAAAAATGGTGCCGCCATCAATGATAAAAATAAGACAACCCGAAGCGCCAACCGCAAGGGCAAAAAAAAACCAGCGTCATCGTGAGATGAAACTGGTCGTAAAACGCTCGAGAGCGTGGGGATGGACGGTATCCGGCGGCGATCGTGCCGCCTGAACGAAATTTGTGCCGGGCTGTGGGGTCCGGCAACCGGGCGCTCGGCTTAACCGCGCGCTATGGGTAGTACTTTGCCAGCTATCGGCAAAGTCAGGCTTAGAACTTCATTAAGTTTGAAAAAGAGATGAAAACTTAGGTAGGATGGTGCCGGTGTTTCAGGCCACCGGCGAGCCTGCTGAGTCATGCTTTGTGAAATCCCGCACCTGCTTGGGTACGGCGACCAGTAGGAGCACGCTGGGACCAGCGAACGCATAATAATCTTACAATATGACGGCCAAATGACGCACATACAAATGACGCACTCGCAGCGCGCACCGAAGACTCGATTGAAAACCACGCTGGGGGGCGCATTGTTATGCGCGCTGGCAGCGTGCTCGCAGCTGCGGGCCCCGGACGCCACGGCCCCGACACCGCCGCCTTCCGCGACAGCGACCACCGCCGCCCCGCCGACGACAACTTCAGCACCGAATGCCGCCGTCCTGCGCATCGACAGCGCAAACTCGCTGATCGCCGTCACCGTGCGGCGCGGCGGCGTGCTGGCGCGGCTGGGGCACGACCACGTCGTGGCCAGCCACACGGTCACCGGCACGGTCGCGCCGGCGCAAAACCGCGCCGACTTCCAGTTCCGACTCGACCAGCTCACGGTGGACGAACCGGATCTGCGGCGCGTGGCCGGCCTCGAAAAGCAGCCGTCCGTCGACGCCATCGACGGCACGCGGACCAATATGCTGACCAAGGTGCTCGACGCCGAGCGCTATCCGCTCGTCTCGGTGCGCGCCGCGCGTGGCGCGGCCGGCGAACCGCTGCGCGTGGCGATCACGCTGCACGGCGTCACGCGCGACTACGCCATTCCGGCCGATCTGCGCGAGGACAACGGCGTCATGACGGTCAGCGGCACGGTCGACCTGAACCAAACGGATTTCGGCCTCGTGCCATTTTCGGTGATGGGCGGCGCCATGGCTGTACAGGACAAGATGGAGCTGCGCTTCACCCTGGTTGCAAAATAAAAAAAAAGGCCCGCGACAAGGAGCGCGGGCCGAAGGTTTCAAATCGGGAGAGACTTGAAAGAGCAAGGCCAGTATGTCAACGCCGCATGACGCCATGATGACAACCGCCCGCATGTACAATCTTTTTTTATCGGGCGACGATCAGCCTTAAGCCGAGACCGACGAAAATCACGCCCGCCACCCGGTCCATCCACATGCCGGCGCCGGGATGGCGGTTGATCCACGCGCCCACCGTGCCCGAAAAATACCCAAGCAATCCAAACACCAGCACGCCCTGCGCCGTGAACAGCAAGCCCAGTTGCGCGGTCTGCCAACTGGCGTCGCCGCGCTCGGCCACCACGAACTGCGGCAGGAACGAGAGGAAAAACAGCACCACCTTGGGATTGATCGCGTTGGCGAACAGGCCCTTGGCGAACAGCTTGCCCAGGCTTTCATCGGGCAAGCCCGCTCCCGCGCCGGCTCCCTGCACGCGCGCGCCGCCACGGCTGCGCAGGGCGCCGACGCCGAGCCAGATCAGATACGCGCCGCCCACCAGCTTGAGCGCGCCGAAGGCCAGCGGCGATGCCTTGATCAACGCGCTCACGCCCAACGCCGCCAGCACCGTGTGGCTCAGGCAGCCCAGCGCGCACCCCAGCCCGAAAACCATGCCCTGGCGGCGCCCTCGCGACATGCCGACACTGAGCACCATCAGGTTGTCCGGCCCCGGCGAGATGGTGATCAACAGCGCGGCGCTGAGGAATCCGAAGAATTGTTCTGGCGCAATTAACACTGGTATTGTCCCGATGCAAAAGGCACCATCATAAACCGCCTGATATCCCAGCTGCAATATTGCCAACAAAGTTGCTTGCGGCGACGGGGCAAATTTTGTCTTAGGCAGACATGTTCTCGTTTAAAATGAGCAAAAAACTATCCTCCAGACCGGCGGCCCTCGGAACACCAATGAGTAAAGCAAGCAAGACCTACCACGCGCTTACCGCACCGGCCCGCCAGGCCGGGCGCTGTGCGTTGCTCTTGCTGCTGAGCGTGTTTTGTCTCTGCCTGGCACGATCCGTTGCCGCCGCCGAAGCGCCCGCCATCGGCCTGACCGCCGCCATCGAAGGCAGCGGCATCGACCTCGCCAAAGTCGGCAAACTCTATGTGGACGAAGGCCAGCCCTACCCGCCCTCGGCGGGCGGCCTGCCGGCGCTGCTGGCCGGCCTCAAGCCGGCCAAGCAAGTCGATCTGCTCGGCGGCGGCTACTGGCTGGTCGCCGAGCTGCGCAACGACAGCCGCCAGTCGGCCTGGGTCATCGATCCGAACGACACGCTGATCGACATGGTCGACATCCAGATCTACGGCGAGGACGGCAGCGTGCGCCAGATGCTGACCGGTTACCGCCAGCCGCATTCCTACCTGCTGCACTACGGCAAGGACATCGACCTGGAGCCCGGCCAGCGCTACCATGTGCTGATCCGCTTCTCCAGCCCGTACTACGCGCGCACGCCGGTGTTCTCGGTGATGCCGCGCACCGCCTACCAGCAGCTGGTGGCGCGCGAAAACGTGCTGATCATCGGCTCCATCGGCGCCCTGCTCGCGTTGACCGTGTTCAACTTCTTCATCTACTCGATCACGCGCGACCGCTCCTCGCTGTACTACTCGCTGTACGTGCTGTGTTACGCGGTCGCCTGGGGCATGACGTTCCACCTGTCGGCCGACCTGTTCAACTGGCACAACCTGCACTGGCATTACGTGCCGTTCTTCCTGCTGCCGGTGCTCAGCACGCTGTTCTACACCACCTTCCTGCGCCTGAAGGAACAGGCGCCGCGCCTATATAAACTCAGCCGCGTCAACATCGTGCTGCCGCTGCTCACCTTGCCGAGCTGCTTCCTGGCCCTCAGCTACGCCCACACCATCGCCACCATCGTCATCACGATCTGGATGACGATGGCGCTCACCAGCGGCATCGTGGTGTGGCGGCGCGGCTACCAGCCGGCGCGCTTCTTCGTGCTCGGCTTCGTCGCATTGATGGTGCCCGGCCTGCTGATCCTGCCGGCCAACGTCGGCCTGATCCCGGCGATGGTCACCAACGCCCAGCTGTTCACCTTGCTGGGCGGCACGCTCGACGGCGTGTTGCTGGCCTTTGCGCTGGCCGACCAGATCCGGCTGCTGCGCAACACGCTGGAGCAGCGCGTGCAGGAGCGCACCGCGCAGCTGACCGAGGCCAAGGAACACGCCGAGGTGGTCAGCCGCCACCGCATCGATTTCCTGTCGGCGATGAGCCACGACATCCGCACCCCGCTCGCCGGCGTGATCGGCATGATCAAGTTCGCCATGCGCGACCAGTCGGTGCGCGGGCGGACCGAGGAATATCTGCGCATCGGCCTGCAAAACAGCGAGTCGCTGCTGGCCATCCTCAACGACATCCTCGACTTTTCCAAGATCGACGCCGGCCGCCTGTCGATCGAGACGGTCGATTTCGACCTGATCGCGCTGATCGACGACGCCATCGGCATCCTGCAAGGCCAGGCCGACGCCAAGAGCCTGCTGCTGCGCAGCGACCTGGCGCTGGACCTGCCGCGCTACGTCAGCGGCGATCCGACCCGGCTGCGCCAGATCCTGCTCAATTTGCTGGGCAACGCCATCAAGTTCACCGACCGTGGCGAAGTGCGGCTCGACGCCTCGGCCATGCTCAACGCCGACGGCCGCGCCACCATCTGCTTCGACGTCACCGACACCGGCCCCGGCATCCCGGCCGACACCTTGCCGCGCCTGTTCCAGAAGTTCGAACAGGCCGACCACTCGACCACCCGCCGCTACGGCGGCACCGGCCTCGGCCTGGCCATCTGCAAGGAACTGGTGGAGCTGATGGGCGGCTCGATCGGCGCCCAAAGCCGGGTCGGCGTCGGCTCCACCTTCAGCGTGACGTTGCCGCTGGCGGTGGGGGCGGAACCGGCCATCGATCCGTTCAGCCTGCCGCGCAAGGAGCACCACGCCTACCGCCTGCGCGTGCTGTGCGCCGAGGACGTGCGCACCAACCAGATCATCGTCAGCACCCTGCTGGAGAACATGGGCCACGACATCCGCATCGTCGAAAACGGCCTGCAGGCGCTGCACGCGCTCAGCACGGCCGCCTACGATCTGGTGCTGATGGATGGCCGCATGCCGATGATGGACGGTGAACAGGCCGCGCGCCTGATCCGCAGCGGCGGCAGCGAGGACTACCGCGTGCTCGATCCGGACATCCCCATCATCGCGCTGACGGCCAACGCCAGCGACCACGATCGCGCGCGCTATCTGGCGGTCGGCATGGACGGCTTCCTCAGCAAACCGGTCGACGAGCGCCTGCTGTACGACCAGATCGAGAAAATCATCGCCGTGCACCTGAGCCTGGGGCGGCCGCTGCGCGCCACCGACGCTGCACGGCTTGCCACGGCGCGCAACGAGGCGCTGGACCAGCAGTTCGACGTCGGCCCGGACGCGAACGGCGGGCTGCGGAACGACCCGGCGGCGGTGCAGATCCTGCCCTTGGCCGGCATGTCGCACAAACACATGCAGCGCATCACGCAAGCTTTCCTTGAGGAAGCGCCCCGGCGCATGGAAACGGCGCGCGCGGCCGTCATCGCCGGCAATACCAGCGCGGCGGCGGCGGCCATCCACGCCCTCAAGGGCAGCGCCGGCTACCTCAGTTCGACGCACCTGCACACGCTGTGCAGCGAAATGGAATCGGCGGCCACCGCCGGCCAGTTGGTCGAGGTGGCCGACATGCTGCCGGATGTCGAGGCGGCGCTGCACAAGGCGTGCCGCGACCTGCGCACCGCCGTCGACAACGCCAGGGCGCCCGACGTCAGCAGCGCGCAGGCGTCACTTTAGTCCTTCAACTCGGCCGGCACCTTGCCGCCGTTTTCCGCCAGCTTGATCATCACCTGCTTGTGCAGCCAGATATTCATCGACGCCGAATCGTTTTTGTCGCCGGTGTAATGCAGCTCGTCGGCCAGTTCCTTGCGGGCGGCCAGGCTGCTGTCCAGGTTGAGCAGTTTAAGCAGGTCGACGATGGAGGTGCGCCAGTTCAGCGGCTGCGCATTCTGCTGCTGCATCGTGATCAGGATCGCTTCGACATCGACCAGCGGCGTCACGGGTGTGGCGGCGGCCGGCTGTGGCGCGGGCGCGGCGCCTGGAGCGGGCGCGGCGGCCGGAGCCGGCGCGGCGGGTTGCGCCGCCTCCGGTTTCGAGCCAGGGAAAATTTTGTGGAAGATATTGCTGAGTATGCCCATGGTAGATCCTTTCAAGGTTGATCACATATAGACCGCGTTCGCGGCCATCCGTTCCGTCCTGCTTGTGCTTCCTGCTGTCGGTTCTACTTCGGCCTTGCCGGACGCACGCCGGCATCCGGCTTGGTCAAGGTGCCGGCGCGCAACTGCCCCACCGCCGCCGCGACCGAGGCGGCCACGTTGCGCACCTCCTGCTGGAACAACTCGTCGCGGTCCAGCGCCTGATGACTTTCCGCGTACAACTCATAGTAGCCGACATAGCGGTCCAGCGCCGACTGCTTGCCCGCATCGATCAGTCCCATCCAGTCGAGCCAGTCCGCCAGGCCGCGCCGCAAACCCTCGATGCCGGCCACATCGCCATGCACCACCAGTCCGTAGGCGCGACCGGCCAGATGCTTGGGATAGTCCCAGCCGGCCAGTTCCAGCGCCTTGGCCTCGGCCGCCTTCTTGCCGTGCGTGGTGGTCGGATCGGGATTGCCGCCATCGGCGCACACCAGCCGGTCGATCATCAGCTTCAGCACCGACGGCGCCTGATACCAATAGGTCGGCGTCAGGATGATGACGCCGTGCGCGGCCACCCATTTCTCGTAAATCTCCGCCATCCAGTCGTTGGTCTGGCGCTCGCCGTGGTTCGGATAGCAACTGCACGGCCAATGACACAGGGGCATCGCCGTCGACGCGCAGCCCTTGCACGGATGGATATGCAAGTCGTAGCTGGACGTGAGCAGGCTCAAGTCCAGCACATCGCCTTCGATGCCGGATTCGGCCAGCGTCTCGCGCGCCCACTGCGTCATGCGATGGGTCTTGGAGATCTCGCCCGGACAGGTGCCGTCGTTGCGCGCCGACCCGTTGATGAGCAGCACGCGGGAACGGGTCTGCGGATCTTTCTGCTTCCTCTCGGCGGCCAGCAAGCTGTCGCGCGTGGCCTTCCACTCGACCGATAGGTCGTAGTCGGGATCGGCGAATCCGCCGCCGGCCTTTTGCGTCACCGGCGCCTTGCGTCCGGCATGGTAGTTACTCCACGCGACCTCCTCGACCTGCGCCAACGCCCCCGACACCGCACCGAAAGCGGGATCGTAAAAAGAACGCATGAACTGAATGCGGAACTCGTCGCGGCCCAGCGAAGGCGGGGCTTGGCCGGTGCGGATTTCGGGTACTTTGTCGCTCATCTGCGTCTCCTGGCAAGTGCACAGTTTCCCACCCACCGGGAAACTCTTCAGTGCGGACACGAACCCTCCGCAACCAGGCATGTAGTGCCTCGCATGTCGAAAGTTCCCCTACGCACACTCCTACATCGGCTCGGCATGTGCGCCTACTCACCGAACCCCGGGAGCGGCTTAGGATAGGCACTCGGGGAAGAACAATGGTTCCTCCTCTTTCAAAGGAGAAGCATCATGAGCCAACCTAACAAACCGAGCGAAAAAGGATTTAAACCCGGCGCCAACATGCCCCACGACGGCTACGATCCCGAGCGGGAAGGCATGTCGGAGAGCGGCAACCACGCCGTCGGTCATCCCGGCAACGACACGCCGCACGTGAACGAGCAGCACGGCCGCGCGCCGGCCCGTTCCGAGCAGAGCCTGCGCCAAGGCAACCTGAGCCGGAGTTACCAGGACAGCAAACAGGACGCAGCGGCCGCTTCCGCCCAGACCACGCATCGTGACCGCGCCGCCGGCGCCCGGGGCGACAACAGCACCGACACCAACCGCTAGTTGCCGGCGTCGATTCCAGTTTACTGGACATGGATTTCCTGTAAAATGGAAATCCATGGATATCAACTTATTGATTGCCCGCCGTGTGCGGGAATTGCGCGATGCGCAAAGCCTGTCGCTGGACGCCTTGGCGGCGCGCAGCAATGTCAGCCGCTCGACCATCTCGCTGATCGAACGCGGCGAAAGCAGCCCCACCGCCGCCGTCCTGGATAAATTGGCCAGCGCGCTCGGCGTCGCCCTCGCCAGCCTGTTCGAGGACAAGGCCGCGCCGGCGGAACAACCGTCGCCGGTGGCGCGCGTGGCCGAGCAGCCGGTATGGACCGATCCCGCCTCCGGCTACACCCGGCGCAGCCTCTCGCCCGCCGCCCCCTCCCCGATACAACTGGTCGACGTGGTCTTCCCGCCCGGGCAGCGCGTCGCCTACGACAGCGCACCGCACGGCGCCGACATCCACCAGCAAATCTGGATCATCGAAGGCACGATGGAAATCGGCGTCGGCGACCAGCAATGGCGGCTGCAAGCGGGCGACACGCTCGCCATGCGGCTCGAACGCCACATCGTCTACTTCAATCCCACCGATGAACGCGCGCGCTATCTGGTCGCGCTGACCTCGCAGCCCGCGACAAGGAGAAACTGATGTCCGATTCAATCACCGTGCGCCGCGTCGACGCCGGCGAAGCCAGGGAGCGCGGCGAAGCGCTGGCGCAGGCGCTGGCCGATGTGTTGATCGATTGCGTGGAGGGCGGCGCCTCGGTCAGCTTCATGCTGCCGCTGCCGCGCGAGAAGGCGCTGGGATTCTGGCGCGGTGTGCTGGCAGGCGTCACGCGCGCGGAGCGCGTGCTGCTGGTGGCGGAAGACACGGGCGGGCGCGTGGTCGGCACGGTGCAGCTGATCACGGCGCTGCCGGACAACCAGCCGCACCGGGCGGACGTCGCCAAGATGCTGGTGCACCGGGACGTGCGCCGGCGCGGCGTCGCCGGATTACTGATGGCGGCCGTCGACGAAGCGGCCCGCGAGGTCGGCAAAAGCGTGCTGGTGCTCGACACGGTCACCGGCGGCGACGCCGAACGGCTATACCAGCGCGCCGGCTGGCAGAGCGCCGGCACGGTGCCGAAATACGCATTGATGCCCGATGGTGCCTATTGCGGCACCACCTTCTTTTACAAACATCTGGCCTGACTAAATAAAATCAGTCTCGCCGTCGATCATTCGCGGATGGCCGCTCATCGCCCGCGAGGTCTGCATGCCGGCCATCACCGCCGCCTCGACGCAACCGGCGTTCAACCCTGTCTTGATCCAGTCGCCGGTCAGGAACAGGTTGTCGAAGCCCGATTGGTCGGTCTGCAAACGGTATTTGGTGCTGCCGACCACCGACATCACATAGCGCTCCGACGGATCGACATTCGCCCGCCAGTACTGCGCGTTGAAACGCTCCGCCCCTGTGCCCTCGCTCGTATCGGTCAGCCACTGCCACGGAAACGCCCCCGCTGGTCCGGCCGCCGGCCACAATGACGCGATCTGCTGACTGAGCTGGTTGACCGCGCCCTTCTTCGCCAGTGCCGCCATCCGTTTCGGGAAGTCGGTATCGGTGGCGGGCGGATAGCTGTCGACCGTCAGCGCGCTGCAGAAGTAGGACGTGTTGCGCGGCTCCTGCCCGGCCGGCCAATCCTCGCGCACCAGCAGCTGGTCCATCGGCGCCCACGTATCGTATGGCTCGGTGAAGCCGCTCAGCACCGGCTGCTGGCCGTTGGGCTGGATGCTCCAGCCCATCTGCGCCAGATCCTTGTCCAGCCAGACCTGGTAGGCTTGCGTCGCCACCGTCTTGACCTGCTCGGAGGTGGCCAGCAGCGCCGGGCTTTTCGCCAACAGCTGCGGACACAGGGCGGGCAGCGATCCGACCGAAATGCCGAACACCACCTGGTCGAAATCGACGCCGCGCTTGAGCGTCAGCGCCGGCAGCGGCTTGTCGAAGCGCTCCTGGTACACGCGCGGCCAGTCGCTCCAGTAGGACTCCAGATTGATCTCCTTCTCCCGCAGCAGCGCCGCCTGTTCGGGGTCGATCTGATCGTAGTTCGGTTGGCTGGGCCAGCACGCCAGGTCCTTGACGTCCACCAGCGGATCGTACTCCGCGCCCGCCAGATCGACCTGGCGCGTCATGCGGATGGCGCCGATCTCGCGCCCGTCCGGCACCAGCTCCTCGACCTTGTGGAAGAACTTGAACTTGACGCCGCGCTTGAGCAGCGCCTCGTACAGCGGCGTGAAGACGGTATCGCCCATCCCCGCCTGCATCTTGAACATGATGCCGCCCTTGTAGCAAAGACCGATGCGCGCCATCGACCGCAGCAAAGTCCCCGCCTCGGCGTTCGGCTTGGTGAAATCGCCGCCCTCATACGCGAATACCAGATCGTAGAAGCCGCGCACGGGCGCCGAATTCACGCACAGATCCTCGTCGCCGCCATGCTTGCGCAGCCAGTCGCGGAAATCGATATCGTTGATGACATCGAAGCCGTGTTTGAGCACACCGTCGTCGAACACGCCCTTCATCACGGTGATGCCCAGGTCGAGGCAGATGAATAGCCGGCGGATGTCGTCGAGGACGTCGCCATCGGCGTGCGCGCGCTCGGCCAGGCCGCGATAGCGCGCGCGCAGCCGGCCACGCACGCCGCCAAGAACCCCCGCCAGCGCGTGGTGCTCGACCTCCGTATGCAGGCCGGTATCGGCCGACATGTTCGCCACCATGCCGGTCAGCGCGCTGGCGGCCAAGGTGATGTCGTCGGCCAGCTCGTTGACCGTGTTGGCCACGCCCTCGGCCAGGCGGTGCAGCCAGTCCGGCAGCACGCCGCCGTGGTGCGGCGGTTCGTCCACTTCCAGCGTCGCCGTCAGCTCGTCGATACTGTTGATCCATTGTTCGATCCAGCCCATCATCGCCACGGCCAGCTGCCACATCGAGATCTCCTGGTCACCCTCGCCCGGTTCTCCGGGCAGCGACGGGAACACGATCGACCAGTTGTGCCAGCGCTCGCCGACCTGCTCCGACAAGGCCACGTAATCGTGCTGCTTGAAGGCGTCGCGCCAGGTCGCCAGCGGCGCGCCGGCCGGCCGATCGAGGCTGGTGTAGGCATCCTTGATCATCTTGAAGGCGTTGGTGTAGAAGCCGAACCAGATATGCAGGCCATGCTCCTCGATGCGCTGGCCGTATTGGGCGTTGCGGCCGCTGGCGCCCTTGCCGCCCAGCCGCCAGCCTTGCTGATAGACGGTGATGTCGTAGTTGTTCTGCCAACCCGGCTGGTCGCTCAGGTAATAGGCGGCCGTCATCGAGCCCACGCCGCCGCCGAGGATGGCGACCTTCTTCGGCGCCACGCTGGAATTGTCGATCAACTCCTCGCCCGGCTGCGCCGTGAAATCGAAATTCAGCTTGTACGGCAGGATCGCCTGCTGCGGCCCCAGTTGCAGGCCGAGCGTCTCGTGCAGCGGGAAGCTGTCAAAGGCGTGCAGCACGCATTCGTATTCGTAGCCGAGCAGCGAGCCGCCGTGGATCTTCTCGATGGTGGCCGGAGCCGCCAGGATCGCCTGGTACACCGCCTTCAGCCCCGCGCTGTCCGGGAACTGCTTGAGGAAGATCTGATCGATGCGCGGATTACGCAGCAGCGAGATGATGTCGTCCCAGCCGGCGGCGTCGAGGTTGAAAAAATCGGGGATGGACAAAAACAGCTTGATGGCCTCTTCGATCAGATCGAACAGGCTGTGGACCGGCGTGTCGATGCCGGTCTTTTGGGTTGCGTTCACCTCCAGCAGCGGATGCATGGCGATTTTGGTCTCCGGCGAGAACGGATGGAAGCCCTTCGCCGCGACGGAGCAGCGCAGCGGCTCCGTGCCGGCGGCGGGAATCTCGTATTCGCACAGGTATTTGGGATAGCCGAACAGCTCGCGGCCGTTGATGAGCGCCATGGCGTCGTCGACGAAGATATGCGCGGGGTAGTAATAGATGTGGGCCAGTTCGCCCTCCTCGTCCATCGCCCCCACCATGATCCAGGTGACGATGTCGATCTCGGTGATCCAGCCCTTGTTCTGGTCGACCGCCACCGCCGAGTCGGCGTGGTTGACGCGCGTGAACGTCAGCAACACGTACGGCGAGATGGCCTTGAAGCGCATGCGCCGGCCGGCCACCTGGTTGAGCGTGCCGTCGAGCGTGGCCTGCAGCTTGGCCAGATCGCCCCGCACGAAGTAACCGTACATCTCGGCGTTTTTCAATTGCAGCGGTGAATGCATCATCACCGAGCCACCCTGATAGATATATGAAGGACGCGTCGCCATAGCTTGATTAATGTCAAAAGATGAACAGATTTTTAGTGTATGACAAACGCGCGCGTGTTGCCTAAAAATAATTCGTCTCCCAGGGTGTACGATGGCGTCTACGCCACAAAAAAGGACATTGGATGGGCCGCGACGATCACCGGAATCAGCCGAACCGCGCCTGGGTGCGCATGCCGTCGGAACGGCGGCTGGATTTGCTTGACCCCACGCCGTTCGACTGGGACGACTCCGACCTGGCGCTGGGGCTGGCGCGCACTTACCGCTGGGGCGGCCATTCGGCGTGGCCGCGACCGCTATCGGTGGCGCAACACTCGCTCACCGTCATGCATCTGCGCGCGGCCGCGTGCAAGGCGGTCGGCGTCGAACTGGCGCCGGTGGCCGCCCTGCGCGAGCTGTTGCACGACGCCGAGGAAGGTCTGCTGGGCTTCGACTGCGTGTCGCCGCTCAAGCCATTTCTCGGGGAAGGTTTCCGCGCGCTGACGGTGCGGCTGGAGAACGCCGTCTTCCTGCGCTACGGCCTGCCGCACTGGACGGACAAGGAACACGCGGCCCACAAGCTGGCGGACCGGCTCGCCGCCGCCAGCGAAGCGGTCCACGTGGTCGGCTGGTCGGCCAAGGAGGTGCTGCACACGCTGAAGATCACCGTGCCGCCGCTCAGCGACGACCCGTTGCACGCGGTCTACGGCGGCACCCCGTGGGAGCCGTGGGCGCCGCCACTGGCCGCCGAGCGGTTCTTGAAGGAGCTGGACCGGCTGAAGGCGCTGAGCGCGTAGACGGCACAGGCGGACCACCGTTGCGTCAATCACCGCCCAAAACGGCGGTGGACGAAGCGCTCTGGCGTTTCTTCACCCAAACCACCACCCCGGTCACGCTCAGCATCGTCACGACCAACCCCATCAAGCAGATCAACAATTGCACCGGCCGGCCGCCCAGCGCGGCCATGTGCAATGTTGAGAGCCAAGTCGAGACGGTGTCGCCGCTGGCAGCGCCTGTCGGCAGCCACAGTCCTATGAACGCGCCGGTATCGGCATCCATGACCAGGCGCGTGTGGCCGCCACGATGCCGTATGTCATGGCTGGTGCGCACGTCATAGCGATACACGCCGCGCGTCGGATCGTACAGCAGGGCCTTTTCCGCATCGACCACGAAACCCTGCGCTCGCGCCTGCCCCACCATGTGCGCCCGCACGGCGGTCAAGGCCGGCCCCCAGGGGATGGCCGGCGCCAGCCTTGGCTTCGGCAACTTTGGAATGCTCTCCAGCCCTCGCTGGTGCGCGAACAGGGATTTCATCGCCGGCTCGTACACCTGCGGCAAATTGAAGGCGACGCTGCTCCAGGCCAGCACAAACAGCATCGCCCATGTCCACAAGCCGCCGGCCCTGTGCAAGTTGAAGCTGACCTTGTAGGCGCTGCCGGTACGCAGCTTCCAGGCCGACCACCAGCGCACTGGCCACGAGGCGCGCGGGCCGCCATCGCCCCGCCGCCTGGGCATCGTCAGCCAAGCGCCGACGAAGCAATCGATCGTCCACAGCAAGGCGACGATGCCGAACACCAGCGTCCCGACGCCGTCCAGCGCCAGCGAATAGTGAAGGCGGTAAATGAACGGCATCAGGTTCTTGCGTCCCTGGCTGATGTCGCCCCATTTGCGCTCGCCCAATATCGCGGCGGTGTAGGGATCGACAAACACTTGATCGTTGGCGAGCGTCCTGGCCTTGCCGCCCTTTAAAGACCGCAAGGCGAACAACTGCGAACGCCCCTCGATTTGCTCAAGCGGCACACGCGCGACGAACGCGTCGGGATAACGCAGCCGCACCCGCTCGTGCAACAGCACCGGATCGAGCCGCTCCGCCCCGGGCGACGGCGGCTGGACCCGGAACAATCGCGGGCTCAACGCCGCCTCCAGCTCCTCGTTCCAGGCCAGCAGGCTGCCGGTCAAACCCGCGATCGCCAGGAACAAGGCCAGGACCAGCCCGACATAGCGGTGCGCCGGCAGCAGCACCGCGCGCCCGGAAAATCGTCCCCCTGTCACCATTGGTAGGTCAAGGTGGCGGTGGCGCGGCGCTCATCGCCATAGCGGCAGATCGCGAATTCGCAGTAGATGAATTTCTTGTTGCTCAAATTACTGAGGTTGGCCGACAGTTCCCAGTTGCGGCTGAAGCGATAGCTCAGCATGGCGTCGAATAGCGTATAACCCGGCATCGCCACAGGCATGCCGGACGGCTGGGTCGATCCCTTATAGCGCGCGCCCGCGCCGGTCTTCAGCTGCGGCAGGCCGAGCGCGGCGAAGCTGTAGTCGGCCCACAGCGCCGCCTGATGAAATGGCGTGTCTTCGCTGCGCTGCCCCACTTCGCTGGCGATCGTACTGCGCGTGGTGCGAGCGTCGGTGTAGGCGTAGGAAGCGATCATGCTCAGCGCGCGACTCAACTCGGCCTTGGCCTCCAGCTCGAATCCCTTCGAATGGACTTCGCCGGCCTGCCGATAGGTATCCTCGGCGGCGTCATACTTCAACACGTCCGTTTGCTTGAGGTCGTACACGGCGGCGCTGAGCAGCATATTGCTGCCGGCCGGCTGGTAGCGCACGCCGGCCTCATATTGCTTGCCGCGGGTCGGCTTGAACGATTGGCCAGCAGCGTCCGCCGCGGCGACCGGGAAGAACGACTCGCTGTAACTGGCATACGGCGCCAGTCCGGCTTCCGTTTTATAGACCACGCCGGCACGCCAGGTGGTCGCCTCGTCGTCCTTGTCCAGCGTCGCCAGATTGCGGTGCATCGACTGGTCCTGGCTGGCCCAATCGTGGCGGGCGCCCAGCAGCGCGGTCCAACGCTCGCCGATGTCGATCTGGTCCTGCACATAGATACCCTTTTGCAAGGTCTCGATGCGCGAGCCGCGATCGGCGCTGGCGGCCCGATTAACCACGACCGGCTGGCCATAGTTATAGGTCATCAAATTGAGCGACGGCGCGTTGCCACGGAAATTGGTCGAATCGTAGGTGGTGTGGTATGCGTCCACACCAGTCAGCACGGTGTGGCGCATACCGAGCCATTGCCAGGTCGATTCCACGCTGGTGTCGCTGACGATGCCGCGCGCGCGCTCGCGGCGGTCGCTGTACTGGCGCGCCAGCACGCCGCGCTGGCCGGCGGCCAGTATTGCAGCCGCCGTGGTCTGGGCCTGCAGATAGCGCCAACTGACG
This sequence comes from Burkholderia sp. LMU1-1-1.1, assembly GCF_040675865.1. Lineage (NCBI taxonomy): Bacteria > Pseudomonadati > Pseudomonadota > Betaproteobacteria > Burkholderiales > Burkholderiaceae > Burkholderia > Burkholderia sp. LMU1-1-1.1. The sequence continues at coordinate 29,696 of NZ_JBEGHG010000017.1, read as the reverse complement.
TCCGCCTCGAAGTAGCGCAGTTTGTGGCCCAGCTTGACGTTGTCGCTGAAGCGGTGCGCCAGCTCGTAGCCGAAGGCGTGCATGTCGCCGTTCATTTTGTCGTAGGCCGGCTCGCCGATGAAGTCCTCGCGGCCGATGCGCACCGGGCCGGTGCCGACGCCTTCCACCAATTGGTACGGCAGCGGCGCCGAGAAGCGGGTCTGCGTCTTCTGGTAGAAAGAGAGCAAGGTCAGCGAAGTGTCCGCGTTCGGACGCCAGGTCAGCGACGGCGCGATGTACAGCTTGTCGTCGTTAATGTAGCGCTGCGCCGTGTCGCTTTTCCGGTCCAGCATGGTGATGCGGTAGTCCAGCGTCTCCGAGCCGGGCACCGCCCCGCTCAGATCGGCCATCACTTGCTTGCGGTTGTCATTGCCCACTTGAACGGCAATCTCGTGCAGCCCGTCGTGGATCGGCCGCTTGCTGACCGCATTGATCACGCCGCCCGGCGACAACTGGCCGTACAGTACCGAGGCGGCACCGCGCAGCACCTCGACGCGCTCCAGGCCGTACGGCTCCTGGGTGCCGTCGTAGGAGTTGCTTTGCAGGCGAAGGCCATCGCGCATCGAGCCGCTGGTCGCGGACTCGACGTCCATGCCACGGATGCGGAAGCGGTCGGCCGTGCGGTTGAAGCTGGTCGGCTGGCTGGTGAAGCCCGGCGTGTAGTTCAGCGCCTGGGACAGGGTTTCGGCCTGGCGGTTGCGCAACTCGTCATTGGTCACGACGGAAATCGACTGCGGCGTGTCGATGATGGCGGTATCGGTCTTGCTGCCGGCGGCACTGCGCTTGGCGACGTAGCCGAACACCGGGCCGGTCGGCGTCTCGCGCTCGGCGCCGGCCGTCACCGTCACGGGCGCCAACACCTTCACGTCGTCCTTGGGCGCGGCCCTGATGATCACCACCCCGCCCTGCTGCGACGGCACCAGGCCGGAGCCGGACAACAAACGCTCCAGCGCCTGCTGCGCCGTCAACGTGCCGGACAGCGCCGGCGCCGACTTGCCGGACACCAGGTCCGGATGCACCATCAGTTGAAAGCGGCCCTGGCGCGCCAGTTCATTCAGCGCCGGCCCTAGCGGCTGAGCCGGCAGCGACACGGAAAACGGTGCGTTGGCGGTCGCCGTCGCTGGCGTTTGGGCGTACAGATCGGCGGAGGCCGAGCCGGCGAACACGGTGGCAAGGGCCAGGACCACGGGGGCCGGATAAAAACGCGGATGCTGCATGCAGAGATCTCCAAAATGGTAAATAAGAACTATTACCAATGAAGACGCATCACATTCAGGCTACTTGAGGTGCTATTTCGAAATTTTCACAATTATTTCGGTCTCGCCGCCGCGCGCCCGCAGTTGCACCGGCAACACCAGCGGAAGGGTCTGGCTAAAGGCGTCGGCCTGGCGCAGGTCGAAACTGCCGTTCACCCGCAAGGCGGCCACGGCCGGGTCCTTGATCACCAGCCCGGTGGCGCCGTAGCGCTCGAACTCGGCCACCGCCTGGCCCAGCGGCGTGCGGTCGAAATTCACCCTTCCCTCGCGCCACGGCATGGCGCCCGCCGGCGCCGGCGCCATCGGCGCCAAGCGTCCCGCCGCGTCGGACTGGACGCATTGTCCGGCCGTCAACAACACCGCCGCGCCGGCGGGGTTTCCATGGTCCAGCATGCTCACGCGCACGCGGCCCTCCTCCACCTGCACGCCGACGCCGTTCTGCGCCAGCCCGGTACGCGTATTGCGTACGGAGAAACGGGTACCGACCACGGTCACCAGCATCCGGTCCGTCAACACGTGGAAAGGCCGCGCGGCATCCGCCTTGACCGCGAACAGGGCCTGGCCCTCCGGCAGGCGAACCTCGCGCCGGTCGCGGTACAAGGTGACCTCGGCGCGGGTGGCGGTATCGAGCCCGAGCATACTGCCATCCGGTAGCTCGACGTTCAACTGCTGCCCGCGCGCAGTGGCGAAGGTTTCGGTGAAGACCGGTTGCGCCTGCCAGTGGTTCCAGCCCAGCCATCCGCCGCCGGCCACGGTGATGACGAGCGCCGCCGTGGCCATGGGCCGCGCCAGGCCGAACCAGCAGGACAGCCAGCCGCGCGGCATGGGCTGGCGTGCTGGTGGCGCAGGCCGGATGGACGCGGGCTGCAGCGGCGCGGTCAGCCGGGCGACCGCTTGCGTGGGCAATTCACCCAGGCCATTCCAGACGGTGTCGAAGCGCGCGTACGCCGCCTGCCGTCCGCCGCCCAGCGCCAGCCAGGCCTGGAATTGCGCCTCTTCCTCGGCCGTCAAGCCGTCATGGCGCCGCACCTGCCATTGCGCCGCCTCGGCGTACAGGGCGTCGTCGGACAAGGGCGGCATGGGTGTCGATTGGGAGGGGTTCATAGGATGGCATCCTCGCATGCCTTGCACGCCAGCATGGCGCGGGTGATGTGCTGCGCCACCATATTCTTTGATATGCCCATGCGGTCGGCCACCTCCTGATGCGACAACCCCTCGAAGCGGTTCAGCACGAACGCTTCGCGGCAGCGCGGCGGCAACGCCTCGATCACCGCGACGAAGGCGCGCGCCGTCTGCTCGTGCGCGTAGACCGACTCCGGCTCCAGATGGGCCGGCGCGGCCGGGTGGATCGGCTCGGGCAGATCGTCGATATCGTCGTGCAGGCGAACCGTCTGTCGGCGATGGCGGTCGATGATCAGGCGCCGCGCGGTCTGGTACAGCAAGGCGCGCGGCTCCGGCATCGCCTGGCCCGAATTGCGCACCGCCAGCACGCGCGCATAACTTTCCTGCACCAGGTCGGCGGCCGCGTCACGGTCCCTAACCATGCGCGCGCAAAAATTCAGCAGTTCTCGGTAATAGCGCTCAAGCACAGTTCAAGCGAAGCCATGAAGTCGGTTGCGGGCCCTGTCAGCATGCGGTGGGCAGACGTAGCGGCGGCTGATCTGTTGATGCTTTGCGAATGGGAAACATTCTCATTATGCAGAGCTGCGCGCCGAATGTCGAGTCCCCGGCGCGCAAAATGGGCGCCGGGGGGAGTGCCATCACGGCATGGCGTGGGGCGCGCGGATTTATTGCACGTCGAGCAGCTCGACGTCGAAGATCAGGTTGGCGTTGGGCGGAATCGGACCGGCGCCGCTGTCGCCGTAGCCCATTGCGGCGGGAACGATCAGCGTGCGCTTGCCTCCGACCTTCATGCCCTGCACGCCCTCGTCCCACCCCTTGATGACTTGACCGCCGCCAAGCTGGAAGCTGAACGGCGAGCGGCCGCTCGACGAGTCGAACTGGGCGCCGTGCTGTTGCGGGGAATTCGGCTCGTACAGCCAGCCGGTGTAGTGGACCACGGCGGTGGCGCCGGCCACGGCGTCCTTGCCGGTGCCGGTGACGGTATCGATCTTTTGCAGGGCCACGACGGCCGGCGCGACATTGGCGGCGTTCGGCACGGTTTCGGTGGTGGCAGGCTGCGGCGGCTTGGCCTTGTCACAGGCGGCCAGCGCCAGCGTGAGCGTCAGGCCGATGGCGCAGGTGGAAAACAGCTTGTTCATGTGATTCTTTCGTGTGGTTGTGGTGCGGGATGGCGCAGCATACATTGCGCGCGGGCGGATGCCAACACCCTAAGCCGCGCGGGCGGCAACGGATGGCGGCCGCAGTTGACACCGCCGACTTAGCTCGGTGGTTGGGCGCCAGCCGCCTCCTGCGCCATTTGTCGATCGCCGACCTCGCGCATGACCGTTCCCGGCGCGTCGAGCTCGCGCTGCGCCAGCGCCTTCAGTTCATCCGAATCGAGCCCGGCCACCAGTGCTTCACCCAGCACGTCGGCCTTGCCGTTATCTCCCATGCCCCGTAAAACCGCCATGCCGATTCGCACATCACGAACGAGACTGCTCAACTCGGCGGCCAGCCTCGGCGCTTGACGTAGCGGTGGATACAACGGAAGCGCGAGCGCTGTTTCGTTCACCACATCAAGCAACTTCAACGGATCATCGCGATAGCGATCGGCCAGTTCGAAGTGTCCTTCCGCCACCAGGGCTGGAAGCGCTGCCCAGGCATATTGCCGCGCCAACTCTCTATGACCGCTATCGAGCTGCGAGAACACTTCGCAGGTTGACGCGTGGTCCTCCAAAATGTGGTTGATTTCGACGATCAGCGAAAAGCGTCGGATGCGGCGATACTCTTCCACGGCCGGCTCGCCATCGAGACCAAAGTGGATATCTCCGGCAAGTAGACGCTCTGCTTGCGTAGCACGTATGCTTCGCAAAAAAACGCGCGCCGGCTCGTATTGTTCGGCCAGCAGTTGCAATTGAAACATCGTCATAAAAATATCCGACGTTGTCGGCGCGACGGCAAGCTCTGCGGCCCTAAACAACCGCTCCAGCACAGACAACGCCTCATGCGACGCGCTTTCTTGCATCAGTTTCACCACGCGGCTATGATCGACGGAATTTCTCATACATCGCCCCGTACGACCCGCAGCGATGGCCACCGGGTGCAGTACGACGCCGCCTTCTGGTCGAAAAGATCGATGTAGGGCGTCAGCGGATTGCTTGTCAATATGCCCGCGACCAACCAACCGTCGGGAAGCGCCAACGCGGCCCAGCGGGCCAGAATGGCCTTATTGTTACGGTTGGCCAGCACATCGGCGCGAAATCGATCTTGCATAGGCTCATTAAGAAAACGTCAGGCTATCGGATTAGCCATTGTATAGCTGAGCCCGTCTCAGACTAGTCAGACCTGCCCCCGCTGCTCGCCAGTTCAACCACCTGGGATACCCTGGTGAAAAGGCGCCCTTACATTGGAAACCGCGCCTGTAAGGGAGTCATAATCATATGGCGTATGAATTGTCACCGGCACCCTGACGAAATCCCTCCCGTTGCGGGTGACAAGTGGGACTCCGTGTGAAAGCGCGGTCGCAGCTATGATGGCGTCAGGAAGCTTAATCTTAGGTGGCGCCGCTAGCCCAGCACCGCGAACAGCGATCGATGCCTCAACGACATGTCTCTCTAGTTGAAGCACCGTGAACTCGGCGAGGACTGCATCGAGTATAGATTTGTCCTGCGGTCGCAACCACTCGCCGGAGCGCAACTCCATATATGTAATTACGCTTATTGCCGGATCATCGTAACGTCCAAGCTCAACAGTCGCTTCGTGGACGCCACTCAGCATGTCGATGAAGATATTAGTGTCAAAAAGGATCAAGGCCATTCGGCTCTCAACTGATCCTGATATTGGGCACCATCTTGAGGAATATCGGTACGATGCTTCCACAGACCTTCCGCTGCCTTCAGCGCAGCCAACCGCCGCTTGCGACGCTCTTCTAACAGGCCCAAGGCAAGGTCCGTCTTGACATCTGGTCCGGGCTGCTCACCGGCCTTTGCTGGAGTGTCCATTTTCACCACCAAATACTCAATTTGATTGTTAGTGTAGCTCAATCTGAAGCCTCTGTCCCCTTGGCAGGACAGACTTTGATCGATGATCACCGACTAGCTATTGAAATAGTCTGGATAGTATTTCGGACAAATGCAGTTTTTTGTGTCTCTGGGCGGGTCGATACGCTCGAGGGCAAGCCGGGCCAGCGCCGTCTCGATTTTCTCGGCATCCATGACATTTTTTTCAGTGACCGCATAGCCTTCGCTGACGGAGATTTTAATCCTGTCCGCTCCGCACCAGACAAAGGCGTCAACGTCCATTATTTTGCAGCGGCCCGGTTGCTTCATCCAGGTCGTGCCACTGACTAAAGATGGAAACCGGGAAAACTCGTCTCCCCGGTAGGATACCCAAAGCTCCGGTTGCGGCGGCTGGCTGTCGAACTTCACGATCTCGACGCCAAGGTCTTTCAAGCACGATTCCAGTTGCGGCGTCGTCTGGTACGCAAACGCTGCATCGAGCGAATCGCCGTCATTTGCATGCCCGCCGAAAGCCCGAAAAAAACGAAAAAACTTGAGCCGTCGCGCCCAAGACCGGAGTTCGGCCTCGGAATGCTGTTCAAACAAGTATTGCGCCCATCTGTCCATAAGCATTCTTTACGTATCAACTCTCGCGAAACCGGTCCCCGGCGGCGGAAACCGCCAACAGCACCGCACCGACGCCGGGAACCTTACAGCCTTACACGCCCACCATCGACACCGCCTTGGTGTTCAGATACGCCTCCAGCGCCTCCGGACCGCCCTCCGAGCCGTAGCCCGAATCCTTGACGCCGCCAAACGGCAACTCGGCGCTCGGCGTGGCCGGCTGGTTAATCCACAGCATGCCGACTTCGACGTTGTGCATCAGCTGGTGCGCGTTCTTGATCGAGCGCGTGAACGCGTAGCCCGCCAGCCCGAACGGCAGACGGTTCGATTCGGCGATCGCCTCCTCCAGCGTGTCGAAGCCGCGCACCGCCGCGATCGGACCGAACGGTTCGTCGTTGAATACCATGGCGTTGAGCGGCACGTCGGCCAAAATCGTCGGCGCGAAGAAGTTGCCGGAAGTACCAACGCGCTGGCCGCCGGTGGCCACCTCGGCCCCTTTGCTGCGCGCGTCCTCCACCACTTGGCTCATCGCGGCCACGCGGCGCGCGTTGGCCAGCGGACCAAGCGTGGTGCCGTCGGCCATGCCGTCGCCCAGGGTCAGGCTCTCGGCGTGCGCCACCAGCGCCCGGGTGAACTCGGCCTTGATGCTGTTGTGGACCAGGAAACGTGTCGGCGCAATGCAGATCTGGCCGGCGTTGCGGAACTTGGCGCCGCCGCTGGCCGCGACGGCCAGCGCGACGTCGGCGTCCTCGGCCACGATGACCGGCGCGTGGCCGCCCAGCTCCATCGTCGCCCGTTTCATGTGGGCGCCGGCCAAGGCCGCCAGCTGCTTGCCGACCGGCGTCGAGCCGGTGAAGGTGACCTTGCGGATGACCGGATGCGGAATCAGGTAGCCGGAGATTTCAGCCGGGTCGCCGAACACCAGGCCGACGGTTCCCGGCGGCACGCCGGCGTCGACGAAACATTGCATCAGCGCGGCGGGCGACGCCGGCGTCTCTTCCGGCGCCTTGCACAGGAACGAGCAGCCGGTGGTGAGCGCCGCCGCCAGCTTGCGCACGATCTGGTTGATCGGGAAGTTCCATGGGGTGAAGGCGGCGACCGGGCCGACCGGCTCCTTCAAGACCAGCTGCTGCGCGGCCGGGTTGCGCGACGGCACGATGCGGCCGTACACGCGCATGCCCTCGGCGGCGAACCAGTCGATGATGTCGGCGCCGGCCAGCGCCTCGGCGCGCGCTTGCGCCAGCGGCTTGCCCTGCTCCTGCGTCAGCAGGCGGGCGATGTCGCCGGCGCGCTCGCGCAGCAGGCCGGCGGCGCGGCGCATGATGGCGGTGCGCTCGAAGGCCGGCACCCTGCGCCAGGCGTCGAAGCCGCGCTGCGCGGCCGCCAGCGCGTGGTCGAGGTCGGCGATGCTGGCGTGGGCGACATTGCCGATCGCCTGGCCGGTGGCCGGATTCAATACCGGAATGGTCTTGCCGCCGGCGGCTTCACGCCATTCGTTGTCGATCAGAAGGCGGACGTCGGGATAGCTTGCATTGGTCATTGATAATCTCCAATCAGGTGATGAATAAGTGCCGCGGTCGCCCGCTCCACCCTCTACTTTGCCAGAAATACGACAACTCGGTATCCCGCCGCTTGCCATTCCGATTCTGGTGGACCGTGGACAGGTCCTTGGCGCAAAATGGAGCCATCGCGTGAAAGGACTTTCCGACCATGAACTCCAATGTTGCGACACTGAAATTAGCCGCCCTTCCCACCATCAGCCGCGCCGAGGAATCCCTGGCCAGCCTGCGCGAATGGCAGCGCGCCGGCACCCTGCTCTCCTTTCTTTATATGCGTTCGCTGGGCGGCCTGATGCAAACCGGGCACGGCCGCATCACCGCGCTGAGCGAGACCGCGTTGAACATCGACGCCGGCGGCTCGTCGCTGTACGTCGCGCTGGTCAACGCCAAATACGACGACAGCCCGCAGTTGTTCTTCACGGCGAACTACAGCGGCCACTTCCACGTCCCCGGCGTCAGCATCAGCCTGGGCAACCACGACTGGCTGTTCTTTTCGGCCGATCAGATGCCGCAAGGCGTCGTGCTAACGCGCGACAACGTGCCCAAGCTGACGTAGCGCCGGCGTGATCGTCAGATCGGATCGAACATCTTGCGGTCGACATAACACCAGCCCCACGTCTCGCCCGGCTCCTTGGAGCGCATGATGGGGTGGCCCGTTTCCGCGAAATGTTTGCTCGCGTGCTTGTTTTTCGAGTCGTCGCAGCAACCGGTCTTGCCGCAGATCATGCACACCCGCAGGTGTACCCAGCTGTCGCCGGTCTTCAGGCATTCCTCGCAGCCGGACGTGTTGGCGCCGCGTGTGTGGATCAGGTTCAGGTGTGCGCAGCTGTTGCCCATGGTGGCTCCTCCTTAAGATGTGGCCATCTTACCGCGCGCCGCCGCCGTCCGCCTCCTGGTCTTTTGGCGGGCACCATACCAAGGTATAACTATCGGCGCCGCGCAATGTTGCGCAAAATGAGCTCATCAACAACACAGAGGAGCTCGACATGAACACTTCCGCATCCATCGTCATCGCCGACGTTCATCCGCTGATCCGCGCCGGCATGGCGTCGCTGATCGAATCGGAGGACAACTTCAAACTGTTGGGCCAGGCCAGCAGCGGCAGCCAGGCGGTTGAAATGTGCGAACGCCTGCAGCCCGACCTGCTGCTGATCGACCTGAACATGCCGGACTGCGACGGCATCGAAGCCATCGGCCGCATCAGCGCGCGCCGCCCGGACGCCAAGATCATCATCCTCAGCGGCCACGAGCGCGAGGAGGACGCCGACCGCGGCATGCGCGCCGGCGCCAGCGCCTACATGCTCAAAAGCGCCCCGCTCGACGACCTGATGGCCTGCATCCATACCGTGCTGTCCGGTAAAAAATACATGATGCCGGAACTGGCGCTCAAACTGGCCAGCCGCATCCACGGCAACCAGCTGACGCCGCGCGAGCGCGACATCCTCGGCCACCTGGCCACCGGCATGAGCAACAAGGTCATCGCGCGCGCGGCCGGCATCGGCGTCGGCACCGTCAAATTCCACGTCAAAAGCATCATGTCCAAGCTCAACGTCTGCACCCGGACCGAAGCCGCCATGGTCGCCGCGCGTCGCGGACTGGTGCATTTGGCGTGATCGGGTAGACTGGATAGTCAACAACAAGGAGGCATCATGATAGATCGTCACGCAGCAACTTATATTCCGGTCAGCACGGAACGGACCAAGGCCGTCGTCAAGGAATTGCGGCCTGGCATGCGGGAAAAAATCGATGTGGCCAGCTTGGCCGATCCGCACCAGCGCGCCGAGGTCGACGCCTGGATCGTCGCCGACGAGGACGGCCCCGTGCATTTCATGTACGAGGACGGCCCCGGCGGCCACGAGGTGCAGTTCGGCTTCGCCGACGAGGTGCGCGAGACCATCGCCGAGGCGGAAACCGACCTGTAAGCCCGCGCCAAATCCCGTGATAAAATAATCAATTTTTCCGGGAAGAAAAAATGATTGTCGGGATAGACCTGGGTACGACCAATAGTTTGATCGCGGTGTGGGAGGATGGCGCGCCGCGGCTGATTCCAAACAGCCTGGGCGAGAAGCTGACGCCGTCCTGTGTCAGCCTCGACGAAGACGGCAGCATCCTGGTCGGCCGCGCCGCGCGTGAACGCTTGCAAACCCATCCCGCGCGCACCGCCTCGGTGTTCAAGCGCTACATGGGCAGCGACAAGCAGATCCGCCTCGGCAACCGCGAGTTCCGTCCCGAGGAACTGTCCGCGCTGATCCTGCGCTCGCTGAAGGAAGACGCCGAGGCCGCCCTCGGCCATCCGGTCACCGAGGCCATCATCACCGTCCCCGCCTATTTCTCCGACGCCCAGCGCAAGGCCACCCGCGCCGCAGGCCAACTCGCCGGGCTGCGCGTGGACCGGCTGTTGAACGAACCGACGGCCGCCTCGCTGGCCTACGGCATCAATCTGCGCGACGCCGAGACGCGCTTCCTGGTATTCGACCTGGGCGGCGGCACCTTCGACGTCTCCGTGCTCGACCTGTTCGAGGGCGTCATGGAAGTGCGCGCCTCCGCCGGCGACAACATGCTCGGCGGCGAGGATTTCGTGCTGTGCCTGATCAACCATTTCTTCGAGCAGCAGAAGATTCCGCTCGGTCTCAAGAGCGACGCCCACTTCATGCAGCGCCTGATCGCCGCCACCGAGCGCGCCAAGCGCGCGCTCAGCGACTCGCCGTCGGCCACGATCCAGATCGCCCACAACGACACCGAGTATGCGATGAGCCTCGACGAGGCGGCGCTCGAGCGCGTCTGCGCGGCGCTGCTGCAGCGCCTGCGCGACCCGGTCGAGCGCGCCTTGCGCGACGCCAACCTGCGCATCACCGAGTTGGACAATGTCATCCTGGCCGGCGGCGCCACCCGCATGCCGGTCGTGCGGCGGCTGGTCGCGCGCATGTTCGGCCGCTTCCCGGCCTGCGACATCAATCCGGACGAGGTCGTAGCGCTGGGCGCGGCCGTGCAGGCCGGCCTGAAGATGCGCGACGCCGCGCTCGACGAGGTCGTCATGACCGACGTCTCGCCCTACTCGCTCGGCATCGAAGTCTCGATGCAATTGGGCGACCGCAGCTATTCATCGGGCCACTTCGACCCCATCATCGAGCGCAACACGCCGGTGCCGGTCAGCCGCGTCAAGCGCTACCACCCGGTCAGCGACAATCAAAAATATCTGGAACTGAATGTCTACCAGGGCGAGGCGCGCATGGCGCGCGACAACATCCGCCTGGGCAGCCTGAAGATCGCCCTGCCTACCCTGGCGATCGAGGATAGCGGTATCGATATCCGTTTCACCTACGACGTCAACGGCTTGTTGCAGGTCGAGGCCACCGTCGTCAGGACGCAGGCAACGCACACGCTGGTAATCGAGGGCAATCCGGGCATGCTGTCCGAGGCGGAGATCGCGGCGCGCTTCATCACGTTGTCGGAACTAAAAATCCACCCGCGCGACCGCATCGAACATCGCACCCTGCTGGCGCGCGCGGAACGGCTGTACCAGCAACTGCGCGGACAGGGCCGGGAATGGTTCGGCGGCCGGATCGTCGCCTTCGAACAGGCGCTGGAAACGCAGGACAAGCGCGTGATCGACCCGGTGCGGGCGCAGTTCGAGGCGACGCTCAACGATATCGAGCAGGATAGCTTTACCTTGCCGTTCAACGACCCGCTTTAACAAACCGCTTAAAAAAATGAATTTACGCAGCATAGTTTTCGTCGTTTTGAGCGCCGTCGCGAGCATCCCGGCGGCGCATGGCCGCGATATTTGCACAGCTGTTGCCGATGCGGCCACCGGCGAAGTTCTTGTCGAGCGCGGGGACTGCGCGCGGCAAGTGACGCCGGCCTCCACGTTCAAGATTGCCATCAGCCTGATGGGGTACGACTCCGGCTTTTTAAAGGACACGCGGACGCCGCTGCTGCCGTTCCGGGAGGGTTATGTCGATTGGCGCGAATCCTGGCGCCATCCGACCGCGCCGGACAAATGGATGCGGGAATCGGTGGTCTGGTATTCGCAGCAGGTGACGCGATCGCTGGGGAAAGAGCGCTTCGCCGCCTACACCAAGCAATTCCAGTTCGGGAACGCCGATGTCTCCGGTGACGCGGAAAATGACGGATTGACGCTGTCATGGATAAATTCCTCATTAAAGATCTCGCCTTTGGAGCAACTAGCGTTTTTAACAAACGTCGTGAATCGGCGGCTTGGCGTGAGCCAGCGCGCCTACGACATGACGGCGGAACTGACGAAATTCCCGCAGCCACCAGCAGACTGGGAGCTGCACGGCAAAACCGGCGCCGCCGCCGGCTGGGGCTGGTACGTCGGCTGGGCGTCGAAAGGGCCGCGCACCTTGGTCTTCGCGCGGCTGATTCAAAAGGACGACACGCAGCCCAAAGACATCCCCGCAGGCGTGTTGGCGCGCGACGCGTTGATCGCGGAATTCGGCGCGATCATGGCGCCCTTGGCAAAGTGACACAGAGGATGGCAAATCAAAAAACAGATCTCCTAGTAACAGAGCGTCTGATACTTAGATGCCCGGCACCGGACATGAGCGCGGGCATGCTGGCCTATCGCCAACTGAATCGCCCACACCTTCAACCATGGGAGCCGGAGCGTGCGCCAGGCTTCTATGCCACTCAGGCGGTCGAGGACCAACTGCGCGACATGCAAAGACAGGTTGAAGACCGATCGGCGGTTTATTGGCTAATACATGCAAATGATCGTGAAGAAATCTTAGGTATGTGCGGCTTCACCAATATTATTCGAGGCCCTTTTCAAGCCTGCCATCTAGGCTTCTCGCTCGGCAGCAAATACCAAGGGATGGGCCTCATGCACGAAGCGCTCGCGGCCGCCATATCGCATATTTTTGAAGCCCAAAAGCTGCACCGTATCATGGCGAATTACCAGCCAAACAACCATCGGAGCGCAAAATTACTGTGCCGGTTAGGATTTGAACGAGAGGGTTTAGCAAAGAAATATCTCAAGATAAACGGCCACTGGGCTGATCACATCCTGACCTCCTTAATTAACCCGGTCGAAAATTTATGAACATCGACGTACGACTGGCGCACACCAGTGAGCGCCTCGTGGTCCGCCACATGATGGAGCTGTATCAGCACGACTTCTCGGAGTATGACGGCACCGACCTCGACGAGCACGGCCAGTATGGCTACTACGACCTCGACTGCTTCTGGATCAATCCGAACTTCTCTGCGTTCATTATCAAAGTGGACGAAAAATGGGCCGGATTTGTCTTGGTCAATGACGAGGTGTTAAATCCTGACAACTCGGCGGCGATCGTCGAGTTTTTTGTGATGAGAAAATACCGTCGCCATGGCGTCGGCCAGTACGCGGCGAAGGCGATCCTGGGCGCCCATCCCGGCCGCTGGGAGATCAAGGTGATACAGGAAAATCCGGCGGCGTTTGTCTTCTGGCAGAACATCATCCAGGTAAACTGGCCCGGCCAGGAGCACGCGGTGACAATGAACGACGAACACTGGCAAGGCCCGTTATTCACCGTAGCAACCAATAGCGGGGGTCAAGTCTGACATTCGGACACGAACCCAGCCAAGTAGCTCCTGAGCTTGTGTCCGAATGTCAGACTTGACCCCGGATTTTTTCAACACTCACATTTTCATCCATGACCAAATTCACTCTCCCGGCCATCGTCGCCTCCGCCCTCCTGTTGGCCGCCGCCAACAGCCTTGCCGCGCCGCCAGCAGGACAGGATGCCCTCGCCGGCCCCAAGATCAAGGTCGATGTGGGTGGGCGCAAACTGAATATGTATTGCGTCGGCAGGGGGTCGCCGACCGTGCTGTTTGAGGCCGATGCCGGTCGTGCCGGATGGGATTGGTCGGCGGTGTTGCCGGAGGTCGCCAAACACACCCGCGCCTGCGTCTACGACCGCGCCGGGCTGGGTTCGAGCGATCCGATCATCCGCGCCTCCACCGTGGCCAACGCTAGCAAGGATTTGAACTTCCTGATCAAGAACGCGCGGCTCGAGGCACCCTTCGTCGTGGTGGGCGCCGGCTACGGTGCCATGGTGGCGCAACATTTCGCGCTGCGGTCGCGCGGCGCGGCCGTCACCGGCCTGGTCCTGGTACAACCCATGCATGAAGATGCGCTGCCGGCGGACCGCGCCGCCCAGCTCGATGGCGCGCTGGCCTGTCTGAGCTCGATCGAACAGGGCAAGGCCGACTCGACCTGCGTCTACCCGACCACCACCATCAACGGAGAAATTGGTCCGGCGCTGGCGGCCGCCCAGGCGGCGCAAGCGGCCAAACCCGCCTATTGGCGTGCCCGTGCGTCCGAGTGGGACGGCCTTGAGACCAGCGCCAACCAGCTGCGTACCGCCCGCAAGCCCTTCGGCGATATCAAGGTCGTCGACGTGAAGGAAGGACAACCGGCGGCAATCATCGACGCGGTGCTCGGCGTGCTTGACGCGCTAGGCGCGATCCGCCAGTAACGGCAGACAGAGGCCGGAGCGGCTGCGCCGATTTCTCCATATAACGATATGACCACCGAATTCACTTTCCTCCAACGGCTCAGCCTGAGCGGCGACGCCGACGAACGCGCCATTCGCCGCGCCTACGCCCGCGAACTTAAACTGATCGATCAGGAAGCCGATCCCGCTGGTTTCCAATCCCTGCGCGAAGCCTATGAAACGGCACTGTACTGGGCGCGTCATAAGGAAGAGTTTGTAGCGGAGGAATTTGCGGACGCCCCCACGCAGCCGGAGCTTGAGGCCGCCGTCGGGATGGATCTGGCGCAACCAGCGCCAATCCAGGTCCCCGCTCCCCGGCCGCCTGATTACGCGGCCGCCGATCATCCCCCCGCCAACCCGCCCCGGGAACGGCTGGACACCGACCATGATGCGCTGGCCGAGGCCGTCTTCGCCGATTTCCTGCGGCGCGCCGCCGCCATCGCGCACGAGCGCCCCATCACCCCGGACTTGCCATGGCAACGCGAACTGCGCGCCAGCCTGGACGACCCTCGGCTGATCAACATCGTCGCGCGCGAGACGTTCGAGCGGCGCGTGGCCGATCTGCTGGTCTCCGGCTGGCGGCCCGGCCTTGAGGCGCTGCTGGTAGCGGCGGTGAACACCTTCGGCTGGTCCGGCGACCGGCGGCGGGTGTTCAGCCTCGGCCGCTCGGGCGCGATACTGGACGCCGCCATCGACGAACGCGCGACCTTCGACCTGCAACCGGATGCCCAACGAGACGATCAGCGCCGGTTGATCGAGCGCTTGCGCGATCCGAAACCACCCGGCACGCGCGAGCTGGTGCGCAACAGCGCGACCTTGGAAACCCTGATCGCCCGCTTTCCGACCTGGCTGGCGCTGATCACCGACGTCGACAACATCGTGCGCTGGCGCGAACAGAACGACAAACTGCCGCCATGGCGGCGCCAATTGACCTTCACCGGCGTGCGCAAGCCGGCCGGGCACTCCTACGAGCACCAGAAAAAAAGCACCATCAATTGGGGATGGGTGATCGTGCTGGGCTTGGTGGCGTTGATCCGCTTCCTGGCGCACGATGGCGGCGACGACGCGTCCAGGCCGGACGAGGCAAGCAAATACTTCAATCACGGCACACAACAGCTAAACAACGATGACGCCACCGGCGCCATCGCCAACTTCACCCGCGTGCTCGAACTCAAGCCCGACGATGCACAGGCCCACGGCAATCGCGCCGCCGCCTATTTGGCTACCGGCCAGGATCGGCTGGCGTCAGAGGACATCGAAAAGATGGCCGCGCTCGACGCTAAAAATCCCTTGCTGGACCGTTTGCGAGGCGTGTTAGCGCTACGTACCGGCCATTACAACGAGGCCATCGATGCCTTCACCAGGGCGCTCGAGCTGGCGCCGAACCACGACATGATGCTGCTCAGCCGCGCGCAAGCGTATACCAGCATCGGCGAGCTGGACAAAGCCCTCGCCGATATCGATGAAACGCTGAAGGTGTCCAAGAAGCCCGGCGCGGCGCCTTATATGCTGCGCATGAAGATATTTTCAAAACAAAACAATGACGCCAGGGCACTCGCGCAAATCGAACCGATGCTGGCCGCGGCCCCGGCAGACACCGATGCGTATATCGCAGCGGCCGAGCTGCACATGCGTCTGAATCAGCGCGAGCTGGCGCGGACGCTACTTGATCGCGGCGTCGTGGCCGCGCCGGACGCCGCCATCTACCTGTATCGGGCCGAAGTGCGGCCGCGCTCCGACAAACCTGGCCGGCAACAAGATATCGACTCGGGAATCGCGCTGGCGCCGCACTCCGTCTATGCCAACAGATTGCGCGCCGA
This sequence comes from Burkholderia sp. LMU1-1-1.1, assembly GCF_040675865.1. Classification (NCBI taxonomy): domain Bacteria; kingdom Pseudomonadati; phylum Pseudomonadota; class Betaproteobacteria; order Burkholderiales; family Burkholderiaceae; genus Burkholderia; species Burkholderia sp. LMU1-1-1.1. Next base: position 13,801 of record NZ_JBEGHG010000017.1, on the reverse strand, counting down.
ACTGGAGGCGGACAATGGCAGGTACGACGACGCGCTCGCCACGCTGACCAACATCCTCAAGGACAACAAAGCATACGGGCCGCCAACATTGGTGCTGGTGGATCGCGGTGTGGTCCACATAAAAATGGGCAACCAGCCGCTTGCAAACGCGGATTTCGAGCAGGCGCGGAAGGCCGCCAAGACCGCGACGCAACTGAACAGCGTGGCCTGGGAAATGGCCACCCGGAATGTCGCACTGCCCACCGCGCTGTCGATCATCAACGAAGCGCTGGAGAAAGAGCCCGACTACTACGCCGCAATTGACAGCAAGGCATTCATCTTGCTGCGATTGGGACAATACCGTGAGGCGATTGAACAATACGACGAGGCGTTAAGACTCCAGCCCAAGCTAGCCCAATCCTTGTTCGGAAGAGGCATCGCCAAGCGGCGCGCCGGGCAGCGGGCCTCCGACGACACCGACTTGAAGGCCGCGCGCGCGGTCCAGCCGGATATCGACGCCGAATTTGCCGCAATGGGCATGAGGCCTTAAGCCCAGGCCATACCCTGCACTAAGACAGGGGCCGCGCGGCTTGTGTTCCGCTAGCATCAACGCACCCATCGTTGATACAGGAACACTCCCCATGAACCGCAAAACGTTACTGGCCGCGACCCTGGCCATCGCTTGCAGCTTGCTGGCCCCGGCCGGCCACGCTGCCGCGCCGCTGGTCGGTACCCAGGCGCCCGGCTACTACCGGATGATGCTGGGCGACTACGAAATCACCGCCCTCTCCGACGGCAGCCACGTCTTTCCCATCGACACCGTGATGACGCACATCGCGCCGGCCGCGATCAAACAGGACCTGGCCGACGCCGACCTGGCGCAACCGGTGCAAGGCTCGATCAACGCCTTCCTGATCAACACCGGAAAAAAACTGATCCTGGTCGACGCCGGCGCCGGCGCGCTGTACGGCGATTGCTGCGGCAAACTGCTGGCCAACCTGCGCGCCGCCGGCTACCGGCCGGAACAGGTCGACGAGCTGCTGATCACCCATCTGCACAAGGACCACGCCGGCGGCATCATGGCGCAAGGCGCGGCGGCGTTCCCCAACGCGGTGCTGCGGCTGTCGCAAGCCGAGGCCGACTACTGGCTGACGCCCGCCAACAAGGCCAAGGCGCCGGAATTCCTGTCGACCTTCTTCGACGCCGCCAAGGCCGCCGTCGCGCCCTACCAGGCCACCGGCCGCTACCAGCCCTACGACAAGTTCGGCCAGCTCGAACCCGGCATCGAGGCGCTGCCCGCGCCCGGCCATACCCCGGGGCACGCAATGTATCTGGTGCAAAACAAAAACCAGCAACTGCTGATCTGGGGCGACATCGTCCACGTCTCCGCCATCCAGCTGCCGAACCCGGAAGCGACCGTCAAATACGACAGCAGCGAGGACGACGCGCACGGTACACGCGTGCGCCTGTTGCAAATGGCCGCCAGCAAGCCCATGATCGTAGGCGCGGCACATATCGCCTTCCCCGGCCTCGGCCACATCCGCCAGCGCGGCGGCAGCTACGACTGGTTGCCCGTGAACTACGACGGCGCGCCGGCACCCAACGCGGTAGCACAATGAGCGCAGTGAATCGCCACCTGAAAGGACAACCATGAGCAAGCCAGACGCCCCGCCTCCCCCATCCCCCGCCCCGCCGGCGCCGGCCGACAGCCCGGCCGCCCACGAGGAGGACGTACTCGACGAGGCGCTGGAGGAGACCTTCCCCTCCAGCGATCCGATCGCCGTCACCATCACCAAAGAGGAACGCCCACCCAAACGCTGAGCCGCGGACTGGCCTTTTGGCAGGAGCGTTACTTCGATGCGCTGACTACACTGCTATGGCAGCATCCCCCCACCCATCAAGGAGCTTCAAATGTCTAACAGCAAACTCTCAGTCGACAGCGTCATCACCGAAGACGGCACCCGCATCCATTTCAAGGATTGGGGCACCGGCCCGGCCGTGGTCTTCAGCCACGGCTGGCCGCTGCAAGGCGACGCATGGGAAGACCAGATGATCTTCCTGGCCAGCAACGGCTACCGCGTCATCGCCCATGACCGCCGCGGCCACGGCCTGTCGAGCCAACCATGGAACGGCAACGACATGGATACCTACGCCGACGACCTGGCCACCTTGATCAACGCGCTGGACCTGAAGGACGCGACCCTGGTGGGCCATTCCACCGGCGGCGGCGAAGTGGCGCGCTACATCGGCCGCCACGGCACCGCCCGCGTCGCCAAGGCGGTGCTGGTGGGCGCCGTGCCGCCGCAGATGGTCAAGTCGGACAGCAACCCGAACGGCTTGCCGATGTCGGTGTTCGACGGCATCCGCAGCGCCGTGCTGGCCGACCGCTCGCAGTTCTTCAAGGATTTAACGATGCCCTTCTACGGCTACAACCGCGACGGCGCCAAGCCTTCGCAGGGCGTGCGCGATACCTTCTGGGCACAAGGCATGCAGTGCGGCATCAAGAACGCCTATGACTGCATCAAACAATTCTCGGAAACCGACTTCACCGAAGACCTGAAGAAGATCGACGTGCCGACCCTGTTCGTGCACGGCAGCGACGACCAGATCGTCCCGATCGACGCCGCCGCCAAGGCCGCCGTCAAGCTGGTCAAGAACGGCACGCTGAAGATCTACGAAGGCGCGCCGCACGGCTTGCCGACCACCCACAAGGACAAGCTCAACGCCGATCTGCTGGACTTCCTCAAGTCCTGATGGTCACCGGCTAACCCTAAGGGGTTAGCCGCCCCCCTCCCCAATGAACGTTCCGGGTCACTCTTTCGGATATGAGACTATCCGGCCGCGCGCCGGATAATGAAACCATTGAACGAATACCTCGGAATACCTCGAAAGCACGTGGTGCGGATTGGCGGGCCTCTCCCGCCAATCCGCATCACGTGATGTAGACGACGCCAGAATTCAAACTATTGAAAGCACATCATGAGCAACGAAAAATCCTCCGACATCCTGCAAGACTTCGGCGCGCTGGCCAACGTGCGCATCGGCTTGAGCGCGGAAGTGCGCTCGCAAGGCGTGCGCGCGCTGAACCGCCTGCTGGCCCACACCATGGCCATGCGTGACGCCTACAAGAAAGCCCACTGGCAAACCTCGGGCGCCACCTTCCATCAGCTGCACCTGCTGTTCGACAAGCACTACACCGAACAGGTCGCGATCATGGACGCCATCGCCGAACGCGTGCAAACCTTGGGCGGCGTGACCTTCGCGCTGGCGCAGGACATCGCCGACGAGTCGACCATCTCGCGCACCGCCCCGCGCGGCCGCGAGTCGGCCCAGGCCCAGCTGAGCCGCCTGCTGGACTCGCACGAAACCATCCTGGTCGAAGCGCGTCCGCTGGCGCGCGCGGCCGCCGAGGCCGGCGACGACGGCACCAACGACCTGATCGTCAGCCAGGTGGTGCGCAGCAACGAGCTGCAAAGCTGGTTCATCGGCGAGCACCTGGCGGCGCAGACGCAGTCCGCCAAATAGCGATGCCCAAGCCCATGGATAACGCGGCGGTACCGGCGCTCGACAACGAGCAGCTGTACCGCCACCTTCAGGAGGAGAAGGCGCGCCGGCTGCAAGCCGAGCAAGCGCTGCAGCTTGCCACGGAAGAACTGGCACGGCTGGCCCGCATCACCTCCATGGGCGAATTCGCCGCGTCGATCGCGCACGAGGTCAACCAGCCACTGGCGGCGATGGTGCTGCACGCGGAAGTCGGCCTCAACGCCTTGACGCAAAATCCGCCGCAGCCCGAGCAGGCGCGCGACGCCTTGAAACTAATCATGCACGTCGGCGCGAGCGCCGGCGACGTCATCCGCAGCATCCGCGGCATGTCGAGCAAGACCAACCCTGTGCCGACCTTGTTCGCCGTCGATGACGCGCTGCGCGAAGTGCTGCGCCTGTTGCGCGCGGAGTTACATAAACACCGCATCGAAGTCTGCGACGGCCTGGCGCTGGGCGAACATCAACTGTCCGCGGACCGCGTCCAGTTGCAGCAAGTGATGATGAATCTGGTACTCAACGCCATCGAAGCGATGAAGGACGTGCACGACCGTCCCCGCAAGCTGGAACTGCGCTCGGCGCTGGCCGACATCTCAGGCACCCTGCGCATCAGTGTGGAAGACAACGGCGTCGGCGTCTCCGCCAAGCTGGCCGAGCGGCTGTTCGACCCGCTGTTCTCCACCAAGCCCGGCGGCACCGGCCTGGGCCTGTCGATCTGCCGCACGATCATCCACGCGCACGGCGGGCGCATCTGGAGCACCTCGCGCCAGCCGCACGGCACCGCTTTTCACATCAGCCTGAAGGGAAATCCGCCATGGACACCATCTCCATCCTGATCGCCGACGATCATCCTCTCATCCTCGCCGGGCTTAGCGCCCTGATCAATTCGATGCCGGAGTTCCGGCTGGTGGCGCAGGCGGCCAACGGCCTGCAGGCGGTGGAGCTGTACCGGCAGCACCGGCCGGACGTCGTGATCATGGATTTGAGCATGCCGGAGATGCACGGCGTCGACGCCATCGGGCATATCCGCGCCTTCGATGCGGAGGCGCGTATTGTGATCCTGACGACGTATCAGGGGGATGAGGATGTGTATCGTGGCTTGCGCGCGGGAGCGAGGGCTTATCTGTTGAAGGATAGCGGTTCGGAGCAGCTGGCCACGTGCATCAGGACGGTGGCGGCCGGGCAGAAGTTTTTGCCGGCGGAGGTGGCGGGCAAACTGGCCGAGCGGGCCGAGACGACCAGGCTGTCGCGCAGGGAACTGGAGATCTTGGCGCATCTGGCCACCGGAAAGAGCAACAAGATGATCGCGCGCAGTGCGGAGATCGAGGTGGGGACGGTTAAGTTCCACGTCAACAATATCTTGGCCAAGCTGAATGTTGCGAGCCGGACGGAGGCCGCGACGGTCGCGGCAAGGCGCGGCCTGCTCAGCGTGTTCTGACCACCGCGCCAATCCATCGCTCGGGGAAACCCACCCGGCCATCAACCTCAAAAACAACGAGGATACACGTAGGGCGGATTAGGCGAAGCCGTAATCGGCCATGTATGCGCCGCCGACGGCTCCTCAATGGCCGATTACGGCGTTCCGCCCAATCCGCCCTATGTATCCCCCTGGTAAATCTTCTTACTTGGCCGCGATAGGCGCCAGCGTTTTGTGGTCGCTGGTGGTCCGCGGTGCCGCCTTGTGCACCATCGTGTAAGCGTAATCCACGCCCATGCCATACGCGCCCGAATGCTCGCGCACCACGGCCATCACGGCATCATAGGTCTCGCGGTGCGCCCAATCGCGCTGCCATTCCAGCATCACTTGCTGCCAGGTCACCGGCACCACGCCAGCCTGGATCATGCGCTGCATCGCGTAATCGTGCGCTTCCTTCGACGTGCCGCCCGACGCATCGGCCACCATGTAGATCTCGTAGCCGCCTTCCAGCATCGCGCACAGCGCGAAACTGTTGTTGCACACCTCGGTCCACAAGCCCGAAACGATCACTTTCTTCTTACCGTTGGCGGCCAGCGCGTCGCGCACTTTCTGGTCGTCCCACGAGTTCATCGACGTGCGTTCCAGAATGTCCTTGCCTGGGAACACGTCCAGCAGTTCCGGATACGTATGACCCGAGAACGATTCGGTTTCGACGGTGGTGATGATGGTCGGAATGTTGAAGATCTTGGCCGATTTGGCCAGCGCGACGGTATTGTTTTTGAGTGCCTGGCGGTCCATCGACTGCACACCGAACGCCATCTGCGGCTGCTGGTCGATGAAGATCAGCTGGCAGTTGGTCGGGGTCAGGACTTCGAGTTTTGGATTCATCATGATGGCTTCCATAGTGTGTAAGGGGAACGATCATGTTAGGCGCTGAAACGGACGGGCACCACTATCTAAATGTAGGCGCCGGCGACGTGGCAAGTCTGCTAAGCTTGCCGCTGAAGATCACATAATGGACCTGACATGACCACTCCGGACGACACCGCGCAACGCGCGCAGCTGACCGCGCTGGCGCGCGGATTGCGCGACCTGCATAAGCAATTGCTGCACATTGAAACCCAGTACTTCGGCGCGGTCGGCAGTCCGCTCGAGCTGTTGCAGCTGGTGACGAACCATCCACATTTCGCCTGGCTGCAAAAGCTGTCCGGCCTGATGGCGCAGATGGATGAACGGCTCGACGAACCCGAACCCGTCGCCGTTGCCGACGCGCTGGTGTTCCGCCGCGCGGTGGAGGCGCTGATCGGCCCGTCCGAGGAAGGCGACATGGAATTCCGCGCCAAGTACAACGCCTTGCTGCACGACGCGCCGGAAGTGGTCATGGCGCACGGCGCGGTGCGCAAGCTGCTGGGCGCGATCGGCACGGCGCCGGCCGCTTAGCCTGCGTTTGACTCCACCCCGCCGCGCCGCCGCAAGCGCCGCACCAGACGCTTCCACCGCGACTGGCCGACGTAGGCCAGCGCGGCCGGAATCGTCAGTCTCACGCGCGTGCCGATCGACGGGCTGTCGATCATCAAGCTAGCGCCTATGCGCGCGGCGCGCTCCGCCATGCCCGGCAAACCCCAGTGGCCGGCGCGATTGCCGCTGGACAGAATCTCGGCGGGAATACCCTTGCCGTCGTCGGCCACCTGCATCACAAACTGGTCGGCGCCGTAGCTCAAGGTCGCCTGGATCGACTTCGCGTCGGCATGGCGGAAGGCGTTCATCAGCGCCTCGCGGCCGATGCTGTAGACCTCGCAGCTGACCTCTTCCGTCAACTCCATGGCGCCGCCCTCCTTGCGCAGGGTGAAGACGCCGTGGTGGCTCTCCTGCAACACCTCGCCGACGATCGTCAGCCCGCGCTCGAGATCGCCGTCGCTCATCGCGCTCGAACGCAGGTCCTGCACCTCGTCGCGTCCCTCCTCGATTACGCGGTCGGCCAGCAGCAGCATGCGCTCCAGCCGCGCGCGGGTGGACGAGTCGCCCGGCAACGCGCTCATCGCATTCTGGAAGCCCAGCACCAGCCCCTGCACGCTTTGCAGGAAGGTGTCGTGCAAGGTGCGGGCGATGCGCTCGCGTTCGGCCATGCGCGCGGCGATGCGCAAGGTCGCCTGCCGCGCCCACAGCCGGTACAGCAGATACAGCACGCCGGCCGCCGCCAGCACGCACAGGCCGTAGAACAACGGCGTCTGTCTAAAGGTCGGCAGGATGGTCAGCGCGATCGAGGTGTCCCGCTCGTTCCACTGCCCCAGCTCGTTGACGGCGGCGACGCGGAAGCGGTAGTCGCCCGGCCCCAGGTTGGTGTACGACACCGCGCGGCGGCTGCCGGATTCCTGCCAGTCGGCGTCGACGCCCTCCAGCTGGTACCGGAACCGCACCATCTCCGGCATGCTGTAGCTGAGGGCGGTGAACTCGATGCGGAACGAAGTCGTGCCCGGTTCCAGCCGCACGGTGTTCGAAAAGTCCAGGTAGCGCTTGCCCTTGGCCACCAGGGTTTCGACCAGCACCCGCGGCGCATGCGGCGGCGGATAGGATTTGGTGGTGTCCAGACGGGCCATGCCGGTGGCGCCGACAAACCACAGCTGGCCGTCGACGTCGCCCAGGACCGAGGGCCGGCGGGTGCTGGTATCGGCGAAACCGGGATAGCCGTCCAGCACGCCATACAGGATGTATTTCAGCTGTACGCCAGACGCGGCCGTTGCAGCTTTCCAGTCCGCCGCCTTGACGTGGACCACGCCCTTGCTGCCGTTGAGCCAGCGGTCGCCGTTGGCGCCCACCACGGTGCCGGAAACACCGGCCAGCACATCGGGATCGGCGGCGGCCAGGCGATGGAACGCGCCGTCGCGCAACACCGCCAGGCCGCCGATGCCGCCCGCCACGACCTCGTCGCCGGCCACGTGCAGATGGGTGGCCGGGCCGATGTCGTTGTCCGCTGACGCCGGGTACCGCGTGACGCGGCCATTATCGAAATATACGATAGCGCCATCGTCGTAACAGAGCCACAGCGTGCCCATGCGGGTGCCCGCCTCGGCCACGAAGTTACCAGGAGGCAAACCCAGCGCGACCTGATTGGTCCATTTACCGTCCACCAGCCGGAACGAACCACGCCGCGCGATCGACACCCACAAGCCGACGCCGTCATCGAACACGCGCGCCACGTCCACCGGGTCGCCCGTGTCAACCGGGTCCGGCGGATAGGCGATACGCTCCGAGCGGTCCGGATAGCGCCGTTCGAGCGCGTCCGGGCGGGCCAGCAGCAAGGCGCCGTCGCGGGCGTTGCCGACGGCGCCGACATTGCCCGGCGGGTAATGTTCATCGATGGGGCGGGCGCCGTCGGCCCGCAGGCGCCACACTTGCCCCGACGGCAGGCTCAGCGCCAGCACATGACCGGAATCGTCCCGCGCCAATTTAAAGGCGCGCCCGCCGCCGGCCAGCTTGACCGGCGCCAGGCGGTTGTGGCGGAACCTTTCCACACCGGCCTGGGTGCCGATCCAGACACTGCCGTCGCGGTCCTCGAACAGGATGTTGCCGGTCAGGCTGCTGAGCTGCCAAGGCTGGTCCAGCCGGCTTCGCGGTCCGGCGTTGGGTGTCATCAGGCGGCTGGGCATGGCGCCCACGCCTTCGGTCCGGCAAACGCCGACCGGACAGGCCAGCGACCAGAAATTGCCGTCGCGGTCGAACAACCCGTTTTCCTGACCCTGCGATTGCGCCAGCCAGGCCGGACGCGGCGTCAGCGGGCCGCGATGCTGGGGCGGCACCGGTATCAGCCTGTCGTGCAGGTCCTGCCACAGCCGGCCATCGGGCGACTCGATCAGGTTGACCGTATGCACATCCTGTCGCTGCACCTGCCGGAAGCTTTTAGCACCGGCGGGCATCACATACAGCGCGTGGCCGACGGCGACCCAGACTTGTCCGTACTGGTCGGCGACCACGTTCGACACCTCGCCCGCAGGCAAACCCAGCTCCGGTCCGACGTTGTGCCAGGCGCCGCCGCGCAGTTGCAGCAGCGCGCTGGTGGTGGCGACCCACAGCTCGCCGCGCTCGTCGGTCGTCGCGCTCGTCACCGGCCCTATCGGCGCCTTGCCCACCATGCCCGGGTAATGGGTGATGTGGCCGCCGTGCAGCCGGCTAAGCCCGCCGAACAGATAACCGATCAGCAAATCGCCGTCGCGCAGCGCCGTCAGCGCGGTGACGGGACGCTTGGGCGCGGTCTCGCCGTTCAATGCCTCGAACCGGCGGAAGCGCATGCCGTCAAAGCGGTAGAAGCCGTCGACGCTGCCGATCCACAACCAGCCATCGGTGGTCTGCGCCATGGACGACACCTGGGCCGGGGCGCCATCCTTGCCGGTCCAGATATCGTGATGCAGCTCGTCCAGGGGAACCTTGCCGTCGAGCGCCATCGCGTGTGCCGACGCGAGCACGCACAACACCATTACCCGACGTAGCAACAGCAACATAAAATTCATACCCCAGAGGAAAATTAACAACCCGCCATGATAGGCGATTTTCCTGACAGCCACATCGGCGGCATTGGCAATGGCAACAACTATCGAAATCATAGAAACAATAAAATATACCAATCACCCATCATCCGGTACTCTGACGACTCCTACCCAAGTAAAAGAGTATGATCATGAACAAGTCCACGCCAGCCCCGTCGGTCCGTCCTCTTCCGCTCAGCGGCATCCTGCTGGCGCTCGCTTATGCCGTGGGCGTGCTGGGCTTCGAGATGCTGGGGTGGGCCTTATTCGCGGTGGGCGCGCTCATGTGGATGATGGCGGACGGCAGGACAGTGCTCCGGATGCTGACGAGGCGTACGCCTCATCATACCCAGCGCCTGATCACCTACAGTACGCCACCGGCGATCGCGCTGCTGGCCTACATGACACTGGCCGGCGGCGAGGCCGATGCGGTGGTCGGCGGCGCCCTGGCGTTGCATGCTTTGCTGGTCTGGGCCGTGTTGATGGGCGCAGCCTACGCTGTTTCTCAAGAAACAGCGGTAAGCCAGCGTATTTAAAGCGGATTTCGCAGATATCCACACCAACTGTGGATAAGGTTGTGAATAACCCCCACTTGACAGCCGAGAACGCCTTTAACGGCGGGGGTTTTAATAAAATGCCCAATCCGCAGGCAGATTTTTTACCCAATAAAATCAACCACTTACAACATCAATTTTTTTGACGGCCAGCCTTTTTGAGGTCGCTTGAAATATATTTTTCTGTGCATAAGTAAGGTCGAAGACAACTATGTCACGACGCACAGGGGAATCCTTTGACAAAAGTACGTGTGAGGAATAGTGTGGCTCTGAAGGTACGCATGGCCTTCTTAGACTCGCCTCGGGAATGATGCATGAACCAGAATGATGATGACACGGATTGGATGATAGAGGACGAGGTAGCTCCGGTCGGCGCGCCGCAGGCGGGAGCGTCGGCGGCGCCACCGCCATGGCGGGTACTGATCGTGGACGACGACGTCGACGTCCATGTGGTCACCAAGTTTTCGCTTAGTAATGTGTGTTTCCTGGGGCGGCGGCTCAGTTTCCTGCATGCCTACAGCGGCGAGGAAGCCCTGAATACCCTGCGCAACACCCCGGACATCGCGCTGGTGCTGCTGGACGTCATCATGGAAACCAGCGACGCCGGCCTCAACGTCGCGCGCCAGATCCGCGACGCGCTGCATAACCAGCTGGTGCGCATCGTCCTGCGCACCGGCCAGCCGGGACAGGCGCTGGAACACAGCATCATCCTCGATTACGACATCAACGATTTCTGGTGCAAGACCGACCTGACCACGCGCAAGCTGTTCACGACGGTGATCTCTTCGCTGCGCGCCTACAACGGTTTGGAAGAAGCGCACCGGCAGACGGTGGCATTGCGGAAGGAGCTGGACCATGCGCAGCGGTTGCTGGCCGCCGTCGACCAGCACGCCATCATCATGACGCTGAACCAGCGCGGCAAAATCGCCACGGTCAACGACAAGTTCAGCAACGTCTTCCAGTTCACCCGCGACGAACTGATCGGCGCCGACCTGCGCCTGCTGCATCCGCCGCCGTACCCGCAGGATCAATTGGCCGACGCCTTGCGAGCGGTCAAAGAGGGGGAAAGCTGGACCGACGTCGTCACCGCCTGGCGCCGCGACGGCCAGGAGGTGCGCTTGCGGGTGACAGTCAGCCCGCTCGAAGAACCGGCCACGCCATACATTATGGTGGCCAGCGTTTTGCAACCGCTCAAAAAATCCTTCTAAGCTACGGATTGTTAAGCACTTTTTCGGATATCCACAGCCTCTGTGGATATCTATGTGGACAACACCCCATTGACAATGCGGGAAGCCTGTAACGACGCGGTTTTCTACAAACTGCCCATCCAAAAGGCAAAATTAAACCCCTTGGAAATCAACGACTTACGGTTACATCGATTGTTACATGAATTTATTTAAAAAAAATTCTTGTCAACATGATGTGTGCATAACTAAACACAAACTCGGTTCATTCCCCCAGGTCAGTGATGCTCCTTGCGACGTTGCTCAGGATGCAGCAACACGCGTTCGATCACTTGCGGGGCGACGTTATGGGACTTCATGTACTCGATCGCGCAAATCGTATTGAAACTCGCTTGCACGGTAATGCCACGTTCGACGACGGCGCTGCTTTGCTCATCCTGTCGTTGCTGATTCAACTCGGCTTTCGGAACGGATTCCAGACGGGGGGATAGGAGTGCGTTCATCATGATCCTTCGCAAGAGGTTGAGGGATATTTGATCCCGATCAAAGTGACGTGCAACGAGAGTATGAGCGACAGCGATCCAAAGTCAATGTCAGGTTCCTATCATTCCGGAATTAAAATGTTGCCTGTATTGAACGCAATGGACACGAGGCAATAACCGGGGCGATAATGACCGGATGACTACAGAGACGCCGCTCCCCCGCCCCACTTCGCTGTTTGATTTGTTCCTATCGTTCACCATTTTGGCCTTGCAGGGCTTCGGCGGCGTGCTCGCGGTCGTGCAGCGCGAGATGGTCGAGCGCAAGCGCTGGCTGACGCAGGAAGAATTCATCGAGGACTGGGCGGTCGCCCAGATCATGCCGGGCCCCAACGTCGTCAACCTGGCCCTGATGATCGGCGGCCGCTACTACGGCCTGCGCGGCGCCATGACGGCGCTGGCGGGCATGTTGACGGTGCCGATGATCGTCGTGTTGTGCCTGGCGCTGCTGCATGCGCAATACGCCAACCATCCGGGCGTGGCGGGCGCGCTGCGCGGCATGGCGGCGGTGTCGGCCGGCATGATCGCCGCGACCGGCGTGAAGCTGGCCTCGGCGCTGCGCAAGCATCCGCTGCCAATGTGGCTGACCGGCCTGATCGCCCTGCTGTGCGTCGGCTTTGTCGTGGTCATGCGCCTGCCGCTGGCCTATACCTTGCTGATCCTCGGCAGCATCGCCGTCACGCTGACCTACCGCACCATGAAAGGAAAGCGGCCATGAGCGCGGCGCCCATCCATATCGTCCTGAGCTTCACCGACTGGCTGAACCTGTTCGGCCATTACATGCTGCTATCGCTGTTGTCGATCGGCGGCGCGATTTCGACCACGTCGGAGATGCACCGTTTTCTGGTCGAGGAGCATCATTGGCTGACCCAATCGCAATTCAACGACTCGATCGCCATCGCCCAGGCGGCACCGGGACCGAACGTGCTGTTCGTCGCGCTGATGGGATGGAATGTGGGGTTGAACGCCGGCAGTTATACGGCGGCATTCGCCGGGGTCGCGGTGACGATGTTCGGCATTATGCTTCCGAGCACCACGCTGACCTATCTGGCCGCGCGCTGGGGCCATCGCAACCGCGAACTGCTGGGCGTGCGGGCGTTCAAGCAAGGCATGGCGCCGGTGGTGGTGGGATTGATGGTGTCGGTGGGGATTATCCTGGGCAGCGCCAACAGCAACTGGACCACCGACTGGCCGTTGTGGCTATTGTCGGTGGTGGCTGGTGTGATCATCTGGCGCACCAAGCTGCATTTGCTGTGGCTGCTGGGCGCGGGTGCCGCGCTGGGATGGTATGGCCTGGTGTGAATTAATCTATCTGACGTATTCCGGCCAGGAGTCGGCGTGCAATCAACAGCGATCAGGCAGATGCTGCAGTTAGTCGCCCATGGCTTTGCGCTTCTAGAAAACAAATCAAGCCGACGCTCATTCTAAATGAACCCATACGATGGTTGCTTAAAATCAGAGCAGATGCGGCGGAGCGGCGTGCCGGGGCAAGTGCGTCTGGCGCGCATGCTTTCGATGCGAGAGTCGATTCGCGCGATTACGAAATGTGGACCGAGATTCACGGCAGCGCGCTGTTCATCAGCAACCGGAAAGAGCCTGAGCGGTGGTCGCAACTATTCATCGGATGGGTTGCGCTTTGCGAGAGCCACGCAACCCCGTGACGGTTCACATCGGCTCACCGTTTATGAGCGCACAGCTGCGGGCTGGCGCGAGTGGGAGGGGCCCTCTGTTCTTGAGACCTTGGACGATGCGGTAGCGCTGGGCCGGCAGTTACTCTGCCGTTAGAGGCAACCGATTGAATCCGCAGGCACCATCCGTCGGCTGTGAGAATTGGTGGATTTTGTACTAGGGCAAACTGCTATGCTAGGGGCCGATGGCCGCGTTCGGCCAGCAGCGGACGCTCAGTCAAATTTAGAAAGCGCCTTTTCGAACAATATAGGTCCATGGTAATCCCCCCTGCAAATGATCGCCATCAGAAGTAGAATTTTCTCAATTAGCTTTTTGAAAGTTCTGCAATGAAGACTTCCCGATTCACCGACAGCCAAATCATCGCCATCCTGAAGCAGGC
>NZ_JBEGHG010000016.1:0-103672 GCF_040675865.1 Burkholderia sp. LMU1-1-1.1 | reverse complement strand
AAGCGCAACGACCCGGACGAAAATTCGACCGGGTCGTTAAAGCGGTGGCGCAGCGATATCCAGAGAAACGATTAACTAAGAAAACTTAACTTAGCGGCATTAGGGTCAGGTCCACCATTTCTACACGACCCCGACGGTATGCCCCTTCCGCGTCGTTGAACGGATGAGCACGTGTAGAATTGGTGGGCCTGACCCCGGAGTTAAGGTTGCGGCGGAGCATCCTCCGGCGCACTCACCGGCAGCTCCAACGTCACGCAAGTACCCTTCCCCGGCTCCGCCTCCACCCTGATCGTCCCCCGCAGCACCCCGGTGACGATGTTGTAGACGATGTTCATCCCCAGCCCCGAGCCGCCCTGCCCCAGCTTGGTGGTGAAAAACGGGTCGAAGATCTTGTGCAGCGTGCCGGACGTCATGCCGACGCCATCGTCGCGGAATTCCAGCGTCACCGAGCCCTCGCCGCTGCGCCGCGCCCTGATGTTGATGGCGCCGCAATCGCGTCCGTCAAAACCGTGCAGCAGCGCGTTGCCGATCAAGTTGCTCAGCACCTGGCTCAAACTGCCGGGATAGGAGTCGAACTCCAGATCGGACGGCACGTCGACGCTGACCTCGCACACGCGCCGCCGCAGCTGCGTCGCGTACGTCGCCAGCGTGTCGCGCACCACGTCGTCCAGACGGAACTTGCGCCGCTGGCCGCTGGCCTGGTCCACCGCCACCTGCTTGAACGACGTGATCAGATCCGCCGCGCGCGTCAGCGAGGTGTTCATGATGTCGCACGCCTTGCGCGCCTCGGCCAGGTGCGCCTCCAGCGCCGAGCGTTTCAGGCCGCCGTCGGACGCCAGGCGGCATTCGAAGTCGCGCACCATGTCGCTCAGCGCGCTGGCCGTCAACAGGCTGTTGCCGATCGGCGTATTCAGCTCGTGGGCGACACCCGCCACCAGCGCGCCCAGCGCCGCCATCTTTTCCGACGTCACCAGATTGGTCTGCGCCTGCTTGAGCGTCTGCACCACCGACGCCAGATCGCTGCGCGCCTGTTCGACGTTGCTCTTTTGCCGCTCCAGCTCCGCCAGGCTGTGTTCCAGTCCGTGCGTGGTGTCGGTCAGGCGCCGCGCCGACACCAGCAGCGCGGCGATCAGGGCGCTGATGATGAATCCCGCCACGCCGATCAGCACCACCGGCAGCGACGAACTGCCGTAGCGCGAGCCCTCGTGGCCATGGAAGCGCAGCAGCCAGCGCCGGTGCCCGACCGGCAGTACCTTGAGCGAGGTCAGATCCAGCGGCAGCAGCCTGGCCGGCTCGATGGCCTCGACCTTGCCGTCGCTGTCGTACAACAGCTTGTCGCTCGCAGCCGGCATGGCCACGCCGCCGTAGCCGCTGTCCTCGATCCGCACGTGCAGATGCTCGAGCAAGGGGGCGTCGATCACTTCGCGCATCAAGGTGTTGACGCGGAAGACGATGGCGACGAATCCCACCAGCGCCTCGGCGCGCTGTTCGGCCGTCGCGGTCGGCGCACCGTTGCGGTAGACCGGCGCGCGCGCCACGAAACCCGGCTCGCCGCTGGCGTCCTGCACCAGCGTGATCCGCTCGGTGGCGACGATGTCGCCGCTGTCGCGCGCCAGCTCCAGCGACTTCAAATGCGGCGCCAGCATCGCCAGGTCGAGGCCGAAGGCGTTCTCGTTGCCCTTGAGCGGCTCGGTATATTCGATGATGTAGTGCAGCGGCCGGCGGCTGGCCGGATGGATGTGGAACTCGGGATAGCCGCGCGGATCGATGCTGGTGTCGCGCCGCACCGCCTCGGTGAACGCGGCCAGCCGCTGCTCCGGCACCACCCGCACGAACTGGATCGCCTGGAACCCGGGATAGCGCCGGTCCAGCTTGAGCTCGCGGATGAAGCGGTTGAAACTGGCGCGGTCGATGCGGTCGTCCAGCGCGTACATGCCCTTGATACTGAGCAGCATGTCGAAGTAGGTATGCAGCCGCACCTCGGTGTCGCGCGTGACCTTGTCGGCGTCGCGCTGGAAGTTGGCGCGCACCTGCGCGCGCTGCTCGGTGGCCACCACATAGCAAGTGCCGATTGTCACGCAGATGCCGATGGCGAAGGCCGGTAAGCCGCGCGATTGCATGTCGCCCCGGGGGTCAGGTGGCGACGAACGGCGGCGGGTCGCCGCCTTCGTCGCCGGGGCTGTCGCTATAGCGCTCGGCGATGGCCATGAATTCCTCCTCGGCCGTCAGCATCGCGTCCACCACGTCGGGGTCGAAATGCTCGCCGCTGGCCTGGCGTATCATCTCCATCGCCGTCTCGTGGGTGAAGGCGGGCTTGTAGACCCGCTTGGAGATGAGCGCGTCGTAGACGTCCGCCACCGCCATCAGCCGCGCCGACATCGGTATCGCCTCGCCGGCCAGGCCCTCCGGATAGCCGGAGCCGTCGTACTTTTCCTGATGCGAGTAGGTGATCTCGCGCGCGTAGCGCAGGAAGGTGTTGGTGTAGCCGAGGTGGTTTTCGACGTTGACGATGGCGTCGCGCCCGTACACCGTGTGCATTTTCATGACGGCGAATTCGGCCTCGGTCAGGCGGTCCGGCTTGAGCAGGATGGCGTCGGGGATCGACACCTTGCCGATGTCGTGCAGCGGCGCGGCCTTGTACAGCGATTTGATGTTGGCGTCGCTGAGTTCTTCGGAAAAGCGCTTGTGGCCTTGCAGCTGGCGCGCCAGCGCGACCACGTAGTGCTGCACGCGGCGCAGGTGGTTGGGGGTCTCGTATTCGCGCGTCTCGGCCAGCGACGCCAGCGCCCAGATCATCGCGTCGAGCATCTGGCTCAGCTCCAGCGTGACCTCCTCGACCACGTGTTCGAGCAGGTTGCGCTGCTGCTTGAGCAGTTCGCGCGAATGGCGCAGCTGCAGGTGGGTGTCGACCCGCGCGCGCAGCACGTCGCCGACCACCGGCTTGGCGACGACGTCGGCGCCGCCCTCCATCAAGGCGCGCTCCTGGTCGTCCTCGGCCTGCGTTTGCAGGAAGATCACCGGAATGTCGGCGGTGTCGGGATTCGATTTGAGCTGCTGGCAGACGGTATAGCCGTCGATGTCGGGCAGCGCCGTGTCCAGGACAACAAGATGCGGGCGCGGCACCTGCTGCATCACCGACAGCGCCGCCCGGCCGCTGTTGGCCAGCCGGATTTCGTACTGTTTCTGCAACAGTCGATTCATCTCGATCAGATTGTCCGAAGCCTCGTCGACGATGAGTACGATGGCTTTTTTGACGTTCATGTACCGCTACTCCCCCGGGTTTGGTCCTATACAACAGCTGTCGCTTGCTGGTCCGCGCAGCATCTTGGCTCAATCATAACTGAGTGGGGCCGGATGACCAGCCTAATCTGACGCCGAATATTTTTACACGTCATCGCTTGCAATTGTATAGCGCACTACCCATAATGGAAGCATGAACACGAAAAAACACCCCGACGACACCACGGCAGCCGCCGTACCGCAGCTGGACGGGCAGCTGTGCTTTGCGC
Organism: Burkholderia sp. LMU1-1-1.1; assembly: GCF_040675865.1. Taxonomy (NCBI): domain Bacteria; kingdom Pseudomonadati; phylum Pseudomonadota; class Betaproteobacteria; order Burkholderiales; family Burkholderiaceae; genus Burkholderia; species Burkholderia sp. LMU1-1-1.1. Next base: position 100,163 of record NZ_JBEGHG010000016.1, on the reverse strand, counting down.
TGTATTCGACGTCGCTGGCGATGAGTAAAATCTATCGCAAGCTGTTGCGCGGCCTAGGCCTGACGTATTCGCAGTACCTCGTCATGATGGTGCTGTGGGAGAAAAACGAGCTGACCGTCTCGGAAGTGGGCGAGCGCCTGTTCCTCGATTCGGCCACCTTGACGCCGCTGCTCAAGCGCATGGAGCAGGCCGACTTGCTGACCCGCACCCGCGCCGCCAGCGACGAGCGCCAGGTCATCATCACGCTCACGCCGCAGGGCGACGCGCTGCGCCACGAGGCGGCCAAGCTGCCGCCTGCCATCCTGCAAGCGACCAAGTGCACCTTGGACGAGGTGGTCGGCATGAAGCAGCAACTCGACGCGCTGCGCGCCGGCCTGATGGCCTCGGCCAACTGAGCACGCGATGACGACCTCCGCCCCGATTTTCACGCCGCCGGGCGACACGGTGGCGGCGCTGCGCGACGCCGGCTACGCCCTGCTGGCGCCGCACGACGTGGCCGCGCTGGCCGGCGTGCCGCTGGCCGAACTTGATGCGCTCATCCCCAGCTGGGACGCGCTGGAGCTGGATAACTATCTGAAGGACGGCGGGCGCTATCGGCGCCGCCGCCATTCGTGCTTCGTGCAGGACGGCGCGCGGCTGACGCGGACGGCGCACCGCGCGCACTGGCAGCCGCTCGAGTACAACGCACTGCACGGCGGCATGAACCGCCTGTTCGAGCCGATGCTGCCGGAAACCGTGGCGCAGCCGGCCTGGGACGCGCTGGTGACCGCCATCGGGCGCGTCTGCGCCGCCGCACGCGGCGACGCCCACGCCGGCCAGCCGTGGTACGTCGAGGCGCACCAGTTCCGCATCGACACCACCGACGGCATCGGCCGCCCGACGCCGGAGGGCGCGCACCGCGACGGCGTCGACTTCGTCGCCGTGATCCTGATCGCGCGCGCCGACATCAAAGGCGGGGAGACTCGCATCTTTGAAGCCGATGGACCGAACGGCAAGCGCTTCACGATGACCGCGCCGTGGACCATGCTGCTGCTCGACGACGCCGCCGTGATCCACGAATCGACGCCGATCCAGCCGCTGTCCGGGCATGGCCACCGCGATACGCTGGTGCTGACCTGGCGCGCGGGAGGTTTCCAGGGACAGGAAAATCCCCTGCTTCAGAGCTAAATCCGATATAGTCACACCAGCTAAATACCGCATCAGGAGGGTCGTCTGTGGACGCCAGCTACGAGATACAGCCCGACGAAATCGAAATTCTGATCGTCGAAGACAGCCCTACCCAGGCCGAACGACTGCGCCGCCTGATCCAATCGATGCGCTACAAGGCGCGCGTGGCCGGCAACGGCCGGCTGGCGCTGGAAGCGATCCGCGAACGCAAGCCGCACCTGGTGCTGTCCGACATCGTGATGCCGGAAATGGACGGCTACACGCTGTGCCGCGCCATCAAGACCGATCCGGACCTGCGCGACATCCCGGTGATCCTGGTGACATCGCTGATGGACCCGAAGGACATCATCCGCGGCATCGAATGCGGCTCCGACAACTTCATCCGCAAACCGTACGCGGAAGACTATCTGCTCAACCGCATCGGCCACATGCTGATGAACCAGAAGCTGCGCAAGAACCAGAACATGGAGGTCGGTATCGCCCTCTACCTGGGCGATCAAAAGCACTTCATCAACGCCGAGCGCCAGCAAATCCTCGACCTGCTGATCTCCACCTACGAACAGGCGGTGCAGGTCAACAGCGAATTGCAGGCGCGCGAGCGCCAGGTGATCGAGCTCAATATGCGCCTGGCCCACCACGCCGGCGAGCTGGAAACCATCAACCGCGAGATCGCGCTGAAGAACCTGGAGTTGGCCGAGGCCAGCCGCATGAAGTCGGCCTTCATCGCCAACATGTCGCACGAGCTGCGCACGCCGCTCAATGCCATCATCGGCTTCACCGGCGCGCTGCTGATGAAGCTCCCCGGCCCGCTGACGGTGGAACAGGACAAGCAGCTCAACACCATCCGCACCAGCGCGCGCCACCTGCTCTCGCTGATCAACGACATCCTCGACGTGGCCAAGATCGAGGCCGGCAAGGTGACCCTGGAACTGGAGACGGTGCGGTGCCAGGAGCTGGTCACCGACGTCGTCGACACCCTGCGCCCGCTGGCGCTGCAAAAAGGGCTGGCGCTGGAAATCGACCTGGCGCCGGCGGCCATCGTGCTGGAGACCGACCGCCGCGCGCTGACGCAGATCCTGCTCAACCTTGGCAACAACGCCATCAAGTTCACCGAAACGGGCACCGTCCGCGTGACACTGGCGCTGCGCCCGGGCGACGGCCAGAACATCATCGAGTTCTCGGTGGCCGACAGCGGCGCCGGCATCCGCGAGGAAGACCAGAGCAAATTGTTCCAGGCGTTCTCGCAGCTCGATTCGACGTCGACCCGGCACGCCGAAGGCGCCGGACTGGGGTTGTACCTGTGCCAGAACCTGGCCAACCTGATCGGCGGCTCGCTGTTCTTCAAGAGCGATTTCGGCCACGGCAGCACGTTCACCCTGGCGTTGCCGCGCCGGGGTTAGCGCCGGGTGGGGCATGGCCCAACGGCCGATTCATGCCACGTTGCAACAAAAATACAGTAGTTTTACCGTATTGCACCGCAACATAAATCGGGATATATTGGAACCGTCTCCTCCAACCGTTCGCTGAACATTGGAATTGAGCCCGCCACCTCACGGTCGCGGGCTTTTTTTTGCGCTTTTTTGGCGGATTTCCGCCCACCCGCGCAGAGTTGTCGCTGAGTTAGCTCTGCTGCACTGCGATACTTCATCACTAAATTAAACAAACGATTTAGTTATATCATTTGTTTGATTTATGTGATGTAATCCCGCCATGAACGCTAAAGCCCCCCCCACCCCCACCACGGCCTCCAGCCAGCCAGCGGACGACGTCCGCAAGCCGCGCTCCGACGGCGAGCAGTCGCGCGAGCGCCTGCTCGTGTCGGCGATGCGCCTGTTCGGCCAGCAGGGATTTTCCAAAACCTCGACGCGCGAGATCGCCCAGGCGGCCGGCACCAACGTCGCCGCCATCAGCTACTACTTCGGCGACAAGGCGGGCCTGTACCAGGCCTGCTTCAGTTTCATGTGCGCCGAGGCGGGCGGGAACGTCGCCGCGTTCGACCAGCCCCACTTCACGCTGCGCGAATCGCTGGAAGGCTACTACGGCCAGATGATCGCCCCCCTGTTGAAGGAGAACCAGGAGGCGGACACGATGCTGCGCCTGTTTTTCCGCGAGATGCTCGAGCCCACCGGGCTATGGGCGACGGAGGTGGAAAACAACATCAAGCCCGAGCACCTGGCGCTGGTCCGGGTGCTGTGCCGCCATCTGGGCCTGGCCGAGGCGACCGACGACGTCCACCGGCTGGCTTATTCGATTCCCGCGCTCTGCATACAATTATTGATCTCCCAAGACGTCATCAATGCGATCACGCCGCATATGTTGTCCACGCCGGAGGCGATATCCGAGTGGGGCGAGCGGCTGGTCGACTATGCCGAAGCGCTGTTCAATGCCGAAAAACTTAAACTCCAAAGGAAAGCATGAAGATTATCGTACGCGCGACGACGGCATTGGCCGTCGCCACGGCGCTCAGCGCCTGCGCCCTGACGCCACCGGCGCCGCACGTCGACGCCCGCGCGCCGCAACAGTGGCAGGCGCCCCTGCCCTCGCAGTTGCCGCACAACGGCAACCAGGCCGACCTGGCCAGCTGGTGGCGCCACCAAGCCGACGCGCTACTGGCGCAGCTGATCGAATCGGCGCAGGCGGTCAGCCCGACGGTGGCGTCGGCCGCCTCGCGCATCGCCCAGTCGCGCGCCGACCGCGTGGCGGCCGGCGCCGCTCTGATGCCGACGCTCGACGGCACGGGCAGCATCAGCCGCGCCAACCAGCAATCGACGTTGCCGATGGGGACCACCTCGCAGGCGGCCTTGCAAACGTCGTGGGAGATCGACGTTTTCGGCGCCAACCGCGCGACCCGCGATGCCGCCCAGGCGCGCCTCGACAGCGCGCACGCCGGCTGGCACGACGCCCGCGTCTCCGTCGCCGCCGAAGTGGCCAACCAATACTATGCGCTGCGCGCCTGCGAACAATTGCTGGCCGTCGCCAAACAGGATGCCGCATCGCGCGCCGACACCGCGCGCCTGACGGAGCTGAGCGCGACCGCCGGTTTCGAATCGCCCGCCAATCTGGCGCTGGCGCGCGCCAGCGCCGCCGAAGGCAACAACCGCTACCTCGCCCAGCGCGCCACCTGCGACGTCAACGTCAAGGTGCTGGTGGCGCTGACGGCGCTGCCGGAAGCGGAACTGCGCCAGGAATTGGCAAAAGGCGTCGCTTCCGGCGTGGCCGCCGCCGACGCGGTGGCGCCGTCCATGGCCATCGCCGCACTGCCGGCCAACACGCTGAACCAGCGCCCGGACGTGTTCACCGCCGAACGTGAAGTGACCGCCGCCAGCGCCGAAGTGGGCAACGCCCAGGCGCAGCGCTACCCGCGCCTGACCTTGTCCGGCTCGGTCGGCATCGCCAACTTCCGCTCCGGCGGCGACAACACCAAGACCGACACCTGGACCATCGGCCCGCTGTCGGTGTCGGTGCCGATCTTCGACGCCGGCCGCCGCCGCGCCAACGTCGACGCGGCTGGTGCGCGCTACGACTACGCCGTCGCCAACTACCGCTCCACGGTGCGCCAGGCCGTCAGCGAACTGGAACAGGCGCTGGTCAACCTGGACGGCACCGCCGCCCGCGCCACCGACGCCCAGACCGCGCTGGACGGCTACCGCGTGAACTTCGCCGCCGTCGAAGACCGCTACAAGAACGGCATGGCGAGCCTGTTCGAACTGGAGGACGCCCGCCGCACCCGCCTGGCCGCCGAACAAACCGTCATCAACCTGCAGCGCGAACGCAGCGCCGCCTGGGTATCGCTGTACCGCGCCGCCGGTGGCGGCTGGAGCGCGCCGGCCGACGGCGCCCCCGCCGTCGCCACCGCCGCGGTCACCACCAACGCCAGCGGCACCAACGTCCAATAAAAACAACCTGACCGTTCATCATGAAAACTCTGAAAACCAATCTGAAATCGCTCGCCATCGCCCTGCTGGCAGTCTTCGTCGCCGGCGGCATCGGCATGGCCGTGTACTCGCCGGCCACGCAGGCCGCCGATGAAAAGAAGGCCGGCGCGCCCAAGGCCGCGCTGACCGTGACCACCACCAAGCCGTCGACCGCCAGCCTGCCGATCAAGCTGGCCGCCAACGGCAATGTCGCCGCCTGGCAGGAGGCGAGCGTCAGCAGCGAATCGAACGGCCTGCGCCTGACCGAGGTGCGGGTCAACGTCGGCGACGTCGTCAAGGCCGGCGACGTGCTGGCGGTGTTCTCGGCCGAGACCATCAACGCCGACATCGCCCAATCGAAAGCCGCCCTGCAGGAGGCCGAGGCCAACGCCGCCGACGCCGTGGCCAACGCCGCCCGCGCGCGCACCTTGCAAAACTCCGGCGCCCTGAGCGCGCAGCAAATCAGCCAATACAACACCACCGAGCAAACCGCCAACGCCCGCATCGCCTCGGCCAAGGCGGCGCTGGCGAACCAGCAGCTGCGCCTGAAATACACCAAGGTGGTGGCGCCGGACAGCGGCATCATCTCCGCCAGGACCGCCAACGCCACCGTCGGCTCGGTCTCAGCGCCCGGCACGGAGTTGTTCCGCATGATCCGCCAGAGCCGCCTGGAATGGCGCGCCGAGGTGGTGGCCGCCGACCTGCGCAACCTCAAACCCGGCACCGCCGCCGTCGTCAAGGCGGCCAACGGCAGCGAAGTGACGGGCAAGGTGCGCATGATCGCGCCGACCGTCGACCTGCAAACCCGTTCCGCGCTGGTGTATGTCGATCTGCCGCTGAACGCCGGCACCGGCGAGGCGCCGTTCAAGGCCGGCATGTTCGCCAGCGGCCAGTTCGAACTGGGTAAATCGGACGCGCTGACCGTGCCGCAGCAATCGATCGTCGTGCGCGACGGCTTCAGCTTCGTGTTCCGCCTGAACACGGACAGCAAGGTCAGTCAGATCAAGGTGCAGCCGGGCCGCCGCCTGGGCGACCGCATCGAGGTCAAGGGCGGCCTGACCGCCGACACCCAGGTGGTGCTGCGCGGCGCCGGCTTCCTCAACGACGGCGACCTGGTACACGTCGTCGCCGAGGCGGTGCCCGCGCGCGCCGCCGGCCCGGCCACCGCACCTGCGGCCAAATAAGGATACGCCATGAATTTTTCCTCCTTATCGATCAAGAACCCGATCCCGGCGATCATGCTGTTCGTCCTGCTCACCCTGGCGGGGCTGATGGCGTACAAGGCCAATCCGGTGCAGGACTTCCCCGACATCGAACTGCCGATCGTCACCGTCACGGCCACATTGGACGGCAGCGCCCCGGCGCAGCTGGAAACCGAGGTCGCGCGCAAGATCGAGGACTCGGTCGCCACCCTGCAGGGCGTGAAGAACATCCACACCACGGTGCTGGACGGCGTTTCGACCACCACCATCGAATTCGTGCTGGAGAAGCAGATATCCGACGCCGTCAACGACGTGCGCGACGCCGTCGCCCGCATCAAGGCCGACATGCCGGCCGAGCTGCGCGACCCGACCGTGACCAAGGCCTCCACCGCCGGCCGCGTGGTGCTGACCTTCACCGCCGCCGCCGCGCAGGTGCCCGGCGAGAAAATGGACCAGCAGGAATTGAGCTGGTTCGTCGACAATGTCGTCGCCAAGCGCCTGTTGGCGGTGCCGGGCATCGGCTCGGTCAAGCGCGTGGGCGGCGTGTACCGCGAAATCCGCGTGGAACTGGACGAGGCGCGCATGGCGGCGTTGCGTGTGTCGGCGCTGGACGTGTCGCGCCAGCTGCGGCTGGTGCAGAAGGAAGCGCCGGGCGGACGCGGTGACGTCAGCGGCGCCGAGCAATCGGTGCGCACCATCGGCACCGTCAAGAGCGCGGCCGAACTGGCGGCCATGGATCTGCCGTTGACGGACGGGCGCCGCGTGCGGCTCGACCAGGTGGCCACCATCACCGACACCGTCTCCGAGCCGCGCGCCATCGCGCTGCAGGACGGCAAGCAGGTGATCGGCTTCGAAATCTTCCGCAACAAGGGCGCCAGCGAACTGGCCGTGGCCAAGGGCGCGCGCGAGGCGGTCAAGGAGCTGGAGGCGAACAACCCGAAAGTGGTGCTGAAACAGGTCATCGACAACGCCCATCCGGTCGAGGAGAACTTCGACGGCTCGATGGAGCTGCTGTACGAAGGCGCGCTGCTGGCGGTGCTGGTGGTCTGGTGGTTCCTGCGCGACTGGCGCGCCACCCTGGTGGCCGCCGCCGCGCTGCCGCTGTCGGTGATGCCGGCCTTCCTTGGCATCTACCTGTTCGGCTACACGCTCAACACCGTGACCTTGCTGTCGCTGGCGTTGGTGGTCGGCGTGCTGGTCGACGACGCCATCGTCGAAATCGAAAACATCGCGCGCCACCTGCGCATGGGTAAAACCCCGATGGAGGCGGCGATGGAGGCGGCCGACGAAATCGGCATGGCGGTGATCGCCACCACGTTCGCGCTGGTGGCCGTGTTCCTGCCGACCGCCTTCATGAGCGGCGTCGCCGGCCTGTTCTTCAAGCAGTTCGGCTGGACGGCGGTGATCGCGGTGCTGGCGTCGCTGGTGGTGGCGCGTCTGCTGACGCCGATGATGGCGGCCTACCTGCTCAAGCCGATCGCGCACGCGGAGGAAAAAGACAGCTGGTTGATGGTCCGCTACCTGCGCGTGATGCGTTGGTGCCTCACGCATCGCGGCATCACGGCGCTGGCCGCCGCGGCGTTCTTCGTCGGTTCGATCTCGCTGGTCGGCATGCTGCCGACCGGCTTCGTGCCGGCCGCCGACCGCGCGCAAACCCAGATCAACCTGGAGCTGCCGCCCGGTTCCACCTTGGCGGAGACCGGCGTCATCGCCGAACGGGCGCGCCTGGCCGCGATGGAAGTACCGGGCGTCACATCGGTGTTCAGCTCCATCGGCGGCGGCTCCAGCGGCGACGCCTTCGCGCCCGGCGCGGCGGCCGAGGCGCGCAGCGCCGTGCTCACCATCACCACCGTGCACCGCACCGACCGCAAGGAATCGATGGCCGATATCGACGACCGGATTCGCACCCGTCTCGACGCCATCCCGGGCGCGCGCTTCAAGGTCGGCCCGCCGGACAACGGCGTCAAGCTGCAGCTGGTGCTGCGCAGCGACGACCCGGTCGCGCTGCAAGCGACAGCGCAAAAGGTCGAACGCGAAATGCGCACGCTGCAAGGCGTGGGCAACGTGCGGTCGAGCGCCTCGCTGGTGCGCCCGGAGATCATCGTCACGCCGGACTTCGCCAAGGCCGCCGATCTGGGCGTGACCGCCAACGCCATCGGCCAGACCGTGCGCGTGGCCACCGCCGGCGACTACGACACCGACCTGACCAAGATGAACCTGCCGGAGCGCCAGGTGCCGATCCGCGTCAAGCTGCCGGATTCGGTGCGCGCCGACCTCGATGCCATCGGCCGCCTGACGGTGCCGGGCAAAAACGGTCCGGTGCTGCTGGCCACCGTCGCCACCATCACCATGGAAAGCGGCCCGGCGCAGATCAATCGCCTCAACCGCAGCCGCAACGTCACGTTCGAAGTGGAACTGGGCCGGCGCGCGCTGGGCGAGGTCGACGCGGAAGCGCGCGCGCTGCCATCGCTGAAAAACCTGCCGCCGTCGGTCAAGATCGCGGAGCTGGGCGACACCCAGGAGATGGCCGCGCTGTTCGCCAGCTTCGGCCTGGCCATGCTGATCGGCGTGTTGTGCATCTACTGCGTGCTGGTCCTGCTGTTCAAGGACTTCATGCAGCCGGTGACGATCCTGGCGGCGCTGCCGCTGTCGATCGGCGGCGCCTTTGTCGCGCTGCTGATCACCCGCAGCGCCTTGTCGATGCCGTCGATGATCGGTTTGATCATGCTGATGGGGATCGTTACGAAAAACTCAATCTTGTTGGTAGATTATGCTATTCTGGCGCGCCAGGAAGGGATGAACCGGTTCGACGCATTGGTCGACGCGTGCCACAAGCGTAGCAGGCCGATTCTGATGACCACCATCGCCATGGGCGCCGGCATGATGCCGCTGGCGCTGGGCTGGGGCGCCGACCCGAGCTTCCGCTCGCCGATGGCGATCACGGTGATCGGCGGCCTGATCACGTCGACGCTGTTGAGCCTGCTGGTGGTGCCGGCCGTGTTCACCTACATCGACGACTTCGAACATCTGCTCGGGCGTCTGATGCGCAAACTGCGCCGCCATCCGGCGCCGGCTGCGGACCGGGACCAGCCGCTGCGCAAAGTCGCCGGCGGACATTAATAAAGCATCCATCACGGAGACCAACATGGAATACGAGATCAAGGAATTACCGGCGGTGCGCGTAGCGTACCTGCGCTATAAGGGGCCGTTCGGCGCCGCCATCGGCGAGTTCTGGAAGGAGGTGTTCACGCCGTGGCAGAAGGCCTTCGGCTTGAACAACCGCGTAACGTATGGCGTGGCACAGGACGACCCGAGCACCACGCCGCCCAGCGAATGCCGTTACGACGCCTGCGTCGAAGTGGCGGCGGACTATCCGGTCGCCGAACCGGCCAAGGAAGCGACGCTACCGGCCGGCCGCTACGCGGTGGCCGGATTCAATGGCACGGCCGACCAGATGCCGGCCGCGTGGGGTGAGTTCTTCGGGCAGATACAGTCCGAGGGCATCTTCGCCCCGGGTCCCTGCATGGAACGCTACCCCGCCGATTACGCGATGGACCCGGAGACCGGCGTGTTTTCGGCCGAGCTTTGCATCCCGGTCAAATAGAAGCCACAACGACAGCTCCACCACGGAGACCCGTATCTCCGTGGTACGCATATCCCGCGCTCACTTATGCGCGGGACAACTCATCTCCCCTTCCTGGCAATCCTGCAGCGCCTTGATTTCCTTCAACCGGCTCTCGGTTTTCGCGGCGAGACAGCCGCTGCGCACCATCGGATAGGCGCTGCCACCTTCCGCGCCCGAACTCTCGAATGCGCACGACAAGTCCCTGAACTTGACCCACGCAAGCTGCGCCTGCGTCAGCTTTTTCTTTTGCTCGGCGTTCAAGCGGTTGCGGTACTCGTTATAAGCGAGGTTCAACTTCTTGTCGGCCGCCGAATAGGCCTGCCCGGCGCACTGCGTCATCTCCGACTGCGTCGCGGGGGCGCTGCAATCGGCCCACGCGCTCGCGGACAACAGCGACAGCGCCAACCCGGGCAAAACCAATTTAGATAAAATCATAAAAATCCCCTCGAATAAAACTACGGTTGCGCCACCCAGCCACCGCCCATGGCGCGATACAGATCGACCGACGCCACCAGTATCCGCGTGCGCAACTGCAGGCGCCCGACATCGGCGCTGTACAAGGTGCGCTGTGCGTCGAGCTCCTCGAGATACGACGCGTAGCCGTTGCGATAGCGATTGTGCGCGATGCGCAAGGTCTCGGCCGCCGTGGCGCGGCGCGCATCGTTCTGCACCGCCTGCTCCTTCAATTGATAGATCGCCCCGAGACTGTTATCGGTTTCCGCGAACGCGGTGCGCACGGCGTTCTCGTAGGCGAAGGTGAGCTGGTCGCGCTGCGCCGCCACCGAATCGGTCTGCGACTGCACGCGGTCGCCCTCGAACACCGGCGCGGCGATGGCACCGGTCAGCCGCCATAGGGCCGTCGGCGAATTCAGGAAATCGTGCATCTTCAGGCTTTGTATGCCGCCAACGGCCGTCAGCTTAAAGGATGGCAGCAACTGGTCGCGCGTGGCCCGCAGATTGGCGTTGACCGCGACCAGGTTGTATTCCGCCCGTGCGATATCGGGCCGGCGGCGCAGCAGTTCGGACGGCAGCCCCTCGGGCACGGGAGGAGGCGCAAGTTCTGCCAGCTCCGCGCCGCGCGGAATCGGCCCCGGATTGCCGCCGGTGAGTATCGCCAGCGCGTTCTCCTGCTCGAAGATCGAACGCTTCAGCTGCGGCACCTGCTCAGCGGTGGTCTGGTACTCGGCCTGCGCCTGCAGCCACTCCAGCCGCGAGCTGTAGCCGACATCGAACTGGCGCTTGGCGAGGTCGCGCGACTCACCGCGCAGCTTGAGCGTCTGCTCGGTCAGCGCCAGCTGGGCGTCCAGCCCGCGCAGGTTCAGATAGCCCGAGGCGACGGTGGCGGCGATCGACAAGGCCACGGCATCCGCGTTGGCCTGCTCCGATTGATAGGTGGCGGTGGCCGCGTCGGTCGCGGCGGCCAGGCGGCCCCACAGGTCCACCTCATAGCTGGCCTGGATCTCGGCCTGGTAGACGTTGGTGACATATGGCTGGCCGTTGGACGCCAGCTGCCGCGTGCGGGTCGGCGCGGTATCGACGACGACGTTCGGCTTCTGCCCCGCCGCCGCGACGCCCACCAGCGCGCGGTACTGCGCCACGCGTGCGCGGGCGATGCGCAAGTCGCCATTGTGTTCGAGCGCCTTGACCACCAATGCGCTCAGCACCGGATCGCCGAAGGCCTGCCACCATTGCCGCTCGACCGGCGCGGCGCTTTGGCCTGGACCGGGCGCGGTACGCCAGGCGGCGGGCGTCTCCAGCGTCGATGCCGGTGGCGGGCCAACCTTGGCCGCGCAGCCGGCCAGCGTCAGCATGGCCGCGACCGATACGGCGCGCAGCGATACGCGCCGATTTTGTAACGCTCGCCGGCACTTCATCGGCCGGCTCCGGTGTGCGCCGTGGCGGGCGTGCCACCCGAATCGTTCAAAACGGCGGAGGTGTCGATGCTGACGATCACCGACATCCCGGGCGCCAGCCGCGCGGCCTTGGCCTGTCCCGGATCGATGCGTATCCGCACCGGTATGCGCTGGGCGATCTTGACGTAATTACCGGTCGCGTTATCGGCAGGCAGCACGCTGAACTCCGAACCGGTGGCCGGCGAGATCCGTTCCACCTGCCCGGTCAGCACCGCGCCGTCGAGCGCATCGACCTTGAAGGTGGCGCTCTGCCCCACCTGCACATTGTTCATCTGCGTCTCTTTCAGATTGGCGATCACCCACAACTGGCGCGGCACCAATCCCATCAGATTGGCGCCTGTGTTGACGTAGGCGCCCTTGCGCACGGTGACCTGCCCGAGTTGGCCGTCTTCCGGCGCGATGATGCGGGTATTCTCCAGATCCACCCTGGCCGCCTTCAGCGCGGCCTCCGCGTTGGCCACCGCCGCCTCCAGCGACAGCTTGTTGACGGTCACCGACTGCACCTGTTGTTTGGCGATATCCAGATTGGCGCGCGCCTGCGCGACGGCGGCCGCCGTCTGTGCCTGCGCAGCCTTCGACGCGTCCTGCTCGCGCAACGACAACGAGCCATCGGCCGCAAGCGAATTGACACGGCTTAAATCCGCCTTCGATTTGGCCGCCTGCGCCTGCGCGTTGGCCAGGGTGGCCTGGTTCAGCAACACGCCCGCCGCCGCCGTCTTGCGCGCCTGGTCCCAGTTGGCCAGCGCCGCCTTTTGCGCCGCAAGTTGCGCCTGCGCCTGTTCATAGCGCTGCTGGTAGATGCGGTCGTCGATCTGCACCAGCAAATCGCCCTGCTTCACCTGCTGGAAGTCCTGCACCTTGACATCGACGACATAGCCCGACAACTGCGTTCCGATCAGCGTGACCTGTCCGCGCACCAGCGCGTTCTCCGTCGAGACGATGGCGCTGGTGAAAGGCGGCAGCCGCCACGCGTACAGCACGATCAGCACGCCGATCAAGGCGACCAGCGAGAACGCGATGGTGGAAACGATCTGCCCGCGACGGCTTGGCGCCGCGGCTGTGGGTGGCGGCGCGGAGGCGGGAGCGGCGGCGGGAGGAGCAGAGGAAGTATCGGGTGTATTGGTAGCCATGTCGTTCAGCGTGATCCGGAATTGTTAAGAGAGACGTTGGCCATGCCGGTCTGCGCGTTCTGCGCGGGAATGGGCTGGCACACCACACAGATCGACCAAAGGTAGCGCGCCAGCATCCATGCGAACGTGAGCACCGCCAGCAGCGTAATCATCAGGAAGACATCGTTATAGGCGAGGATATTGGCCTCGCGCGTGGCGGCGGCGCCAAGCGACGCGACGCCCTGCGCGTTGCGCATAGAAGGATCGGCCAGGGTCGCGCCGAGCGAAGCGCCGCCGCTTTGAATCCGCGCCGCCACCTGTGGATCGAGCAGGGTCAAATGTTCGACCAGGATGCTGGAGTGGTACTTCTCGCGCACCACCTGGAAGGTGCCGACGATCGCGGAGCCGAGCAAACTGCCCAGCGTTTGCGTGATCGAGAACATGACGGAAAAGCTAACCAGATTACTCGGCGCCGCGATCACGGCGCCAAAGCCGGATACGAACGTGGGGCCGATGAACAAGGCGCCGCCGAAGCCGAGCAGGAACTGGCTGACATACATATCGACCGGACGTGTCAGATTGGTGGCGTTCGAATCCATATAAGCGCCGATCGCCATCACAACCAGCGACACCATCAACTGCGCGGGAATGCGCGCCGGCGTGATCGTCAACGCGCTCGCCAGCAGGCCCGCCAGGGTGCCTATCATGACGATGATCCAAAGCGTTTGCATCTGGTCGTTGTTCAAGCCCAGCGCCTGCAGGAAGCCCACCGTGCCGCTGGCCTCCGATTGCACGATGCGTATCAACAGCACGGACAAGGCCAGCCGCGCGATATTGGCGGTGCTGAGCCAGCGCGTGTTGATCAGCGGGCGCGCGCGGTTATGCTCGATCAGCAGCGCGCCGGCGATCAGCACGATGGCGCCGGCCAGGCAAAGACCCAGCCAGCGCGACTCCAGCCACCACACGGTGCGCCCCAGCGCCAGCACCGCCGACAGCAGTGCCACGCCGGGAGCGAACAACGCGAAGGTGACGAAGTCCATCTTTTCAAAGGCTTTGATGCGGTCCCCCGGCGGCAGCTTGAGGAACAACACGCCGGCCAGCGACACCAGGGCCAGTCCCAGCTCGAAGAAGTACAGGCCGCGCCATTCGCCGAACTCCATCAGGTCCGACGAGAACAGGCGCGCCATCGGCAGCGCCAGTTGCGAGAAGCCGATGCCCAGCACCACCGCCTTGACGCGGTGCTGGGCGGGGAATGCTTGCAGAACGTAGTAGAGGCCCAGGGTGGACAGCGCGGCGCCGCTCATGCCGTGGGCGGCGCGCACCGCGATGGCCGACGCCAGGCCGTGCACGAACAAGTGCGCGACGGTGGCGACCGCGTACAGCACCAGGAATAGTTCGGTGAACAGCCGCAGGCCGTACTGCTGGCGGAATTTGACCAGCAGGAGGTTCATCGAGACGTTGGCCATCACGTAAGCGGCCGGCAGCCACTGGATTTCGGCCGAGTAGACGCCGAGCGAACCTTGAAGGTAAGGCAGGTTGACCAGCACCAGCGCGTTGCCCAAGCCGCCGGTGATGGCGACGATGAAGCCGATGACGAAGAACGCCAATCGGCGTTCGGTCGTATGGATAGGACTCGATGGCGATCCGGGGAGTACCGGTCGCTCGTGCGGAAGCCAGACTTGAGGGGCGTACACGTCCATCGATGCCAGTTCTTATGGGTCTTTTATGGGGTAGAGGTTGCTGGGCACGAGCATATCACTATGCACGTGATTGTTGAAGTTCCAAAAGGAAGGGGAACACCTAGGGCGGATTGGGCGGAACGCCGCAACAAAGGGGTCCGACCCCGATGGGTCAGACCCCGGGCACGCCGGGTTGCGGGTTATGTTACAGCGCCACCGCCTCTACCTCGCGCTGGAAGTTGCGGTGCGCGGCCAGGGCGGCCTTGAACTCCGTCAGCGCCGGCACCACGCCGCCGGCCGCCACACACCACAGCGATGGATCGGCCGAACCGTCTTCCAGTTTCTCCGGCACGCCGGCCTTGCGCAGCAAATCGGCGCCAGCCCCCACCGCCAGGATCGGCTTACAGTGACGGAACTGCTGGCGCACGAAATCGAGCGCGTCGGCGTCGCCCATCAGCATCTTGACGCTGGCTTCCCCGTCCGCCACGATCACCGCGTCGTACAGCACCGGCGGACCGGCCTCGATCGAGATCTCGACATCCAGCGCGCTGCCGTCGGCGGCGACCAGTTGGCCCAGTTGCGGGCCGACCAAACGCGGCACCGCACCGGCGGCCAGCAGGTCGGCATAAATCGCCTTGACACCCTCGCCGTCGACACCATGCGCGGCCAGGATCGCGACCTTGCGCGCCTGGACGCCCACCGCGCCCGGACGCGCCAGCAGCGACAGCGCCGGCGACGGTGCGTAGTGAGGCTGCGGCGCGGTCGTCGCCAGCGGCATCGGCGGCGGCACTTCCAGGCCCAGGCCCTGCGCCACGCCTTCGACCAGGATCGGATCGACATTGGCCAGCATCGACAGCAGGCGGACGCGGATCGCCGGCGTCTGCACGCGGCTCAACTCGAAGCGGAACGCGTTGACGATGTGCGACTGCTCCGACGGCGTTTGGCTGATCCAGAACAGGCGCGCCTGCGAATAGTGGTCGGCGAACAGTTCCGGCTTTCCACGCACCTTGTCCTCCGGCGCCTGCTTCACGCTGCTGAACGCGGTCTGGAAGCCGGCCATCCCGGCCTGGAACGGGTTACCGCCGGCCAGCGAGTTCGGTTCGTAGGCCACGCGGCCGCGCGCGATCGCCTGGCGATGCATGCCGTCGCGCTGGTTGTTGTGCACCTGCGCCACAGGCGTATTGATCGGGATCTCGTGGAAGTTCGGGCCGCCGAGACGGCTGATCTGCGTGTCCAGATACGAGTGGATACGGCCTTGCAGCAGCGGGTCGTTGGTGAAGTCGATACCCGGCACCACGTGCGCGGTGCAGAAGGCCACCTGCTCGGTCTCGGCGAAGAAGTTGTCCGGATTGCGGTTCAGGGTCATCTTGCCGACGATCTGCACCGGCACAAGTTCCTCCGGCACGATCTTGGTCGAATCGAGCACGTCGAACGGGAATTGCTCCGCCTGTTCCTCGGTGAAGATCTGCAGGCCCAGTTCCCATTCCGGATAGGCGCCCGCCTCGATCGCTTCCCACAGGTCGCGGCGATGGTAATCGGGATCGGCGCCGATGATCTTGGCCGCTTCGTCCCACACCAGCGAGTGCGTGCCCGGCACCGGATTCCAGTGGAATTTACAGAACACCGACACGCCCTGCGCATTCACCAGGCGGAAGGTGTGCACGCCGAAGCCCTGCATCGTGCGGTAGCTGCGCGGGATGGCGCGGTCCGACATCTGCCACATCAGCATATGGGTCGATTCCGGCATCAAGGTGACGAAATCCCAGAAGGTGTCGTGCGCGCTGGAGGCCTGCGGCATCGCGTGGTGCGGCTCGGGCTTGACGGCGTGGACCAGGTCCGGGAACTTCATCGCGTCCTGGATGAAGAAGACCGGCATGTTATTGCCGACCAAATCCCAATTGCCTTCGTCGGTGTAGAACTTGACGGCGAAACCGCGCACATCGCGCACGGTGTCGGCCGAACCGCGCTCGCCGGCGACGGTGGAGAAGCGCACGAACACCGGCGTGCGTTTGCCGGCGGCGGCGAACGGCGCGGCGCGCGTGACGGCACTGAAATCGTCGTAGCTTTCGAAGTAGCCGTGGGCGGCCGAACCGCGCGCATGGACCACGCGCTCCGGAATGCGTTCATGGTCGAAGTGGGTGATCTTTTCGCGCAGGATGAAGTCTTCCATCGCGGTCGGGCCGCGCAGGCCGACCTTCAGCGAATTCTGGTTGTCGGCGACCGGCACGCCCTGGTTGGTGGTCAGGCGCTGGTCGGCGGAGTCCACACGCACGCGGTCGAGCGGCTCGATGGTGGCGTTGACGCTGTGCGGCGGCACGCCGCTACCGGTTTTGGGCGAAGCCGTGGTTTCGCCGGTGGTGCTGGCGGTGGCGATCGGATGCGGCGGAGCGACCGTCTGGCCGGGTTGCGGCGCGCGCGCGGCGTCGCCATGCTCGCCGGGTTTATTGGCGTTGAAGGGCATGCCTTGGGCCACTGCCTGGGTGCCGCTCACCTTGGCCAGCAATGCGGCTTCTTGTGGCACGCCGCCCAAACTGGCCGGAGGCGTCGCCGATGATGGTCCGGATACGGTGCTCAATACTGAACCAGCCCCGATAACGGGGGCTGGTGTCTTTTTACTAGTTGCCATTGGGTGTCCCTTGGTGAACGGCGCCCGCACGGGCCGCCGGACGCACCGGCAGCGATACCGGTCGGGCAACCTGGATTACTTGCGCGAGTTAAGCAGCTTGGAGATGCCATAGCCGGCGGCGGCGGCGATCAGCACCGAAATCGCGGGGCTGGAGCGCACGTGGCTGCGGCCGGATTCGGCCAGCTTCTTGTAGCTTTCGGTGACTTGTTTGCTGCGGACGGCCAGACGCTCGGAGACGCTGTCCACGGTGCCGGAAACGCTTTCGACGCCGTTGGCGACTTTATCGACGCCGTCATGGGCGCGGGCGGCCAGGCGGTCGGTGGTCGGTGGAACCTTGTCGGCAACGCGGTCGATGGCGGCGTGCGCGTCGGCACGCAGGTCCTTGCCGATCTGGGTGACGCCGTCGCGGGCGTTGTTGCCGGTGCTGTTACCAGTGGTACCGTTGATTTTAGTATCGATGCTGTTTTCCATGATGGTTCCTCTCGGTTGTTTGTCGTATGTTTCAACACTGCAGGAACCAAGATAGGCTTGTTGGTCAAACGCTACCGTGCGCAATCTAACAAAAAGGCGACCTCCGGCAAAGTTAGCCGCCGATGCGCCACTAAGTGGGTTGCCACACGGACGCGGTCGCCAACAAGGAGGATGCTCAGATAAAATACCGTTAAATTCAGTCCAGGAGAGCGGCATGTTTCCCATCTCATCCACAACGCTGAGCGGGCCCAACCCGGCGAACTTTCCGCTGGTGTCGCCCACTGCGGAAACCTCGGCGGTCGACGCCGTCAACTCGTCGACGATCGCCCCGCTCGGCTCCGCAATTGATGCTCCCGCGCAAGCCTCGGTCCAGGTGGATTTGTCGCCGGTGGCAAACTTCTTGCTGACGGTGTCGCAGTCCCGCGAGCAGATCGCCCAGCTGCAAACGGCTGTCGCCAACGGCGCCGATCCGCAAGAGGCCGCCGCCCGTGCTAGCACATTAAATGACGCCACGCAAAATGTAGTGAATGCGTTCAACTTATTGCCGAGCGTGGACTTCAACCAGGCCCAGCCGCAAGGCCCGTCGCTGCTCAACAGCCTAGTGGACAGCTTGAACCGGCAGACCTTCGGTACGGAGGCAGCGCGGCAGCTGAACCAGGCGACCCAGCCCGATCAACCGCAGAGCGCCGCCCAGAGCCTGGCCCAGAGTCTCTCGCGGATCGGGGTCACCTTGCAGCCACCGCTGCTATTGGACGCCGGCGCCGGCCTGTCGCTCGACAACGAAATCTTGCGCGCCTCCTTCAACACCGACAACCAGTCGACCACCAACACGCTGCAAAACACGCTCGATACCTTTAGCGAGCTGGCGACACGCTTTGCGGAGCAGTTGAGCGCCGCCGGCAGCGCCGCCCTGCCCGCGCTGACGAGCGCGCAGCAGGATGCGTTGACGCCGCAAGACCTGGTGGCCAACGCGCGACTGGACATGGCGCGCGCCGAACTCGATCTTCTCAGGCAGACTCCGTTGCCCGACACCGCCGCCGACAGGCTGGCGGCGCAGCGCGCGGAGCTGGAGCAGCCGCTCACACCACGGGCGACGGCGCCCGATTCGCCCATCGTCAATCCGCTGCAGGCGTCCACCGCCGAAGTCATCGCCGCGCAGAACGCCGAAGCGCGGGAAGCGAACGCGCGGGAGGCCAATATCAACGCGCTGCCATCCCAGCAAACCCAGACTGCGCAATCGCTGCAAGCGGCCAATCAGGCGGAGCAAAGCCAGGAGGCGGATGCGGCGGAAGAGAACCAGGCGGCGTCCGATGCCAATACGGAGCGCAGCGCGGCGCAGGCGGCATCCGACGCCGCGCAGGCCACGGCGGCCGCACAGGCGACACGGCAGCAGGCCGCGTCGGGATTGAGCGCGGCCACCGCCGCCAGCACGCAGGCGGCGGCGCAGGCGAACATCGCGCGGAACGCGGCGTCCGCCGCAGCCGCGGCCAATTCCGCCAACGCCACCGCCGAGCAGCAAGCCGTCGCGGCGCAAAACGCGGCGACCAATCTGGCGGCGGCCAACGCCGCTGCGGCATCGGCGCTGGCGCAGGCACAGGCCGCGCAAAGCGCGGCGGACGCACTGGCGGCGCAAAGCGCAGCAGCCAGCGCCGCCGCCGCACAGGCGCGCGCCGCGCTGGCTGCGGCGACGACGCCGGAGGCGGCCAATGCCGCCGGCGCCATCGCCGCCCAACAGGCCGCCGCCGCACAAACCACCGCCACCAATCTGGCCGCCGCCAACGCGGCGGCGGCGGACGCGCAGCAGCAGGCGCGCGCCGCCCAAGTGGCCGCCGTGCAGGCGTCCACGGTGCAAACCAATCCGCTGCAGGGCAATCCCGCGCTGGCGGCGGCCATCGCCGCCTACAACATCACCGACCCGGCGCTGCTGGGCGCAAACGCGCGCGCCACGCAAGCGGCCGTCAGCGCCACGCCGCGCGTGTCGGCCGTCACGGCGCCAGCCAGGACGCGCGGCGTCGGGCCGGGCCAGTAGCATGCGGAAATCGGCACAAGAATGGCGCGTCGAAGGCGCGCCATTCCGCCATCGCCACGCATGGCCGCTTCCTTCCTACCGAATTAAATTTCGATCACCTGGCCTTTAAAGGCCGATCACCCCAAATAATTCCCGATCCCGCGCCAAAGTCACACGATAATACGATTCGTTTTTAGCGATAATCACGGATTGCATTTCATAACCATCGACATCGGGAGTTCGCATGACTTTGAAGCACAGCGTGAAGCACATCGCCGCCGCCACGGCGTTACTGGCCGCCGCCGGCGCCTACGCCCAGGATACCGTGGTCAAGATCGGCCATAGCGGTCCGCTCTCCGGCGCGCAGGCGTTTTCGGGCAAGGACAACGAGAACGGCGCCCGCCTGGCGGTGGAGGAACTCAACGCCAAGCCGATCACCGTGGCCGGCAAGAAGCTCAAGTTCGAACTGCTGTCGGAGGACGACCAGGGCGACCCGAAAGCCGGCGTCGCCGCCGCGCAAAAGCTGATCGACAATGGCGTCAAATACGTCGTCGGCCCCTACAACTCCGGCGTGGCGATTCCCGCCTCGCGCGCCTACAACGATGCCGGGGTGCTGGTCGCCACCATTGCCACCAATCCGAAGATCACGCTGCAAGGCTATAAAGGCCTGTTCCGCGTCAACGCCAGCGACTCCCAGCTCGGTTCCAAGATGGCGCTGTACGCGGCCAATGAACTCAAGTTCAAAAACGTCGCCGTGATCGACGACCGCACCGCCTTCGGCCAAGGCGTGGCGGAGGAGTTCAAGAAGCAAGCGAAAGCCTCCGGCATGACCGTGGCCGGCCACGAGTTCACCACCGACAAGGCGTTCGACTTCAACGCCATCCTCACCAAGCTGAAAAACAAGAAGGTCGAGGCGATCTTCTTCGGCGGCTACGCGCCGCAGGCGGCGCCGATGGTGCGCCAGATGAAGCAGCTGGGCATCACCGCCAAACTGCTCGGCGGCGACACCATCTGCACCGGCGAGATGGGCAAGCTGGGAGGCGACGCGGTGGCCGACAACGTCCTGTGCTCGCAGGGCGGCGCGATCCTGGACAAGGCCTCCAGCGGGCCGGCCTTCAAGGCCAAGTACAAGGCGCGCTACAAGCAGGACGCGGACGTCTACGCGGCGTCGTACTACGATGCGACCATGATGTACGCGCAAGCGATGCAGAAGGCGAATTCGATCGATCCGCAGAAAGTGGCGGCGGTCATCGGCTCCGGTTCGTACAAGGGCATCGCCGGCACCTACGCGTTCGACGAGCGGGGCGACATGAAGCAGTCGCCGGTGACGATCTTCACCTTCAAAGGCGGTCAACCGGTGCCGTTGACCAGCTACTGACCCGCCTTTATTTCGAAGGCGACCCGGTGGCCGATCGCGCGCGGTTCAACGCGATCAGGCTGTCGAAGGCCTGCCGGGCGCCTTCGCAGGCTTCAGCTATCTGCCGCGCGTCCACGACATGTTCACGCAGCGCCGCGATGAATTGCTGCCAGCGCGGCCCCGGCGAACCCGAACCGCGCAGGTAATTGAGCGGATGCGGCGCCAAGCGGTCCGCCAGCCTTTTATACAGCACCGCCCCGCCCAGCTGCGACCCTTCGACCACATAGCACACGCCCCAGCGCCATGCAGCCCCGCGCTGTAAGGGCCAGGCCATGGCCGTCCCGTGGTGCGCCGCCGGCATTCCAGCCAGTGCCGCATGCGCCAGATCCTCCCTGACCGCATGCAGATAGGCGGGCAGCCTCGGTCCGTCGTCGAATCGCCCCATCCAATCCTGGATCGGCGCCAGCCACTGCTCCAGCAGCCGCAAATGATCGTGATATGCGCGCAAATCCACTTCGCCCACGGCCAACGGTGTGTTCGAATCGAGCTCGGCGTGTCGCTGCGCGGTGGCCAGCCGCAAGGCGGCCAGCACGTCATGTTCCACGATGGAAATTTCTTCCAAGATATTTCCTGATTCCTATTGATGCCAAGATTTTACACAGTGCAATGCTAGCGCGCGCACAGTAGACGCCGGCGACTTCTGGAAAAATGGAGCTAAGGTAAAATTTAATTACTACCAGCATACTGCCTATGAACCAAAACCAATCCCAGAACTGCTCAGTACTGCTGATCGACGACGAAGCGATGGCCGAAGACTTGATCGGCTATCACATGGCACGCCAGCAGGGCATCACGCTGCGCTATGACAATCGCGCCGAACTTGCCGTCCAGCTGTGCAAGGAAACCGAGGCGACCGTCCTGCTGGTCGACCTGCGCATGCCCGGCGCCGACGGCTTCGACGTGATCCGCATGCTGCGCGCCGATCCGTACACCGAGCATCTGCCGGTGATACTGCTGTCGTCCGAGGACGATGCCGATATCAAGGCGCAGGCGTTCGCGCTCGGCGCCAACGACTACCTGGTCAAGTGGCCGGAGGCGCGCGAACTGGAAGCGCGCATCCGCTACCACTGCGCCGCCTACCAGGCGCGCCAGCAGCGCGACGCCGCCTTCCTGGAGTTGCGCCAGCGCGAGGAGGAGCTGCGGGTCAGCCAGGCCGCCCTGCACCAGGCACAAAAAATGGAAGCGATCGGCCAGCTGACCGGCGGTGTCGCCCACGATTTCAACAACGTCCTGCAAATCATCAGCGGCAACCTGCATCTGCTGCAGATGGTCGGCGACGTCAACCCGCAAGGCATGGCGCGCATCGAGAACGCGCTCAATGGCGTCGAACGCGGCGCGCGGCTGGCCGCGCACCTGCTCGCGTTCGCGCGCCGCCAGCCGCTGCAAAGCGCGGTGGTCGACCTGACGCCGGTGCTGGCCGATATGGACGATATGCTGCGCCGTGTGCTCGGCCCGCGCGCGGTGGTCATCGCCGACATCGCGACGCGCTTGTGGAACACCGACGTCGATGTCAGCCAGCTCAATAACGTGATCCTGAACCTGGCCATCAACGCACGCGACGCCATGGGCGGCGAGGGCACGCTGACCATCCGCGCCCGCAACCTGCCCGCCGGCTCGGAACAGTTGTCCAAGATCGGCGACGGCCAGGGCGACTACGTGTTGATCGAGATCGCCGACACCGGTTCGGGCATGTCGCAGGAGGTGATGCAACGGGCGTTCGAGCCGTTCTTCACCACCAAGCCGACCGGCCAGGGCACGGGGCTGGGCCTGAGCATGGCCTACGGTTTCGTCAAGCAGTCGGGCGGCGAGATCGCCCTGCAAAGCACCCTGGGCGCCGGCACCTGCGTGCAGATCTACCTGCGCCGCAGCGAGGCGCAGGCGGAGCCCGAACACAGCGCGGCACTGCCGACGTTGACCGGCGGCGTGGAAACGATATTGGTGGTGGAGGACGAGGAAGCGGTGCGCGCCGCGACCGTCGACATGCTGTCGACGCTGGGCTACAAGGTACTAAGCAGCGCCAATGCCGAACAGGCGACGCACTTGATCGACGGCGGCGTCCATATCGACCTGCTGTTCACGGACGTGATGATGCCGGGCCGCGTGAGCAGCCTGGAATTGAGCGAACTGGTACGCGAAAAGCTGCCACTGGCGCAGATCCTGTTCACCTCGGGCTATGCGGAAGGGGTGTTGTCGCACGACGGCAAACTGCCGCCGGGGGTCAATCTGCTGCAAAAGCCCTATACCGTCGAAACCCTCAGCTCGCGCATCCGCCATCTGCTGCGCAACCGCGGCACCATCACTGCGGCTTGACGTAGCGATGCGAGCCCGGCGGCGGCTCGTTGAGCACCGCCCAGAAAATCCCCAGGTCGGCGATCGCCCGCACGAACTCCTGGAAATCGACCGGCTTGACCACATAGGCGTTCACGCCCAGCTCATAGCTGCGGATCAGGTCCTGCTCCTCGCGGGAGGACGTCAACATCACCACGGGTATGCTTTTAAGGGTGGCGCTGCCGCGGATTTCGGCCAGCACTTCCAAGCCGTCGACCTTGGGCAGTTTCAGGTCCAGCAGCACCACGGCGGGGTTGCCTTGTTCCCGGTTGGCGAAGCTGCCGCGCGCGTGCAGATAATCGAGTGCGTCGGCGCCATCGCGCACGACGATCACTTCATTGGCCAATTGGCTGCGTTCCAGCGCAATCAGCGTCAGCTCCAGATCATGAGGGTTGTCTTCAACCAGCAGGATAGGCTTTAACATAGGCGTGCCTCAAACTTTATCGGTATTTGTATTGATATTGGTCGGTAAGGCAAAGGAGAACGTCGCTCCCTCGCCAGGCGCCGATCGCGCCCAAACGCGCCCCCCGTGGCGCTCGACGATCCGCCGCACATTCGCCAGGCCGATGCCCGTGCCCTGGAAGTCCTCCATGCGGTGCAGCCGCTGGAAAACGCCAAACAGCTTGTGCGCGTAATCCATATTGAAGCCGACGCCATTGTCGGCGACATGGAACACGATTTCCCCGGGCAGCTGCTCGCTGGTGACGCGTATGACGGCCGGATCGCTCTGCGCGGTGAACTTGACGGCGTTGGAAAGCAGATTGTACAACGCCAGCTGCAGGAACGACGGATCGGCGACGATCACCGGCAGCGGCGAGACCTGCCAATCGATGCGGCGCGCCAGCGTATCCGGGGCCAGCTTCTCGATGCAACCGCGTACCAGATCGTCCATGCGCACGCGCACCGGCCGCAAGGCGGCCCTGCCCATCTGCGAAAAACTGAGCAGATCGTCCACCAGCTTGCCCGCCAGCCGCGCGGATTCCTTGATGTTGACCAGGAAGCGCTGGCGCCGTTCCGGATTGTCGCTGCCGGCCGTCTCCATCAACAGGTCGGAGAAGCCGACGATGTGGCGCAGCGGCGCGCGCAGATCGTGCGACACCGAATATGAGAACGCCTCCAGTTCCTTGTTGGCCCGGCCCAGTTCCTCGGCCAGATCGGCCATCTGCTCGGCGCGTTCGAGCGCGATACCCAGCAGCGCGGTGCGGAATTCGAGCGCCAGTTCGAGCTCGCCCTCGTGCCAGGGCGCGGAGGTGCCGTGGATCGCCTCGCGCCAGCTGGTGAAGCTGGTGCGCGGCGACAGCATGCCGGGTGACTTTTCCATCTTTTCCGGACGGCCGGCCCAGTCGATCGAGTACACCACCTCGGGACGGAACCACAGCAGATAGTGCTGGTGGATGCGCGAGATCTGCATCGCCATCAGGCCGCTGGCGGAGGCGGTGTAGGCCGCGGCCTCCGGATAGACGGTGCCCAGGCGGTCGCTGTGGAACAAGTCCTCGTGCACGTTGGCGCTGAGCCAGTCCACCAGGCCGCGTATCTGGTCGTCGTCCGGCGTGTGGCCGTAGCTGATCAACCGGTCGTCGACCACGATGGCGACGCCACCGGCGCGCGCGAAGCGCAGCAGCTCGGGCAGCACGCTGCGCAGGTTTTCGATAAAGTCCGCGCCCTGCGTCAACCCGCCCAGCAGGTTGACCATCACGCGCCGCACCTCCAGCCGGAACTGCATCTGGTCCGCGTCCGCGCGGTTGCGGATGCGCAGCGCCAGGATTTGCCCCAGCTGCTCGCACACGCTGCGCTGGTGGAAGCTGAGATGGCGCGCCTCCGTGTGGTGGCAGGAGATCAGGCCCCACAGCTTGTCCTTGACGATCAGCGACACCGACATCGACGCCATCGTGCCCATGTTGCGCATGTATTGCAGGTGGATCGGCGAGACGCTGCGCAGCGAGGCGAACGACAGGTCGTTGGGTTTGCCGGTCAGCGGGTTCTCGGGCGGCACCAGCCGCGCGGGCAGGTAGTCGGCGTCCTGGATCAGGCGGATGCGGTTGGCCAGATACAGCTCGCGCGCCTGGCGCGGAATGTCGCTGGCGGGGAAACGCTGTCCAAGATAGCCGTCGTATCCTTCGCCGAGACATTCGGCCAGCACGTTGCCGTGGCCTTCCTCGTCGAAGCAGTAGACCAGCACCCGGCCGAAACCGGTCAGCGCGCGGATCTCGCTGGCGGCCAGCTGGCACAGTTCGACGATGGTGTCGGCGTCGCTGATCTTGTTGAGGAAATCCCCGACCAGTGGATACAGCTGCTGGATGCCGGCTTCGATGGTGCCGCGCGCGCGCTCGAATTCGAGCATCAGCAAATGGTCGTAAGCGTGGGCCAGCACGTCGAACGGTTCGCCTTCCAGGCCGACCGTGGCGATATAGGCCGGCCGCTCGCGCAACTGGCCGCCGCGCAGGTTATGCTCGAGCGCCTGCGCGCTGCGGGCGCCGATGACGTCCGCCAGCGGGCGGCCGAGCGCCTTCTCGGGGGGGATGCCGGTGAAATCGGCGAGATTGTCGCTGACCTGCAACACCTCGAGTTGTGGCGACAGCGCCAGCAAAAAGCCATGCGGCTGAATGCTGCCTGGGGTGCGTATCGGCTCGCTGTCACATGTCGTTAAGTCGGTGTCGGTGCTGGCCTGTGGCATGATGGCTGCGGGCGAACCCGGTGTTAACAAAGCCACATCATATCAATTTTTCGGCGGCCCCGACGCACGATGCGCCGCCGATAACGGGTCAACCCATGGTCAACGGCGAGTTCCTGCTAACCCAGTTGCAGCTCCCAGTACCCCATGTCGATCCAGCGGTCGAACTTGCGGCCCACCTGCTTGAAATGGGCGACTTTCTCAAAGCCGAGACGCTCGTGCAAGGCCACGCTGGCGGGATTGGGCTGCGCGATGCCGCCGATGGCCATGTGGATTTCGCGCGCGCGCAGTTCCTCCAGCAGGGTTTTGTACAGCGCCGAGCCGATGCCCTTGCCGCCCTGCCCCGGCGCCACGTACACGCTGGTCTCCGCCGAATAGCGGTAGGCGCTGCGCACGCGCCATTTGGTCGCATACGCATAACCGACCACGCGGCCCCCGGATTCGTACACCAGCCAGGGCAAGGCCACGGTCACGTCGCGGATGCGGCCGGCCATTTCGTCCGGCGTGACCGGGCGCTCTTCAAAACTGATCACCGTGGTGGCGACATAATGGTTGTAGATATCGACGATGGCGGAAGCATCGTCCGGTGTCGCGGGTCTGATCATCGGTCGGTCAATACGGGTTGTAAAAATCGTCGAAAAGAGGAATGATGGCGAGCGACAGCACCGCCAGGGCCAGCGGGACGATGGCGATGAAGCCCAATAATTTGAAGCCGAACGCGCCAAGCAGGCCGCCAAGCAGGAAGGCGCCCAGCAGGGAACATAGCAAGGATAAACGGTCGCGGTCCGCCACGACCTTGTCCGGCGCCGCGCCATCCGCGCCACCCTGCCCCACGTTCCAGTAAAACAGCTTGCCCAGTTCGATGCCGATATCGGTCACCAGCCCGGTGACGTGGGTGGTGCGGATTTCGGCGCGCGACACCTTGGTGATGATGGCGTTCTGAAGTCCCATCACAAAACACAGCAGGGCCACGATGGCGGTGAGATGGCCGTGCTCCGCCAGTCTGCTGCCCATCAGGCCAAACACCAGCAGCAGCGCCGCCTCCAGCATCAGCGGCAGCGCGTAGCGGCTATGCGCGCCACGGCGGCGGCCCCAGTTGATCAGGATCGCGGAGGTGGCCGCGCCCAGGAAGAAGGAGAACAGCGATATCGTCCCCGCCGCCAGCAGCGCCACGTCGCCCAGCACGGCGTTGTCGGCCAGCGCCGAGACGATGCCCGACATGTGGGAAGTGTATTGTCCCACAGCGAAAAAACCGCCGGCGTTGACCCCGCCGGCCACGAAGGCCAGCGCGCGGCCAAGGCGGCGGTTGCTGATATCGGTGCGGTGCGGGCTGGTCAAGGCCCGCAGGTAGTGCATGGGCATGGCGGCCTCGCTTGCGGTCTACCGTCGATTGTAATCGATCTGATGCTCCGATCAGAAGTCGTGATTGCCGGGGTAATCCGAATAGAAGTCGTTATCCCATTTGAAATGGGTGGTGGAGACGGTGATGGTGATATCCAGCGCCTCGACAAAATGCCACCAGCCGACCGGCAGGAACAGGATCTCTCCCGGCTCCAGCACGCAGTCGATCACCGGCACGTTCGCCATCATGGGGAAGCGCTGGATATCGATGGCCCGCCCGTCGACCGGTGTGAAGCAGTGCCGCTGGTTGTACAGATGGGGAATATCCCAAGGCGCGATCAGCCGAACGCGCTTGCGGCCCGCGATCTGCAGCATGAAGTTGTTGGTCAGGTCGTGATGAAACGGCGTGAGCGTGCCGGCCGGCCCGAACCAGAAAAAGCCGCGCCGCTCGTCGTTCAGATACTCGGCCAACGGCGGCAGATCGTCCATCAGCTCCCGCAGCGCCTCGCGATTGCTCTCATCGTTATTGGCGGTCATGTAGAAATCGTTGGTGCGGCCGCTGGTGCGCACCAGTTCCACGTACTCGCCAAAGGGCATGCGGCGCCTGTGCGCCCGGCTGTTCAATTCGTAATTCGGATCGGCGTCGCGGCCGAACTGCACTTCGACTTCGCGCTCGCCCAGATGCCCGCTCAAATAATCAAGCGTCCACTTGGTGCGCGCGACGCAGTCGTCCAGCATGCCGGTGATGATCACAGGCTGGTTGCGGCGGTAGTGCTCTTCGAGGAAGACATCGCCGGACAGGCGCTCGCGGCGCGGCACCTGCGCCGGCGCCAGCCGGTTCAAGCGCGACTGGATTCCGAGCACCCAGTCGCGCTTGGCCAGTCGGTTGTGCAAACGCGACGCCCCCTTGAGGTAGGGGCTGCGCAGCGCGGCATCGACCTCCGCCAGCGCATCCTGCTCGCTGATGCCGGACTGGATCAGAACACCGACCAGGCCTTCCGGCCGGCCGCCCAGCATCAGGTTCTCGGCGATCCAGGTGCGCCATGCGTCGTTGACGGCTACGGGGGTAACGGTGGCATGGCGCATCATCGTTTAACGTCCTATCCAGACGGCGTTGGTCAGGGCGCCGTTGGCGTCGCCGTCCAATTCCCAGGAGAAGGCGCCGCGCAGGTTTTGATCGCGCACGTACTGCATCTTGGTCGCGATCACGGTGGGGTCGTCGTAGCTCCACCACTCACCGCCGCCGGTGTAGAGGTACAGCTGTTTCGTCACGGGATGATACCAGCGCGACCCGGTTTTGTTAATCAACACCTTGTAGTCGTCGATGCCGGCCTCGTAGGCGCCGGTCGCGGCGCCGCTTGCGCTTTGATACAGACCATTACCGTTCGGTCCGGCTGCCACGCCTTTCCAACCGCGTCCGTAGAACGGCACGCCGAGCAGGATCTTATTGCGCGGCATACCGGCGGCCACCAGCGCGGTGATCGCATCGTGGCTGTTGTACTTGGCCAGATTGCCGGTCGATGGATCGGCCGGATCGTGGTACAGCGGCGCGTGGAAGTTGGTGGTCGATTCCCATCCGCCATGGAAGTCATAGGTCATCAGATTGACCCAGTCCATGTACTGGCCGTACAGCGCCGGTTCGGTCTGCGCGATCTTCTCGCCGCCCGCGCCGATGGCCGCCGTCAGCGCATAGCGCTTGCCGTCGACGGCGCCCTGGGCGTCGAGCTGCGCGCGGAATTCCGCCATCAGCAAGGTGAAGTTGCGCTTGTCGTTGACCGTGTCGACGGTGTTGTAGGTCTGGCCGCCGCCGCCCGGGTATTCCCAGTCGATGTCGATACCGTCGAACACCCCCTTGGCCGCGCCCGCGCCGCCGCGTCCATCCTGGATCGGCAGGTCGCCGGCGATGAACATCTTCACGCAGGACTTGGCCAGCTGCTTGCGCAGCGCGTCGGTCTTGGCGGCCGCCGAGAAGTTCTTCGACCAGCTCCAGCCGCCCAGCGAGATGAAGACCTTCAGGTTCGGATGCGCGGCCTTGAGCAGCTTCAGTTGCAGGAAATTGCCACTCAACGGCGCATCCCATGGCACGGCCTGGCCGTTGACGGTGCGCGCCGGCGAGCGCTGATAGTCGGCATAGGCGTCGCCGCCGGTCCCGGCGTCCGGCGAGCCGGGATTCGATCCGCCGGTTTCGGCCTTGGTCACCATGTCGCATTCGTAACCGCCGTTCTTGGCGTAGGTGTTGGCGAAGGCGTAGTTGATGAAGGTGAGCTGGTCGGCCACGCTGGTCTGCACGCCGTTGACCGGCGTTTTGGTGGTGTGGATGTCGGCCACTTCGTAATTGCGGCCGTAGACGCCCCACTGCGCGAAATAGGAACCGATTTCGCGGCCGCCCGGGATGGGCGTGGGTGTGGGCGTCGGGGTGGGCGTCGGGGTGGGCGTTGGAGTAGGTGTCGGAGTGGGCGTCGGCGTGGGAGTGGGTGTCGGCGTGGGAGTGGCGGTCTGCAAGGCCCAGGGTCCCCACTCCTCCGTGCCGGGGACGTTATTTTGCGTCCACCACTTGGCCTTGTAGACGGCGCCGTTGTAAGTCACGCACATGTCGACCGTGTAGATCGCCGTGGACGACCAGGCCGGACAACTATCGGCCGCCGCCGCGGCCGTTTGCACCGCCGCCAGCAACTTGTTCGATGTATCGGAAGCGGGGGTGTCGCCGCCCCCGCCGCAAGCCGCCAGCATGCCGGCGATCAGGCCCATCACGGCCGCATTCCCCTTCACTGCATGTTCCATCATCTCTCCTTCGGGTGGGTGATCTATGCTTTTCTTGTTTTTTCAGGATGGAACTGAAAGAATTGGTAGTCAAGTGGTTTCATTAATTGCATCCACTCTAATACCAGTTACGCATAGAGAACAGTCTTAGGAGAAATGAACCATAGCAATCAGGCCACGGATAGTGAGCACACACTAACGATGGCGCCGTGCTCCTCTATTCGGGAATGAACCTGGCAATTCGGTACCCGCAAATAAACATTTTGTTAATCAGCGAGTACCAATTGGGCATGATAAAAAAGTGGTACTGAAGCGGGTATAAATATAAACCGCGCTAATTCGCGAGTTGCATAACCGCGCGCGCAATACCGTCATGAATTTCCAGAACGCGTGGCGCGTTTTTACCGAAACTCATTTTGTAGCAAACCTGCCCATCCTTCCAGGCGGTCGGCAATACCATCAGCAATTGGAAAGCGCTTGGATCTTCATCCCTGCATGGAAAGATCGTCGGCGTGCCGGCAAGCACGATGGCCTGCATCGGCTGCTCGCCGTCGATTTCCACGTGATGGCCGCGCACCGAGATGGCCTTGCTCGCGCCGGAAAAATCATCCAGCTGAACGTGGCCGACCACGCTGTCGTTGCGCCCATCGACGACCAGATTCAGCCGCAGGGTCGGCCCGCCATCGACGGCGCTGTTGACTTCATAAACGGCGGTAAATAATTGACTCATGATGTTTCTCCAGGTGGACGCAAGTGCATGGCTGCACTGTATCGACCAACCGGGAACACCACCTTCCGTATACCTTCCGATTTCCAAGCCGCTGTTTTTAAAGTACTTTTATAAAGCCTAACCGAAGCTCAGACGCTGTCAGCGCTGCGGCAATCGCCAGTCCGGACGAACATAATGGCAAGTGTAGCCGTTCGGGATACGCTCCAGGTAATCCTGATGCTCCGGTTCCGCCTCCCAGAACGGGCCGGCCGGCGCCAGCTCCGTCACCACCTTGCCGGGCCACAAGCCGGACGCGTTGACGTCCGCGATGGTGTCCTCTGCCGTCGCTTTTTGTTGATCGTCGACATAGAAAATAGCCGAGCGATAACTCATACCCACATCGTTGCCCTGGCGGTTGGCGGTGCTGGGATCGTGAATCTGGAAAAAGAACTCCAGGATTTTGCGATAGCTGATGACCGACGGATCAAAATTAATCTCGATCGCCTCGGCATGCGTGCCGTGATTGCGATAAGTCGCGTTGGGCACATCGCCGCCGCTATAACCCACGCGCGTGCTTTCGACGCCCGGCATTTTGCGTATCAAATCCTGCATGCCCCAAAAACAACCACCGGCCAGAATAGCTTTCTCAATCGTCATCATCATTCCTTTTCGATATTGGATCTGAACCCGAGTTGGTGACGCCTATGCAATTATTCAAGAAATAGAGGGAATTATTCGCACAGAAATGTTAAATACCTTGCCTTTGCATACTGGTTTGCCTTTATAATTTAGTTCAGGAAGGCAATTCTTTTCCTGACCGCCGTGCCCAGATTGACCGCACGCGCAACCAAACCCGGCCTGGCCCCAGCCGAAAGACGCAACGCTTCAGTTGCCCACTTTTTCGATCGATATCATGGACCAGTCCACTTCCACCAAACGTATACTCATCATAGACGACAACACCCAGGCCGCCGATGTCGCGGCCGAGTTGCTCGCCCTGTACGGCTACCAAACCGCCGTCGCCTATAGCGGCCCCCAGGGATTACAGAGCGCGAAGGACTTCGCGCCCGACGTCATCCTGCTGGACCTGGGCATGCCGGGCATGGACGGCTTCCAGGTCGCCGCCGCCTTGCGCGCCCAGCCGGAATTTTGCAACCTCGCGCTGGTCGCCTTCACGGCCTGGGGCGACAAGGGCACGCGGCAGCGCACGCACGGTGCCGGCTTCGACCAGCACATCACCAAACCGGCCGGCATGGAAGAAATCCTGCGCGCCATCGGCAGCGCGTGCGACCTGCGCGCCAGCTTCGCGCGCAAGATGGCGTAACCGCCGCAAGGCGCGGTTCCGGCATGCCCGCCGGTGCGCGCAAGGCCATTGCTTTTGTGATACTGTCTTCTTAACGACAGGAGGCCATATGATGATAGAACGACGTTCCCGACCCGACCGCGCCAAGGCCATCGCCGTCCACGCCGGCATTGCCATGCTCGAGACCGACGGCCGCGAAGCCGCCGCCCTTTTCCTCGAAGACGCCGGCGTCCCGCTCCCGGTCATCGCCCGCGTGCTCAACGAGCCCGACAAGCGCCGCGCCGCCGACAACCTATAAGCCAGGACCGTCGACCGACGAATCAGCCTGCTGGCCGACGAATAAATCCAAACCACGTAAGGCGGATTAGCGCAGCGTAATCCGCCATGCACGCGCCGCCAACGCCCCACGCCCGATCACACGATCAACGATCACTTATCCCCCACCAACTGCACCGCATCGATGACCTTGTAGTCATGCTGCAGATTGTTAGCGTAAGTCACCTTCACGCCCTTCGCCTTGTAAGCGGTCTTGGTAAAAGTCTTCACGAACCAAGTGCGGTTGCCGCGCTCGTCTTTCTTCACATCGCTGACACCTTCCCACACGGTGTTCCACTTGCCGTCGGTATCCTGCAGCTCCACCTTGTTGATCGCCTCCACGCCCTGCCCGCTCGGCAACACGAAGCGCACCTCGGTCGCGTTGACCGGTGTCGCGAAGGTGGCCTCCAGCCAATCGAAACCCTGATCGATATGGTTGTTGGTCCACGTGTTGCCATCGCTAGGACCGACCGCATTCTTGGCCAGATTCGAATCGGCCGCCGTCTTGCCTTCCTGATCGCCGAAGACGGAACTGGCCTTGGCCTCCGTCGCCCACTGCGCGCGCGGATCGTTGATATATTTATCCTCCATCACGCCGTAGGCCAGCAACGCCTGTTTCTTGGCCATCTCGCGCTGTTCATCGGTCTGCTCGGCGGCCGGTATCTTGCCGGCGGCGGCGGGATCGGGGGCGGTGACGGGAACGGGCGCGGCGACGACCGGCGCCTCCTCGACCTTCTCATGCTTTTTGCAGGCCGCGAGCACTGCGGCCACGATCACCGCGCCTATGATGGCATTGCGTTTCATCCGGTATTCTCCCTAGTGAGTTAAGTTATCAAAATGATCTTACATTATTTGGGAGGTTGGGAGCGCACTTAACACTAGCTGCTTGCAGCATCGCAGCTATCGGCGATAGCCATGTTTATGCCATACTGAAAAAATCGCGTCTTGGGATACGGCCATGATCCCGCCGTTCAACGCATCTTTGGTCTTGCCGCTGGATTGCGATTTTTTAGGTAGCCTCCATTCGTCTACACGCTCAGCCGACTCAAACATACTGTAGAAACCCTAAGTGCCAGTACCTATTTGACGCGATACAGCGCACACAGCTTGTTTCCATCCGGATCGCGAACATAGGCCAAGTGCATCGCCCCCAAGCTTCCATCACGCAGGCCCGGCGGCCCCTCGCACGACTTGCCGCCATGCGCGACCGCCACGTCGTGAAATTCCCGCACCTGCTCGGGAGAGTTGCATTTGAAGCCGATCGTGCCGCCGTTCGCGCAACTCGCCGCCTCGCCATTGATCGGCTGCGTCACGCAGAAGCTGTTTCCTTCATGCCGGTAAAAAAGTCGCTCGTGGCCGGAAGCGGCCGTGTTGCGGAACGGCTCCCCCGCGCCCAGCACGCCGAGCACGGCGTCGTAAAACCGCTTCGAGCGTTCGATATCATTCGAACCGATCATCACATGACTGAACATTTGCTGTTCCTTTAGCTTATTGGAATAATGTGGCGCCGCGCCCGGTCAGTGTAACGCGACCGATTCCGAGAAATCAATCGCCCCAGGTGTATGCTCTGGCCATGGACTCCCTGATCGCCGCCTCCGCGCGGGCCCTCGCCGCCGGTGATGCCCTCGGCGCCCTCAAGCATGTCGCCTTGCGCGACGACCCGCCGGCGCTGGCGTTGCGCGGCATCGCCATGGCCCAACTCGGAGAACACCCGCGCGCGCGCGAACTGCTCAAGCGCGCGGCGCGTGGCTTTGGCCCGCACGAGCAACTGGAGCGGGCCCGCTGTGTGGTCGCCGAGGCCGAAGTGGCGCTGGCCGTGCGCGATTTCAGCGGCACGCCGCGCGCGCTGACGGCCGCGCTGTCCACGCTGGAAGCCCACGTCGATCACGCCAACGCCATGCAGGCGCGGCTCATCGCCGTGCGCAAGCTGTTGCTGCTGGGCCGGCTCAACGAGGCGCAAGCGCAACTGTCCCATCTGGACGGCCGCGCGCTGCCGCCGGCACTGGCGGCCGTCGCCGAACTGGCGTCGGCGGAACTGGGTTTGCGTTCGCTGAACGTCGCGCCCGCGCGCGCCGCTTTGGCCCGTGCGCACGCGGCGGCAGAACGCGCCCGCCTGCCCGCACTGGTGGCCGAAGTGGAGGAAGCGCACGGCGCGCTGGTGCATCCGGCGGCGCGGCGCCTGTCCGCCGGCCATACGCGCGCGCTGCGGCTGGACGAAGTAGCCGACCTGCTCGACTCCGGGGCGCTGGTGGTCGACGCGTGCCGCCATGGCATCGGCACCGGCACGCAATGGCAGTCGCTGGCCCGCCGTCCGGTGCTGTTCGCGCTGGCACGCGCGCTGGCCGAGGCCTGGCCCGGCGCCGTCGACCGCGAGGCGCTGATCGACAGCGCCTTCAACACCCGCCAACCGGACGAGACCCACCGCGCCCGCCTGCGGGTCGAGATCGGCCGCCTGCGCGCGTTGATCGCGCCGCTGGCGCGGATCGAAGCGACGGCGAGGGGATTCGTGCTGCGTCCGCTGGACGGGCGCGAAGTGGCACTGCTGGCGCCCCCCATCGACGGCGAGCAAGGCGCGCTGCTCGCGCTGCTGTCCGACGGCGCCGCCTGGTCCACCTCGGCCCTGGCGTTGGCCCTGAATGCCAGCCAGCGCACCGTGCAGCGCGCGCTGGCCGATCTGGCGGCCGCAGGCCGGGCGCGCTCCGTCGGCCGCGCCCGCACCCAACGCTGGCTGGCGCCGCCGCTGGCCGGATACACGACAATCTTGTTACTCCCCGCCTCGCCGCCGATGGCATAAAGTGCTCTTGCGGCGCCGATCCACGGCGCATCGACAGGAGACGACAATGACCAGCAAAACCAGCAAGCCCGCCGAGCCGGCGCTGCGCCCGGCCGAGATCGTGCGCGAATACGGCCCCTTCCCCGACACCGACAACGTGGCCGGCGTCACCCACGACGGCAAGCGCGTCTGGGCCGCCACCGGCAAGCGCCTGATCGCCTTCGACCCGGCCAGCGGCGCCCCGACCGACTCGCTGCCTTGCCCCTGTGACGCCGGCACCGCCTTCGACGGCACCCACCTGTACCAGATCGCCGAGCGGCGCATCGACAAGATCGATCCCGCCAGCGGCAAGGTGGTGGCATCGATCCCCGCGCCCGGAGACGGCAAGGACTCCGGCATGGCGTGGGCCGAGGGCAGCCTGTGGGTCGGCCAATACCGCGACCGCAAGATTCACCGGATCGACCCGGCCACCGGCAAGATCCTGCGCACGATCGAATCGAAGCGCTTCGTCACCGGCGTGACCTGGGTCGACGGCCAGCTGTGGCACGGTACCTGGGAAGGCGACGAGAGCGAACTGGTACACATCGATCCGGCCAGCGGCGCCGTGCTCGAGCGGCTGGGCATGCCGCCCGGCACCGGCGTCAGCGGGCTCGAATCCGATGGCGGCGACCTGTTTTACGCTGGCGGCGGCGCCAGCGGCAAGGTGCGCGCCGTGCGCCGTCCGCTATCGCCACGCTAAGCAACTTCCAGGGAGCAGATCATGAACACCCAACATCATCCCGTCGCATCGGCGGAACAATGGCTGGCACAACGCAAGGCGCTGCTGGCGCGCGAAAAGGAATTGACGCACTTGAAGGACCAGGTCGCCCGCGAACGCCGCGCGCTGCCGTGGGTGCGCATCGACAAGCACTACGTGTTCGACACGCCATCCGGCCCGCGCACCTTGGCGGAACTCTTCGACGGCCGCCGCCAACTGGTGGTGCAACACTTCATGTTCACGCCGGGCGCCGAACAAGGCTGCAAGAGCTGCTCGTACATGGCCGACCACACGGACGGCGCGCTGGCGCATCTGGCGCAGCGCGACACCACGGTGGTGGCGGTCTCGCGCGCGCCGCTGGCCGATCTGGAGCGCATGCGCAAGCGGATGGGCTGGCAATTCCAGTGGGTGTCGTCGGGCGAGAGCGAGTTCAACTACGACTTCCATGTCAGCTTCACGCCGGAGAAGATGGCCGGCGGCGCGGTCTACTACAACTATGTCGAGCAGCCGTTCCAGCATCCGGACGCGCCGGGCGTGAGCGTGTTCTACAAGGACGACACGGGACAGGTCTACCTGACCTACTCGACCTACGGACGCGGCGTGGAGGTGATGATGCATACCTATAACTTCCTCGACTTGACACCGCTCGGGCGCAACGAAAACGGGCTGCCGTATCCGATGGAATGGGTGCGCCACCACGACCGTTACGAGACGGCGCCGGAGGCCGCACCGGCACCGGCGGCTTCGTGCTGCTCGGCGGGCGCCTGAGCCGGAGACGAGATCATGTCCAACTGGCTTCCATGGCTGGCGATCGCCGGGGTCGGGGCCCTGCACGGACTAAACCCTGCGACTGGCTGGGTGTTCGCCGTCGCGCGCGGCGTGCGGGCGCGCGACAGCGGACAGGCGCTGCGCGCGCTGGTCCCGATCGCGGTCGGACATGCGGCGTCGGTGACGCTGGCGGCGGCGGCGGTGGCGTCGGGGCTGGTGATGGATCGCGCCATGCTGTGGTGGCTGGCGGCCGGGCTGTTCGCCGGCATCATTGTGCATCAACTGTGGCGCCTCGTGCGGCGGCATCGACGCACGCCGGGCAGCCCGGTCACACTTGCGCTATGGTCGCTGATGATATCGACGGCGCATGGTTCGGGGCTGATGCTGGTGCCGGCGCTGATCCCGCTGTGCCTGTCCGACACGCCGGCGCGGGAGATCACCGCCAGCGGCTCCATGGTCATGGCGCTGGCCGCCGTCGGCGTCCACACCGCCGCCATGCTCGCGGTCACTGGCGCGATCGCCGTGATAGCCTGTCGCGGCGTCAATCCCATGTGGCGGGTTCGATGGACGCAATAACAAATCACCGGCCCCGACGCAGAACGCTCGTTGCTGTCAACTTAAGTTTCAATCCTCACGCCAGGCTTGCGCAAGGGTCCGATGGAACACTCCGTTAAGCTGCGGCAATACCTCAGTCCGCTGGACGCGTTCGGGGCTGACAATCTCCAGCCGGGCCAATTCCGCCTCGATGAAGGCATCTATACTTGGGACCGGCCTATCGAGCCCCATTTCCGGAGCCGCACGCTTTTTTGCCAGCAAAGCATCGATGTCAGCGAGCAAAGTGTGTTCGCCTTCGATTAGGTGTAGCAACTTACCGAACTCGATAGGCGCGGCACACCCGTAGCGTTCCAGCCAGCGCACCGACAACAATGGGCGCAGCACGTAGAAATATTTCTTGAGCGGCACCATATCCGCCCTCAGGTACCCGCGATAATTGGTTTTGGCCATGCTGCGATAGTGATATATACCGCTCTCGCAGGAATACACTTCCGGCAGCAACTTGCGCGCATCTTCGGCGAAATTTCCTTGCTCGGTGTAAATGATTGGCGATTGTATCCATTCCACAAACGCGGGATTCGATTTCCAAAATAAGCGCAACGCCTTACGCAGATCCCAGCCGTTGATGTCGATATCATCCACTATCGGATACTCAATGACATCGCGCTGCTCTTCCAGGCCCACCGACACATACCAATCTTTGGGATGGACATAAATAAACCGGGCATCGTAATCGCTGTTGGGCGACTCAAAGCCCCACGCGCGACTACCCGACTCGACGGCCAACAAAACACGCACACCATGCTCGGCTTCGGCATCGCGTATCCGTCGCAGAATGTCGGCCCTAACTTCAGTAGGAATCATGAAATAACCTATAAATTTAGCATCGTTCGACTTTTACCTTGAGGAGTGGCGGCTGAAGTCTGCCAACATGACACCGGCCCACCATACAGCAAAAAATGGAACGTACAACCTTCGCCATAGCGATCGGATATGGCCGTGTCCAAATGCTTGCCCACCATGCTGCCCAAAGAACAAATGCACGCCCACGCCGGGTGCAACAACAAAAAACCCGCTTCTCCTAGCGAGGAAGCGGGTTTTTCGACTTCTTGATACTTTTTACTGCTGTGTTCTGGTGCCGCTTGCCGGAATCGAACTGGCGACCTTTTCATTACGAATGAACTGCTCTACCAACTGAGCTAAAGCGGCGAAGTCGCACATTCTAACAAATATTTCTTACTGCACGCTAGCCCTAAACCAATAAATTTTAGCCATGCTGCAAAAATGACATTGCTTTGTGCGCGAAACAGGCTAGAAACGGCCTAATCAGCCCTGATGGTAGCCCGTCACCACCGCCACCTCATCGCGCGATCCCAGGAACACCGGCACGCGCTGGTGCAGCTTGTGCGGCTGGATCTCCATGATGCGCTGGGTGCCATCGGTGGCCGAGCCGCCCGCCTGCTCGACGATGAACGCCATCGGATTCGCCTCGTACATCAAGCGCAGCTTGCCCGGCATCGACGTGTCGCGCGTATCGGCCGGGTACATGAAGATGCCGCCACGGTTCAGGATGCGGTGCACGTCGGCGACCATCGAGGCCACCCAGCGCATGTTGAAGTTGGTGCCGCGTGGGCCGGTCTCGCCTTCCAGCAGCTCGTCGACGTAACGCTTGACCGGCGCGTGCCAGTGGCGCGCGTTCGACATGTTGATGGCGAATTCCTTGGTCTTGGCCGGGATCTTCATGTCGCGCTGCGTCAGCACCCACGAACCCATTTCGCGGTCCAGCGTGAAGCAGTTGACGCCGTTGCCGGTGGTGAGCACCAGCATGGTCTGCGGGCCGTACACGGCGTAGCCGGCGGCGACCTGCTTGGTGCCCGGCTGCATGAACGCTTCCTCGGTCGGCTCGCCCATGCCTTCCGGCGCCTTCAGCACCGAGAAGATGGTGCCGATCGAGACGTTGACGTCGATGTTCGACGAGCCGTCCAGCGGGTCGAACGTCAGCATGTATTCGCCCTTCGGATAGCGGTTCGGGATCGGGTGGATGGTTTCCATCTCTTCCGACGCCATCGCCGCCAGGTGGCCGCCCCATTCATTCGCTTCGAGCAGGATCTCGTTGGAGATGATGTCGAGCTTTTTCTGCACTTCGCCCTGGACGTTTTCGGTGTCGGCGGTGCCGAGCACTTCGCCCAGCGCGCCCTTGCCCACGGCGTGGCTGATGGTCTTGCACGCGCGCGCGACCACTTCGATCAGCAGACGCAGTTCGGCCGGGATCGTGTTGTTCTGGCGCTGTTCTTCGACCAGATATTGAGTGAGGCTGATGCGTTTCATGGTTTCCCTTGTGGTGAAATATAAATCGTTTAAATCGTTTGTTAGTTCGCGAGCGCCTTGGTCACCACTTCAAGCACGTCGTTCGAGAGCTTGGCGCGGGCCGCGACCTTCTCCAGCGCGCGCTTCATCTTGGCCTGCAGCGCCGGGGCGTATCGGCGCCAGCGGTCCATGCCGCGCGCCAGCCGCGCGGCGACCTGCGGGTTGATGGCGTCGAGCTTGATCACGTGCTCGGCCCAGAATTCGTAGGCGCTGCCGTCGGCGGCGTGGAACTGCGATGGATTGCCGCTGGTGAAATTGAAGATCAGGCTGCGCGCGCGGTTCGGGTTCTTCAGCGTGAAGGCCGGGTGCTGCATCAATTTGCGCACGCCGGCGACGTTGGTGGTCGGCGCGGACGCCTGCATGGCGAACCATTTGTCGACGACCAGCGCTTCGCTTTCGAAGTCCTCGTAGAAGTTCTTCAGATACGGGCCGGCTTCGGCGCCGCTGTGGATCATCGCCACCAGAGCGGCGGAGCGGTCGGTCATGTTGCCGGCCTTTTCGAACTGCTGCTGCGCGAGCTTGAGCTCCGCCATGTCCGGCGCCACCATCAGGTACGACAGGCACAGGTTCTTCAAGGCCCGCTTGCCGGCCGACAGCGCGTCCGGGCTGTAGTCGCCCGGCGTCTGGTTGGCGTGGTACTGCGCCAGCAGCTCGGTCTTGAGCGCGGCGCCGATGGTGCGGCGCATGAACTGGCGCGCGGTGTGGATCGCCTGCGGGTCGACCACGTCCATCTGCTCGGCGATGATGGTTTCCGACGGCAGGATCAAGGCCAGCTCCCGGAAGGCCGGATCGAGCGTGTCGTCGGTCAGCAAGGTGCGCTGGGCGGTGATGAAGGTGGCGTCCAGTTTCAGGTTGGCGTCGCTGCCGCCGGCCGCCGCCACTTGCGCGGTCAGCTTGAGCAGGCGCGCCATCGCCAGGCGCTGGCCCGCTTCCCAGCGGTTGACAGGGTCGCTGTCATGGCTGAACAGGTGCAGCAGCTCGGCATCGGTGTAGTCGTATTCCAGCACCACCGGCGCCGAGAAGTCGCGCAGGATCGACGGCGTCGGACGTTCGTCAACATTGCGGAAGCGGAAAATCTGCTCCTGCTCGGTCAACTCCAGCACCACCGTGGTGGCGCCCTTGGCGTGCTTGCCGCCTTCCAAGGTCAAAGGCAGGTCCTTGCCGTTCGCCGACAGCAGGCCGACCGCGACCGGAATGTGGAACGGCAGCTTGTCCGGCTGCCCGGCCGACGGCGCGCAGCGCTGGCTGAGGATGATGTCGAAGTTGCGCTTGACGGCGTCGTAGCGCGTGCGCGCGGTGACCACCGGCGTGCCGGCCTGGCTGTACCAGCGCTCGAACTGGCGCAGGTCGCGGCCGTTGGCGTCGGCCATGGCGGCGCGGAAGTCGTCGCATTCGACGGCCTGGCCGTCGTGCCGCTTGAAGTACAGGTCCATGCCCTTGCGGAAGCCTTCGCGGCCCACCAGGGTTTGATACATGCGCACCACTTCGGCGCCCTTTTCGTACACGGTCACCGTGTAGAAGTTGTTGATCTCGACGAAGGAGTCCGGACGCACCGGGTGCGCCATCGGG
This sequence comes from Burkholderia sp. LMU1-1-1.1, assembly GCF_040675865.1. Lineage (NCBI taxonomy): Bacteria > Pseudomonadati > Pseudomonadota > Betaproteobacteria > Burkholderiales > Burkholderiaceae > Burkholderia > Burkholderia sp. LMU1-1-1.1. Next base: position 58,816 of record NZ_JBEGHG010000016.1, on the reverse strand, counting down.
CCGGCGTCCTCGGGGAACTGCGCCTGGCGCAGCGTGCGCACCTGGTCGATGCGGGTGACGGCGCGGCCGCTGTCGGTGCCGATCATGTCGGCGCTGAACTCCTGGTCGCGGAACACGGTCAGGCCTTCCTTCAGCGACAGCTGGAACCAGTCGCGGCACGTGACCCGGTTGCCGGTCCAGTTGTGGAAGTACTCGTGGCCCACCACCGCCTCGATGCCGGCGTAATCGACGTCGGTCGCCACGCGCGGATTGGCCAGCACGAACTTGGTGTTGAAGATGTTGAGGCCCTTGTTCTCCATCGCGCCCATGTTGAAGTCGCCGACGGCGACGATCATGAAGCGGTCCAGGTCCAGCTCCAGGCCGAAACGTTCCTCGTCCCAGCGGATCGAGTTTTTCAGCGACTGCATCGCGTAGTCGGTTTTGTCGAGGTTGCCCTCCTCCACCCACACCTGCAGCAGCACTTCGCGGCCGGAGTTGAGCGTGTACTTCTCCTCCTGGCACACCAGGCGCGCGGCGACCAGCGCGAACAGGTAGGACGGCTTCTTGAAAGGATCTTCCCATTTGGCGTAATGGCGGCCGTCGCCCAGGTCGCCCTCTTCGATGAGGTTACCGTTCGACAGCAGCACCGGGTAGGCGGCCTTGTCGGCGCGCAGCATGACGGTGTACTTGGCCATCACGTCCGGACGGTCCGGGAAATAGGTGATGCGGCGGAAGCCCTCGGCCTCGCACTGAGTGAAGAAGTTGCCGTTCGAAACGTACAAGCCCGACAGCGTGGTGTTTTGCACCGGCGCGCACAGCGTTTCGATCTCCAGCACCACCTTGGCCGGGGCCTTCTTGATCGTCAGGGTCGAACCGTCGAGCTTGTATTCGGTCGGCGCCAGCGGTTTGCCGTTCATGCGCAGCTGCACCAGTTCGATCTCCTCGCCGTGCAAAACGATGTCCTCGCTCTGGCTGGCCGGGTTGTGCCGCATGGTGATGCGGTTGGCCACCACGGTGCGGTCGGGATCGAGATCGAATCCCAGTTCAACCGTATCGACCAGGAAAGCCGGAGGGGTGTAATCTTTGCGATATATCGTCGTGGGGCTGCTATCTGTGCGCATGGGGGCTCTGGGTGGACGTAGGCAAAAGCCTATTTTACCAATACCAGCGCCGGCGGACGTGTGAATCGCCCGCGACGGACATGGTCGGAGCCGGGTTCGCCAAATAAGTTGCACTAAATAAGTTGCTTGTTTCCACGTTGCCGTAACAATCTGTAATAATCGTGCAACGTCCGGGCGCGCGTCATAAACTTAGCACTGGAACATACCGTCTTACCTGAGAGGGCTACACCATGAAATATCTCGCCATTCTGGCGACTGCCGCCGTCATGCTGTTAACCGGCTGCGCCACCACCATCCGCAGCGACGTCACCGCCTTCAACGACTGGCCGGCCGACCTGCCCGACAAAACCTATGCCTTCGAAGCGCCGCAAGGGGCCGACGACACGCTGGAATACCGCAGCTACCAAGTTCTGGTGAGCAATGAGTTGGGCAAGCTGGGCTTCCGCCAAGCCGCCGAGGGCCAACAGCCGAAATTGCTGGTAGGAATGAAATATGTGACCATCGACCATCCGGTGCGCGTGCTGGAAGCCGACGATCCGTTCATGGGCCCGTACTGGGGTCCCGGCTACGGCCGTTACGGCTGGGGCTATTCGCGCTGGGGCTATCGCCCGTATTTCTACGATCCGTTCCGCTTCAGCCCGATGCGGATCGAAGAACGCATCAAGCACCAGTACCAGCGCCAGTTGCGCGTCACCATCAACACCACGACCGGCAGCAAGCTGTATGACGTGACGGTGCAAAACACCAGCCTGATCCAGGCCACGCCGTATGTGATGCCGGCCCTGGTGCAAAGCGCGTTCACCGGCTTCCCCGGCCAGAGCGGCGTGCCGCGCCGGGTCGACTTGAAGATCGATCCGGACACGCAAACGGTCCAGGCGCCGGCGGCGGTGGCCGGACAGGCCGCGCCGGCCCGCTAAAACCCGGCGCGGGTGAACCCGGCGACTGCGACCGAGTTTTAAGTTTTCCCCATAACCAAAAAGCCCCTGTGTGCCGAAGCACACAGGGGCTTTTTTCAACCACGGCCAAATTACTTGGTGACGATTTTGGCGGCTTCTTTCAGGTCGCCGACTTTCTCTTGTACTTTACCTTCGGCTTGCTTGCCCAAGCCTTTGGCTTCTTGCTCTGGCGAGTCGATCAGATCGCCGACTTCTTCCTGAATCTTGCCGCCGATGTTTTTCAGCTTACCTTCGATTTGGTCTTTGTTCATGATGTTGCTCCTGATTGGTGCAAACCGGAATGGCTTGGCTTGAGAGACAGAATAACCAGGCAACGCTAACTCATCTGTACGCTTGCGTACCTAACTTGCATCCTCGATTTTTTTACTCAACAAGACGCCGTGCCTTGTGTACGCTGATGTACACTGCGAGCGTGCCACTGGCCCAGCCCCCGCGAGACCGCACAACCTTCTACCGCGAAATCCGTCCTCGGCCTTTGGAGCTCTATGGAAACACACGATCACACCGCGCTGACAGCGGCGAGCACCGACGCCTCGCGTCGGCAAGCCTACCTGTCGATATTCGAAAACAGCCCCGACTGCGTCAAGATCATCGGCGTCGATGGCAGCCTGCTGGCGATGAACGTCAACGGCCAATGCGCGATGGAGATCGATGATTTTGGCGCCGTGTGCGGCGAGATGTGGCCCAGCCTGTGGCCCGAAGCGAGCCGCCAACAAGTCCACGACGCCCTGTCCAACGCCCGCACCGGCAGCATCGGCCACTTCGAGGCGTTCTGCCCCACCGCCAAAGGCACGCCCAGGTGGTGGGACGTGGTGGTCAGCCCGCTGCTCGGCAGTGACGGCTCGCTGCAAGGCCTGCTGTCGATCTCGCGCGACATCACCCGGCGCCGCGAGGCGGACGAGCGCGAGCGCAAGCTGATGAACCAGCAGGCCGCCGACCACGACCGCATGTGGCGCCTGTCCACCGACTTGATGCTGGTGGCCGATTTCAACTCGGAGATCGTCTCCGTCAATCCGGCCTGGACCACGATCCTCGACTACGAAGCGCCGGCCATCGTCGGCCGCAACTTCATGACCCTGGTGCATCCGGACGACCAGGCCGCCACGTCGAACGAGGTGGGCCGGCTGGCCAGCGGCCTGACCACGCTGCGCTTTGAAAACCGCTACCGCCACGCGGACGGTTCGTGGCGCGACATCTCCTGGACGGCGGTGCCGGACGTCGACCTGATCCACGCCGTCGGGCGCGACATCACCGACGAAAAACGCGCCGCCGAAGCGCTGCGGGAGACCGAATCGGCGCTGCTGCAGGCGCAGAAGCTCGAATCGATCGGCAAGTTGACCGGCGGCGTCGCCCACGACTTCAACAACGTACTGCAAATCATCTCCGGCAATCTGCAACTGCTGCAATTGTCGGCCGGCGCCAACGAGGCGACCATGAAGCGGCTGACGACGGCGTCGATCGCGGTCGAACGGGGCGCGCGGCTGGCCTCGCAATTGCTGTCGTTCGCCCGCCGCCACCCGCTCAAACCGGTGGTGGCCGACCTGCGCGAGCTGCTGGGTGCGATGGACGACCTGTTGCAACGGGCGATAGGCGAATCGGTCGCGGTCGAACTGGCGGTCGACAACGGTCTGTGGCACACGCTGATCGACCCCAACCAGCTGGAAAACGTGCTGCTCAACCTGGCCATCAACGCCCGCGACGCCATGGATGGCCAGGGCAAGCTGACGATAGAGCTGCGCAACGCCGAGCTGGACGCCGCCTATTGCGCCGGCCATCCGGAGGTGTGCGCCGGCCAGTACGTCATGCTGGCCGTGTCCGACACCGGCTGCGGCATCCCGTCCGACCTCGCCGACAAGATCTTCGAGCCCTTCTTCACCACCAAGCGCGAGGGCGAAGGCACGGGCCTGGGACTGAGCATGGCCTACGGCTTCATCAAGCAAAGCGGCGGCCACATCAAGGTCTACAGCGAAGTCGGCCACGGCACCACGTTCAAGCTGTATTTGCCGCGTTCGATGGGCGAGTTGGAGAGCCTGCCGGCGGCGCTCAACGGTCCTGTAGTGGGCGGCAACGAAACCGTGCTGGTGGTCGAGGACGACCTGCAGGTGCAGGAGACGGTGGTGGAGATCCTCAAGGGCCTCGGCTACACGGTGCTCAAGGCGGCCGACGGCCAAAGCGCGCTATCGATCATCGACAGCGGCTTGCCGATCGATCTGTTGTTCACCGACGTGGTCATGCCGGGCGAGTTGCGCAGCCCGGAGCTGGCGCGCCGGGCAAAGGCCATCCTGCCGGGGCTGGAGATTCTGTTCACGTCCGGGTACACGCAGAACGCCATCGTGCATGGCGGCCGGCTCGACGCCGGGGTGGAGTTGCTGAGCAAGCCCTACCGGCGCGAGGATCTGGCGCGCAAGATCAGGTTCATGTTCGCCAACCGCCAGCACGTCGAGGCGCTGCACCGGGAAAGGTCGAGCCTGAAGGCGGCGCCGGCACAGCCGGGCGGCGGACGCCGCCGCAGTATCCTGCTGGTCGAGGACAACGAGGACGCGCGCATGCTGACGGCGGAGCTGCTGGAGTCGCTCGGGCATATGGTCGACGCGGTGGGGTCGGCCGAGGAGGCCTTGCAGCGCATGGGGCGGGGGGATATCGAGGTGCTGCTGACCGATATCAGCCTGCCGCGCATGTCGGGCATCGATCTGGCGGCGCAGGCGCGCGCCGAACAGCCCGGGCTCGATATCGTCTTTGTCAGCGGGCATGATAAAGACAATGCGGGACTGTCGGACGCGTCGGCCAAGTTTTTGTTGAAGCCGTTCAATTTCGCGCAGTTGGAGAGCGCGCTGGGCTGACGCCCAGCGCTTTTTAAACGTCCGAATGCCGCTTCAAATACATCGGCATCAGCCACCACGCGACGGCGATCAACGCCGCCATGATGCCGGCCATGATCATGCCGACGGTGCCCCCGAACACCTCCGAGATCACCAGATCCGTCCCCAGCACCAGCGCGATCGCCAGCGCGAACGACCCGGCCACGATCTGCTTCGTCGCCACCCGCTTGAAGCGCGCCCTGTCCTTCAATGGCCGCATCAACCGATGCTGGATCGCCGGCGCGCTCAGCAGCACCAGACTGGTCAGCGCCAGGAAAAACGTCGCAAGGAACAGCAGCTTCTCCGTATGGTCGATATGCGCGAAACCGGCGTTGAACGGCAGGATGATCAGGAAGGCCGACAACATCTGCGCGCCAGGCAGCAGGATGCGCATCTCGCTGAGCATGTCGGAGAAATCGCCGTCATCTTCCTCCTCCTCGTCGCGCCGCTGCCGGCCCTTGACCTGGTCCTCCTCGAAAATACTGCCGCTCATGGCAGTATGATCGTCGAGCCGGTTGTCTTGCGCGCTTCGAGGTCGATGTGCGCTTGGGCGACGTCGGCCAGGTTATAGCGCTGGCGCACGTCGATCTTGACCGCGCCGCTATTGACGACGCCGAACAGCGACTTGGCCGCCGCCTCCAGATCCCCGCGCGTGGCCATGTACGCCCCCAGCGACGGCCGCGTGACAAACAACGACCCACGGTTGTTCAACTCGCTCAGCGCCATCGGCGGCACCGGTCCGGACGCGTTGCCGAAGCTGACCATGGTGCCGAGCGGCGCCAGGCAATCGAGCGAAGCGGTAAAGGTATCCTTGCCGATCGAGTCGTACACCGCGCACACGCCCTTGCCGCCGGTGATCTCGCGCACCCGCTCGGTGAAGTTCTCGCGGTTGTAGTTGATCACGTGGTCGGCGCCGTTCTCGCTCGCCAGCGCCGCCTTCTCGTCCGAGCCGACGGTGCCGATCAAGGTCACGCCCAGCACCTTGGCCCACTGGCAGGCGATCAGGCCGACACCGCCGGCCGCCGCGTGGAACAGGATCGTGTCGCCCGCCTTCAGATGCACGGTGCGATGCAGCAGGTACTGCACCGTCAACCCTTGCAGCATCATGGCGGCGGCGATATCGAAGCCGATCTTCTCCGGCAGCACCAGCAGCTGCGACGCCGGCATGTTACGCGCCTCGGCGTAGGCGCCGTTCGGCCGCCCGGCATAGGCCACGCGGTCGCCGACCTTCACTTCGGTCACGCCCTCGCCGACCGCCTCGACGGTGCCGGCGCCCTCCATGCCCAGGCCGCCCGGCAGCGGCTGCGGATACAGGCCGGTGCGGAAATAGACGTCGATGAAATTCAGGCCGATGGCGCCGTGGCGCACTTGCGCCTCGCCGGGGCCGGGCGGCCCTAGGTCCACGTCCACCAGCTCCATCACTTCCGGACCGCCCACGCGGTTGATACGAATTGCCTTGGTCATCACTGCCTCCGTTACTCAATATTCACAGTGTAGCGCGCCTCGGACGGTTGCGCCGCGCAGCTTCTCTTTACCGCGTCAGGCCGCCGCCGCGCGCGACCGCAACTGCGACAGCACCAAATGCGCCGACGACACGTTCGTCGCGCACGGCGTGTTGTGCACGTCGCACGCCCGCACCAGGGCGTTGATGTCAGGCTCGTGCGGCTGCGGCGTCATCGGGTCGCGCAGGAAGATCACGCAATCGATCCCGCCCTCCACCAGCATCGAGCCAATCTGCAAATCCCCACCGAACGGCCCCGAATGCTTACGGTCCACCTCCAGCCCCAGCTCGTCGATCAGGCGCCCGCCGGTGGTGCCGGTGGCAATCAGGGTGCAAGTCGACAGGAAGGCGCGGTACTCGCCCGCCAGCAAAATCATGTCATCTTTTTTCTTGTCGTGGGCGATCAGGGCGATGCGGGTTTTCATAACGTTATCCATGTATATGGTTTATCCAGTTTTATTTTTTACTCTTGGACAGCAGATATATCCCGGCGATCACCAGCGCGGTGCCGGCCAGTTGCCAGGACGTGACGGGCTCGCCCAACAGCAGCGCGCCCAGGAACAAGGTTGACACGGGGCCGATCATCCCCGCCTGCGAGGCGGCGCCGGCGCCGATGCGCTCGACGGCGGCCATCGTCATAAACACCGGCATCACCGTGCACAGGATGCCGTTGACCAGCGACAGGCCGTACACCTGCACCGGCTGCACCAGCGCCGACCCCGGCCGCAAAATGAAAAACTGGGCGATGCAGGCCACGCTGGAGACGCACATCGCGTACGACACCAGCCGCAGCGCGCCGAGCCGCTTGACCATTTCGCCCGACAGCAGCAAATAGACGGCGTAGGCGGCTGCCGATCCGGTCACGAGGGTCGCGCCCAGCGCCACGTTGCCGCCGCCGTTGCCCAGGTCGTGCAGAAACACGAACACGATGCCGCAATAGGAGGTCAGCAGCGCCAGCCACTGCTTGCCGCTGATGTGCTGCTTGAGCAGGGTGGAGCTGATCAGCAGCACGAAGGTCGGCGTCAGGAACAAAATCAGCCGCTCCAGGCCGACCGTGATGTACTGCAGCCCGAGGAAATCGAGAAAACTGGACAAATAGTAGCCGACCAGCCCCAGGCCGATCAGGCGCCAGCGGTCGGCCTTCGACAACGGCGCCCCGCTGCGCATCTTCCAGACGGCGACGGCGGCGAACACCGGCAGCGAAAAGATCATCCGGAACGCCAGCACGGTGACGGCGTCGAGGTCGTAGCGGTACAGCAGCTTGGCGACGATGGCCTTGGTCGAGAACAGCACCGCGCCGCCGATGGCGATTCCCAGGCCGCCCAGGTAGGCCGAGTTCACATTCGTTATGCTTTTGTCCATCCCTCGATTGTAAGGCCAAACGGCCCCGGCTGCGGAGGGCGGCGGTTTCGGCGCCCTGCCTTATGTTAAAATACCGCCCTCACCGCATAGCAACGACTATCGCCAACCCCGAACAAAACCGCGCCGAAGGAAGACTGAACATGGCTGGACACAGCAAATGGGCCAATATCAAGCACAAAAAGGCCGCTACCGACGCCAAACGTGGCAAGATCTGGACACGTCTGATCAAGGAAATCACCGTGGCCGCGCGCATGGGCGGCGGCGACATCCAGACCAACCCCCGCCTGCGCCTGGCGGTGGACAAGGCGGCCGACGCCAATATGCCGAAGGATAACGTGCAACGCGCGATCACGCGCGGCACCGGCGGCGAGGACGGCGCGGCCTACGAGGAAGTACGCTACGAGGGCTACGGCATCGGCGGCGCGGCCATCATCGTCGACTGCATGACCGACAACCGCGTGCGCACCGTGGCCGAAGTCCGCAACGCCTTTAACAAAAACGGCGGCAACATGGGCAACGAGGGCTCGGTGGCCTTCATGTTCAAGCATTGCGGCCAGTTCCTGTTCGCGCCCGGCACCAACGAGGACGCGCTGATGGAAGTGGCGCTGGAAGCCGGCGCCGAGGACGTGGTGGCCGACGAGGAAGGCGGCTTTGAAGTGCTGTGCGGCCCGCACGACTTCGCGGCCGTCAAGGACGCGCTGGAAGCGGCCGGTTTCAAGGCCGAAGTGGCCGAGATCATCATGAAACCGGCCACCGAAACCGTCATCACCGGCGACAACGCCGTCAAGATGCAAAAACTGCTGGACGCGTTGGAAGCGCTGGACGATGTCCAGGAAGTCTATTCCAACACGCTGATCGAAGACTGAGGATTTATGAAAATATTGGTAGTCGGCTCCGGCGGCCGTGAACACGCGCTGGCATGGAAACTGGCGCAATCGGAACGCATCCAGATGGTCTACGTCGCCCCCGGCAACGGCGGCACCGCGCGCGATTCGCGCCTGGTCAACGTCAACATCACCGATCTGCACGAACTGGCGACCTTCGTCGAGCAGGAGCATATCGGCCTGACCGTCGTCGGCCCGGAAACCCCGCTGGCCGGCGGCATCGTCAACCTGTTCCGCGCCCGTGGCCTGAAGGTCTTCGGCCCGACCAAGGAAGCGGCGCAGCTGGAGTCGTCGAAGGACTTCGCCAAGGCGTTCATGCAGCGCCACGGCATCCCGACCGCCAAATACCAGACCTTCTCGGACGTGGCGCAAGCGCACGCCTACATCGACGCCAACGGCGCGCCGATCGTCATCAAGGCCGACGGCCTGGCCGCCGGCAAGGGCGTGGTGGTGGCGATGTCGCTCGACGAAGCCCACCGGGCGGTCGACGACATGCTGGCCGATAACCGCTTCGGCGACGCCGGCGCCCGCATCGTCATCGAGGAATTCCTGGCCGGCGAGGAAGCGAGCTTCATCGTCATGTGCGACGGCAAGAACGTGCTGCCGCTGGCCACCAGCCAGGATCACAAGCGCCTCAAGGACAACGACGAAGGCCCGAATACCGGCGGCATGGGCGCGTACTCCCCCGCCCCGATCGTCACGCCGGCCATGCACGCCCGCGTGATGCGCGAGATTATCAACCCGACCATCGCCGGCATGGCGAAGGACGGCATCGTCTTCACCGGCTTCCTGTACGCCGGCCTGATGATCGATGCCGCCGGCAATCCGCGCACCTTGGAATTCAACTGCCGCATGGGCGACCCTGAAACCCAGCCGATCATGTCGCGCCTGAAAACCGACTTGGTGACGGTAATGGAACACGCCGTCAACGGCACGCTGGACACGGTCGAACTGGAATGGGACCGCCGCACCGCCGTCGGCGTGGTGCTGGCCGCCGCCGGCTACCCGGACGCGCCGCTCAAGGGCGCCGTGATCGAAGGCATTCCGGCCGAAACGCCGGAATCGGTGACCTTCCACGCCGGCACCGCCGAAGTGGGCGGCCAGCTGCAGGTCACCGGCGGGCGCGTGCTGTGCGTGGTCGGCCTGGCCGACAGCGTCAAGCTGGCGCAAAAGCAGGCCTACGAGGTGGTCGACCAGATCTCCTTCGAAGGCATGCAGTGCCGCCGCGACATCGGCTGGCGTGGCCTGAAACACTAACAAGCATGCTGTCCGCCCCGAATCCAGCGGCCGTCAAGGCCTTCCTGCTCGATCTGCAGGCCCGCATCGTCGCCGCGCTCGAAGCGCTCGACGGCAAGGCCTTCCTGCGCGACGAGTGGGAGCGCCCGGAGGGCGGCGGCGGGATTTCGCGGCTGGTCGAGGAAGGCAACGTCATCGAACGTGGCGGCGTCAACTTCTCGCACGTGATGGGCGCGAAGCTGCCGCCATCGGCGTCGGCCGCGCGTCCCGATTTGGGCGGCAACCCATGGGAAGCGATGGGCGTGTCGCTGGTGATCCATCCGCGCAATCCATATGCGCCGACGGTGCACATGAACGTGCGCTTCTTCACCACGACCACCATCAACGGCGAACCGGCATGGTGGTTCGGCGGCGGCATGGACCTGACGCCCTATTACGGCGACAAGGAAGACGTCAAACACTTCCACCAGAGCTGCCGCGACGCGCTGGCGCCGTTCGGCGACGACCTGCACGCGCGCTACAAGAAGTGGTGCGACGAGTATTTCTACCTGAAGCACCGCAAGGAGGCGCGCGGCGTCGGCGGCATCTTCTTCGACGATTTGAACGAAGAAGGTTTCGACCGGAGCTTCGCGCTGATGCAAAACGTCGGCAACGCCTTCCTGACGGCCTACCTGCCGATCCTGGAGCGCCGCAAGGACACGCCTTACGGCGAGCGCGAACGCGATTTCCAGGCCTACCGGCGCGGCCGCTACGTCGAATTCAATCTGGTGTTCGACCGTGGTACCCTGTTCGGCCTGCAGTCGGGCGGACGAACCGAGGCGATCCTGATGTCGATGCCGCCCATCGTCAAATGGCGCTATCGCTGGGAACCCGAGGACGGCACGCCGGAAGCGGCGCTGTACACCGACTTCCTGCCGCACCGCGACTGGCTGGCCGCGTGACAAAGGCCATGGCACAGCGGGTTGCACTGCTGGGCGGCAGCTACGATCCGGTCCACCACGGTCATATCGCCCTCGGCGCCTATTTCGCGCAATTGCTGCAAGTGGACCAGCTGCGCGTGATCCCGGCCGGCCTGCCGTGGCAAAAAGCCATGCTCAAGGCGACGCCGGAGCAGCGCGCCGAGATGGTGGCCATCGCCTTCAAGGGCCAGCCGTTCGACGTCATGATCGATATGCAGGAGATCGAGCGCGCCGCCAAGGGCCTGCCTACCTACACCATCGAGACGCTGCGCCTGGTGCGCGCCGAGCTGGGACCGGACGCCTGCATCGCTTTCGTGATGGGCGCCGACCAGCTCCAGCGGCTCGACACCTGGAATGAATGGCAGGCGCTGTTCGACTACGCCCATATCTGCGTAGCGGCCCGCCCTGGCTTCGACATAGGCGCCGCCGGCCTTCCGCCGGCGGTCGCCGCGGCGTTCTCCAGCCGTTTGGGAACGCCTGAACAAATCCGCAACACGCCGCACGGTCTGACTTATCTGGCACAAGACTTCGCGGTGGATATCTCCGCCACCGAAATACGTGCGGCATTACAACGGGGGGAACAGGCAAACTCGCTTATCCCGCCGCTAGTGCTAGACTATATTGAACAACACAATCTATACAAAAGCTAAATGGACATCAAAAAACTGCAATCCCTCGTCGTTGACGCCCTCGAAGACGTCAAGGCACAAGACATCACGCTGTTCGACACCACCCACCTGACCAGCCTTTTCGACCGCATCGCCATCGCCTCCGGTACCTCCAACCGCCAAACCAAGGCGCTGGCCGCCTCGGTGCGCGACAAGGTCAAAGCCGCCGGCGGCGACGTCTACGGCATGGAAGGCGAGGACACCGGTGAATGGGTGCTGGTCGACCTGGGCGACATGATCGTCCACATCATGCAGGCGCCGATCCGCGCCTACTACCGCCTGGAAGAGATCTGGGGCGACAAGCCGGTCAAGCTGGGCGCGGCCAAGCGCAAGTCGACCAAGGAAGGCGAGGAAGCCGACGCGCCGAAGAAGGTCAGCAGCCACCTGGCCGCCGGCAAAAAAGCCGTCGACGCCTCGCCGGTGATCGAGAAGAAGACCCCGGCCCGCAAGGCCGCCGCCGCCAAACCGGCCGCCGAGAAGAAACCGGCCGCCAAGAAGGCCGCCATCCCGGTCGGCAAAACCATCAAGGTCGGCAAGACCAAGAGCGCCGTCGCCTCGGCCGAAGCGCTGAAAGCCCTGCCACCGAAGCCGAAAGCGCCGAAGGCCGCCAAGCCGAAAGCCGACGAAGCGCCGGCCAAGACGGTCATCAAGCGTATCAAAAAAGTCGCAGAGTAAGCGTCCATGCAGCTGATCATCGCTGCGGTCGGCCATAAAATGCCGTCCTGGATCGAGACCGGCTTCGCCGAATACGCGAAGCGCATGCCGCCGGAACTGAAGATCGTGCTCAAGGAAATCAAGCCGGTCGACCGTTCGGGCAGCAAAACGGCCGCCACCGCGATGGCGCTCGAACGCGAGCGCATCGAGGCGGCGCTGCCGAAATCGGTGCGCATCATCGCGCTCGACGAGCGTGGCAAGGACCTGACCTCGGTCGGCCTGTCGCAGCAACTCGAGGCGTGGCAGCAGGACGGGCGCGACACCGCCTTCCTGATCGGCGGGGCCGACGGCCTCGATCCGGAGCTCAAGGCGCGCGCCGAGGGCCTGATCCGGATTTCCAGTATGACGCTTCCTCATGGTATGGTACGGGTATTGTTGGCCGAACAACTGTATCGCGCCTGGTCGATCACCCAGAACCACCCTTACCATAGGGTTTGACGGCGTTAAAGAAGCATCCCATGAAACTGGTCGAAAAAAAGATCTACCTCGCCTCCAAAAGCCCGCGCCGGCGCGAACTGCTGCGCCAGATCGGCATCGATTTTGAACTACTGCTGCTGCGCGCCGACGGTCCGCGCGGCGCCGACGTCACCGAGGAAGTGATCGAGGGCGAAGCGCCGCTCGACTACGTGGCCCGCGTGGCGCAGGAAAAAGCCGCCTTCGGCTACAACCTGGTACAGCGCCGCCACCTCAAGCCGCGCGCCGTGCTCACCGCCGACACCACCGTCACCATCGACGGCAAAATCCTCGGCAAACCGGCCGACCGCGCCGAAGCCAACGCCATGCTCACGCAGCTGTCGGGCCGCACCCACCAGGTGCTGACCGCCATCGCCGTGCATTCGGCCGACTTCACCGGGCAAATCACGCAGGTGTCGGAAGTGCGTTTCGGCGTGCTGTCGCCGGCCGCCATCACCGCCTATTGCGCCACGCTCGAACCGTACGACAAGGCCGGCGGCTACGGCATCCAGGGCCCCGCCGCGCAATTCATCGAACACATCGCCGGCAGCCATTCCGGCATCATGGGGCTGCCGTTGTACGAGACCGCGCAGCTGCTGCGCCAGGCGGGTTTGCCGCTGCCGTAAGTGGCGTGTATGATCAGTCTTCACATAGCCACAGAAGCCGCGCCAGCCGGCCGCCGAGACACATGAACGAAGACATCCTGATCAACATCACCCCGCAGGAAACCCGGGTCGCCCTGATTTTGCAGGGCGCCGTGCAGGAGCTGCACATCGAACGCACGCTCACGCGCGGCCTGGCCGGCAACGTCTACTCCGGCAAGGTGGTACGGGTGCTGCCCGGCATGCAATCGGCCTTCATCGACATCGGCCTCGAACGCGCCGCCTTCCTGCACGTGGCCGACATCTGGGAGGCGCGCCCGCACGACGGCGGCCAAAACGCCGCCCCCACCCCGATCGAAAAAATCCTGTTCGACGGCCAGGTGCTGACGGTGCAGGTCATCAAGGACCCGATCGGCACCAAGGGCGCGCGCCTGTCGACGCAAATCTCCATCGCCGGCCGCATGCTGGTGTACCTGCCGCAGGACGCCCACATCGGCATCTCGCAGAAAATCGAAAAGGAAGCGGAGCGCGAGGCGCTGCGCACGCGGCTCCAATCCCTGCTGCCGGCCGACGAAAAAGGCGGCTACATCGTGCGCACGCAGGCGGAGGACGCATCGGACTCCGACATCGCCGCCGACGTCGAATACCTGCGCAAGACCTGGGGCGCGATCATGCTCGGCGCGAAAACCAAACCCGCCACCACCCTGCTGCACCAGGATTTAAGCCTGGCGCAGCGCGTGCTGCGCGACTTCGTCCACGACGACACGGCCACCATCCAGGTCGACTCGCGCGAGAATTATCTGAACCTGGTCGAATTCGGCAAGGCCTACACGCCGGGCGTGCTGCCGCGATTGCAGCACTACACCGGCGAGCGGCCGCTGTTCGACCTGTACGGCGTCGAGGAGGAGATCCTGCGCGCGCTGGGCCGGCGCGTCGACCTCAAATCCGGCGGCTACCTGATCGTCGACCAGACCGAGGCGATGACCACGATCGACGTCAACACCGGCGGCTTTGTCGGCGGGCGCAATTTCGCCGACACCATCTTCAAGACCAACCTGGAGGCGGCGCACGCGATCGCGCGCCAACTGCGCCTGCGCAATCTGGGCGGCATCATCATCCTCGACTTCATCGACATGGAGAACAACGAGCACCGCAACGCCGTGCTGCAGGAGCTCAAAAAGACGCTGTCGCGCGACCGCACCAAGGTGTCGGTGTCGAACTTCTCGGCGCTCGGCCTGGTGGAGATGACAAGGAAGCGCACCCGCGAATCGCTGGCGCACATCCTGTGCGAACCCTGCCCGGCCTGCGCCGGCAAGGGCCAGGTCAAGACCTCGCGCACCATCTGCTACGAAATCCTGCGCGAGCTGCTGCGCGAAGCCAAGCAGTTCAACCCGCGCGAGTTCCGCATCCTCGCCTCGCAGGAAGTGGTCGACATGTTCCTCGAGGAGGAGTCGCAGCACCTGGCGATGCTGGGGGACTTCATCGGCAAGAAGATCTCGTTGCAGGTCGAGACGGCCTACCATCAGGAGCAGTACGACGTCATTTTGATGTGATAGAGCTACCTATTATCCCGCACAACGCACAATTTCTTAAAGCCGGTTTGGCTTCTGACGTTTAACTAGCCCCTACAGAACTTCCTATGCAACCATTTTCCATAACGCTATTCGCGACCACAGGCGATCCAGAAGGAATTCGTCATCTCGACAAGTCAAACTGGTCAGGGCATGGCGTGGTATTTAATCGCGAGCTCTTTCATCTGCTAAAGCAAGAGCCAGGTTTTTCCCAAGCCGGTGTCTACATCTTGGTAGGGAACGCTGCAGAAGAGACAATTTATATCGGTGAGGCCGATCCCGTTGGTGACAGATTGAAGAACCACGTCTCAAACAAGGAGGGCTGGGTGTGGGGCGTCTACTTCTTCGATCGAAATCACAAGATTGGCAAAACGGAAGTCCAATATCTTGAGTCCGCGCTGGTCTCGTTGGCAAAAAAATCTGGTCGCGCCATTCTTCTCAACAAGACCAGTCCTACTCTGCCTACCATGGGCCTTGCAGCAAGAGCCACTGCACAGGCATTTCTAGCGGATATGTTGCTGATTCTGCCTATGATTGGCATAAATGCGTTCACCATTGCAAAGCAGGAAGATTCTAACGACCAAGTTCAGCCTGTAGGCACCGAAGGCGACAAATTCGATACTATCGTCGTTCCTGCACGCGAGGAGGGATTCAATCAGCGCTTTCTGAATGAGGATTGCTGGTTCGCTGTGCGCATCAACGCGAAGCACATCGCGAAACTTAAATATATCGCCGCATATCGAGTTGCCCCCGTTGGCGCAATTACCCACATCGCGGACATCGCCGCAATTGTCCCATACAACGATACCGGTAAGTATATGATTAAATTTAAGACCCCAGCCATAGCGATCAATCCCGTCCCTCGCACAGAATCCAGCGAGATTAATATGCAATCAGCTCGTTATGCGCTGAGAGACAAGCTGTTGAACGCGAACACTCTGGATCATGTATGGGCATTGTAGAAATTTACTTTTTTGGATGGCTAAATTAAAACCCTGTCCAACAGATAGTGAAGATCAAAATTGCGCACCTGATTACATTTCCGAGCAATTTTGCATCGCCATTCCCGGATCAACTCTCCAGTCAGCTGCCCCCACTGCAATCGCTCATTGCTCCACCTCTCGCAAACTCAGCTCAAGCGCGCGGCGCAACGCATCGCGATCGGGCAGGTAGAGCTGGTATTTCTGCACGAAGAGCTGGCTGTTCATTTGATAGGTCGCGTACTCGACCAGCAATTCATCCTTGTGACGGCTGAGGATGATGCCGATGGGCGGGTTGTCACCCTGGACGTTTTCCTCGTTGGCGAAATAGCCCAGATACATATTCATCTGTCCGATGTCCTCGTGCTGAACGTCGTTGATCTTGAGATCGATGAGCACGAAACAGCGCAGAATGCGGTGATAAAAGACTAGATCAACCTTGTGGTGGCTATTGTTGATGGTCACGCGGTATTGCCGCCCGACGAAAGTGAAGCCCTTACCCAATTCCAGCAGGAAGGATTGAAGGTGATCGCAGAGCACCGTTTCAAGCTGGGTTTCAGAGACCCGATATGGCTCGGGGATTTTGAGGAACTCAAACACATACGGTTCGCGCAGCAGGTCGACGGGTTGTTCGACGACCTGCCCTTGTGCCGCAAGCTGGAGGATGCCAGCCTTATCCTTGCTGGCGGCCAGTCGCAAGAACAAGCCACTTTCCTTTTGTCGTATTAGCTCCCGCACCGACCAGCGCTCGAGGCTGGTTTGCTGCTCGTAAAATCCGCGTTCCAACGGATCGTCGATTTTCAACAATTCGACAATATGCGACCAGTTCAATTGGTGCGACAGCGTCGCACCATTTGGGAAAGATTGGTAAAACTGGCGAATGCGTATCAGGTTACTGCGGCTGAAGCCCTTGCCGTGGCGCAGACTCAAGTCCTTCGCCAGGCTGGCAAGCAACGCCGTGCCGTAATCAGCGCGGATTTTTCCACCTTGCTCAAATTCAACAATATGCCGCCCGACCTGCCAGTATGTCTCGATGAGCTGATTGTTGACGGTCTGCACTGCGCAAACACGGCCTTGAGTGTAGGTGCCGGAAATCTGCTCCAGCAAAGTCTGATAGTCAGGCGAGGTGGTCAGTGTCTTAATTTCATTGTCCATGGCTAGAACTCCATTTTCTTCACGTGCGCCGCTACGTTCTCGCTCAAGTAGGCGATCTTTATTGTGGAGTAAGTGCCACGGCCAAGAGTCTTTACTTTACCGTATGGGAGGCACAAGACAAAACGAAATGCGGCTGAAAAAGACGCTGTCGCGCGACCGCACCAAGGTGTCGGTGCCGAACTTCTCGGCGTTGGGGCTGGTGGAGATGATAAGAAAGCACACGCCCGAATCGCTGACGCACATCTGTGCTCCCCCTTCCCGGCCTGCGCCGGAAAGGGCCAAGTCAAGACCTCGCGCACCATCTGCTATGAGATCCTGCGCGAGCTGCTGCGCAAAGCCAAACAGTCTAACCCGCGCGAGTTCCGTATCCTCGCCTCGCAGGAAGTGGTCGACATGTTCCTCGAGGAGGAAAATCGCAGCACCTGGCGATGCTGGTGGACTTCACGGGCAAGAAAATCTGCACAGCTAGCCGGGCCCCGCAATCTCGACACGTTAGCTCCCTCTCGCGTTAGTGCTTTATGCCTTCTCGCTCCAGATAGTCAAGCAGGGGGCCTGGCTCGTCGGTCTGGATGGTGTCGACACCGGCCGCGAACAGTTCGCCCCACGTCTTGCCATTGGTGCGTAGCGCTTCCAGGTCGCCCCCCATGCCGATCACGCTTATCACCCCGACGGCGGTGAGACTATTGGCCCACAACCTGACCTTGGCCTGAGCCACCAGCTCGCGCAGCGGCTGCATCTGCGCCGGCGGCAGGAACACCAGCTCCACGCCGACCGGCTTGCGCCGCCCGGCCAGCTGC
Organism: Burkholderia sp. LMU1-1-1.1; assembly: GCF_040675865.1. NCBI lineage: Bacteria > Pseudomonadati > Pseudomonadota > Betaproteobacteria > Burkholderiales > Burkholderiaceae > Burkholderia > Burkholderia sp. LMU1-1-1.1. The sequence goes on along the minus strand of NZ_JBEGHG010000016.1, from coordinate 41,020 downwards.
CGCCCGACGATCCGCGCCGCGCCTTGAACCTGCCGCGCGCCGGACCACGGACCGACGATCGGCATATAAGGCACCGACGCGAACGGCGGCTGGTCGGCCACCGCCCGCGCCGTCTGGTCGTTGACGAAACTCTTGACCAGCACGTACTGGCCCATGCCATGTTTGCCGGCCTCGGCGATGACTTGCGCGTAGATATCGTCGTCCTTGATATCCAGGTTGAGCATGATGCGGCCCTTGGCCGCCTCCAGCATCTCCGCCAGCGTCGGCACGCTTTCCCCGGTGAGCTCGGGCGACATGGCGCCGCCCAGGTTCTGCTTCAGGCGCAGGCCTTTGAGCTGCGCCAGTGTCATCGCGGACACCTTGCCGTGGCCGTCGGTGGTGCGGTCGACCGTGGCGTCGTGGATCACCACCAGCGTACCGTCGGCGGCGCGGCGCACGTCGAGCTCCATCATGTCGACGCCCAGCAGCACGCAGTGCTCCAGCGCCGGCCGCGAGTTTTCCGGCACGGCGGCCAGGGCCAGCCGTGGCGAGGCGTTGTGGCAGCCCCGGTGGGCGGCGATGAAGACGCCGGCGGCGGGATCGAGCAGCTTCTGGCGGATCTGCTCGGCGCGCGTGGCGGCCGCGCCGGGCACGGCGCTCAGCGCGGCCAGCGCGAACACGGCCAGCCGGGGAATGGAAAATAAAGAATTCATGGAGTCTCGGGTCCAGTCAAAAAGTTAAAAGTTCGGCGTGTAGCGCAGGCCGATCCACGCGACCATCGGCACCGAATAGGTGTCCTTGAGCAGGTTCTGCGCAGGACCGGTGTAGCTGGTCATGCGGCGGCGGTTGAGGTTTTGCACCTGGCCGAACACCGTCCACTCCGGGCTGATCCTGTAGCTGGCCTGCAGGTCGACCTGCGCGCGCGGCGCCCAGTACAGATCCTGCCAGGCGATATCAGGCACGATCGAGCGCAGCGCCTTGCCCTGGTAGTTATACGCGGCGCGCAGCTCCAGTCCCTTGCGTGCATAAAACACCGTCAGGTTGCGAGTCTGATCGGGCTGGCCCACCAGGCGGTCCAGGCGACGCGTTCCCCCTGCGGCTTTCAGCACGCTCATCTGGCCGTCCAGCACGCTCCAGTTGGCGCTGAAGCCGACATCGGCCAGCGCCGGATGCACCCAGCCCAGCGAATTGACGACGGCCGCCGCCTCCACGCCCTTGACCGAGGCGTCCGACGCGTTGGCCGGCATCGACACCAGCGCGTTGGCATATGTCACGCCCTGGTAGGTGTAACCGAGCGAGGACTGGTTGAATATCTCGTCGCGGATATCCTTGTTGAACACCGCCAGCGACAGCAAGCCGTTGGCCGCCTTCGGCAAGCGATAGTTCAGCGCCAGGTCGGTATTGGTCGACAGCCGCGGTTTGATCTGCGGATTGCCCACCGTGACCGTGACGCCCTGCGCGTTCGGATTGCCGGCGTCGCCGACGTTGACGAAGTTGATCGACGTGCGGGCGGCGTAGGAGTCGTAGGTCGGCCGGCCGATGGTCTGGCTGGCGGCGGCGCGCAGGTCCAGCTCGGGCGTCGCCTGGTACGTCACCTGAACCGACGGCAGCAGGAAATCGTACTTGGAGCTGGTCGGCAAGCCCACCCAGCTGCCGGCCACCAGCGCGCGGCCGTTGGTTTCCTGCTCGGTGCGGTCCTCGCGCAGGCCGAACAGCGTTTTCCACTGGTCGGTGTTGTAGCTCACCTGCGCATAGGCGCCGGCGGTCTTTTCCACATGCTCGAAATTGTCCTGGTTGCTGAAGTTGACCTGATTGGTGGTGTTCAAGCCGCCGGCCGCGCGCAGCGCGGCGATTTGCGCCAGCGCCCCCTGCGGATCGATGGTGATCAAGTTGAGTCCGCTCTGGTTGTACTTCAGCGGCGCGCCCGGACCGGTGACGCCGGCCAACGTCAGCGCTGGCATGCTGGTGTTGGGCTGCATGTCGTTGCGGAAGATGTTGTAGCTCGGCCGGTCCAGCGTGTAGGACACGCCGGCGGCAAAACCCAGGCCTGGCCGGTCGAGGTTGCGGCGGTAGTCGGCGCGCACGTTGCCGATGGTGTCGGTTGCGGAGCGGACATAGTTGTCGCGGTAGTACAGCAACTTGTAGTTGGCGAGATTGTTGTAAGCGGCCGGCGAAACGTTGAACGAATGATTCAGGCCGCTACTGTCGTAGTCGAACGCGTACTCCGGCGTCGCCACCGGCGTGGCGCCGCCGGCGCCGGGCGCGCTGTAGCTGGCGTTGGTGGCGTACTTCATCATCTGGATCGGCTCGCGGTAGGTCGCGCGCGAGACGTTGGCGCGCAGGCTGATGCTCTGGCTGTCGTCGATCTTCCAGTCGGCGCCGCTTTGCAACAGCTTGGTGGCGCTGGTCATGTCCTGCTGCGAAAAACCGACTTCGACGTCGGCGCCAGGGTAGGAACCGGACGTCGGCGTCTGGTTGAAGACCAGCGCGGTGTTGCGCGGATCGATCAGATTTTCGTTACGCTGCATCAGGTCGCGGAAACGGTAATAGCCGGCGGTCAGAAAGCCGTAGACTTGCTCGTTGGGCTTGGCTTCCAGCTTCACCGTCAGCCCGACCCGGGTGCGGTCGTCCTGCACATACCAGTATTTGTCCTGCTGCGGGACGGCGTAGCCGTTGCCCAGGTTGTTGCCGCTGAGGCGATTGCCCTTGCCGTCATAAAAATTCTCGAACACCGTATCGGTGGTCATGTGGGTGTCGGTGCTCGTTTCCAGTTTTTGGTAGTTGGCCGACACGACGGCGCCGTACTCGCGCGCCGGGCCGAAGGTGAAACTGCCGGTGGTGACCACGCGCTGGCCGACGCGGTCCTGCTTGCGCGGACGCGAGTTGTCGCTGGCGGCGCCACCGGAGCCCTCAAAGGTGAAGAACGGCTTGCCGCCGCGCTCGAACGCGCTGCGGGTTTTCAGGTCGATGGCGCCGCCGATGGCGTTCGGTTCCTGGTCGGCCGAGAAGGTTTTCGACACCACCAGTTCGCTGATCATCGACGACGGCAGCAAATCGAGCCGCACGCCACGACCGATGGAACCGAGGTTGCCGTTCGGCGTGCCCGGCGAGGCCAGCGGCGAGCCGTCGATGGTGACATTGTTGTAGGCGGCGCCAAGGCCGCGCAGCACCGGCGTGGCCGCCTCGTCGCGCGGATGTTCGTTGTCCAGCGTCGGCAGCACGGACAGGCCCGGCACGCGGCGCAGGGTTTCCACGATGGTGTTGTCCGGCAATCCCTGCACCTCGTTGGCGCTGACGACATCGGCGATGCCATTACGGTCGAGTTTGCTTTCAATGGCCCTCAGATAGGCGCGCTTGATGCCCGTGACGTTGACGACGGCCGTGGGCGCCGCCTCGTCCGGGCTTTCCTTGCCGTCTTGCGCATGGGCGTCCAGCGCGCAACCCAGCGCCAGCGCCGAGGTTGCCATCAGCCGATGGTGTTTGGAAATGGTGTATTGCATGGTCATGCTCTCCGATCCGGATAGGGGTGCGACACGCGGGGTCTCCTGGCCGGTGCGGCCGGGACGCTTTCAACGCCGAGCAGTGTAGGGCCGCGATCGCGGGCGTTTTTCCGTTTCACGGTGAAAAATCACCGTGAAACCCGCCGCGTCGCGGGCGCGCGGGCGCGTGCCCTCCCCCATGCACGGGGACGCCGGCGGCGGAAAAAAACGGCAAGGGAACGGGCCATGCGGGACGGCGGGGGGAATCAGGACTGGTTGACCCGCAGGCCGAGCACCTGGATATCGGTGCTGCCGTTGGCTTGCAACACGCACTGCAGCAAGACCTCGAAGTCGGCGATCGAGCCGTCCGGCCGCAGCGCCCGCTTCATCAGCGGAGCCATCGACGCCGGGCTCATCAAGTACTCGACGGCCGCGTCGGTGCCGGCGGAGGTGGTGCCGCCCAGCAGCAGCGTATAGCCGTCGCCGCTGAGATTGCGCTTCAAGCCGATCAGCGCGTAGCCGCGCCGGCTCGGGTCGCGGCCGGAGAACGCGTAGTCGGCTTGTTCGCCCTGGCGCGGTCGGTCGTTGCGGATGGCGTAATCGCCCGAGAGCGGATTCCAGTCGATGTGGAAATTGAACTGCTTGCGGTACAAGGCCCACCACGGATTGGAGTTCTCGACGCCGACCAGGATGGCGTTGCCGTGTTTAAGGTCGGCAAGATGCACATCGCGCGCGAAGCGGACATGGAAGCGCTGCGGCGCGGCGCGGGCACGCTTGCCCAGCTCGGACGCCAGCGTCACCGAGGACATGGCGGTGTAGCGGCGGGCGCCGTAATGGGCGACGCTCCTGGCGGTGCCGGCCGTGTCGGCATCGCCGGGATAATTCGTGTTGTAGTCGCTCAGATCGACCTGCCGGCGCACCTCGCTTTGGTACATCACCAGGCCATTGTCGGCCACGATCAGCGAGGTATCGGTGTCGGCCGACAGTATGGTGGCCCAAAAACGATCGCTGGCGTCGGCGTGCGCGACTCCAACGCCCCGCAGTTGCAAGAAGATCAGACCTGCCAGTATCGGGAGGGCCAGCACGGCGAACAGCCAGTGGCGACGGACTAGGGCTATTGACGTGGATAACGAGAAGGTCGAGGCTGGCCCGGACCATGGTGCGGAGCCGGGTATTGTGGTCGTGGCTGGCTCAGTTGGTGTAATCGGCGCGGCTTGCGCAATGGGCCCGGTTTGCCTGGTTTCCGCAATGGCCTTGGTGGGCTCGCCGGGGACGGCGGGCGGCGCCGACTTTTCAAGTGGCGGCACGACGGCAGCGGGGTCCGGCCTTGCATCGGCTTGATACTCCGGCGTGAATCGAGGCGGCGTCGCATCGACAAACACCGGCACGTAGGAACCGCGCGGAATGCTGATACGAAACCGGTCCTGACGCCCCTCTTCCTCGTAATAAGCGGCAAGACGCTGGCGCAGTAAACGCGCGCTGCTGCGCACGATGGTGTCATCGGAAGGGTTGAAGTGGTCAGGACGGCCGAAGACGGCCGTACCGATATTCTGTTCGCACAGGATTTTTTCACTACCTTCGGCGGTGGTCATGCACACATAGCGCAAGAACGCCGAGAGGCGTGCGCTCTTGGAAAACGTACGGCTGGCCAGAATGCGCGACATCGCTTCCATGAAGTGGTCACGATGAGCCGCCGACAACGACCTTTCGTCGGGCTTGATCGCTACTGTTTCCATGAACATCCGCTAACTTCCGTTTTAACGGGGGAAGTATAGATAGAATTTGTGACAGCATCGTGAATCATGGACGCTGAAATCCGTCCGTTCCCATCCGCAGGCGCCCGGCCAGGATTGTTACCGAAATAAGTAAAGTGCGATATTTGCATGACATGTCATCAACTTTTCATAGTTGGTGCGTAAGCTGCTGCCTCGCATGACCTCAGTTTCGTGTTTCCCCCGACAATCGACCTGGATCAATCCAATGCATACTTTTAATTTCGCGTTCGCACGCACGCAGGTGCATGCATGAGCCGCCGTGACTTCCTCCGCACCATGGGCAAATCCGCCGGCGCCAGTGCCGTGCTTGCGACCTTTCCACCGTCTATCCAAAAGGCGCTGGCCCTGCCTGCCAACCAGCGCACCCGCAGCCTGCAGGATGTCGAGCATATCGTCGTGCTGACGCAGGAAAACCGCAGTTTCGACCACTACTTTGGCACGCTGGAAGGGGTAAGGGGCTTCGGCGATCCTTTTCCGATTCCTGTGATGGACCGGCAAAATCTCTTCAGTCGCAAATCGGTCTTCGTGCAGCGCTCCGTCGGCGGGGCGCCGGTGCCTGGCCGGCCCAACTGGCCCCAAGGCCGCGCCATCGCGCCGTTCCGGCTCAACACGGTGCAGGACTTTCCCGTCATGCGCGTGGCCGGCACGCCACATAGCTGGCTCGACGCCCAACTGGCGTGGGACCACGGACGTATGAATGACTGGTGTACGGTCAAGCAGAACCACGCGATGGGCTATTACGCCGACGCCGACATTCCCTTCCAGTTCGCGCTCGCGCGCGCCTTTACCATCTGCGACCACTACCACTGCGCCACCCAGACCGGCACCAACACCAACCGGCTGTTTCTGTTCAGCGGCCACAACGATCCCCTGGCGGCCGCGGGCGGCCCGTCGACCGACAACAGCCGCGACGACTTCAATCCGGACATGTCCACCGACTACTTGTGGACCACCTATCCGGAGCGGCTTGAAGCGGCGGGTGTCAGCTGGCAGGTTTACCAGAACATGGCCGACAACTTCACCGATAACTCGCTGGCGGGATTCCGCTCTTTCCGCAACGCGTGGTATCGCCGGCCGGGCTATTCGCAATCCCTGCGCGATCGCGGCACCACCACGCGCGACCTCGACCTGCTCAAGGCCGACGTGCTTGCCAACCGCCTGCCGCAGGTCAGCTGGGTCGTCGCGACCGCCGAAGGCTCCGAACACCCGGGTCCCTCGAGTCCCGCGTCGGGCGCCGACTACATCGCGCGCGTGCTGGACGCCCTGACCGCCAATGCTGAGAGCTGGAGCAAGACGGTCCTGCTGATCAACTTCGACGAGAATGACGGCTTCTTCGACCACATGCCACCGCCCGCGGTCCCGGCGTACACGAGTGACGGCGGCAATCCGGCGCAGCCGCAGCTCGCCGGTGCGTCGACCGTCGATACGACCGGCGAGTACCATCACGTGCTCAACGGCGCCGATCCACGTACGCACCATCGCCCCTACGGTCTCGGGCCGCGCGTTCCGATGTATGTCATCTCGCCGTGGACCAAGGGCGGCTGGGTCAATTCGCAGGTCTTCGACCACACCTCGGTGGTGCGTTTCATCGAGGCGCGTTTCGGTGTGCGCGAGCCGCTCATCAGCCCATGGCGCCGCGCGGTGAGCGGCAACCTGTTGTCCTGTTTCGACTTCGCCAACCCGAACGACAACGGGTTCACGCAACTGCTGCCGGAAACGGCTGCGCGGCGTTCGATGGCGCTGAGCTTGCCAAACACCAAGGTGCCCGCAACGCCGGCCACCCTGGCGGCACCCGTCCAGGCTGCCGGCGTGCGTCCCGCGCGCGCGCTGCCCTACGAACTCCAGGTGCAGGCGCAGGTGCCGGCCGGGGGCGGCCAGGTGGAGCTCAGCTTCGAAAACCTGGGCGAAGCCGGGGCGGTGTTTCATGTGTACGACCGCCTGGCGTTGGAGCAAGTCCCGCGCCGCTATACGGTCGAACCTGGCAAACAGCTCAAAGGCCGCTGGAACACCGCATCCTCCTACGATCTTTGGGTACTCGGACCGAACGGCTTTCATCGCCACATCGTCGGCGACGTGCGCGGTGCGGGCAACGCTGCATGGCCGGAGATCTTCCTGCGCGCCGACCGCGGCGCCGGCGAGCTGATCATCGATCTGGTCAACAATGGCGCGCAGCCATGCACCTTCGAACTCACCGCCAACAAGTATTACGCGAGCAAGCCGTTGGAAGTGCGCGTCGTCGCACGCTCGAAGAGCACCGTCCGGCTTGCCCTGGCATCGAGTTCCAACTGGTACGACTACAGCCTGCGCGTGGGCGGCTTGCCGGGCTGGTTGCGCCGCTTCGCCGGCCATCTGGAAAACGGCTTGCCTTCCATCAGCGACCCGGCGATGCGCGGGGCGGCGCAACTTGACCAGTACCGCGTCATTTGACTTTTACAAGGAGCTTTTCATGAAGTGTCGATTTCTCGTTGCCGCGGCCTTGTTCGCCGTGGCGTGTAGTGGCAAAGCTGACGTCATGTACGGTCAGAACCTCATTGTCAACGGCGATGCCGAAGCCGGGGTGAGCGGCTGGACCGGCTACCCGGATTACAACATGGTGCAGTCGGTGGACTATGGCAACAACTGGGTGCTTCCCACCCAGCCTGGCCCGGTGGATCGCGGAACGAAGATGTTCGCCGGCTTCGGGCAGTATGCCGTGGGCGTTCAAACGCTGGACTTCGGCGTGCCGACGGCGCAGAACATTTCCTATTCCCTGAGCGGATGGCTCGGCGGCTGGGCCGACCAGGGCGATAACGCACTGTTCTTTGTGCAGTTTCTCGATGCGGGGAACAACGAGATAGGAAACGCCGCGATCGGTCCCGTCACCCCGGACGATCGCGGCAACCAGACGGGCCTGTACTACCGGGAGTCCTCGGGAATCATGCCTGCCGGCACCAGCAGGCTGTCGTTCTGGCTGTCGATGGAGCGCCTCGCTTCGAGCGACAACGACGGCTACGCGGATAACCTGTCCTTCATCGCGCGGCAGACCGCCAGCGTGGTGCCGGAACCGGGCATGGCGTCGATGTTCTTGCTGGGCTTTGGCGTGTTGGCCGGGGCGCTCCGCCACAACACGCGCGCGCGCATGTCGTCATTGGGGTAACTTGCTTCCCGGCACCGCATGCTAGACTAGGCGGCATCGACCGGCCCGGGAAACCTGTTCATGAGCGCGCTTAGACACCTGTTGTTCGCCTGTTTGCCCCTGCTCGGCGCGGCGCAGTGCGCCACGGCCGCCGAGCGCCTGGCCGTCGGCGCGCGCTTCGACCTGATTTTCGAGCAGGGCGCCGACGGCCAATGGCAGGGCCTGGGCGTCGACGTGCTGCGCACCTTGGCCGCGCGCGCGGGCGACACGGTGCGCTTCGGTATCTATCCGTGGGCGCGCGCCCAAGCCATGGTGCAACGCGCCCAGGCCGACATCCTGATCGGCCCCTACAAATCGCCCGAACGGGACAAGCAGTTCGACTTCGTCGACCTGCCCTTCTACCGCGACCGCCTGGTCTTCTACGCGCGCAGCGGCGACAACCCGCCCTGGCACGGCGAGTTCGGCCCGCTCACCGCCACGCGCATCGCCGCCGTGCGTGGCTGGCACTACGGCGCCCGCTTCGATCAAGCCCGGCCCCGGCTGGACATCAGCGAGGTCAATCAACTGGAAAACGGCGTGCAAATGCTGATGCACGGCCGGGTCGCCCTGTTGGCGACCAATGAACGCAACAGCGCCGCGCTGATCGGCACGCTGCGCGCCAGCGGGCGCTTGGTCGCCCTGTGTCCCGCCATCGCGCAACTGGACGGCTATCTCGCCTTTCCGCGCGGCGCCGCGTTCGCGGCCGCGCGCAACCAGTACAACGCCCTGTTCACCGAAATGGTGCGCTCGGGCGAATTCGCCCGCCTGGCGGCCAGGCACGGCGTGCTCGCGCCGACGGGCATGGCCGGCGGCACCGCCGCCGCGTACAATAAACCCTGCCCCGCCGGTCCATCCAATCCGCTCTGACACGTTTTTCGATAAGACTAGCCCATCATGTTGACGCCACTCCTTCGCCTGTCGCCGCTACTGGGCCTGCTTGCTTTGCCGGCGTGCGCCGTCGCGGCCCCGCCGGCGCCGGCGCCGGTGGCGCACCCGGCCAAATTCGCGCCGATCCCGGTGCTGTCGATCTTCCGTCCGGTGCAGCCCAACGGCTCGGCCGACGACGCCCTGGCCAGCGGCCGGGTGGTGCCCGGCCAGTACCGCATGGCGGCGCCGGCCAGCAAGCGCTGGCGCATCGCCTTCCTGTTCCCCCACCTGAAAGACCCCTACTGGGGCGGCTGCGCCTACGGCGTCGTCAGCGAGGCCAAACGCCTGGGCGTGGCCGTCGACATCCTGCCGGCCCAGGGCTACAACGACCTGGCCGGCCAACTGCGCGAGATGGACCGGGCCATCGCCGAGAAATACGACGCCATCGTCCTGTCGCCGATCGGCATGACGGCCAACAACGCGTCGATCGCCAAGGCGCGCGCGGCGGGCATTCCGGTGATCGAGCTGGCCAACGACAGCCGCAGCGACGACCTGTCGCTCAAGGTCACCAGTTCGCTGCGCGGCATGGGCCTCGAGGCCACGCGCTGGGTGGTGCGCGACGCCCAGCGGCGCGGCCTGGCATCGATCAACATCGCGCTGCTGCCCGGCCCCATGGGCGCGGGCTGGGTCAAGGGCGAAGTCGACGGCACCCGCATAGCGGCGCAGGACGCGGCCATCCCGGTCAACATCCTCGACATCCGCTACGGCGACAGCGACTTCGCCGGCCAGCAGCGGCTGGCGGCCGAACTGCTGGCCAGGCACGGCGCGCGGCTCGACTACATCCTCGGCTGCACCGGCTGCGCGCCCGCCGCGGTCGAGCCGCTCAGGCAGGCCGGCTTGAGCGGCAAGGTCCGGCTGGTGGCCTACGACCTCACCGGCGAGATCGCGCGGCTGATCCGCAAGGGCGGGATCGAGGCGGCCGCCGACACCAAGGGCGTCAGCCAAACCAGGGTGGCCATCAACGCCGCCGTCAACCTGCTGGAACGGCGCGGCAAGGAGACGCCGCACACCATCCTGGTCGAACTGGGCATGGTCGACCGCCTCAACTTCGCCGCCTATCCGTTCGACACCTCGATCGCGCCCGAGGGCTACAAGACCGTGCTGTCCTACGATCCGGCGCACAAATAGGCGGCCGGCCGCGCACGGTTTTCTTGATGTTGGGCTCGCTTGAACTTTGCCGGCCACCGGCTATATTGTCAGCTATCGTCCGATCGCCCACAGGCCCTCCCGTTGCCATCATCAGGAGAACACCATGCCACTGCAGCACTACGGCGTCCTCAAGGGACGTCCAATCAATCGCCAGCTCGGTTCCAACCAAAATTCCCACTACCAGGTGCACGTCGTCGACGACACCACCGATTACCGGATCGCCATCAACGTCAAGTCGCAGCTGGCGCCGTCCGAGGTCGAGTACGTGGTCGATGCGCACTTCGACCATCCGCTGCTGCAGCACCTCGACGAGCTGCCGGTCGGCTGGTCGCCGCTGCCGTCCAGGCCGGCCAGCGCGGCGCTCGATTTCATCCGGGGCAACCTGTTCGATCCGCGCGAGATGGTGCCCCTGCCGCTGAGTATCAACGGCCCGGACAACGATCTCAACGACAAGATCGACCAGCACATCCAGCGCGCGATGAGCGACGAGAACGCGCTGCTGTACGCCTTCGGCGAGCGCTGGGGGCCGGAGCCCGGCAAGAAGGACAAGATCTTCGGTTTCCTGCCGGGTAACGGCGTGCACGACATCCACATGAACCAGGCCAACGCCGCCGACTTCAGGAAGGACGACGGCGTCTACCAGGACGGCGGGCTGCTGCTGCACTTTCCCGACCAGCGCCAGTGGGTCGCCATCTTCCTCAAGTTCCAGTCGCAGACCTGGCACAGCGACGACCAGACCGGCCACCGCATCGAGGGCGGCGTCAGCGGGCCGCCGGGCGACCGGCCCAACCCGCCCGACCCGTTCGGGCCGGGCGGCCTGCCGACACCCGAGGCGCCCGACGGCGCGCTGCGCATCGTCGCCGCGCTGGTCAATCCGGTGCGCTCGCCGGAGGTGGAAACCGTCACGCTGTTGAACCTGACGGCGCAGGACGTCGACCTGGCCGGCTGGAAGCTGCTCGACCGCGACAAGCACGCCATGCCGCTGTCGGGCACCATCAAGGCCGGCGAAACCCTGCGCGTGACCCTGGCGGCGCCGGTGGTGCTGCCCAACAAGGGCGGCATCATCACGCTGCTCAACGCCGACGGCCTGCGGGTCGACGGCGTCAGCTACACCAAGGCCGAGGCGTCCAATCCCGGCTACTCGCTGAAGTTCTGACCAGGGTGCGGAAACCCAGGAGGGCGCATGCGCGCACAACGCACCGAGGGCGACCTGCACGTGCAGGCGATCGCCGGCAGCCATGTCGTGATCTTCGGCTTCGACTGGCCGGCCGCGCGCGCCGGCGAGCTGCAGGGTTTCGCCCTGCACCGCACCGACCACGTCACCGGCCGCGCCGACTGGCTCGAAAGCCAGAAGCGCTATCTCTCCACCGACCCCGGCACCGCCACCGGCGTGCAGGTGTCGACGCGGCGCCATCCGCTGCAAACCTTCCAGTGGGCCGACTACACGGTGCGGCCGGACGTCGACTACACCTACCGCGCCGTCGCGCTGGGCGGCACGCCCGCCGCGCTGGAGCCGCTGGCCGAGGCGGCGGTCGCGGTGCGCACGATCACGCGCACCGCCTCCGGCCACGCGGTGCATTTCAACCGGGGCGCGGTGGCGGCGCAGGAATACGCGCGCCGCTTCAACAACCGCGCGCCGGAGGATGTGCCCAACGGCCAGGCCTTCGATTGGCTCGGCCGCGGACTGCCGGAATCGCTGCTGGCCTTCATCGCCCACGCGGGGGCCGGCGACGCGCTGCATGTGGCGATCTATGAGGCGCGGCACGCGCCGGTGCTGCAGGCGCTGCGCCAGGCGCGCGACCGGGGCGCCGAGGTGCGCCTGGTCTACGACGCCAAGCAAAACGGCGACGACGACAGCCCGGCCTTTCCGCGCGAGGACAACCGCGACCAGATCGACGCCGCGCAATTGACGGACGTGGCGATCGCGCGCGAGCAAAATCCCAGCTACATCGCGCACAACAAATTCCTGGTACTGTCGACAGGCGGGGCGCCGACGGCGGTGTGGAGCGGCTCGCTCAACTGGTCGCAGAACGGCTTCTTCGGCCAGCTCGACGCCGGGCACGAGGTGTGGGACGCAGGCGTGGCGCGGCAATTCCTGCGCTACTGGCGGTTGCTGGCGGCCGATCCCGGCGGCGCCGATCTGCGCGCGGCCATCGTCGCCGCCTTCCCCCTGCCGGCGCCATGGCCGGACGGCTGCACGCCCGTGTTCAGTCCGAGGCGGGAGCGCGACGCGCTGGACCGCTACATCGCCGAGATCGCCCCGGCCGACGCGGTGCTGCTGACGCTGGCGTTTTCCATCGACGGGCAGCTGGGAGAGGCGCTGACGCCGGAACACGCCGGCCTGCGCTACCTGCTGATGGACGGCTTGAAGGGCAACAAGACCCAGGTGGGCAAGCTCAAGCAAACCGTCCGGGAAATCCGCGCCACCGAGGCCGGCCGCGTGGCGATCGGCGCCTATCTGAGGACCAACGCGCTGGACCAGTTCCTGCTCGAGCGCAGCAACACGATGGCCAAGCACGTGCAGTTCGTCCACACCAAATTCATGCTGGTCGATCCGCTCGGCGCGCGCCCGCTGGTGATCACCGGCTCGGCCAACTTCAGCGTCGCCTCCAGCAAGCAAAACGACGAGAACATGCTGGTGATCGCCGGCGACCATGAAGTCGCCGACATCTATCTGGGAGAGTTCATGCGCTCGTACACCCATTACGCGTTCCGCGACGCCGTCAAGTCGGCGGCCCTGTCCGGCACGCCGTTCACCAGCAAGCCGTTGAACGAGGACTGCAGCTGGGCCGCGGACTATTTCGGCCCGGGCTTCAGGAGTCGGCAACGCCGGTATTTTTCCCGCAGCACCGTGTAACCACAACCGAAGGAGCCGCATCATGAGCGAATTGAGCACCACCCCGAGCACCAACCCGCACAACGCCAAATACCCGGAAATCATCACCGAAACGGAAACGGACGAACGCGTCGAAAGCACGGAAGAACAAAAACTGGTCTACGAGTCCGGCGCGCCAAGGGGGACCTCCGTCATCAAGAAGGTCACCGTCTCCAAGATCAAGATCCGCACCACCACGCCGTATCTGGGCACGGTGTGACGATCGCTGGCATCGGCTGAAAATGAACATCCGCCAAGGCTTTGCGCAGCCGATAGCGGCGGCGCTGCGCGACCACGGGATCGTCGTGGTCACCGCCGTGCGCGGCCTCGGCGCCCGCGCCACGGTGCGCGCGGCGCTTGCCGCCCTCCCCGGCGCAACGCCGTGGGAACTGGACGGCGACGGCCACACCCACGGCTATCTGGCCGGCTTCGAGCCGTTCATCCTGCGGCTGCTGGACGACGCGGCGGCCAACCGCCCCGCGCTGGTGGCCCGGCATGAACAAAGCCTCAAACGCGTCTGGCCATGGAGGCCTTGCCGGGCCTTCAAAACGCCGCGCGACTTGACCGGCACCGCGCCCCGCGAGGAGCGCACCCGGTTTTATCACTACGAGTATCAGAACAAGCTGTTGGTCGGCCTCGCCGAATTCGTCATCGACGCGATGGCCGCGTCGACCTTCGCGGTGACCCTAGTGATTGACAACGCCGAGCGCATGCCGCCCACCTCCAGGCACCTGCTGGACATCCTGCGGCGGCTGCCGGGCCTGGCGGGCACGCTGCGCTTCGTCCTGCTGGATCGCGGCACCGCGGAGCGCATCGACGACCTGCCTGCCATCGTCCTGCCGCCCCTGGCGCGGGCCGAATTCGAGCTGGCCGCCGCGACCGAAACCGGCCACCTCCCCGCCGCGCGGCGCGAAGCGGTGTACGTGCAATCGGGCGGCAATCCCTTGATCTGCAAGACCCTGGCGACCTGTCTGGGCAGCGATCTCGGCACGGCCGCCGCCCTCCCCGTGCCGGCGGTCGTCGATTTATATCTCGGCACGCTCGACGGCGCGCGGCGCGCGGCGCTGGCGGCCGACTTCGTCGCCGCCGGTGGCCGGGGCGATCCGATCGGCGAACGCAATGCCGCCGCCATGCCCGACGCCCCAATGGACGACCTGCATCACGCGCGCCATGCGGCGGCGCTGGAACGCCACCTGGCGGGCGCCGGTCCGCTGGTGCTGGTCCATGCGCTGGCGATCAGGGACCCCATGCGCCGCCTCGAGGCGCTGGTCGAACCGTGCGACATCCTGATGGGCATCGGCTTGTACGACACCTGGTTCGCGTTCTTCGCGGCGATGTTCCCGGCGCGTCCGCAGCGCCGCCAGGAAGCCGGCAACGACGCCGTCGATGGCCTTTTCATCAACGCCGCCTTCGTCCTCTACTCGATGGGCTACACCGCCGCCGCGTTGTCGTTCCTGAACGAGTTTCTCGACACCTCGCCGGACAGCCGCTTCGTCCCCACCGCCCTGTACGCGCAGTCGATGACGTACGGACGCTATCAGATCCCCGTCGACTTGCCGGCGGCCGAGGACTGCGCCGTGCGCAACCTGCGCCTCATTGACGAGAAATTTTCCGACCATCCGCGCCACACCTACATCAAGGTCTTCGCGGAAAACGCCTACGCCTACATCAAGGCGCGCCAGGGCAAGTTCGACGAGGCGCTGGCGCTGTGCGAACAAGGCATCACCGACATCGTGGAAAAATATGGCGGGGACCAGTTCCAGCTGCACCGCTCCATCCTGATCTACAACACCAGCCAGGTCTACGAACTGGTGAACGACACGGTCCGCGCCGAGCAGCGGCTGCGCGACGCCATCGCCTGCGACCCGTTCTACGCCGAGTACTACAACGACCTCGGCAATCTTCTGTCGCGGCTCGACGGCCGCGAGGAGGAGGCGCTGGCGGCCTACGCGAAGGCGATCGCGCTGTCGCCGCCGTACTACGAGGCGCACCTGAACCGTGGCATGCTGCGCGCGCAGCGCGGCGATCATGACGGCGCGCGCGCCGACTTCGAGCGCGCGCTGGCCATCAAGCCGTCGGAGTGGCGGGCGATGCGCGAACTGGGCAACCTGAGCCTGGCGGCGGGCGACGCGGCAGCGGCGTTGGCCAGCTACGACCTGGCCCTGCGCCACGAAGCGCGCGACGCCGACCTGCACGCCAACGCCGGACTGGCGGCGTCCGAGCTGGGCGACAGCGCGCGCGCCATCCGCCACGGACAGGCCGCCGTCGCCATCCATCCAAAACACGCCGCCGCCCACAACAATCTCGCCGCGGAATTCTCGGCGCTGGGGCGGCACGACGACGCGCTGCGCCACATCCGCCTGGCGATCGACTGCGACCCCGATCCGCAGTATCGCGAGAACGAGGCGGCCATCGCCGCAAGCTGGCTTACTTCGGCAACTTCGCCACCACCTTGATCTCGAACTGGAAGCCATACAGCCAGGTCACGCCCACCGCCGTCACCGTCGGATGCGGCGCCTCGCCCCAATACTCCGGCACCACCTCCCACACTTGTTCGAAGATCGCCTCCGGGTTCACCATGAAGACGGTGACATCGACCACGTCGTCGAAGCTGCAGCCGGCGGCGGCCAGGATCGCGTTCAGGTTGTCGAACGCGCGGCGCACCTGCGCTTTCAATTCCGGCTCCGGCGAGCCGTCCTCGCGGCTGCCGACCTGTCCGGACACGAACAGCAGGCCGTCGGCGCGCACCGCCGGCGAATAGCGGTTCTTTTCATACAGCGCCTGGCGGCCAGGCGGAAAAACCACGTCACGTGTTGCCATGTTCAACTCCTCAATGTTTTCTGAAGAATCCAGTCTAATAGCAATCAAACCGAAGATAAACGCCGAAAACAATCCATCACTGTTTGTATAATCCAAACAATTACTTGATCGGGAGGCGACATGGACAGGTTCGATGCGATGACGGCGTTCGTCCGGGTGGTGGAGACCGGCAGTTTCACCAGGGCGGCCGCGACGCTCGACATCAGCCGCACCAGCGCCACGCAACTGGTGCAGCAGCTCGAGGCGCGCCTGCGCGTCAAGCTGCTCAACCGCACCACGCGCAAGGTCAACGTGACGGCCGACGGCGCGGCGTATTACGAGCGCGTGGTCCGACTGCTTGCCGACCTCGACGATACCGAATCGGGCTTGTCCCAGGCGTCGGCCCAGCCCAAGGGCAAGCTCAAGGTCGACGTGCCCAGTCCGCTTGCGCGCATGATCCTGATGCCGGCGCTGCCGTCCTTTCACGCCCGCTATCCCGACCTGCAAATCGACATGGGCGTCAGCGACCGCACGATCGACCTGATCGGCGAGAGCGTCGATTGCGTGATACGCGGCGGCGAACTGCGCGACCTGTCGTTGAAGGCGCGCCATGTGGGCGACCTGCAACTGGGCCTGTATGCGGCGCCCGCCTACCTTGCGCGCAACGCCGCGCCCGCCCATCCGCGCGAGCTGGAACACGGCCCGCACCGTGTCGTCGGTTTTTTGTGGGGACGCACCGGCAAGACCTATCCGGTGCTGTTGCACCGCGACGACGAGACGCTCGCCATCGACGGCCAGTACGTGGTCGCCGTCGACGACGGCAACGCCTATCTGGCGGCCGGCCTGGCCGGCATGGGCGTGCTGTGGTTGCCGCGCTATATGGCCAAACCCCATGTGGCCAGCGGCGAACTGCTGCCGCTGCTGGAGGACTGGCGCCTGGCCCCCATGCCGCTGCACGTGGCGTATCCGCAGAACCGCTACGTCAGCACCAGGCTGCGCGTGTTCATCGACTGGGTGGCCGATCTGATGACCGAACACGCGCCCATCGACGGCCGATAAATCCCGATGAAAAGCCGATGGGAGCCTCCCGGATTGTGATAACGTTGTCGAACAAATTACAATTAAAGGAGACAGTATGCGCAACAGCATCACCCTGAAAAGTTGTATCGCCCTTTGCCTGGTCCTGGCCGGACCGTTCGCGCTGGCCGAGGCGCACCTGCCGGCGTCGGCACCGACGCCGGCCGTCGGCGACTCGTGGACCTACCAATACACCGACGTCTGGAAAGGCGTCAAAGGCAACGTCAACAAGATGGAGGTGACCGCCATCGACGACACCGGCGTGCATGTCGAGGTGCGCCGGGCGTCCAGCAACGCGCTGCTGACCAAGCAGCTCTTCAGCGCGGAAATGAATCCAGTCGACCGGGGCGCGATGCACTTCTCGCCGTCGTTCGCGCGCTTCGCGTTCCCGCTCACGCCCGGCAAGGAATGGAACACCGAGGTCGTCGGCGACAACCAGAAACTGGGCAAGCACTGGCGCTACACCATCAAAGGCAAAGTACTGGACTGGGAAAAAATCAAGGTGCCGGCGGGCGAATTCGATGCCATCAAGGTGGTGGTCGAGGCGCTCTATCGCGGCGACGCGACCAACAGCAACGGCGGCAACGGCCAGCTGACGGAAACGGTCTGGTTTGCGCCGGCGCTCAACAACTTCGTCAAGCTCGATTACCGCGACACCGACTGGCAGGGCCGCATCGCCAACCGCGACAGCTGGGAGCTGACCTCCTACGTCCGCGCCAAGTAGCGGCATGGGGACGCGCCGTGGCCACGCAGTCCCCGCCCTCGACGCCGGCCGATCCGCATAGCGACGGCCGCCTGCGCGCCCGTCCGGCGTTGCGGCCGCTGGCGCTGCTGGAGCGCGCGCCGCCACCACCACTGCCGCCCGGCCGCCACACGCTGGCCTTCGCCAACGGCCGCCACGCCGTCCTGCACGTGCCGGTGCCGGCCGACGGCGCGTCCACGCGCCCGCTGCAATTGATCGTGCTGCTGCACGGCGTGCGCCAGTTGCTCGGCGGCGCCGACGACAGCGCCGTCGCGCACGCGCAGCGGCATGGCGCGCTGCTGCTGGTACCGCGTTCATTGACCGACAGCTGGGACGTGATACGCGGCGGCTACGGTCCCGACCTGGCCTTCCTCGACCGCGTGCTGGCGTGGACCATGCGGCGCTACAGCGTCGATCCGGACGCGCTGGTCATCGGCGGCTTTTCCGACGGCGCGTCCTACGCGCTGTCGGTGGGCTTGATGAACGGGGATTTGTTCAGCGATATCGTGGCGTTTTCGCCCGGCTTCATGAAACCGATGCGGCGCGTCGGGCGGCCGCGGGTGTTCGTCGCCCACGGCGCCGGCGACGACGTGCTACCGGTCGAGCGGGGACGCGCCATCGCGACGCAACTGGCGCGCGAGCACTACGAGGTCCGGTACGAGGAATTCGACGGCGCCCACGTGGTGCCGGCACCGATCGCGCGCGAGGCGCTGCGCCGGATCGCCGGGCGCTGAACGCTTGGAGAAACAGCCACCCCGCACCCCGGACGCCGGGTCGCCCCTATTTGCCGCCGTGCGGGCCGAGGGTGGCCGCGGCTTCCCCCAACATCGGCAGCAAACTCGCCCACACCAGCTCCGGCGCCATTTGCACCATGCAGTTCTGATGCCCGAGGGGGCACTCGCGCTGCTTGCACGGCGAACAATCGAGCCGCAGCGAGATCGACGCCGCCATGTCCGAGAACGGCGGCGCGTGATCGGGATCGGTCGGGCCGTACAGCGCCACCACCGGCCGGTTCAGCGCCGAGGCGATATGCAGCAGGCCCGAATCGTTGGCCACCACCGCCGACGCGCGCGCGATCAGCGCGATCGCCTCGGCCAGGCTGGTGGCGCCGGCCAGGTTGAACACGGCCGCGCCGGCGGGCATGGCGGCGGCCACCTCGGCGCACGCCTCCTTGTCCTTCGGCGAACCGAGCAAAGCGATCTGCGTGGTCGGGTCGTTGGCCAGGATGGCCTGCCCCAGCCCGGCGAAATGGCGCGCCGGCCAGCGCTTGGCGCCGCCGAATTCGGCGCCCGGCGCGAACGCCACCAGCGGCCGCGCCGGATCGATGCCGGTGCGCGCGCAGACGGCGGCGATTTGCGCGGCGCTCGCCACCAGCCGCGGACGCGGCAGCGCGGCGCGGAACGCCGCGCCCTGGACCGCACCCTGCGCCAGCGGCGCGCCGGCCAGCGCCGCGTAAAACGCCACCATCGGGCGCGGCGGCGTCTCGTCGCGGTGCATGACGTTGATCAGGCCGTGCCGGCTCTCGCCCTTGTAGCCGACCCGCCGCTTGATGCCGGCCAGCCACGGGATCAGCGCATATTTAATGGTGTTGGGCAGCACGTAGGCCTGGTCGTAGCCGCGCCGGCGCAGCAGCCGCGCGTACTTCCAGCGCTCGCGCAGCTGCAGCGCGCCGTGGCGGAACGGCGTCTCCAGCACCTCGTCGACCTCGGCCATCTGCCGCCACACCGGCGACACCGCCGGCGGCGCCAGCACATCGATCGGCATGTCCGGGTGGGCCGCGCGCAGCAATTGCAGCAAGGGCTGCGCCATCACCGCGTCGCCGATCCAGTTGGGAGAGATGACGAGGATGCGCGGCGCGCTCATGGCGCCGTCCGCGCGGGCGGGGACATCGGCCTGCCGTCCAGGCAGAAGCCGATCAGCACGAACAGCATCAGCGCGTAGAACATGGCGGCGCGCACCGACCAGAAGATCACCTCCGTCAGGCCGAAGCTGAAGTAGCAGAGCGTGAGCAGCATGCCGGCCAGCGCCGGCGCGGCCAGGCCGGGATGGCGCATCTGCCGCAGGAAGAACAGGAATGGCACGACCAGCGTGGCCAGCCAGGCCAGCAAGCCGATGACGCCGCCGTAGACCAGTTGCTGAATGATATCGTTATGGAAGTGCTCGAACTCCAGCACGAACGGCCGGCTCTGGCCGGTCTCGACCATGTGCTCGAGCTGCCGCCTGACGTCGCGCTCGCTGGCGCCCGTCAGCGGATTGCGCTCGATCACGTGCAAGGCCGTGCGCCACAGCTCGATCCGCACGCCGACGTTGGTGTAGCGCTGCTCGCCGTCCACATACTGGCGCACGTCGCTGATGCCCTGGTCGAGGCGGTCGCGCGCGCCCGTCTGCGGAATGAAATAGGTGCTCACCAGCAGGCCCAATCCCACCAGCGCCAGGCCCTTGCGCAGGCGTCCGCGCAGCACGTGGCCGTAGCGCACCAGCAGCAACAGCGAGAACACGATGGCGACCCAGCCGCCGCGCGTGCCGGTGGCGACCGAGCCGAGCAGGCCGGCCAGCGCGCCCAGGCCGGGCCAGACGGCGGCGCGGCCGGCGAAATCGAGCGTGCCGGCCAGGCACAGCAGCCCCATGCACAACATCAGGTCGCCGAAGGTGATGGCGTTGATCAGGCCGCCCGGGCGCTCGAGCCCCAGGCCCCAGCGCTGGTAGGCGATGAACGCGGCGCCGGCGAACGCGCCGGCGATCAGTCCCCACCACAGCGCCTTGCGGCTGGGGCGGCACACCAGCACGGTCAGCATGGCGCTGGCCGCGAGCAGCATGCGCAACGGTTTTTCCAGGTTGCGGGTACGGCCGTCCGGACCGGCGACGGCCACCGCCGCCAGCAACAGGAAGATACCGAAAGCTATCAGTACCCCCCGGATCTCCGTAACATGAGGTAACAAAGCTGGCGTCGCCCGCCGCCAGTGGTAGAGTGCCACGATCAAAAACCCGACGCTGCACAAGCCCACGCCGAAGTTGGTGATCAAGACCAGAAAAGGCAAACAAAAGACCAGGCTGTGGATAAAGACAGTGCCGACGGTGAACTTGGTTAAGGTATTATTCATTCATTTTTAGATATTATTACTACAGGGCATTTGTAGCGCTTATTACATGTCAGCCGTCAATATTTCACTCGTCATCACCACCTACAACCGGCCGGATGCGCTCACGGCCGTGGTCGACGCGTGCTTCGCGCAGTCCGACCTGGGGTACGAAATCATTATCGCTGATGACGGCTCGGGCCACAACACGCGACAGGCCATCGCCGCGCTGCAGGCGCGCGCGCCGCTGCCGCTGCGCCATGTGTGGCAGGAAGACAAGGGGTTTCGCGCCGCCCGCGCCCGCAACCTCGGCACCTTGGCCGCCAAGGGCGATTACATCATCTTTCTCGACGGCGACTGCGTACCGCAGCGAAATTTTATCAGCCAACACAGAAAGCTGGCGCAACGCGGCCACCTGGTCTCGGGCAGCCGCGTCCTGCTGAGCGAGGCGGCCACCCGCCGCACGCTGGAACGGCACCTCGACCTGCAGCAACTGAGCCTGGCCCAGAAGCTGCGCTGGCGCCTCGGCGGCGACCTCAACAAGGTGCTGCAACTGATGGTGACGCTGCCCGACTGGCAGCGCACCAGCAAGCGTTTCACCTGGCGCCGCATCAAGAGCTGCAACCTGGGCGTCTGGCGCGCCGACCTCGAACTGGTCAACGGCTTCGACGAGAGCTTCCTCGGCTGGGGCCACGAGGACGCCGATCTGGTGATGCGCCTGTTTAACGCCGGCGTGATGCGCAAGGACGGCGCCTTCGCCACCGAAGTGTTTCACTTGTGGCATCGCGAGAACGCCCGCGACCAGGCCCGCAGCAACCGCGCCCTGGTGCGCCAGCGCGCCGCCGAACGCTGCACGTGGGCGGTGCGGGGATTGCGGGAACAGCAAGAGCCGGTGGCCCTTGCCGCGGGTCAGATAGTGCCGTAATGAACTGTTATAATCGGACCTGTTGCACCAAGATTATCCCGGCCCGCCGCCACCCACCCTCGCGCCCATGAATATTGCCAGTAACTCGCTGCCGCTACCCGAGACCGGCAGCCCGTTCGCTTCCGCATTGTTGTTCGCGCTGCCCGCGCTGGCGCTGGCGGGCGGCGTCGGCGCGGCGCAAGCGGCGCTCTGGCTGGTCTTTCTGGCTATTGTCCTGCTGCGCGCGCGGCCCTTCTGGAACGTCTACCGGCGCCACGGCGTCGAGCTTGCCGGCCTGATCATCGCCTTCTGCGCCTGGTTCGCCGTCTCGCTGCCGCGCGCGGCGCCGGGCGAGGCCTGGGCGGTGACCGGCGCGCCGGCGCTCGCACTGCTCGGCCTGGCCAGCATCGGCGTCATGTACCACCTGCGACCGCGCGCGCGCCAGCTCTGGACCGGGCTGTGCGCGGCCGGCGTGCTGGCGGCGCTGCTGGCGATTTACCACCTGCCGGGCCGTGGCGCCGACCTGCCCCTCCACGCGCTCACCCACGGCGACCTGGCGCTGGCCTGCGGCCTGATGGGCTTGTGCGGCCTGGGCGCGCTGCGCCACACGCGCCTGGCCTGGCTGCCCGTGGTGGCGATGCTGTTCGGCATGGCCGCGTCGCTGTTGGCGGGCGCGCACGGCTGGCTGGCCCTGGCGCTGGCGCTGATCCCGTTGCTGGTGTATGCGCGTTCCCTGTCCGACCGCCGCCTGCTGGCGCTGTGCGGACTGGCGCTGGTGATCGCCTGCGTGATGCCGGCCGTCGGCATGGCCGGGCGCATCGGCGCCGCCTTCGAGGAGGTGCAGCGCTACCTGGCCGCCGGCACGCCGCTCGACAGCGCCGTGTTGCTGCTGTTGTACCTGGCCCCGCTGTGCCACTTCATCATTCAATTGCGCCACCCGGACCGTGGCCAGCACCCGCTGGCGCTGGCCGGCCTGGTGCTGGTGGCGGCCTTCGTCGGCTTCAGCCTGGACGGCGCGATGCCGCTGGCCCCGGCGCCCGAGCCGTTCTATGTGATGCTGGTGGGCAGCCTGGGCGGTCTGTGCCTGGCGGCGCGGCACAATCCGCCGCCGCGCCGCATCATGATCACGCGCACCGACAATATCGGCGACGTGGTGCTGACCTTGTCGCTGGCCGGCTACCTCAAGCAGATTTACCCGCAGGCCGAAATCGTTTTCCTGTGCCGCCGCTACGCCGCCGCCGTCGTCGCCCAGTGCCGCCACGTCGACCGCGTGCTCACGCTCGAGGAGCTCGGCGACGACCAGGCCGGCGGCATGGCGCGCGCCGAATGCGACACCGTGCTGTTCGCCTTCCCGCGCCGCCACCTGGCCATCGCCGCGCTGCGCGCCGGCATCGAGCGCCGCGTCGGCAGCAGCCGCCGCGTCTACCACTGGTTCACGGCCAACCGCCTGATCAACATCAGCGCCAAGAAAACGCCGCTGCACGAGGCCCAGCTCAGCTTCAAGCTGCTGCTGCCGCTCGGCATCGACTACGTGCCGTCGCTGGAACAGGTGTGGAAGCTGTACGGCCTGACGACGCCGCGCCACCCGGCCGCCGACGCCGTGCTGGCGGCGCCCGGGTTCAAGCTGATCCTGCACCCCAAATCGAACGGCAACGGCCGCGAATGGCCGCTGGAGCACTACACCACGCTGGCGCGCATGCTGGGCGCGGCCGGCGGCGTGCGGGTGCTGGTCACCGGCAGCGCCGCCGAGGGCGAACTGCTGGCGCAACAGGCGCCGGCGCTGCTGGCGCTGCCCAACGTGGAAAACATGTGCGGCCGCCTCGACCTGGAGGCCTTCACGGCGCTGGTCGGCGGTTGCGACGGCCTGATCGCCAGCGGCACCGGCCCGCTGCACCTGGCCGCCGCGCTGGGCCGCCCGGTGGTGGGCCTGTTCCCGCCGCTCAAACCGATCGATCCATCGCGCTGGGCCGCCATCGGCCCGCGCGCGCACAACCTGGTCACGGCGCAGCCCTGCGGCCATTGCGCCGACCCGGCGCGCTGCACCTGCATGCTGGCGATCGCGCCGCAGCAGGTGTTCGACATCGTCCAGCAATGGTGCGCCGAGGCGGCGCGGGCCGCCGCCTGAACGGCGTGCGCGCCGGCAAATCAAAATCCGGTACTATGACTTTTTCGTCCAAGGAGGAAATGCCATGCGTGTGGATATTTATTGCCGAGATGAAGCACAAGGGAAGCACAGCTATCTAGCCGTGCCGGAAGGAAAGCCGATTCCCGAGGAAGCGACCAACACCGACTGGCAGCCCGAGGCGCAGAAGGTGGAGGTCGACGACGACAGCGACGATTTGCCGCGCTATCACATCGTCCACCCGCTGGAGCAGATCGGCGCCAAGGGGTACGCGATCACGAGCTTGAACGAGCAGCTTTGATCGGGCGCGGCGCGGCCGCGCGGGACCAAACCACGGAGATACGTAGGGCGGATTAACGCAGCGTAATCGGCCATGCGTGCGCCGCGTTGACGCAGGCATGACCGATTACGGCGTCCCGCCTAATCCGCCCTACGTGGAACAGCGGTACTCTTTAGTACTCGATCTCGACCTCGCTGGCGCCCAGGCCCTGCTTGAGCGCCAGCTGCAAATCGTCCGACGGCGCCACGCGCCAGCCCTCCCCCAGTTGCAGCATGCACTTGACGCCCTGCGGCGCCACGCGCATCGCCACCGGCAAGCCGTCGGCCATGCGGTGCGGCGCCAGCAGCTCGGCCATCTTCTTGGCGTCGACATTGGTCGGCAGCGACAACGCCAGCTGCTTGCCATAGTTGACGCGCGCGGTGACGATGTCGAACACCCGCTCGGCCGAGATCCGCAGCCCGCCCGAGAAGCGGTCCTCCGACACCTTGCCGACGACGGCGAGGAACTCGTCGTCCTTGAACATCCGCTTGTTCTCTTCGAACACCTCGGAATACACGGTCACCTCGACCACCGCCGTCTTGTCGTCCAGCGTGACGATGAGGATCTTGCCGCGCTGCGTCATCTGCGGCCGGATGCCGGTGATCACGCCGCACAGCATGCGCGG
This sequence comes from Burkholderia sp. LMU1-1-1.1, assembly GCF_040675865.1. NCBI lineage: Bacteria > Pseudomonadati > Pseudomonadota > Betaproteobacteria > Burkholderiales > Burkholderiaceae > Burkholderia > Burkholderia sp. LMU1-1-1.1. The sequence continues at coordinate 16,017 of NZ_JBEGHG010000016.1, read as the reverse complement.
CTCGCGCGACGGCTCCAGCTCGGACAACTTGGTGCGGGCGAAACGGCGCGCCTCGGGCGCGAACGAATCGAACATGTGGCCCGACAGGTAGAAGCCGAGCGCAATCTTTTCCTCGGCCAGCTTCTGGCGGTCGGTGAACGGCGCGCATTTGACGTACTCCGGTGGCGCCACCAGGTCGCTGTCGTCGCCGCCGAACAGGCTGACCTGGTTGGCCGCCTTGGCTTCCTGGTCGGCGCACTCCATCGCGAAGCCGACCGACGCCAGTAAAATCGCGCGGTCGACATTCAGGCAATCGAAGGCGCCCGAACGGATCAGCGATTCGATGGTGCGGCGGTTGATCTGCTTCTTGTCGACCCGTTTGCAGAAGTCGAACAGGCTGGTGAACGGCCCGCCGGCGGTGCGCGCGGCGATGATCGCTTCGATCGCGCTCTGGCCCGATCCCTTGACGGCGCCGAGGCCGTAGCGGATCTGCGTGACCTTCTTGCCGGTCACCGAAGGCGGCGGGCCATCCGGCATGAAGCGGTAATCGGACTTGTTGATGTCCGGCGGCAGGATGGTCAGGCCGCAGATGTCGATCGAATCCTCGACCAGGATCTTGACCTTCTCGGTGTCGTCCATCGCCAGCGACATATTGGCCGCCATGAACGCGGCCGGATGGTGCGCCTTCAGGTAGGCGGTGTGGTACGACAGCAGCGCGTAAGCGGCGGCGTGCGACTTGTTGAAGCCGTAGCCCGCGAACTTTTCCATCAAGTCGAAGATCTCGTCGGCCTTCTGCGCGGTCAGGCCGTCCTTGGCGGCGCCGGCGCGGAAGATCTCGCGGTGCTCGGCCATCTCTTCGGCCTTCTTCTTGCCCATCGCGCGGCGCAGCATGTCGGCGCCGCCCAGCGAATAGCCGCCGACGATCTGCGCCATCTGCATCACCTGCTCCTGATACACCATGATGCCGTAGGTCTCGGACAGAATCGACTCGGTGCGCGGATCGGGATAGTCGAACTTCTCGCCGTGCTTACGCTTGCAGAAGTCGGGGATCAGGTCCATCGGGCCCGGACGGTACAGCGCCACCAGCGCGATGATGTCCTCGAAACGGTCGGGACGCGCGTCCTTCAGCATGCCCTGCATGCCGCGCGACTCCAGCTGGAAGACGGCGACGGTTTTCGCCTTGGTCAGCAGCTCGTACGACGGCCGGTCGTTGAGCGGCAGCTTGGCCAAGTCGAAATCGGCCTCCTTCGGATCGAGCGCCTTGATGTAGCGCACCGCGCGGTCCAGGATGGTCAACGTGGTCAGGCCCAGGAAGTCGAACTTGACCAGGCCCACGGCCTCCACGTCGTCCTTGTCGTACTGCGACACCACGCCGCCGTCGCCGCCCTGCGTGTACAGCGGGCAGAAGTCGGTCAGCTTGCCCGGCGCGATCAACACGCCACCGGCGTGCATGCCGATGTTACGGGTGATGCCCTCGACCTGCTGCGCCAGATCGAGCAGTTGCGCCACCTCCTCCTCGTTCTGCTGGCGCTCCTTGAGCATCGGCTCCTCCTCGATCGCCTCGGCGATCGACACCGGCTTGCCCGGCTTGAACGGAATCAGCTTGGAGACGCCGTCGCAGAAGTTGTAGCCAAAGTCCATCACGCGGCCGACGTCGCGGATCGCGCCCTTGGCCGCCATGGTACCGAAGGTGGCGATCTGCGAGACCGCCTCCTTGCCGTACAAATCCTTGACGTGCTGGATGACGCGGTCGCGCCCCTCCTGGCAAAAGTCGATGTCGAAGTCGGGCATCGAAACGCGTTCCGGGTTCAGGAAGCGCTCGAACAGCAGGTTGTATTTCAGGGGATCCAGATCGGTGATCAGCAGCGAATAGGCGACCAGCGAACCGGCGCCCGAACCGCGGCCCGGTCCGACCGGCACGCCGTTCTCCTTGGCCCACTGGATGAACTCGGCCACGATCAGGAAGTAGCCGGGGAACTTCATGTTGCAGATGGTATCGGTCTCGAACTTCAGGCGCGCCTCGTAGCGCGGGCGCTCCTTCTCGCGCCGCTCCGGGTCCGGATACAGATGGATCAGCCGCTTCTCCAGGCCGGCCTTCGATTCGGCCACCAGGAACTCGTCGATCGTCATGCCGGGCGGGGTCGGGAAGTTCGGCAGCTGCGGCTTGCCCAGCACCAGGGTCAGGTTGCAGCGCTTGGCGATTTCCACCGAGTTTTGCAGCGCCGCCGGCAAGTCGGCGAACAAGTCGCGCATCTCGGCCTGCGACAGGAAGCGCATGTTCTCATTGAACCGGCGCACGCGCTTGTTATTGGCCAGCATCTCGCCTTCGGCGATGCAGGTGCGCGCCTCGTGGGCGATGTATTCGTCGCCGGAGATGAACTGCACCGGATGGGTGGCCACCACCGGCAGGCCCAGTTTGGCCGCCAGCGCCACCGAATGGCGCACCTGCGTCTCCTGGTTGGCCTGGCCGGCGCGCTGGATCTCGATGTAGAAGTGGCCGGGGAAGATCGCCGCCCACTTTTGCGCGTTCTTTTCGGCCAGCGCCGGGTTGCCATTCTCGATGGCGATGCCGACGTCGCCGAAATGGGCGCCGGACAGCGCGATCAGCCCGTTGGCCGGATTATCGTCGGGCAGCAGGTCGTAGGTTTTGGACGCCAGCTCGGCCAGCCACTCGGTGCGGATCTCGGCGCGGCCCTTGTACTGGTTGGTCAGCCAGGCGGTCGACAGCAGCTCGCACAGCTGCAGGTAGCCCATGCGGTTCTTGGCGAACAGCATCAGGCGCGATGGCTTGTCGCGGTTGTCGTCGTTGGTGATCCAGACGTCGACGCCGATGACCGGCTTGATGCCCTTGCCGCGCGCGCTCTTGTAGAACTTGACCATGCCGAACATGTTGGACAGGTCGGTGACGGCCAGCGCCGCCTGCTTGTCCTTGGCGGCGGCGCCGACCAGGTCGTCGATGCGCACCAGGCCGTCGACGATCGAATACTCCGAGTGCACCCGCAGGTGGACGAAGGCCGGGCCGGCCGGCGCCACGACGCCGTCATCGGGCGCCACGACGTGTTCCGCTACTTGCTCGTTTGCTACCATGTTCATATGCTGCCCACCGCTGGTTCAATAACCGGCTATTTTACAGCGCCTGCGCTCGAGCCGGGTTTTTGATATCCAGCCCACCTGCCTATTTAATAAGCAAAAGAAAACGCGTATAATATCGGCTCTTCCGTTTTTTTGATCCCATCCATCATGCCCGCTAATACCGCTTTACAAGCTGAAGCGCATGCCGCCGCCATCGCAGCCGCTGCCGCCCACGTCAACATCGCCGCCTACAAGTTCGTCACCTTCGACAACACCGAAGAGATGCGGCCGCTGTACCAGGACATCTGCAAGCGGCTCGGCCTCAAGGGCACCATCCTGCTCACGCCGGAAGGCATCAATATGTTCCTGTCCGGCCCGCGCTCGCACATCGACGAGTACCTGGCCTGGGTGCGCGGCGACGCCCGCTTCGCCGACCTGGAGGTGAAGGAAAGCTATTCGGTCGAGCAGTCGCACAAGCGCATGCTGGTCAAGATCAAAAAAGAAATCATCACCATGCGCATGCCGCTGATCAAGCCCGAGGAGGGCCGCGCGCCATTCGTCGACGCCCACACGCTCAAGCGCTGGCTCGACACCGGCGTCGACGACAACGGCAAGCCGGTGGTCATGGTCGACACCCGCAACGACTTCGAGGTCGATGTCGGCACGTTCGACAACACGGTCGACTACCGCATCACCAAGTTCACCGAATTCCCGGAAGTGATCGCCGCGCACAAGCCCGACTTCGACGGCAAGACCGTGGTGACCTTCTGCACCGGCGGCATCCGCTGCGAAAAAGCGGCGATCCACATGCAGAACATCGGCTACGACAGCGTCTACCAGCTCGAGGGCGGCATCCTGAAGTACTTCGAGGAGGTCGGCGGCGCCCATTACACGGGCGACTGCTTCGTGTTCGACTACCGCACCGCGCTCAATCCCAAGCTGGAACCGACCGAAACGGTGCAGTGCTTCGTCTGCCGCGCCGTGGTCACGCCGCGCCAGCAGTTGTCGCCGGAGTATGTGTACGAGAAGTCGTGCCCGCATTGCTACGGCAAGGACTAGGCCAGCCCCCACCCGGCTGGGTGAGGTATGATGACAGACCAGCCGGCTCAAGAAAACCGCGGACACTTTAGAATGATATCTACCTTTGCAGGATATGCCTGGTGCGCCGCGGCCGGTTTGTGCGGCGCGCTGGCGACGGTCATGATGAAGATCTCGGCCAACCACCTCGCGGCCGGGGGCTGGGTCAAACTCTATTGGCTGGCCGGCGCGGCGGCCTGCTACGTGGTCGGCTTCGGTGCGTACAGCCAAGCGCTGGCGAAACTGGAAATGACCGTGGCCTATCCATTAATGACCGCCGTGACGATGTCGATCGTGGCCTGCGCCGGCTGCCTGGTGCTGGGCGAGTCGGTCACCGGCTACAAGGTGGCCGGCATGGCGTTGCTGTGCGCGGCCGTGGTGCTGATGTCAAAATAAATCCACCCGGCGTGCGCAGCGGTCGGCGCCGCCGAACACACACCGGCGGCGCCAATCCCGCCATCCCCAATACCGGCCGCCCCCGCCTTAGCGGAAGTACGACGCCATGTCGCGCACGTCGTCCGGCCCCAGCACGCCCAGCGCGCCGCGCATCTTCATCGTCGCCACCAGATAGTTGTAACGCGCCTGCGCCAGATCGCGCTCGCTGGTGTATAGCTGCTGGCGGGCATTGAGCAAGTCCAGATTGATACGCACACCGCCCTTGATGCTCTGCTCGGTGGCGACCACCAGCAACTTGCCCGACTCGACCGCTTTGTTCAGCGCGGCGATGCGCGAGGCACTGCTCACCATCGACAAATATTGCTTGCGCAACTCCAGCAACACGCGGTCGGTCCGGACCTGCAGCTCGGCGCGCGACTTCTCCACGCCGGCGTAGGCCTGGCGCGAGATTGCGCTGACCTGGCCGCCCGCGTACAGCGGAATGTTGAGCTGGATGCCGATCGCCTTGACCGTCGAGTCCTGGTTGTAGGTGTCGATATCCTGGGCGCTGTTCTTGCTATAGCTGGCCACGAAGTCCAACCGCGGGGCGTGGCCGGCGCGCGCCTTGTTGAATTCCTGCTTGGCCGACTCGATCGCGTAGTTCTGGGCGACAATCTCCGGATTGTTCTCCAGCGCGATCTTGCGCAATGCCTCATAGCCGCCCTCGGGCAACGGCGCCAGGCGGAATTCCGGCTTGAGCTCGTTGAGCGACGTCACCTCCTGTCCGACCAGCGTCGACAGCGTGGCGCGCAGCGAGGTCTGGTTGTCGATCGCCTCGAGCAACTGGGCCTCGGACAGGTCCAGGCGGGCCTGGGTTTCGAGCATGTCGGTCTTGGTGCCCTCGCCCTTGTTGAACAGGTGGTCGTTGACCTGCTTTTGCTCGAGGTACATGTCGCGCTGGATGGTGGCGATGCGCACCTGGTCGTCGGCATACAAGGCGTCGCAATAGGCGCCGGTGACGCGCAGGATCATTTCCTGCACCCGCGCCGAGAATTGGGCCACGTTATAGTCGGACTGGGCGTTGCCTTGCTTGTACAAGGCCCAGGCGTCGAGCGCGAACAGCGGCTGGCGCAGCTGCACGACGGCCGAGTGGCTGTTGTACTCCGGATGGGTGGTGCGCTCGGTGCCGAAGATATCCGGGCTGGTCAGATCGGTCTTGTTCTTGCTGTTCGAATAGCTCGCCGACAGGTTCGGCAACAGGTTGGCGCGGCCGATCTTGCGGTACTCCTTGCCGGCCTCGGCGTCCTGCACCGCGCTCAGGTAGGCCGGATCGTTGCTCAGCGCGGCCTGGTAGGCGCGCACCAGATCGATGGCCGAGGCGGCGCCGGCGTGGGCCAGCAACGCCGCGCCCAGCGCCAGCGCCAATCGGCGCGGGACGGCGCGCAAGCTTGTGCGTAAAACCATCATCAATCCTCCGCCAGCGACGATTTGGCGCGGTCGAAGACCGGCTTGAACAGATAACTCATCAACGTGCGCTCGCCCGTCTTGACGAACATCTCCACCGGCATGCCGGAACGGATGTCGAGCTTTTTGGCGGCGATCAGCTTGGCGCCCTCGGGCGAGACCTTGGCGCGCACCTTGTAGTACGGCTGGCCGCTGCGCTCGTCGACGGTGCGGTCGGCCGACACCTGGGTCACGATGCCGGGGATGTGCGGCGTCTTGTTGGTGTTGAAGGCCGAGAAGATCAGTTCGACCGGCAAGTCGCGGTGGACCTTGTCGACCAGGTTGACGGCCAGCTGACCCTCGACCACGAGCGCGTCGTCGCTCGGCACGATATCCATCATGTGCGCGCCCGGCGCGACCACGCCGCCGCGGGTAAACACGGTGGTGCCGACCACGGTGCCGTCCTCGGGCGCACGCACGTCGGTGTTGGCCAGCTCGTAATCCTGGCCCTTGATGCGGGCGCCGAGCGCCTCGGCTTCGCGCTGGGTCTCGGACAGCTGGGTGCGCACCTCCTTCTGGTAGTCCTGTATGCGCTGCATGCGGCGCAACGTCATCTCCATGACCTGGCTGCGGGTGCGGCCGATGCTGCCGATGTCTTCCGAGATGGCGCCGTTGATCTGCGCGAACGTGCGCTCCAGGTCCAGCAGGCGGTTGCGGGCGATGTAGCCGTCGCGCGACAATTCGCGCATGCCGTCGAGCTGCTCCTGCAGGATGCCCAACTGGACCTTCTTGCTGTTGCGCGACTCTTCCAGGCCGCGGATCTGCGACTTCAGGCCGGCGATGTTCTCGTCGAAGGCCGACAGTTCGCTGGTCAGCGACGAGCGGCGCGACGTGAACAGCTGGCGCTGGCCGGCGATCGCCTCGACCACGCGCGGGTCGGTCTTGGCGGCCTCCAGTTCGGCCGGGAACTGCACCGCGGCGGCCGCGTCGCGCTCGGCGACCAGGCGCGCCTCGGTGGCGCGGGCACTGAAGTACTGGGCGCGGGTGGTCTCGGCCGCCGAGCCGGCCTGCACGCTGTTCATGCGCACCAGCACCTGGCCCTTCTTGACGACGTCGCCGTCCTTGACCAGGATGTCCTGGATCGTGCCGCCGGACTGGTGCTGGATGGCCTTGCGGTTGCCCTCCTTGGCGACGAAGCCGGACATCGGCACGCCCTTGTCGAGCGGGGCCAGCGAGGCCCACAGCAGGAAGCCGCCGACGCCGGCCAGCACCACGATCCAGCCCAGGCGGCTGTATGCCGAGGCGTCGGTGTTGACGGTGAGCGGCGCGACGTCGTGGCTGATGACGTCGGTCGCTGGTTCTATTTTACTCACTAAGTTGCTCATGATTTATTCCTGTTCGCTAGTTGCCTTGGCCGCCGCCGCGGCGGCCGCGGCCTGCTGCTGCACCACGGCCTGGTCGGCGGCGGCTTGCTGCGCCTGGGCGGCGGCCTGTTGCGCCTGCTGTTGTTGCAGTTGCAGCTTCTTCTGGTTTTCCTGCAGCGCGTTGAGCACGTCGCGGGTCGGGCCGAACATGCTCACGCTACCCTCGCTGATCACCAGCAGCTTGGTGGTGGCGCCGATCACGCTGGTGCGGTGCGTGATGAGCACGATGGTCTTGCCGCGCTGGCGCAAATCGTTGATCGCCTGCAGCAGCGCCGCCTCGCCGACGTCGTCGAGGTTGGAGTTGGGTTCGTCGAGCACCAGCAGCGACGGGTCGCCGTACATCGCGCGCGCCAGGCCGAGGCGTTGTTTCTGGCCGCCGGACAAGCCGCCGCCGCCGTCGCCAAGCACGGTGTCATAGCCTTCGGGCAGGTGCAGGATCATGTCGTGCACGCCGGCGCGCTTGGCCGCCAGCACCACCTTGTCGGCGTCGATGTCGCCGAAGCGGGCGATGTTCTCGCTGATGGTGCCGGCGAACAACTCGATATCTTGCGGCAGATAACCGATGTGCGGACCGAGCTCTGCCTTGTTCCACTGGTAGATGTCGGCGCCGTCGAGGCGCACCTTGCCCAGCGCGGCGGGCCACACGCCCACCAGCAGCCGCGCCAGCGTCGACTTGCCCGACCCGCTGGGGCCGACCACGCCGAGCACGTCGCCGGCGTTGATGGCGAAGCCCATGCTGCGCAGCACGGTCACTTTCGAGCCGGGCGGCATCGCCGTCACGCCTTCGACGCTGAGCGCGCCGGTGGGCTTGGGCAGCGGCATGCCGGCGGCGCGCGCGGGATTGAGTTCGAGCAGGCCGGTCAGGCGCTGGTAGGCGCTGCGCGTGCCGCTGAAGGTTTTCCACACGCCGATCACTTGCTGCACCGGCGCGAGCGCGCGGCCGACCAGGATCGAGGCGGCGATCATCATGCCGGCGGTGATCTTGCCCTCGACCGCCAGCAACGCGCCGTAACCGAGCACCAGCGATTGCAGCGACACTTGCACGAACTTGGTGACGGCGGCGACGCGGCCGGCCTTTTCGCTGGCGGTGGCCTGCAATTGCAGGAATTTGCCGTGCATCTTGAACCAGCGGCCCATCAGGTTGGGCAGCATGCCCATCGATTCGATCACTTCGGCGTTGCGCAGGTTGTTGGTGGCCATCGCGCCCGAGGCGATCGACATGGTGTTGGCCTCGGCCAGCGGCTGGCGCGTGACGCGCTCGTTGATATAGGCCAGCAGCACCAGCACCAACGTGCCGCACAGCGCGAACACGCCCAGCGACGGCTCGAACAGGAAGATGACGATCAGGTAAACCGGGAACCACGGGGCGTCGAAGAACGCGAACAGGGCGTTACCGGTGAGGAACTGGCGCACGTTGGTCAGGTCCTGCAGCGCCTGGCCGGCGTTGGCGCCGCTCTTCTTGAGGTTTTGCTCGAAGGCGGCGGTGTAGACCCGCTTGTTGAGCTGCATGTCGAAGCGCGCGCCCACGCGCACGAGCACGAAGCTGCGCACCAGTTCCAGCAGGCTGAGCACGGCATACGCGCCCAGCATCATCAGGGTCAGCATCAGCAAGGTGAGCTCGTTGCGGCTTTGCAACACGCGGTCGTAGATCTGCAACATGTACAGCGAGGGCACGAGCATGAGCAGGTTGCTGACGGCGCTGAAGCAGCCGACCGTCACAAAGGTGCTCTTGAACGAGCGCAGCGCCTGTTCGATCTCGTTTTTAGGTTTCAGAAAATTTTTCATGGGGCGTGCACAGGGCAATGTTGAAACGCATGGAACGACGGGATCACAATCGGGCCCGACCCGTGAGCGGGAGACGCGAGGTTAGCGCCGAATCGGCTTTTAAAATGTGATCCACATCACATTTCCGAAGCGTAACACACGGCCATCGCTTTTGCCACCACTTCCCCGCCTGGTGTTGCTTACCGATGGGATAGTGTCGGCAAAAATGAAAAAAGCCAAGCTTGCGCTTGGCTTTTGCGGGCGGCGGGGCGTTGGACTGCCCCGCCGCCGGGTATGGCGCTCCCCGGCACGGGCCGGGGATGGCTCGGGAATTAACCCAGAGCGACGACCAGGGCGTCCAGGTTGACGGTGCCAACCAGTTTGACCAGCACGTCGGCCGCGTCGACCGAGCCGGCGGTGCCAGCGTCGTGGTAGACGTAGGTGTCGCCACCCATCGCGAAGACAACGGTAGCGCCGGTGTGGGCGGTGGCGATGTCTTTCAGGGCCAGATCGATATCGGTCTGGGTGGTGGTGGCCTTGACAGCGGTGGTCGCGCCGGTCACTGCCAGCGTGTCGCTAGCAGCGGTCAGAGCCGTACCGGCGGCGTTCAGCACCAGGTTCAGGCCGGTGATGCTGTCCACCGAACCGTAGGTCGATTTACCGATCGACAGCGCATCGATGCCCGAGCCCAGTTTGATCGACTCAACAGCGCTGTTGGTCGAGGTGTAGCTCAGGCCAACGGTTGCGGCGCCAGCGGTGTGGCCGTCGGCGGTCACGGTGTAGGTGCCGCCCAGTGCCGATGCGTCAACCGTTACCAGTTTGGTGGAGTCAGCGTTGACGACGGTGGCCGAACCCGAACCCGACAGGGTCAGCGATGCCAGGTTGCCCAGTGCCGCTTCGCCGGTGTTGCCCAGCAGCGCGTTGTCGGTGGTTGCGGTCGTGATAGCGACGTTGGCCAGGTTGTCGTGCAGCGTGACGCCGTCTTGCGCGTCGATACCGTTGTTGACGGTGACCACAGCGGTCTTCACGTCGCCGGTCAGCGTCACTGGGGTCGATACCAGGGTCGCGTCGACGTCGGTGTCGATGGCTTTCACGGTCAGGTTGACGGTGTCGGCGCGTGCGGTGACGGTGGCGGCGGTCGTATCGACGCCGGCGTTGACGGTCAGCGTGCCAGCGTAGGTGGTGCTGGTGGCACCGCCCGCGCCTTTGGCGATGTAGCCGGCGGCGCTAGCGGTCACGGCGGTGGCGCCGGAGGCGACAACGACGGTCTGGTTGGCGGCCACGCTGTTGACGAACGAAGCACCGGCTTCGAACGTGAACTTGGTGTAGCCAGCCAGTTTCGATGCGTCCAGGGCGATTTCAGCAGCCACACCGGTGCCGACTGCGCCTTCGGCGCTGGTCAGGGCCAGCGATTCGAAGTTCTTGATCACTTTGGTCAGGACGATGAAGTCGTCGGCCACGCGCGCGGTTGCCGAACCGGCAACAGCGATCGTGTCGGTGCCGTCGCCGCCGTCGATGACGTCGGTGGTGGCCAGGGCCGCGCCGCCGATGACGACTTTGTCGTCGCCGGTGCCGCCGCTGATCGACAGGGCGTTGCCGGCCGATTTGGTGACGGTGACGGTGTCGTCGCCGCCGCCGGCGTCAACGGTGGTCAGGCCGGTGCCGGTGGTGGTGACGGCGATCGTGTCGGCGCCAGCGCCGCTCGAAACGGTGGCGTTCTTGGCAGCGGTCGCGCCAGCAGCGGCGGCCGTTACGAACGAGATCGACACGGTGTCGGCGCCGCCTGCGGTGGTGATGTTTTGCAGGGTGGTGCCGGCGCCGACGACTTCAACGCCGCTGGTGCCGGTCGACACCAGCGAGGCCAGCGCGGCCAGGCCGGCGACGTCGACTTTAGCGTCGGCTTTCAGGTTCAGGTTCAGCGTCGCGACTTTGGCGCCGGTGTTGTTCAGGTCGATGGTGCCGGTGGCGCCGCCTGCGGTATCGGCAACGGTGCCCGACACGTTCAGGGTGGTGGTCTTGGTGTTGACGGCGTCAACGATCAGAGCGTCGGCAACATTGGTCAGTGCGACCGATTGCACGGCCGAAGCGGAGTCGGCGTTGATCGAAGCGGCGGTGTAGCCAGCGCCAACGCCCAGGGTTTTGCCCGACAGACCGGTTACGGTCACAACGGTTGCAGCCGTGGTGCTCTGGATGTTGATGTTGGTCGAACCTTGGTATTTGGTCGCGTCGATGGTGCCGGTGGCCAGCAGGTCGGCGCCAGCGATGTTGATGATCTCAACGTTTTTGACGGTACCGACTTGCGCGCCGTTCAGCGGGCCAGCCAGGACTTCCAGGTTCAGCGTGTCGATGCCGGCGCCGCCGTCGATCGAATCGTTGGCGCTCAGGGTGGTTGCGTCGGTGCCGTCGGCCTTGGTGCCGCTGGCGTACACGTTGATGGTGTCGTTGCCGGTGGTGCCGACCAGGGTGTCGATGGCCAGGGTGGTGGCCAGCGTGGTGCCGGTGCTGCCGGCGCCGTCGTGGGCGGCGGTGGCGGCGGTCGACACGGCTGCCAGTGCGTCGGCGGTGGTGTTCGCTGCCAGGTTGGCTGGGGTGGTGATGCCTTTCAGCCAATCGCTGACGACGGCGTTGGCCGCTGGGCCGCTGTAGCCGACGATTTCAGCGCTGGTGTCGAGCGAGGCGTAGAAGGCTTCGGCGGCGGTCACTTTCGACTGCACGGCGATTTTGTCTTCGTTTTGCGCGCCCTTGAAGATCGAGTAAGCGATGTTACCGACGTTCAGGAAGCCGCTGTCCAGAGCCTGGCCCCAGAATTTGATACCTGCTGGTTCAGCGGCGCGGCCGAACAGGTTCAGGTAGATGGTGTTGATGATTTCAGGGGTGCTCTTGCCAGCGTACATCGACTTGTATTCGTTCGACGCGGCGAACGAGTTAGCAACAGCTTCGACGCTGCCAGCGGCGGTGGCGGCGTTTTTCCAGAAGTCCAGGCCCAGGAAATCGGCAGGACGGTTGAAGTAAGCGATGTACAGGGCTTGGATATCGGAGGTGCTGATAGTCATTATTTATAACTCCTAAAGGTCAATTCAATAAGTTTCAAACTGCAATGCGTTTGAAGCTTTGCTCACTTGCAGTGGTACGGCAGCCATAATGGCAGAAGGCATCTAGCGCTCAATGTGACGACCGTCACACGAAACGATAAAAACTTCGCTTCTTTCATAAAAAAGCTACAAAACAAGGCCGCGCGACATTATGAGATAAGCCATCGGGGAAATCAACCGACAATTATCAGATATGCAAGCGTGTTTTAATTATGGACTTTATATTAATAAAATCCGTCGCGGACAAAAAAAAGGGGCGGATCCGATCCGCCCCTTTATTATTTATTCACCCGCCGCTATTTGCGCCAGTACGTCACGCCATTGGCGACGCGCTTGTCGTCGAGGCGCGAGGTGAATATATAGGCGGCGCTGCCGCCATTCTCGTTACCGAGCGCGCCGACCACCGTCATATTGGTCGGCTTGGAGAACTGGCTGTTGCCGGCCAAAATACCGTCCTTCGACACCGTGCCTTGCGATTGCAAGCCGTAACGGCCGTCGACATTCACCAGATCGAACGAGGTGGTAAATGACGCGGTGCCGAAATCGACATTCAACTTGCCATTCTCCAGCAGCGCCGCCGTATTGGCGCGGGTGGCCTCGTTGATGACGAACGCCTCGCTTTGCGACAGCGAAAAGCCGATGCTGCCCTGGGCCGGCGACTGCCACACCTGGCCCGGCGTGCGGAACAGCGCGTAATAACCGTTGCGCCCCACCTCGGTGGCGCCGTCGGTCAGCGTCTTGACACTGTCGACGGTGGCCGGACGGTTGGCGATGGCTTGCCAGCGGCCCCAGACGAGCTGGCTTTGCGCCACCGGCACGACCAGCGGCGGCTGCTCCGGCGGCAGCACCGTCGACGACGTCGGCGGCGGCACCGACGCGGCGTTGGCCTTGTTGGCCGCCTGCGTGAGCAGGCTCTCGGTCTTCTGCGGATCGAGGCTGACCTCGCCGACGGCCGGCGCGGCCGCGCCGGCCTTGGCGACCGGCTCGTCGGCGCGCGGCGGCGCCACGGTGTCGGGCGCCAGCGCGCTGCCGGCCGTGCTCAACAGTTGCGGCGCGGGCTGGCCGCGGCGCACCTGCAGCATCTGGCCGGCCTGGGTGGCGGCCAGCTCGCGGCTGGCGCCCTGCTCGCACGGACCGGCGCCGCCGGGCATGCAGTTGCCGCCGAAGCCGCTGACCACGATGGCGCCGGAGATCACCGTCACGCGCGAGGTCTCGGCGTCGGTCGAGACGGTGAAGTCGGTGCCGCGCACGCCGATGGCGGCGACCGGCGTGTTGAAGCGGAAATTCTGCCGCGCCAGCTTGACGGCGTCGCCGGAGACGCTGCGCGCCACGCCCGACAGCAGTTCGAACTTGATCTGGGTGCGGCGCGGATCGGCCTTGTCGACGTGGTAGGTGACGATGCGCGCGCGCGTCGACGGCCGCAGGATCAGCAGGCCGTTGTCGACCGTCTTGAGGTAGACATAGCCCGCGACGCCGGTGGTGATGGCGTCGCCCTCCTGGATGGCGTCGCCCAGGGCCAGCGCGCGCGGCCCGGCCTGTACCTCTCCAGCAACAAACACCACGCGGGCCGCCTCGCCGGCGTGGGCGGCGGCGGCCAGGCCCAGCAAGCCGGCGGCCAGCCAGCGGCGCGCGCCACGGGCGGCGCCGCGTGCGCAGGAGGGAGACGAATTCGGGGACAACATGGTAATACTCCTTTTTTTTCCTATTGTCCGCTTTATCGCCCATAATACTGTGACGGCGATCACATTGAGCAGGAACAATACTTAAACTATAGCATCGCGCAACAGTCCCGTGCGACGCCGCCGCCCAGGTCTTACAACTGCTTACATTAAAGCTAACTTCCCCTTACGGTGCCGCCCACATCCGGCTATACTTGCCGCCAATAAACCATCACACGCCGATCCGCATGCCGCCTCGCCCCCTTCCGCTATGACCCGCCCGTTCCGCCTTCCGCCGCTGCCGCCGGCCACGGTGGTGGTGCTGGCCGCCCTGGCGCTGGCGCTGTGGTCGCAATGGCTGCCGGCCGCGCTGCAGCCGTACGCGGCCAACGAATGGCTGCGCGACCAGCTGGTGCGGGCCCAGGCCGGCGACGCCCCCGAGGACCGCTTGGTGGTGGTCGACATCAACGAGGCCAGCCTGGCCGCGGCCGGCCCGTGGCCGTGGCCGCGCGAGCGCCTGGCCGCGCTGCTCGAGCAACTGCTCGGCTTTTACGGCGCGCGCGGCGTCGCCCTCGACATCATCCTGCCCGAGCCGGCCGACGCCGGCGGCGACCAGCGCATCGCCATGCTGGCCCGGCACGCGCCGCTGGTGATGCCGCAGGCGTTCGACTACAGCGGCACGGCCGCGCTGCGGGTCGGCGCGCTCGCCGGCGGCGCCGCCGCGCCGCGGGCGGACGGCGCGCTCGGCGCCAGCGGCTACATCGCCAACCACGCCGGCCTGCGCCAGGCCGCCCACGTCGGCAACATCGGCTTCATCCCCGACCCCGACGGCATGATCCGGCGCCTGCCGATGCAAACCTGGTTCGACGCGCGCCGCTACCCGACCCTCTCGCTGGCCCTGCTCGACTGCTGCGGCGGGCGCCCGGCGCGCGCCGGCGGCCCCACCGACGGCCTCACCGGCGGCCCCGGCCTGCGCCGCCTGCCGTACAGCCGCCGCTGGGAGGCCTATACCGTGGTGCCCGCCATCGACGTGCTGCGCCAGCGCTGGCCGGCCGAGCTCATCGCCGGCAAACTGGTGCTGGTCGGCTCGTCCTCGCTGGGCCTGGCCGACCGCGTGGCCACGCCGCTGTCGCCGCTCACCAGCGGCCTGCTGGTGCACGCGGCCGCCCTCACCGCCCAGCTCGACGTGCGCGACGGCGTGGCGCCGGCGCCGTGGCCCGGCCGGGCGATCGCGGTGGCGTTCGCGCTGCTGACCACGCTGCTGGCGGCGTGGACGCTGCCGCGGCTGTCGGCGCTGAGCAACATGGCGCTGCTGGCGGGCGCCTCGGCGGCCTGGCTGGCGCTGGCGTGGCGCCTGCTGGCGCACGACGCCGAGTTCAACCCGGCCGGGCCGCTGATGGTCAACCTGTTCCTGCTGGCCGTGGCCGTGCCGCTGGCGTGGCAATCGAGCCAGCGGCGCTCGCGCCAGCTGCTCGGCACGCTGCGCCAGTACGTCGCCGACGCCGTCGTCGACGAACTGCTGCGCCAGGGCCTGAAGGACCCGCTGGCGCCGCGCAGCGGCGAGGTCACCACCCTGATCGCCGACATGGAGGGCTACACCGCCCACGTGGCGGCGCTGCCGGTGGAGCAGGCGGCCCAGCTCACGCGCGACTTCCTCGAGTGCCTGACGGCGCCGGTGCTGGCCCGCCGCGGCACGCTCGACAAGTACACCGGCGACGGACTGGTGGCGTTCTGGGGCGCGCCGCTGCCGGTGGCCGACCACGCCGACCAGGCGCTCGACGCGGCGCTGGCCATCGTCGCGGCCGTGGCCGTCTTCAACGACGCGCGCCGCGCGCGCGCGCTCGCGCCGGTGCGGGTGCGCATCGGCATCGAGAGCGGCGTGGCCCTGAGCGGCGACTTCGGCTCGTCCTCGCGCAGCATCTACACCGCCGTCGGCGACAGCGTCAACCTGGCCTCGCGGCTGGAGACGGCCGCGCGCGCGCTGCCGCACGACGTCATCGTCGGCCCCGGCGCGGCCGCGCGCAGCACCCGCCACCGCCTGGCCCCGCTCGGCGAGCACACGCTGCGCGGCCGGGAACACCCGATCACCCTGTACGCGCTGGAGGCCGCGTGAGGGGCCGGCCGAGCCCGCGC
>NZ_JBEGHG010000015.1:0-105916 GCF_040675865.1 Burkholderia sp. LMU1-1-1.1 | reverse complement strand
GTCTATAGCGAGGGAAATGGCATCTGATAGCATCGTGCCGGCAAGTTAACACTTCCGGCCGCCGTTTACAACAAAAATGCCGCTAAAAGCTTAAGTTAGCGGCATTAGGACCTGACCCCGGATTTGCTTGTTTGCTAGTACCGCTGGCGCAGCAGCGCCAGCATCGCCACGTTCAGCTCCCACGCGTTCGAGACTTCCTTTTGCGTGTAGGGCAGCGTTTGCGTGTACGGCACCGGGCCGAATTCCGGCGTCAGCGTCACGCGCTCGGCGCCGGCCGCGCGCCGCAGGCGCACCACCTCGTCCCACCACGACAGATGCGCTTCCAGCGCGGCCTGCGATTCCGGCGCGCGGAAATCCGCCACCTGCGGCCCCTGCGGATGGCCGACGCGCGCGTGGATGTGGCGCACATGCGGCAAGGTCGCGGCCAGGGTTTGCGGCTGGTCGTCGAGCAGCGATTCGCAGGCGCAGCACCAGTGCGACAGGTCGGCCGTCAAGCGCAACCCAGGCATCCGCTCCAGATACGGCAGCAACAGCATCGGGTGCGCGCTGAAGCGGCTGCGGTGGATCTCGTGGTAAATCGGCACGCCGTGCCGGCGCGAGATGGCGTCGGCCAGTTCCAGCAGTTCGCCGTTTTGCCCCGGCGTGAAGTAGTCCTTGCCGGTCTGCGAGTTCACATGCAGCGGCCGGGCGGCGCAGGCGTTGTCGAGCAACTCGCCCAGCGCCGCGCGGTGCGCCTCGAAGCCCGGCACCAGCGCCGTCTCCCACTGCGACGCGATCAGTCCCAGCCCGGCGGCGGCGATGCGCCCGGTCCAGTCGTCGCGCGCGGCGGCGTCCAGCGGCAGCGACATTTCGATGCCGTCGAAACCTGCCGCCTTGACGCGGTCGACAAACACCTGCGGCGCCAGTTCGTTGTTGCCCCAGTGGGCGGCGAAGATTTGTACGATCAAAGGAAGCCCCGCACCGGGAAGCTGGCGTCGCGCTGGATCCAGTTCAGCGGCGAGTATTCGGTGGCGGCGTCGGTGACGTGCAGCGTGTAGGCATGGCGCGAGAAGGCCGAGCGGTTCGGCGCGCTGTAGTGCGGCAGCAGGCCGTGGAAGCATACCAGGCTGCCGGCCTTGCATTCGAGCGGCACGGCGGTGCTGTCGTCCGGCCACGGCATGTCGCTCAGTTTTTCCATGCGCACGTCGTCGCCGGTGCGCAGGAAGCGTTCACGCATCGGGCCGCGATGGCCTCCCGGCTCGGCCCACATGCAGCCGTTTTCCAGGGTCGCGTCTTCCAGCGCGAACCAGAACGTGGTCACGCTCACGGGATCGGTGTCGAAGTAGGTGGCGTCCTGGTGCCAGCGCACCTCGCCGCCGATGCCGGGCTGCTTGAAGATGTACATCGACTGCCACACCTGGGCGTCGTTCAGGCCCAGGTCGCGGGCGACGGCGACCAGGCGGGCGTCGGCCGAAAAGGTGCGGAACACCGGATCGAGATCGTGCATCGCGTGGCCGATCTTGTTGATCGACAGCGACTTGTCCTGTTTCAGCTCGCCGTCGGGGCCGAACGCTTCCTCTTCGAAGAAGCAGCGTATGGTGTTGTCGGAGCGCAGGAAGTAGTCGTCGGTGGTTTTTTCCTGTTCGACGGTGCTGAAGATGCCGGCGCCCTTCGGATCGAATTCGTTGACAATCTGCGCGGCACGCGCGCGCAGCGCTGCGATCTCGGCGGCGCTTTTGAAGTCCGGCAGCACGATGTAGCCATCGCGTTGATATTGTTGTTTTTGCGCGTCTGTCAGCATGCCCGGCTCCGGAACGATAGTAAGAATCAGTCATTGTACGGCGCTGCGGGTGGCCGAACAATGCGCAAAAGGTTGACACATTGTCGTCAACATGGAGACAATCGGGCATGGATCAGTTACGCGCAATGGAGATATTCGTCGAGGTGGCACGGCTGCGCAGCTTCAGCGAGGCCGGCCGCCGGCTGGGCCTGACGCGGGCGATGGTCAGCAAGCATATCCTGCAGCTGGAGGACCGGCTGCAGGCGCGCCTGCTGCACCGCTCGACGCGGGAGGTGAGCCTGACCGACGCCGGCCAGGCCTATCTTGCGCCGTGCATGGCGACGGTGGAGCAGGCGAGGGAAGCGGCGCGCGTGGTCGCCCACAGCGGCGCGGAGCTGGCCGGGCCGCTGCGGATACAGGCGCCGTCCAGCTTCGGCAGCGAGTGGCTCGCCGCAGCGGTGGCGCGTTTCAACCTGCTGCATCCGCAACTGTCGCCGATGCTGTACCTGGACGACGCGCTGCTCGATCCGATCGAGCATGGCTTCGATCTGACGATACGGGTGGGCGGCATCCCGGACGTGCACGCGCTGGCCATGCGCCCGCTGGCGCCGTGCCGGGGCGTGTTGTGCGCGGCGCCGGATTATCTGGCGCGGCATGGCGTGCCGCAAACGCCCGAGGATTTGCACGACCATCGCTGCCTGCACTTCAGCCATCTGACCGACGGCACGGCGTGGCACTTCAGCAAAGGGGGGGAACGCCGCACGGTGAGGGTGGAAGCCGCGTTCACGGCGAATAATGGACTGGTGCTGCAGCAGGCGGCGCTGCAGGGACTGGGCATCGTCTACAACACCACCTTCCTGGCCTGGCGCGCGCTGAAGGAGGGGAGTTTGGTGCCGGTGCTGGCCGACTGGGAGCTGCCGCTTAACTATCTGAGCGCGCTGTATCCGGCCAGCCGCCAGCCGTCTCCCAAGGTGCGGGCGATGATCGATTTCCTGGTGGCGGAGTATCAGCCGGTGCCGCCGTGGGACAGCAAGTTGGCTTTGACGGACCACGAATCCACGTAGGGCGGATTAGCGAAGCGTAATCGGCCAATGCGTGCGTTTCGGCGGCTCATAGATGGCGGATTACGGCGTGCCGCCTAATCCGCCCTACGTGTTTCAGATGATTTTTTAAGCCACCTCAACCTGCCACGCGCCGTCGCGGTACACCCGCTCGTCGTCCAGATACACCGCCTCGGTCACCGCGAACACGTCGACGTGATAGCGCGCCTCCTTGCGCTTGAACTGCGGCTTGGCATACACGCCGTGCTTGGCGCCCAGCGACAGGTGGATGCCGCACATGCGCTCGAAGGTGCCGATGTCGTCGACCATGCAGTCGCGCGAAAACGCGCGGTTCATGCCGAACCCCAGCTCTCGCAGCCACACCTCGCCCTCGTGCGCGCGGATGATGGCGAGCATGTTGTCGAATTCCGGCGTGGCGTTTTCGGCACCGACCACGCGGCCTTTTTCAACGATCAAGGTCACCGGCGTGGCCGGCTTGTTGACCAGGAAGGCGGTGTCGCCGAAGACGAAGATGCGCACCCGCCCGTTGACCGCCTCCAGGTCGCGCGCCTCGGTGAACACCTCGCCCAGCGGGAACTGGCCGCCGACGTTGTTCATCCCGCTGTAGTCGCCGATATTGAGCTTGGCCGATTCGAACGGCGAGCCGAACACCAGCCGCGCGCCGTCGCCGCTGTCGACCACGCCGCATTGCGCGCGGTCGATGCGGGCCTTGAGCGCGTGGCCGACGCCGCGATAGTAGGCCGGGTCGTAGGCCAGCGCATCGATGTAGTGCAGTCCTTGCCCACCCGGCATGCGCGACAGGTGCACGTGCTCGATCACCTTCAGGCCGCGCTTGAACAGTTCGATGCGGATGCGGAAGGCCTCGAGCCGGAAGCTGGTCGACTGGATCAGCACCACCAGGTCGCCCGCCGCCATGCCGGCGAAGGCGGCCAGCACGTCGTCCGGCGTGACGGTGTCGAAGTCGACGAAGCGCGCGTCCGGCACCACGCGCCGGTAGGCCTCGGTCAGCGCCCGATTGAGGTCGGTGCGGGTGTCGTGGACGATCAGCGCGGCGCGCGGCGCGGCGTGTTCGATGGCCAGCGCCAGCGTGTCGCGCACGTTGCGCTCGGCCGTGTCGACCGCGTGTTCGGGAATGTCGCCGAAGCGGGAGGTAGTCATTGAGGAAACAGGGTCTGCCGTGGGGAAGGCGCCATTATAAGGGCTTTCATATGGGCATTCGCGCCGCCGCCACGCTCCGGCGCATTCTCCTTGTAATGCCCGGGGTAGCGATATAGAATCAGGAATATAGCCTAGCAGCAACTCCTTGGCATAACAACAGGATGCATGATGACGGTAATAATGGGACAGGATTTGCCGCTGGAGCGCCCGGACGCGAACGGACGCGCCGCGTTGTTCGTGCCGACGGCCAGCATCAAGGAAGACGTGCTGGAGACGGTGCGCAAGGGTTCGGCGATTGTCGGTTTCGGCAACCATGACCGGACGTTAACCATCTATTACGAGAGCAACCGTTTCAACGAACCGAACCTGGTCAAATGGGAGCAGAAGGCGCGCAAGGCTTTCGAGCGCCTGGCCGACAATTTGCCGACGGTGTCCAAGATGGTCAGCAAGCCGGAGAACTTCGAGCAGGTCGGCTACATCAGCAGCAAGGGCATCCTGATCCGGCGCATGGAAAAGTTGTTGAACTGGCTGGAGACGTCGGAGGCGGGCGACACCGCCCCCACGTCGGAAAACATCGTCTTCACGCCGCCGCCCCCTCCCAAGAAAATCGGTTGATCCGCTGGTCTTCCTGTCATGATGTGCCGTGCGCTGCATCGGCAGCGGATGTTGTATGTTAATGACAATAAGTAATTCTTCAGGGAGACTACGATGGCTACTAATACAAGCACGACCCTTCGCGGCGCCGGCGCCTTGCTGCTGGCAATGGCGGCGCTACTGGGCGGTTGCCAGAAGGACGATCCGAGCGAGGCCGGTCCGGCCGAGCGCGCGGGCCGCAAGGTCGACCAGGCCGCGGCCAAGGCTGGCAGCGAGCTGAGCCAAGTGCGCGAGAACGCCGGCCAGCAAATGAGCGAGGCCGCCAGGGACACCAGCCAGAAGCTCGACCGGGCCGCCGAGACCGCCGGGGAAAAACTGGACCGGGCCACCGAGACGGCGGGGCAGAAGATCGACAGCGCCGCGACGACGGCCGGGCATAAGCTCAACGAGGTCAGCGAGGCGGCCGGCCGCAAGCTGGAGCGGGCCGGCGAAAAGATGCAGGAAAAGGCGCAGGAGCGCGAAGCCGGCGGCACGCCGGCGAAGTAACGGCTGTACGTTCAGGCGGCGGCCGGCGTCTGCGCCGTCGCCGCGTCCCCCGACACCACGCTCAAATCGACGAAACCGTCGCGCCACGCGCGTTCCAGATCCTGTTCGATCGCTTCCATCGACGTGTGCTCGAGGTTGGCGAAGCCGCGCACCCCGTACGCGCGGTTGCGTCCGTGCGCCTTGGCCAGGTACAGCGCCATGTCGACCAGGTTGACGGCGCGCTCCCACGGCAGCGGCGTGCCGCCCGGCGTCAGCGGGAACGGCGAGAACCCGACCGACACGTTCACCGAAATCTCATGTCCCTGATAGCGGATGGTCTGCGACGAGATCCCCGTTAGTATCCGCCGCGCGATATCGTCCAGGCCGTGGCGCGGGCTGGCCGGCAGGAAGGCCAGGAACTCCTCGCCGCCCCAGCGCACGATCATGTCGGTCTCGCGCAGCGCGATGCGCAGGTTCTCGGCGATCATCTTGAGCACCGCGTCGCCGGCGGCGTGGCCGTAGGTGTCGTTGACGTTCTTGAAGTGGTCGACGTCGAGCAGGAACAGCGCGCCGACGATGTCGTTGCGGTGCTCGGCGCGTTTTTCCATTTCCGGCGGCAGCTTCTCGTGCGGCTTCAGGCCGCGCATATACTCCTGGAAGTGGCGCCGGTTGTACAGCGACGTCAGCGGATCGAGCGTCGACTGCGCCTTGAGCTCGAGGTTTTTCTCCTCCAGCTGGGCGTTGGCGTTGCGCACTTTGCGGTACAACATGCCGATCATCACCGACGCCAGTCCGAACACCAGCGCCAGCAGCCACCAGATGCGCTGCTGCAGGCGGCGGTTGTCGATCTCCGCGCCCTTGAGCTGGTTCTCCCGGCTGAGCAGTTCGATCTGGCGCTGCTTCTTCTCGGTCTCGTATTTTTCCTGCAGCTCCAGCACGGCTTTCTGGCGCTGCTTCTCGAACAGCTCGTTCGACAGTTCCCGTTCGCGGTGGTAGGCCGACAACGCGCCGGCCAGGTCGCCCGAGCGTTCCAGCACCTCGCCGTACTCGCGCAGCACCTGTTGCAGATAGGGCTTGTTGTTCTCGCGCTCATAGCGCGCCATGCCGGCCTCGTACTGCGCCTTGCCTTCGGCGATGCGGCCCATGGCCAGATAGGCCTGCGCCAGGTTGATGCGCGCCACGGCGGTGCTCGATTCGTCGTTGGTGCGCTGCGTCAGGCGCAAGGCCTCCAGCGCGTACTGGGCGGCGCGCGGGTAGTCCCGTTCCTTCAGATAGCTGTCGGACAGGTTGACCAGGGTGGAGCCGACCATCCGTTCGGCGCCCAGCCTGCGCACCAGCTCCAGCGTGCGCAGCAGCGCCGCCAGCGCGCGCTTGGGTTGTCCCGAGTCGATCGCCAGGCCATATTCGGTGGTCTTGGCCATTGCCATGCGGCCCGGCGAGTTGAGTTTTTCGGTCTCGGCCAGCAGCTCCACCAGGCTGGCGGAGGCCTTGTCGAATTCCTTCATCTGGGTGTAGAGCGTGGTCAGCGCGTTGAGCGCGGCGGCCGGCATCGCCGGATCGTCCTTGACGGTGCGCGACAGGTCCAGCGCCTGCTGCAGCTTGACCAGCGCCTGCGGGAAGTTGCCCTGTTCGGCGTAGCACTGGCCGGCGGTGATGGTCGCCTGGGTGCGCAGCGCGGCGTTGTCGGTGCTCATGGCCAGTTTCTCGGCCTCGAAGGCGAGGGCGTGCGCGGCGTCGACGTCGGCCTTGGCCGACAGCACGTAGACCTTGTTGAGCATGCCCTTGGCGACGATGACGTTGTCTTTCAGGCCCTTGCCGTAGGCGATGACCTGTTCGGCGCCGGCCATCGCCTCGGCGTTCTCGCCCATGCGCATGCGCGAGGCGCTGATCTGGACCAGCAGTTCGGCGCGGGTGTACGGGGATTTGTCGGCGGCCTCCGGCTGCAGGGTCAGCAACTCGGCCAGCGCCTTGTCGGGGACGAAGCGGCTTTGCTCGCGGATGTCGAACAGGCGGCTGTTGAGGGTGGCCTCGTCCATCTGGGCGAAGGCGGGCGCAAGGCACAGCGTGAGGGCCGCCGCCAGGGCGCCAGTACGTGCCTGGATCGGCGCCTGGATCAACCACCAGCTATTTCTCATCCCCGCCAACGCCAAGCCCCCTGAAAGCGCTCCGCCGCTGCGGAGTCGTACGGGTAATTATATTCTTGTTGCAACTACGAAAGCCTGTGGTGCGCGTATTTTTCCTTGAAAAGCGCACACCCGTGCGGGTATGCGTTTCAATGTTGACAAATGAAGCCGGCCGATGGGAATTACGCGGCCAGCTGCTGCAACAGGTACAGCCGCTGATACAGCCCGCCGTCGATCTGCATCAACTGCTCGTGCGGCCCGGTCTCGGCGATGCGGCCGTGATTGAGCACGATGATGCGGTCGGCGTCGCGGATCGTCGACAGCCGGTGCGCGATGGCGATCACCGTCACCTTGCCGCGCAATTCGTCCATCGCCACCTGCACGATTTGCTCCGTTTGCGAGTCGATGTGCGAGGTCGCCTCGTCGAGCAGCAGGATGCGCGGCCGCCCGGCCAGCGCGCGGGCGATCGCGATCAGCTGCTTCTGGCCGACCGACAGGCGCGAGCCGCCTTCGCCCAGCGGGGTGTCGTAGCCCTGGTCGAGCGCCGTGATGAAATCGTGCGCGTGCGCCGCGCGCGCCGCCGTTTCGATCTGCGCCTGCGTCAGGCCGCGGCCCATGTCGATGTTCTCGCGCGCGGAGGCGGCCAGCAGGAACGGGTCCTGCGGCACCAGCCCGACCTCGGCGCGGAAGCGCTCGTTGTCGATCTCGTCGAGCGGCACGCCGTGGATGGCGATGCTGCCGTGGCGCGCCGGATAGAAGCGCAGCAGTAGCGACAGCAGGGTCGACTTGCCGCTGCCGGTGTGGCCGACGATGCCGAAGAACGAGCCTTGCGGGATCTGCAGCGACAGGTCGTGCAGCACCGTCTGGCCTTCGTTGTAGGCGAAGTTCAGGTGGCTGATCGACACCGCGGGGGTGTTGCCGTCGTCGCGGCGGCCGGCGCCGCCGTGGTTGCCGTTGCCGGGCGCCGCCGCATGCTCGTTGGCGGCCGCCTCGTCCAGCAGGGTCGCCACGCGGGCGCTGGCCACCACCGCCTGCTGCAGTTGGCTGAACTGCATGGTGATCTGGATCAGCGGCTCGATCACGCGCGCCAGGTAGCTGATGAAGGCGTACAGCACGCCGACCTCGGTGGCGGTCATCTCGCGGTTGCCGAACATGAAGATCACCGCCGCCAGCAGGATGATGTTGAACAGGTCGAGCGCGGGACGCAGCAGCCAGGCGTTGGCGCGCAGCTCGGCCAGGCGCGCCGTGTAGTGGTCGTGGTTGGTGGCGGCGAAGCGGGCGCCGAAGCGGGCCTCGGCGTTGTTCGCCTGCAGCACGCTCATGCCGCCGATCGATTCGGCCATCTGGCCGTTGATGTCGCTGCGCAGCGCGCGGGCGCGGGTGACGGCCGGCGCGCTCCAGCGCTGGTACAGCCAGACGATCACCAGCACCGCCGGCAGCAGCGCCAGCACCATCGACATCAGGCGCCAGTCCAGCCACGCCATCGCGGCGATGGTGCCGACCAGGACGATCGTGCTGTCGAGCATGACGAACAGCACCTGGATGTACAGGTTCTTGACCGCCTCGGTGTCGTTGGTCACGCGCGAGACCAGCTGGCCGGTGATGGCGCGGTCGAAGAACGACATCGGCAGCAGCAGCACGTGGCCGTAGACCATCTGCCGCAGCCGCATCACCGAGCGCATCGCCAGGCCGGACAGGCGCACCAGTTGCAGGTAGCGCAGGCCGCTGGCGATCCAGCCGGTCAGCAGCAGGCCGGCCAGCAGCGCCGCCATGCGCGGCCAGTCCAGGTGGCGCGGCAGCAGGTGTTCGTCGATCAGCGCCTTGCCCATGATCGGGCCGAGCACCTCCAGCAGCGCCGCCAGCATCAGCCACATCACGGCCCAGCCCAGGTGGTGCTGGTCGGGGCGGGCGGCGCGGTGCAGCAGCGCGAACGCCTGGCGCGTCTGGCCGCCGGTTTTTTCTTCGGTATTAGAGGGCATCGAGACTGGCTTCCAATTGTTGATAGCGCCACTGGCTGGCATACCAGCCGTCCTGCTCCAGCAGTTGTTCGTGGCTGCCGGTTTCGCTGATGCGGCCATCGCGCAGCACGACGATCAGATCGGCGTTGACGACGGCGCTCAGGCGGTGGCTGGCGATGACGGCGCTGCGCCCCGGGCGCGCCTGGCGCAGCTCCTCCAGGTGCTCGAGGATGCGCGTCTCGGTGCCGGTGTCGACCGCCGACAGCGCGTCGTCGAGCAGCAGCAGGTCGTTATCGGCCAGCAGCGCGCGGGCGATGGCGACGCGCTGGCGCTGGCCGCCGGACAGGGTGATGCCTTTTTCGCCGACCTCGGTCTCATACCCGTCCGGGAAGTTGAGGATGTCGTCGTGGATGGCGGCCAGGTTGGCGGCGTGTTCGACCTGCGCGCGGGTGGCGCCGGGGCGGGCCAGCGCGATGTTGTCGGCGATCGACGACGAGAACAGGAACGACTCCTGCGGCACCCAGCTGATCGCCGCGCGCAGCGCGTGCAGCCGGTACTGGTCGAGCGGGTGGCCGCTCCAGCGCACGCTGCCCGATTGCGGCGTGAGCTGGCGCATCAGCACGCGCAGCAGGGTCGATTTGCCGCTGCCGGTGGGGCCGACCAGGCCCAGCGTCTGGCCCGGCTTGAGATCGAGCGTGATGCCGCCGAGGGCCGGCGCCGATTGTTCCGGGTAGGCGTAGCCGACGCCGGCCAGCGCCAGCGGGCCGGGTTCGACCTTGGTCAGGCTGCCGTGGTCGTCGATGGCCAGCGGCGCGTCGAGCATCGGTTGCAGGCGCGCCCAGGCGGCGCGACCGCGCTCGATCAGCGACAGCACCCAGCCGGCCGCGAACATTGGCCAGATCAGCTGGCCCAGGTACATGGTGAAGGCGGTCAGCGAGCCGATGGTCAGCTGGTCGTGCCACACCAGATAGCCCCCGAGGCCGATGGTCAGGCCGCTGGCGGCGGTCAAGGTCAGGCCGACGGCCGGTTCGTAGGCCGCTTCCCACACCTGCGCGCGCAGGCTGGCGTCGGACGCGTGCCGCGCCAGTTCGCCGAACTGCCGGGCGCTGCGCTGTTCGAGGCCGAGCGCGCGCAAGGTGCGCACGCCGGACAAGGTTTCCTGCACATGGTCGTTCAAGTCGCTGAAGCGCTTGAGCGAATCGGTCGAGGCGGTGTGGATGTGGCCGGAGATGTACCAGAACGCCCATCCCATCAGCGGGAACGGCAGCAGGGCGACGCAGGCCAGGCGCCAGTCGACGCCGAGCAGCATCACGCCCAGCACCAGCACCAGGGTCAGGGCGCCGTCGAAGCCGGCCAGCATGGCCTCGCCGGCGGCCATCTCGATGGCGTCGATATCGTTGGTGGCCAGCGCCATCAGGTCGCCGGTGCGCTGGCGCTGGTAGAAGCCGGCGCCCTGCAGCGACATGCGCGCGTACAGGCGGGTGCGCAGCGACACGCCCAGTTTATAGGCGGCGCCGTACAGGATCTGGCGCCAGGCCACGCGCAGGAAGTAGATCGCCAGGCCGATCAGCAGCAGGCCGCCGATTTCCATCAGCAGGGCGTTGCCGGACAGGGTGTGGGCGGCCAGGCCGTCGATCATGGAGCCGACCTTGCGCGGCACCCAGACGGTGAGCGTCGCCACGCCGGCCAGCATCAGGCCGGAAACGGCATAGGCGCGGCTGTGCTGGCGTACAAAGCCGCCAATCAGCGCTGAGAGTGTAGACATGTTGCCTCGGAATAGCGTGGGGCCGGCGGAACGTTGCCGGCGCGTAGTCCGTTAGGATACAGCAAGGCAAAGAAAAGCGGGCCGGAGCCCGCTGGTTTGATGTTTGTGGGTACTGCGGGACTGGCCGGTTATTTCTTGCCTTTGCCGCCGCTGATCATGTCGAGCGGCTTGCCCGGCGCCGGTTTGGCTTTCGGCGCCACTTCCTTCAGCTTGGGCGGCTTGGCCTCCGGCGCCAGCGCGATCGGCTTTTGCGCCGGCGCGGGGAAGGACGACTTGACCGGGTCGGGCTTGACCTCCGCCTTGACTTCGACCGCAGCGGGCGGCTCGATCGGGGCGGCGGCCGGTTTCGGCTTGACCGGGGCCTTGGCCGCCTTCTGTGGCGGCGCGGCGACCGGTTCGTTGGCCGAGGCGGTCGACGCCTCCGCGATCACGGGCGCGTTGTCCGGCGTGGCGACTGCGGCCGAGACGGCGGCGGCCAGGGTCGGCGGTGGCGCGGCCGGCCCCGGAGCGGGGGCGACCTCGACGACCGGGGCGACCGGCTGGGCCGCCTTGGCCACGGCGGCCAGCGGCACCGCCTTGGCCAGTTCCTGCGCCTGCTCCTGCGCCTGTTTAATGCCGCTCTGCGCGCTTTGCAGCAGCTCGGTCTGTGCGGCGGTGGCGATGTTGTACAGCTGGCGGCCGTAGGCCAGCAGATTGTCGAAGCCGCTCGGCTGCGCCGCGTTCAGGCTGAATAGTTCCTGGGCATCCTTGGCCTCCAGCAGCTTTCTGGCGGTGGCCGACGATTTCTCGACGGAGGCCTTGGTCGTGTTGAGATTGAGCGCGATGACTTTTTCGGCGCTGTCGACGGCCGTGCTGGCGAAGGTGTTGAAAATCTTAAACTGTGCTTCCAATTGCGATTTCGTGACGGCGGAAAACTGTTCGGTAAGCGAAGACATGGTTTCTCCTGGGACGACGGTGGAATGTCTGTTGCGATGCAATATAAGAACATTCTAGCGACGAACAACAGCCTTGGAAAGTTATTTTTTGTACCATTGAGGAAAGAGTGCCACGAGGAAAAATGCGGAGTGGACACTATCTCACCGAAGTTTGATCCAGCGCAAAATGTCGGCGCCGTAAAGGTCTTGATTGCTGCGACGCAACAAGTGGTGTATTCGGGTGAAAGTGACTACAATCGGCTTACTGAAAAACAACGCCGGGAGCGTCCCCATGGATGTGGTCATCCGCAATGCCAATCTGGCCGACGGCCGGCAAGGCGTCGATATCGCCATTGAAGACGGGCGCATCGCCGCGATCGGTCCCGCGCTGCCGGTCGCGGCCGGGCGCGAGATCGACGCCGCCGGCGATCTGGTCAGTGCACCCTTCGTCGACGCCCACTTCCACATGGACGCCACGCTCAGCTACGGCCTGCCGAGGGTCAACGCCTCCGGCACTTTGCTTGAGGGCATAGCGCTGTGGGGCGAGTTGAAGCCGGACCTGACGCAGCAGGCGCTGATCGAGCGCGCGTTGCAGTATTGCGACTGGGCCGTGGCGCGCGGGCTGCTGGCGATCCGCTCGCACGTCGACGTCTGCGACGATCGCCTGCTGGCGGTCGAGGCGCTGCTGGAGGTCAAGCGGCTGGTGGCGCCGTATCTGGATTTGCAGCTGGTGGCGTTCCCGCAGGACGGCGTGCTGCGCAGTCCGACGGCGCTGGCCAATCTGAAGCGCGCCATCGCCCTGGGCGTCGACGTGGTGGGCGGCATCCCGCACTTCGAGCGCACCATGGCCGACGGCGCCGAATCGGTGCGCATCCTGTGCGAGTTCGCCGCCGAAAAAGGCTTGCGTGTTGATATGCACTGCGACGAATCGGACGACCCGCATTCGCGCCACATCGAAACCCTGGCCTACGAAAGCAACCGGCTCGGCCTGCACGGCCGGGTGACCGGTTCGCACCTGACGTCGATGCACTCGATGGACAATTATTACGTCAGCAAGCTGCTGCCGCTGATACGCGAGGGCGGCGTGGCGGCCATCGCCAACCCGCTGATCAACATCACCCTGCAGGGCCGCCACGACAGCTATCCGAAGCGGCGCGGCATGACACGCGTGCCGGAGATGCTGGCGGCCGGCATCGACGTCGCCTTCGGCCACGATTGCGTGATGGACCCGTGGTACAGCCTGGGCTCGGGCGACATGCTGGAGGTGGCGCAGATGGGCCTGCATGTGGCGCAGATGACGGGGCAGGACGCGATGCGCGCCTGCTTCGAGGCGGTGACGACGACGCCGGCGCGCATCCTCGGGCTGGAGCGGTACGGCATCGCGGTCGGCAATCACGCCGACCTGGTGTTGCTGGACGCGGCCGACCCGGTCGAGGCGATCCGGCTGCGCGCGGCGCGGCGCCTGGTGATGCGGCGCGGCGAGGTGATCGCCGAGTCGCCGCGCGCGCACGCGCGCCTCAATTTGCCGGGGAGGGCCGACAGCGTCAATTTCCGCTTGAACCGGTAGCGGCTGGACTTGCCGGCGGAAATCCATGACAATTGAATACGATTTTTACGGAACAATTATTCACCATTGCCGTCCCCTGGAGCCCACTTGAAAGAAATCGCCATCCGCGCCGCCACGGAAGCCGACTTCGGCGCCATGTGGGATATTTTCCAGCAACTCATCGCCAGCGGCGACACCTATTACTTCGCCGCCGACACCAGCCGCGACGACTGCCACGCCTACTGGTTCGGCCCCGGCGTGCAATCGTATGTCGCGCTGCTCAACGGCGAGCGCCTGGTCGGCATGTACCGCCTGATCGCCAACCAGCGTGACCGTGGCGCCCACGTCGCCAACGCCTCGTTCATGGTCAGCCCGGCGGCGCAGGGCGTCGGCGTCGGCAAGCTGCTCGGCGGCGACTGCCTGGACCGCGCCCGCGCCCAGGGCTACCTGGCGATGCAGTTCAACTACGTGGTCAGCTCCAATGTCGCCGCCGTGCTGCTGTGGAAAAAACTCGGCTTCTCCATCATCGGCACCTTGCCGCGCGCCTACTACCACCAGTATCTGGGCTACGTCGACGTCTACGTCATGTACCAGTTGCTGGACGACCCCTCCCACTGGCCCGACGCCTGAGCTCATGAACATACTGGACACCGAACGCCTGCGCCTGCGCACCATCGAAGTCGACGACGCCGCGTTTTATTACGAGCTGGTCAACGACCCGACCTGGCTGGAATTCATCGGCGACAAGGGCATCCGCAGCCTCGACGACGCCCGCGCCGCCATCATCGACGGTCCGCGCGCGATGCAACAGCGCTGCGGCCATTCGCTGTATGTGATGGAGCGCAAGAGCGACGGCCGGGCGCTCGGGCTGTGCGGCCTGATCCAGCGCGACACGCTGCCCGAAGCCGATATCGGCTACGCCATCCGCCCCGAATTCTTCGGCCAGGGCTACACCCACGAGGCGGCGGTCGCCGTGCTGGCCCACGCGCGCGACCGGCTGGGCATGAAGCGCGTGCTGGGCTTGACGGATCCGGGCAACGCCAATTCGATCAGCCTGCTGCACAAGCTGGGGTTGACGTTTGTCGAGACCAGGCCGCTGCCGCCCAATGATCGTCCTACCAATATTTACTGCATCGAGTTTCCCGCCCGGTCGATCTGATCTGTTGCAATGGAGCGAATCCGCCCGATTTCTAGCGTGCCGGACTTGGCATCCTTGCGCGGCAAGCGCATGATGAAAGTCAATTCTTGCCACTGGAAAAACTATGAAACTCGGCGATCTGAAGATAGGCGTTCGACTGGGACTGCTGGGCGCGTTCTTCTTCGTCGCGCTGGCGATCGTCGCCACCGGCGGCTGGCGCGCGCTCGATAACAGCACGACCCACAGCGCGCGCGCCTTGCAGCGCTCGCTTGCGCTGAGCCAGGCCATCGACACCGCGCGCGGCGCCCAGGTCGAGTTCAAGATCCAGGTGCAGGAATGGAAGAACATCCTGGTACGCGGCAACGATCCGGCGCTGCTGGAGCGCTACACCAAGGCCTTCGTCCAAGCCGGCGAGGCCACCCGCGCCGCGCTGCAAAAATTGGACGGGCAACTCGACGCGCTCAAGCTGGGCACGCCGCTGGTCGACGACGCCATCAAGACGCAAACCGAGCTCGGCGCTCGCTATCTCGAGGCGCTCAAGCAATACGACTCCGCCAATCCGGAGAGCGCCAAGGTGGTCGACAACCTGGTCAAGGGCATGGACCGCGAGCCGACCAGGAAGATCGACGATATCGTCGCCTACATCGGCAAGGAATCGCACCGCCTGATGCGGCAGATGGAAGAGGAAAGCCGGGCGGCGCACGCCGAGGCCATGCTGGTCATGGGCCTCACCCTGGCGGTGACGCTGGTGGTCGGCTGCGTGACGGTGTTCTGGCTGATCAAGAGCATCACCGTGCCGCTGCACGCCGCCGTGGGCGTGGCGCAAACGGTCGCCGGCGGCGACCTGCGCAGCGAGGTGCGGGTCGACAGCAAGGATGAGATCGGCGAGTTGCTGGGCGCGCTCAGGACCATGCAGACCAATCTGAGCGGCATCGTCGGCAAGGTGCGCGCCGGCACCGAAACCATCCACGGCGCGACGGTGGAGATCGCCGCCGGCAACCTCGACCTGTCGGGCCGCACCGAGCAACAGGCCAGCTCGCTCGAGGAGACGGCGGCGGCGATGGTGGAACTGACCACCACCGTCCAGCAGAACAACGCCAACGCCAACGAGGCCAGCAAGCTGGCCGACGTCGCCTCGCGGGTGGCGGTGCGCGGCGGCGACGCGGTCGAGCAGATGGTGCGGACGATGGGCTCGATCAACGAGTCCTCGCGCAAGATCGTCGACATCATCGGCGTGATCGACGGCATCGCTTTCCAGACCAATATCCTGGCCTTGAACGCGGCGGTCGAGGCGGCGCGCGCGGGCGAGCAGGGGCGCGGTTTCGCGGTGGTCGCGTCCGAGGTGCGCAACCTGGCGCAGCGCTCGGCGTCGGCCGCCAAGGAAATCAAGGAGTTGATCGGCGACTCGGTCAGCCGCGTCGAGGCCGGCAGCCAGCTGGCCGGGCAGGCCGGCGAGACCATGGGCGAGGTGGTCAGCAGCGTGCAGCGGGTGACGGCCATCATCGGCGAGATTTCGGTGGCCAGCGGCGAGCAGCGCGAAGGCATCGAGCAGGTCAGCATCGCCATCAGCCAGATGGACAGCGTGACGCAGCAGAACGCCGCGCTGGTGGAAGAGGCCGCCGCTGCGGCCGACGCGCTGACGCAGCAGGCGGCCAGCCTGTCGGAGGCGGTCAGCATCTTCAAGCTGGAGGAGCACGGCCAGACCGCGCGGTTGGCGCCTCCGAAACGGCGTCCGTTATTGCCGGCTTGAGCGCCATCTGAAGCGGGTTTGACGCCCGTCAAGCGCGCCGTCGAACACCCATTGCTGACGGGCAGTATCCACTGTGATTCCTTCTTCATCGCTGTACCAGAAGAAGAGGGATCCGATGGAGTTCCTGTGGCCGGCATTGATAGGCATCACACCGTGTCTGTTGGCGCTTTGGTATGGCGAAACGCGCGCGCGCGTGCTGCGGCGCCGCTGCGAGCACTTGCGGAGCGCGCTCGGGTGCTGGTGCAGTTCTCGCAGCGGCTGCGCCAGTGCGTGCGCGAGGTCGACACCTGGCGCGGCAGGGCGGCGGCGAGTTCATCCTGTTGTTGACGGAGTTGCGCGGCGCCGACGACGCGCGCCGGGTGGCCGAGAAGATCATCGCCGCCATCGGCACGCCGTTCACCGTCCACGGCGAGCCGCTGCGGGTGGCCGCCAGCGTCGGCGTGGCGGTCTATGGGCTGCGACGAGGCGTTCGGCTTCTGTCTCAGCCCCGCCGTGCCGCCCGGCGAGGTGGAGACTTTGCTGGCCAACCGCGACCGGCTCATCGAACTGATTACTTCTTAGCGGCGAAGAACCAGGTCAACGGCAGGTGTACGCGCGCCGCCCACGATTTTTCGTTGTGGACGCCGTCGGGCGACTCGTAGAAATACAAATCCTCATCGAGCTTGTAGCCTTGCGCCAGCATGGCGTCGCGCATTTTCAGCGTGTGCTCGATGCCGTCCTTCCTGGAACCGGCGTCGATGTAGAACTTGACCGGCTGCCGCGCCGGCACGTTTTTCATGAACGCGCCATCATTCCACCAGAACGAGCCCGATACGCCGCCGGCCTTGGAGAAGATCTCCGGATGCCGTTGGGCGATGTACACCGAGGCCAGGCCGCCCAGCGAAGAACCCATGATGGCCGTGTGCTCGCGGCCGGGCAGGGTGCGCAGGTTGGCGTCGGCCCAGGGTTTGACCGTATCGACGATGAAGGCCATGTAGGCGTCGATTTTTCCGCCGCCGTGCTTTGGGTCGCAGCATGGCGTGTACTCGTCCATGCGGTCCTTGGTGTTGTCGATGCCGACCACGATGGCCGGCTCGATGGCGCCGCCGGCGATCAGGCGGTCCATCGTGGTACTGATGTCCCACGCGACGCCGAAGGCGGCGGTTTTGGCGTCGAACAGGTTTTGGCCGTCGTGCATGTAGAGCACCGGATAGCGGCGCTGCGGGTTGTTTTCGTAACCAGGCGGCAGGTAGATGCGCAGATTGCGACTGTTGCCAAGCTGCGGCGACGCGAAATTTTCGACGATGCGGATGGTGCCGGCCGGCGCCGGGGCGTTGGATGCGTCGGCGTCGGCAGCTGGCGCGACCGGCATCACGCGCACGCCGTGGATGTCGAACTTGTTCGACGGTCCCTTCACGCCACCGGCATCGCTGTAGGTGGTGTTACTTTTCAGGTAGGTCATGTTGTAGTGGTCTTCCAGTTCCAGGCGGTAGTTACCGGCTTTGAGCGCGGCGCGGATCGGCGTCGAATACGAGGGGCCGGCCTGCTCCGGCGAGTGCGGCAGCTGTACCACGCCGCCGGCCACGATCTTGCCGCTATCGTCCTTCAACGAAAGCCATTTTACGCCGCCGCTGATGCCCAGGTTGATCTGGTGTGCGGTGTTGCGGTACCTGATCTGCAGCGCGTAGCTGCCGTCGCGCGCCACCTTGATGTCGCGCACCGCGAATTTGTCGGCCGGCGCGCCCCAGCCGGCGATGCGCCCGCCGGTGGCGGCGATGCTGGACTGAATGCGTGCGTCGCCGGCATCGATTTCGATGCCTGTTTCGAGACAGACCGGCGCGCTGTGGTGGCTGCGGTTGCCCGAACCGGTGTACATCGCCTCCACCGCGTAGCACAGGTTGCCGCCGGCGCCCTTGCCGAGTCGCGGCGCGCGGCGGTCGGCCCACTTGTTCGCCGTGATGCGTTGCGTCGCCAGTTCGCCGTTGCGGTAGATGTTGTAGACCACGCCCTTGCTGGCACCCGGATGCGCGATGTGCAGCGTGGGCAAGCCGTAGGCGCCGCGTTCCAGCTTGACGATGCGCGGCTCGGATGGCGCGTACACCGACGGATCTTCGGCCAGCGGTCTGGCGCCGACGTCGCGCTTCTCCTGCCGTCCTGGCAGCAGCCCGCCCAGCTGGATGTCGATCTGGTTGTCGTCGGCCAGCGCAGACCAATCCAGCGATTGGGTGGCGGCCTTGCCGTTCACCGTCACGCGGTCGACCGCGTAGTAGCCCTGAGACCCTTCTTTGCCTGATGGCGCGGCGGCGGGCAGCAGCAGACGTACGCGCATGCGTTTTCCGCGCACCGTCAGGTTGTTCAGCGTCGCCACGTCGGTGCCGGCGAAGGCTTCGCGGCGCAGCTTGGCCGTGACGAAAGGCCGCAGCGCGATGCCGCTGTCCGTCGTTCGCACGCCGAATACCTCGCCCACCACCATGCCCAGATAGGCGCCCACGGACCACAACTGCCGGCGCGAGTTGACCACCGGTCCGCTCAGGTCCTGCTTGCCGTCCACCTCGCGCTTATCCTCCAGCATCGGTTGGCCGGAGATCCATTCCAGGTTCTCCATGTTGGACAGGTTCAGGGCCGCGCCGCGCATCAGCGTGTCGTAGGCCGCGTCGGCCACCGCCACGTTGCCGTGCATCGTCGCCGCTTTCAGGCCATACGCGGTCACGAAAGGCCACATGGCGCGGTTGTGATAGACGGCCGTGCCGGTCTGCTGCGGATAAATCACCGGCGCGCCGAGCGGACCATGTGGATAGCGCGCCAGGATGCTTTGCGCCTGCCGTTCGTCGGCGATGCCGGTGACGATGGCCAGCGACTGTCCCAGCCAGTCGTACTTGTACAGCGGCGCGCCATCGAAGTGGCCGGCGGTCAGGCTGCTGTACATGCCGGTGTCGGCCTGCCAGAAGCGCTGGTTGATGGCGCGCTTCAGATCCGCCGCCCAGGCGGAGTATTTGTCGGCCAGCGCCTTGTCGCCCTGTTCCACCGCCAGTTGCGAGGCCAATGTCAGCGCCTTGTAATGGCCGGCGTTGGTCGACAGCGCCTTCGACGTCGCCATGCCGGCCAGGTCGCCCGGTATCCAGGCCGCATAGCTTTGCTCGCGCCAGTCGAGGAAGGATTCCTCTCCGTTGTACAGCCCATCGGCGCGGTCGTAGACGGCGATCCTGTCGTTTTCCAGCGTATTGGCCAGCGCCTTCAGCGCGGTGGCGGCGAACGCGCGGCGCTCCTCAGGCGCCAGCGCCTTGAGCGCCTCGTCGGCGCCGAAGGCCCAGCTGATACGGTCGGTGCTGACCGGCCAGCTGCCGCCGCTGCCGGTGTCCTGGATGATCTGCAGGCCGTCCGCATCGCCGGCGACGTGCGCGCCCGGCTTGACGCCATTGCGGTAGCCGGACAGCTTGAACAGCAGCGAGTTGCGCACGCGTTGCGGGTCCAGCATGCCCAGGCCCAGCGAGGCGGCGTAGGACAGGTCGCGGGTCCACACGTAGTGCCACAACTCGCCGGTCTCGAAGCACTCGCAGGGGATGGCGTTGCCGCCGTTGTAGCTGCCGTCGCGGATCTCGCTGACGGAGTCCTGCTTCATCTCCACGCCGGCCAGCGCGAACAGCGCGTCGAAGGCCAGGCTGCCGCTGCGCACCGTCGGCAAAGCCGCCGATTCCTGGTAGCCCACTTGCTGCTTGCCGCCTTCGCGCACGCGCATCGTGGTCGCCTGCGTGTAGCTGCGCAGCGTTGCACCGGCATCCGGCGTCGCATAGCGGACGGTCTCCTGTTTGCCGTCCCAGGTCGGATAGCTGGCGGTGGCTGTCGTCGCGGCCGATGCCAGCGAAGCGAGGGACATGGCGGCGCACAGCGCGGTCAGGCGAAAACTCATTGTTCAATCTCCAGTATCAGCGCGGAACGCGCCGGCAGTTTTATTTCGCCGTCCAGCGCCACGCGCCGGCCGGTCAGGACATCGACACCGGCGCGCGCGGCGCCCAGCATCTCGTGGAAGCGCGCCGTCTTCAGCACCGTTTCGGTCTGGTTCTTGTTGAGGGCGACCATCACCTTTTTCGACGCATCGTAGCGGAAGTAGACATAGGTGTTTTGCTCCGGCCCGAAGTGCATGGTCCTGCCGTGATGGATGACGGCCGCGCCCTTGCGCCAGTTGAGCAGTTTCTTCACATAGGCTTGCGCGGCCGCCTGTTGCACGCTCAAGCCGGCGCCGGTGAAGGCGTTGACGGTGTCGCCGCTCCAGCCGCCGGGGAAGTCCTGGCGGTACGACGGATCGTCGCGTCCCTTGGTGGTGCTGGTCATCAGGATCTCGGTCCCGGTGTAGAACTGCGGGATGCGCGGCGCCGTCGCCACGAAGGCCATCGCCATGCGGAACAGGCCCTCGTCGGCATGCAGTTCGCTGTAGATGCGCGACATATCGTGGTTGCCTTCGAAGAGCACCAGATTGCCCGGATTCGGATACACGTGGTCGAGCGACAGCGCCTCGTACAGGTTGGTCAGGCCGCGCTCATCGTCATCGGGGGCGGCCAGCGAGCGTCGCAGCGCATCGGTCAGCGGGAAGTCCATCATGCTCGGCATGTGCGAGACATAGCCGTCGAAATTCTGTTTGCCTTGCTGCCAGTGCGCGACCACCGGCGCCAGGGTGCTCCATTCCTCGCCGACCAGGTTCAGTCGCGGATACTCGGCCATCAGGCTGCCGGACCAGCGGCTCAGGAAGGCCGTGTCGGAGTAGCCGTAGGTGTCCACGCGCAGGCCGGCCAGGCCGGCGTACTCGATCCACCAGATGTTGTTCTGGATAAGATAGGTCGCGACAAAGGGATTGGCCTGGTTCAGGTCCGGCATGCCCTGTGCGAACCAGCCGGCGGTGAAGTTGCGTTTGTCCTCCGCGGACGCGTACGGGTCCTGGACCGCCGTGCGGTGGTGCGCGGTCGGCACGAACTTGCCTTGGTAGGTCAGCCAGTCCGGCGTGGGCATGTCTTGCAGCCACCAGTGCTTGCCGCCGATGTGGTTGAGCACAACGTCCTGGATCACGCCCAGTCCCTTGGCGCGCGCCCGCGCCACCAGGTCGCGGTATTCGGCGTTGCTGCCGTAACGTGGATCGATGCGATAGTGGTTGGTGGTGGCGTAGCCGTGGTAAGAGTAGGCCGGCATGTCCGATTCCAGCAGCGGCGTCGGCCAGATGACGGTGTAGCCCATGTCCGCCACGTAGTCCAGATGATCGGCGATGCCCTTGATGTCGCCACCGTGCCGTCCGGAGCGCTCGGCACGGTTGAGTTTGTCGGGCATGGAGGCGATGCTGTCGTTGGCCGGATCGCCGTTGGCGAAGCGGTCCGGCATTACCTGGTAAATCGCGTCGCCGCTGTTGAAACCGATGCGCCGCGCCGAGTTCTTGTCGCGGGCGAGCAGTTCATAGGGATAGCGGATGATCTGGCCGCCGCGCCGGAAGATCAGGTCAAGCTTGCCGGGCGCGGCGTCCGGCGCGATGTCCACGTCAATGAACAGATAGTTTCTATTGGCCACGCGCGACACCGAGGCGATCCGTACGCCGGGGTAGCTCAGCGTCGGCTCGAGGTCGGCGATCTTCGGACCATGCACCATCAGTTGCAACTTGCCGTTATGCATGCCGGTCCACCACAGTGGCGGCTCCATGTGTTCGATGCGGTAGTCGGTCGCGTAGGCGAACGTCGGCAGCAAGGTGCCGAGCAGCACGCACGCCATCATGGTTTTCTTCATACGGTCTCCTTTGACGACCTTTAAGTAGTCGTACTACACGGTCGTTTTCGTCTTTTTGATTGTGGATTATTCCTAGTTGGGCCGGAGAATACTCCGAATGCCCGCTGTCATCAAACCATCGGCGACAGCGAAATTTACTCGAAATACAAAAATCTTGTGGTTTTTCAGCGGCGCAGATGGATCACGCGCATTTTTACAGTCCCCCAACCCGTCGGGCAGGTTGCAACTCAGCAGTAAACTGACATTTGCTTTCAAAAATACGTCGTTTTTTCGGAAAATATGTAGTTCTACTACATATGATTCGGTCTGGTCATGTAGTGGAAATACAACGGCAAACGCGCCGTCATAGGGAAGCCGCTTGCGTCCGAGCCCCGCAATGCGTAGGTAAACAGAAGTTCAATTGACAGTGAATCTAGTTTTAGTACAAAATTCTTGCCAGAACGTCTTGAGAACGTCAGCTTTCCTTGGATTCCCGTGTAGTTGTGACGCCCCGATGCGGTGCGCCTGATGTTGCGGGAAATTAATTTATGTCGTGTTGAGGGGACATTGAATGAGTATTTTCGCAAATAAGCGCAGCAAGACCGCTGCATTTCCATTAAAGCCGGTCGCAGCGGGTTGCGCTTTGTTTGTAGCCGCGATCGCCAGTCCGGCCTACGCGCAGACCAGCGCCGAGGCGCCGGCGGCGACCGAGGCGCCGATCGCGTCCGTCGTCGTGTCCGGTATCCGTCGCGGTATCGAGGGCGCCATCTCGGTCAAGAAGGATTCGAGCTCCATCGTCGAGGCCATCTCGGCCGAAGACATCGGCAAACTGCCGGACGTCAGCATCGCCGAATCGATTTCGCGCTTGCCAGGCCTGGCCGCCCAGCGTGTCGCCGGCCGTGCGCAGGTCATCAGCGTTCGCGGCCTGTCGCCCGACTTCTCGACCACCTTGCTGAACGGCCGCGAGCAGGTCAGCACCGGCGACAACCGCAGCGTCGAATTCGATCAATACCCGTCCGAGTTGATGAGCGGCGTGACCGTGTACAAAACCCCTGACGCCGGCCTGGTCGGCCAGGGCCTGTCGGGCACCATCGACATGCAAACCGTGCGTCCGCTGAACTTCTCCGGCCGCACCGTGGCGTTGAACGCCCGTGGCGAGAAAAATTCGCTGGGCAAGATCGGCAACGCCAAGGACACCGGCAGCCGCTTCAGCGCCAGCTACATCGACCAGTTCGCCAACCGCACCATCGGTATCGCGCTCGGCTACGCGCGCCTGGAAACCCCTATCCTGTCCAATGAGACCGGCCTGTACGAGCCATGGAAACGCGACGCGCGCAACGGCCTCCCGGCCGGCACCTTCGCATCGAACGGCATCAAGGCCGTGGCCCGCAGCGGCGAGAACCAGCGCGACGGCGTCATGGGCGTGCTGCAATACCGTCCGAACAAGCAATGGACCAGCATCCTCGACGTGTACGCGTCGCGCTTCAAGGCCGAGGAGACCGCCAACCAGCTGGAGATCTCGCTGGAGCAGAGCGAATCGAACTACAACCCGGTCCAGGTCAACAACGGCACCATCGCCGGCGGCACGCTCAACAACGTGCGTCCGCTGGTGCGCGGCATGTACAACAAGCGCAAGGATGACATCCGCGCGCTCGGCTGGAGCAATGAATTCCGCAATAGCGACTTCACCATCTTCGCCGACCTGAACTACTCGAAAGCCAAGCGCAACGAGCTGAGCCTGGAAAACAACCTGCAATACAGCAATGGCGGCGCCTCGGCCCTGCTGGACAAGGTCAACCTGGGCTACGGCAACGGCGGCTACTCGCGCCTGACCACCGGCCTCGATTACAGCAACCCGGCCAACCTGTTCGTCGGCAACACCATCTACGGTTCCGGCTACGGCAAGGTGCCGAGCGTGGAAGACGAACTGAAGGGCGCCAAGCTGACCGCCAACGTGCGCGCCGGCGGCGACCTGGAAAAAGTGTTCTCCAGCTTCGACTTCGGCGTCAACTACGCCGATCGCAGCAAGAGCAAGCGCCAGCCTGAAGGCAGCATCAACCTGGTGGGCGCGCCGGTGTCCGTGCCTGGCAGCCTGCAGTATGGCAATGCCGACCTCGGCTTCGCCGGCGCCGGTTCGATCCCGACCTGGAACGTGCCGGGCATGGTCAGCCAGTTCATGTCGTTCCAGCCGAGCGAAGACCTGACCTACCTGATCCCGAAAGCGTGGACGGTCAACGAGAAAGTCGTCACCAGCTTCGCCAAGGCCAACATCGAGACGGAACTGAGCCCGACGGTCAGCCTGCGCGGCAATATCGGCGTGCAGATGCAGAACACCAGCCAGTCGTCCGATTCGCGCTATGTCGACAACAGCGCCCCGGTCGGCAGCCAGATCAAGCCTGTGCACGACGGCAAGAGCTACACCGACTTCCTGCCGAGCCTGAACTTGGCCTTCGGTTTCGAGCACGACCAGACCGTGCGTTTCGGCCTGGCCAAGCAACTGGCGCGCCCACGCGTGGACCAGATGCGTTCGGCGCTGGAAATCAACGTCGACACCACCAAGCGCGAGCCGAACGCCAGCGGCGGCAATGCCCAGCTGGACCCATGGCGCGCCAAGGCGTTCGACATCTCGTACGAGAAGTATTTCGCCAAGAAAGCGTATGTCGCCGCCGCCGCGTTCTTCAAGAAGCTGGACACCTATATCTTCACGCAGACCAAGAGCTACGATTTCTCCAACTACTTCCCGGCAGGCTACCTGATGCCGGACGGTCGTCCGCTGGCTTCGCGCATCGGCAACTACACCGCCGCCTATAACGGCAACGGCGGCATCCTGAAGGGCGTGGAGCTGTCCGGTTCGATGCCGCTGAACATGCTGACGCCGGTGCTCGATGGCTTCGGTGTGAGCGCCAGCGCCACCTACACCGACAGCAAGATCGCCATCGAAGATCCAAGCGGCAGCATTGGTTCGAACATCCCGCTGCCGGGCTTGTCGAAGCGCACCACCAACCTGACCGCCTACTACGAGAAGAATGGTTTCGAAACGCGCATCAGCCAGCGTCGTCGTTCCGACTTCGTCGGCGAGATCGGCAACTTCTCGAACGACCGCGCGCTGCGCTACGTGGTCGGCGAGAACGTCGTCGACTTCCAGATCGGCTACACCTTCAACAGCGGCGCCATGAAGGGTGTCGGCCTGGTCCTGCAGGTCAACAACCTGCGCAACGCCGCGTATGAAACCTACAACGGCGATCGCGCCCAGCAGCTCGAATACGCAAAATATGGCCGCACCGTGATCGCGGGCATGAACTACAAGTTCTAAACCGGTTGTATCTCCGCTCTTCAGCCCCCGCCAGCGCAAGCCGGCGGGGGTTTTTTTATGGCGAGGCTCGATACTTATCGGCGTCCGGCGGTCAGTGCTGGCCGCTGCGCTGCTTGACGCTCGGGCGCTCCGATACGCGTGCGTGCCACGAGGCCAGCGCCGTCAATTCGTCCGGGATGCCGACGCCTGCCGCCGCCGCGTGCAGCAGCGCGCCGTAGGCGGTGATGTCGGCCATCGAGAAGTGGTCGCCGGCGATGTACGGCTGCGTGCCCAGCACGCCGTTGAAATAGCCCAGCCCGCGCTGGAACTTGGCGAACTGGCGCTCGCCCCATTCCTTGCGATGCGCCCACTCCGGACTCTTGTACGCTTCCAGGACCGGTCCCAGGCCTGGTGTCGCGTGGTGGAACCAGTTGCCGATTGTGTCGATCAACTGGTCGTCCGCGCGCTTTTGCATCATGTGGATGACGGCCTTTTCGCGTGGCGTGGTGCCGGTCAGGATGGGATTGCCATCGAGGTTGTCGAGGTATTCGGTGATGGCGACGCATTCGGAAATGAAGGTGCCGTCGTCGAGTTCCAGCACCGGCACCACTCCGGATGGATTCTTGGAGAGGAAAGGTTCCCGTTTGTGCTCGGCCGCGAACAGGTCGACCGGGACGAATTCGATCCGGGCGTCCAGCCCTTTTTCTGCCAGGACGATGCGGATGCGGGCGGGGTTGGGGAAGCCCGGGGTGTCGTGAATTTTCATTGTTGCCTTTGGTGTGAGTTGATCTACCTTTCGGTAGATAGATTACAATCGGTTCGAACGATAGGCGTATCCGGATTTGTCTATCTATCGATAGGTAGATAATAGGGCCGGATGTTTTGCCGCGTCAAGCGATTTTTATTGAGGGTGGATATGGCGAGCGACAAGAAGCAGGAAGTGATGATGGCCGCGCGGCTGATGGTGCAGGCGAACGGCTACAGCGCCTTGAGTTTTCGCGACCTGGCGGAGGCGGTGGGGGTCAAGAGCTCCAGCATCCACTACTATTTCCCCACCAAGGGGGATTTGGGGGCGGCGCTGGCGCGTCAGTACACCGAGGAGTTTTTGGCGTATTTGAACGGTTTGGTCGACGAGAAGCTCGATTGGCAGATTTGTATCGCCCGGTATGTGGAGGTGTTTCGCGATACGCTGCTGCGCGAGAACCGCATGTGCATGGCGGGGATACTGGCCGCCGAGCGGCCCGGCCTGGCGCCGGAGGTGAGGGTGGAGGTGGAGCGGTTCACGACCCTGATTGTCGAGTGGCTGGCGCGCGTGCTGGCAAGCGGCAAGCCTAAGATGGCGCCGGCGGCCGTCAAGTCGTGGGCGTTCGCGGTGTTCTCGGCGGTGGAGGGCGCGCAGCTGGTGGCGCGCGGGTGTGATGATGTGACGGTGTTCGATCGGACCTTGGAGGCGTACCGGGCAGCGGGGTTGCTGCCCTGAGCGCGGTGGGGGGCGAGGGCGGCTACGTGTTTCCGTGGCTTTTTCGCTTACTGCTTTTGGGCGGCGGCGAAGGCGGCGTTTTGCTGGTCGAGCCACGTTTTCAACGGCGCGAAATACTCCAGCAGCGCGCCGCCGTCGATCTTGTCCTCGCCCGATATCGCCTTCAGCGCTTCCGGCCATGGCTTGCTGGCGCCCATCGCCAGCATTTGCTGCAGCTTGGCGCCGGCCTTGGCGTTGTCGTACACCGAGCAGCGGTTCAAAGGACCCGTATAACCGGCCTCGCGGCACAGCGCGCGGTGGAACTGGAACTGCAGCATGTGCGCCAGGAAGTAGCGCGCGTACGGCACGTCGGCCGCGACGTGGTACTTGGCGCCGGCGTCGAAACCACCGGCCACCATCGCCGCCGGACGCTTCACGCCCATGTACTGCTCGCGCAGCTGCCACCAGGTCTTGTCGAAATCCTCAGGCTTGGTCTTGCCGGCATAAACGTCCCAGCGCCACTTGTCCACCGAGTACGCGAACGGCAGGAACGCCACCTTGGCCAGCGCGCGGTTCAGCAGGTCGCCGATGTCGGCGTCCGCTGGCGGCGCCTGCTCCATCAGGCCGACCTTCTTCAGGTAATCCGGCGTGATCGACAGCGCGACGGTGTCGCCGATGGCTTCGTGGAAGCCGTCGTTGGCGCCATTGCGGAACAGGAAGGGCTGCTTGTTATAAGCCAGGAAGTAGTAGACGTGACCCAGCTCGTGGTGGATGACGGTGAAATCCTCGGCCGTCGGCGTGATGCACATCTTGATGCGCACATCGTCCTTTTCATTCAGCGGCCAGGCGGAGGCGTGGCAGACGACGTCGCGGTCGCGCGGCTTGGTCAGCAGCGAGCGTTCCCAGAACGTGGCCGGCAGCTTCTGCATGCCCAGCGAGGTGTAGAAACGCTCGGCATACTGCGTCATTTGCTTGGCGTCGGTCTTGCGCGCTTCCAGCACCTTGGTCAGGTCGTAGCCGCTGGCGCCCGTCTTCGGCTTGAGGATCGGGTACAGGTTGTCCCAGCTCTGGCTCCACATATTGCCGAACAGGTGGGACGGAATGGGGCCGGTCAGCGGCACCACGTCGGGGCCGTAGGTTTCGCGCAGCTTGTAGCGGGTGTAGGTGTGCAGCGATTCGTACAGCGGCTTGACCTGCTGCCACAGGCGCTCCATCTCGGCGGCGAAGGCTTCCGGCGGCATGTCGTACTGCGCGCGCCACATGGCGCCGGTGTCGGCAAAGCCCATCTGCTTCGCGCCCTTGTTCGACAGCGCGATATATTCGGTGTACTTGTCCTTGTACGACGGCGATTGCGCGTGCCAGCCCAGCCACATCTCCTTGAGTTTGGGCTCGTCGCGGCTGTTCGCCAGCACCTTTTCCATCTCGCCCAGCGCCATGCAGGAGTCGCCGGTGCCGTCGTCCTTCTTGACGCAGTATTTGGCCTTGCCGTAGGCGCCATTCAGCGCCGCCTGCAGCTGGGCGTATTGTTCGCGCTCCTTCGGATCGGCGAAGACCAGCGTTTGCTGCAGCAGCATCAGCTTGCGCGCCGATTCCGTCGGCAGTTTCAGGCCGTTGAAACGGCGCGCGCCGATCGCCGCTTCGCCGGACGCAGTCAGATAGCGTTCGGCGAAGTAGGAGGTGATCGCTTCCGTGTCGTCGGTGATGAAGTTGGAGCCAACCCAGGCGCCGCGCGCCTGTTCGTTGTTCAGTTTATTGAGGCGTTCTTCCGTGTCGGCCAAAAAGCGTTCCGCTTCGGCGACGGTCGGTTTTTTTGCGGGGGCGGCCAGCGCGGTAACGCTGACGGCTGTCATGGCGGTAGCCGCCAGCAGCGTGCTGATAATTTTTGGTGTCAAGTGCATCTCCCTGGGTAGTCGTATCGGCCATTGAACCCCTTGGTTCAATGGCCAATAATCATACACGCTTACAGGGCGATGGAGACGGTCCGCGAAGGCATGGCGTTGGGCGGCAGCACCAGTGTCAGCAGCTTGCTGCCGGCGTCCCACGCGAAGGTCGTCACCGTGCCGTCGACCCGCACCGACGCCGGCTTCGTGCCGACGTTGTGCACCGTCAGGTCGATGCTGCGCTCCGGCCGGCGGTAGTTGTCGCCGATGGCCGAGTCGATGTTGATCGACAGGCCGCGCCGATACACCTTGCTGG
Organism: Burkholderia sp. LMU1-1-1.1; assembly: GCF_040675865.1. Lineage (NCBI taxonomy): Bacteria > Pseudomonadati > Pseudomonadota > Betaproteobacteria > Burkholderiales > Burkholderiaceae > Burkholderia > Burkholderia sp. LMU1-1-1.1. Next base: position 76,960 of record NZ_JBEGHG010000015.1, on the reverse strand, counting down.
TGAAAGTCACCAGCTCGTACTTGCCATGTTCGAACGCCTGCGCGGTCAGGCCGTCGTCGTCGTACAGCTTGCCGGTGGCGGTTTTGACCGAGGCGTCGTGGTAGTAGTGCAGCTCGATGTTCCTGGTGGTGTAGTCGCGCGTCGTCTGCACCACGCGCGTCATCGGGATGAAGGCGCCGGCGCGCACGTACACCGGCACGTGGCCGGGGCTGAGCTTCACCGACCGGGTCGCGCCGCCGGCCTGCCGCTCGCCGGTATAGAAGTCGAACCACGCGCTGGTGGCGGGGAAGTAGACGTCGGCCTTGACCGCGCCCGCCTTCATCACCGGTGTGACCAGGAAGTCTTTGCCCCACAGGTAGGTCGACGACATCGCCCGCACCTTGGCATTGCCCGGCTCCTCGTACACCATGGGGCGCATCAGCGGCAGCCCTTTCTGGTTGTTGTCGAAGGCGAGCGTGTAGTTATAAGGCAGCAGGCGATAACGCATGCGGATGGCGTCGCGCGCCAGCGCCTTGGTTTTGTCGTCGCGGAAGATCGGCTCCGACGGCACCTCCTCCTGCGCGTGCGGGCGGAATACCGGCTGGAACACGCCGTACTGCAGCCAGCGCGCATACAGTTCGTTGTCCAGCACCGGGTTGGCGAAGCCGCCCAGGTCCGAGTGCATGTAGCCCGCCCCCTGCATCCCCATTTGCAGCGAGATCTCCGGCTGCGATTGCAGTCCGGCCCAGCTGCGGTCCACGTCGCCGGACCACGGGATGATGCCGTAGCGCTGCGTGCCCGAGTACCCCGCGCGCATCAGGATGAACGGGCGCTCGGTGGGGAAGTCCTTTTCGTAGCCCTCGGCCACCAGCCTGGCCCACTGGTGGCCGTAGATGTTGTGGACCTCGTCGGCGCCGCCGGTGGCGTGGCGCATTTCGGTCGGGTGCAGCTCCGGCTCGCCCAGGTCGCCCCAGACGCCGGTCACGCCCTGCAGGCGCAGGTCGCGGTAGATATTCCACAGCCAGTCCTTGCCGGGCTGGCCGAAGATGTCGATCAGGCCCGTATGGCCGAAGAAGAAGTCGTAGGCCAGCGGCGCGCCGTTGGCGTCGGTGCCGAGGATCTTCTTGTCGACCGCTTCCTTCCAGCGGCTGGAGGTGTCGACGATGAACGGTTCGCTGATGACCACCGTCTGCACGCCTTTTTGCTTGAAGTCCGAGATCATGCCGATCGGGTTGGGGAAGTTGTCCGCGTCCCAGGCCAGGTTGCCCATCGTGCCCTTGACCTCCTTGCCGAACCAGTACAGATCGAAGACGATGGCGTCGAGCGGGATGTCGTCGGCGATGAATTTGTCGACCACCGCGCGCGCCTCCGCCTCGTCGTGGTAGCCGAAGCGCATCGCGAAGTTACCGAAGGCCCAGCGCGGCGGCATCGGCTGCTTGCCGGTCAGGTAGGTGTAGTTGTCGACCACGTCCTCCCATTTGTCGCCGGCGACGATTTGATAGGTCTTGCGGCCGCCGATGGTTTCCCAGCGCAGGCTGTTGTCCTTCTTGCTGTCGAAATCGAGGTAGCCGGTGCGGGTGTTGTCGAAGTGGAGGGCGTACAGTTTCGACGACAGCGCGATCGGCATGCCGTAGTTAAGCTGCTTCGATGTCGCGCCGTAGCCGTAGTCCGCCTTGTTATACAGCGTGAAGCGGTTGCCGCGCCGGTTCATGCCGACCGCGCGCGCGCCGGCGCCATACAAGGCCTCGTCCTTGTCGAGCGCGAATTCGATCGCCTCCAGCACGCGCGGCTGGCCCTTGTTGATATCCTTGCTGCCGGTCGCGACGTCGTCGGTGACCTTCATGTAGCCCTTCTTCTCCGCGACCAGCTGCTTGCCCTTGTACGCGTAGGAGATCTGGAACGGCGACTTGGTGACCGTGACCACCAGGCCCGGCGTCGCGTACTCGATCTTGTTGGCCTTGTCCGAGAACGAGGTGGTGACCGCCGCCGGCGCCAGCACCACCGCGTGCGAGGCCGGATCGGCCGTCTCGCCCTCGGGAATGAAGGTGGTCTCGATGATGCTGCGGGTGTAGGGCTTGATCAGATAGACGCCGTCGCTGGTGCGCACTTCCATATAGCCGCCATGCAGCTTGGCGCTGGCGAAGATGCGGCCGGCGTTCTGCGCCAGCGCGGACGGGGCGTGGCCGGCAAACAGCGTGAATAGCGCCAATGGCAAAACGGCAAGTTTTACGAAGGGATTTCTTCTCATGTGGGGTAGGAGTCTCGTGTATGTGATGTATTTTGTTGTTTGGCTACATTTGGCTACAAAATTTGGTCCAAGGTGCGCCATTTAGCGTTATTTTACCTTGGTATCCTTTCAATTGACACTCATGGGGTGTCGTGTTATTTTGCTACAAATTTCAATAATCGGGACGCGTCGCATGAAATCTTCCAGCAGCAAGCCCATACTGTCGTTCTGGCAGTTATGGAATATGAGCTTTGGCTTTTTCGGTATCCAGTTCGGCTTCGCGCTGCAGAATGCTAACACCAGCCGGATTTTCTCCACACTGGGCGCCAATCCCGACGATTTGTCCCTGTATTGGCTGGCGGCGCCGGTCACCGGCCTGCTGGTGCAGCCCATCATCGGCTACCTGAGCGACAACACCTGGCACCCGCAATGGGGCCGCCGCCGTCCGTTCTTCTTCGTCGGCGCGCTACTGGCGTCGCTGGCGCTGTTCCTGATGCCGAATTCCTCGGCGCTGTGGATGGCGGTGATCGTGCTGTGGATGCTCGACGCCGCGATCAACGTCTCGATGGAACCGTTCCGCGCCTTTGTGGGCGACAAACTGGGACCGTCGCAGCAGACCGCCGGCTTCGCGATGCAAACCTTCTTCATCGGCTGGGGCGCGGTGATCGCCTCGCTGCTGCCGACCATCTTCGCCGACTATCTGGGCGTGAGCAACGTGCCGGTCAACGGCGCCATCCCGGACACGGTGCGCTATTCGTTCTACGCGGGCGGCGCGATCTACATGAGCGCCGTGATGTGGACCGTGCTGACCGCGAAGGAGGAACCACCGAGCGACCTCGAAGCCTTCCGCGCCGAACAGCAGCGCACCAAGGGCCTGGGCCGCGCGCTGACGGAGATCTTCGGCGGCTTTGGAAAAATGCCGAAAACGATGGTGCAGCTGGCGGCCGTGCAGTTCTTTACCTGGATCGGCCTGTTCGCGATGTGGATCTACACCACCAACGCCATCGGCGAAAACGTCTACGGCACCACCGACGCGCAATCGGCCGCTTTCCAGCAGGCCGGCAACCACGTCGGCGTCATGTTCGCCGTCTATAGCGGCGTATCCGCGCTGGCGGCGTTCATCCTGCCCATCTTCGCGCGCCACACCAGCCGCAAGTTCGTGCACATGACCTGCCTGGCCATCGGCGGCGCGAGCCTGATCAGCCTTTTCGCGATCCGCGATCCGAACATGGCCTTCGTGCCGATGATCGGCGTCGGCATCGCGTGGGCCAGCATCCTGACCATGCCGTACGCGATCCTGGCCGGCGCGCTGCCCGCCAACCGCATGGGCTACTACATGGGCGTGTTCAATTTCTTCATCGTGATTCCGCAAATCGTCAGCGGCCTGCTGCTCGGCTTCATGACCAAGCAGGTGTTCGACGGCCATGCCGTCAAGACGCTGATGCTGGGTGGCGTGTGCATGCTGGTGGCGGCGATTCTGACCTTATCCGTCCAAGATAACGCGGACCCGAAGGGCTGATGCTGTAATATTGTTCGTGAGACAAGTAAGTTGTGCGACGCGATTTGGCCGGAACAGGTACAACCGTCGCAGCGCGGTGACGCGCGGCCAGGCGGAATTGTAAACCCGTCGTTGTCACCCCGATTTCACCAATTTGTCATTCTTATCCACCCGGAGCGAACATGAGCATTCAGACAGTCACCACCACACCTTTCCCTGGCCAGCGGCCGGGGACTTCCGGCCTGCGGAAAAAAGTCACCGTCTTCCAGCAGCCGTCCTATCTCGAGAATTTTGTGCAAAGCGTGTTCGATACGCTGGGCGAAGTCGCCGGTAAAACGCTGGTGGTCGGCGGCGATGGCCGCTTCCACAACCGCGAGGCGGTGCAGGTCATCCTGCGCATGGCTGCGGCGCACGGCTTTGCCAAGGTGCTGGTCGGCCAGGGCGGCATCCTGTCGACGCCCGCCGTCAGTTGCGTGATCCGCAAGCACGCCGCGCTGGGTGGCATCGTGCTGTCGGCCAGCCACAATCCGGGCGGACCGGATGGCGACTTCGGCATCAAGTACAACATCGCCAACGGCGGTCCCGCGCCGGAGAGCGTGACCGAGGCGATCTTCCAGCGCACCGAATCGATCACCGCCTACCGCATCAGCGACGCCGCCGTGATCGACCTGAATAAGATCGGCGCCTCGCGCATCGAGCAAATGGACGTCGAAGTGATCGACTCCGTGGCCGACTACGCGGAACTGATGCAGGAGCTGTTCGATTTCGACGCCATCAAAAAACTGTTCGGCGGCGGCTTCCGCATGTGTTTCGACGGCATGTCCGCCGTCTCCGGCCCGTACGCCAAGGCGATCCTGGAAGGGATGCTGGGCGCGCCGGCCGGCACCGTCATCAACGGCGAGCCGCTGGAGGACTTCGGCGGCCACCACCCGGATCCGAACCCCGTCAACGCCGCCCAGCTGATCGAGCTGATGGCCGCCGACGACGCGCCGGATTTCGGCGCCGCGTCGGACGGCGACGGCGACCGCAACATGATCGTCGGCCGCAAGTTCGACGTCACACCGTCGGACAGCCTGGCCGTGCTGGCCGCGAACGCGACGCTGGCGCCGGGCTATAAGGCCGGCCTGAAAGGCATCGCCCGCTCGATGCCGACGTCGCAGGCGTCCGACCGCGTGGCCGCCGCGCTGGGCATTCCAAGTTTCGAGACGCCGACCGGCTGGAAGTTCTTCGGCAACCTGCTCGACGCCGGCCAGGCGACGCTGTGCGGCGAGGAGAGCTACGGCACCGGCTCGGACCACATCCGCGAAAAGGACGGCCTGTGGGCCGTGCTGTTCTGGCTTAACCTGCTGGCCGTCACCGGCAAGTCGGTCGAGCAGCTGGTCAGCGAGCATTGGGCGCGCTTCGGCCGCAACTACTACTCGCGCCACGACTACGAGGGCGTGCCGGTCGAAGGCGCCAATGAGCTGATGGATTCGCTGCGCATCAAGCTGGCGACCCTGAAGGGCCAGGACCTGGGCCACTACGTGGTCGATTTCGCCGATGATTTCGAATACACCGATCCGATCGACGGTTCGGTGTCGAAGAAGCAGGGCATCCGCATCGTCATGACCAACGGCTCGCGCATCGTGTTCCGTTTGTCGGGCACCGGCACGGAAGGGGCGACCTTGCGCGTTTATCTGGAGCGCTACGAGGACGATCCGGCCATGCACCACCTGCCTACCCAGCAGGCGCTTTCCGCATTGATCTTGATCGCCGAGCAGGTCGGCGGCATCGAAGGATGGACCGGACGCGCGCGTCCGACCGTCACCACATAACTACATAAGGACGACAGCATGGAATGGACCAAGTGGAGCAAACGTACAACCCTGGCAATGGCTGTGGCGCTGGCCTTCGGCGCACCGGCGGTGGCCGCCGAGCCGGTGGCTAAATCGGCGGCGACGCCGATGGCCGCAAAAAAGCCATTTCTGTGGGAGAACGCCACAGTCTATTTCCTGCTGACGGACCGCTTCAACAACGCCTTCACCGGCAATGACCTGGCCTATGGCCGCAACGCCGATGCCGCGCCGCTGCGCGGCTTCATGGGCGGCGACCTGGCTGGTATCACCAACAAAATCAACGATGGCTATTTCGATAGCCTGGGCGTGAACGCGATCTGGCTCACGCCGCCGGTGGAGCAGATCCACGAAGGCACCGATGAAGGCACCGGCAAGTCCTACGGCTTCCACGGCTACTGGGCCAAGGATTTCACCACCGTCGACGCCAACCTGGGCACCGAAACCGATTTCCGCAATTTCGTCGAAGCCGCGCATGCGCGCGGCATCCGCGTCATCCTCGACGTGGTGATGAACCACATCGGTCCGGAGACGACGATCGACAAGGCATGGCCGCAGCAGTGGGTGCGCACCGAACCGATGTGCACGCACAAGGACGCGAAGAGCACCATCGAATGCACCCTGGTGAAGAACCTGCCCGATGTGCGCACCGACAGCAACGAGGAGGTCGAGTTGCCGCCGCAACTGGTGGAAAAGTGGCGACGCGAAGGCCGCTACACGCAGGAGGCCAAGGAGCTGGACGAATTTTTCAAGCGTACCGGCTACCCGCGCGCGCCGCGCTACTACCTGATGAAGTGGCACGCCGACTGGATACGCAAGTACGGCGTGGACGGCTTCCGCGCCGACACCGTCAAGCACGTCGAGGCCGGGGTGTGGAAGGAATTGCGCACCGTTGCCGATGCGGCGTTCGAGGATTGGAAGCGCGCCAATCCGGACAAGAAGCTTAGCGACGACAAGTTCTACATGACGGCGGAAGTGTATAACTACGACATCGCCCATGGCCAGAATTTCGATCTGGGCGGACAGAGCGCCAATTATTATCAAAACGGCTTCGATAGCCTGATCAATTTCGGCCTGGTGCGCGACGCGAACAAGGATTACGAGTCGCTGTTCAGCAGTTATTCGAACACGCTGCACGGCGGCGCCTTGAACGGCTACTCGGTGCTGAACTATATCGATTCGCACGACTACGACCAGCCGTTCGACCGCGAGCGCAAAAAGCCGTTCGAGAGCGCGACCAAGCTGCTGCTGGCGCCCGGCGCCGTGCAGATCTACTACGGCGACGAAACCGCGCGCAAGCTCGATCAGGCCGACGCGGTGGGCGACGCCAAGCTGCGGACCTTCATGAACTGGGATGAGCTGGAGCAGAACACGGCGCGCAACGGCTACAAGATCGCCGACGTGCGCGCGCACTGGAGCAAGCTTGGGTTGTTCCGCCAGGCGCATGTGGCGGTGGGGGCGGGGGTGCACCAGCAGCTGCAGGCCAAGCCGTATGTGTTCAAGCGGACCTATGACAAGGGCGGGCTGCGCGACAAGGTTGTCGTGGCGCTGGACCTGCCGACCGATAAGGCCAGCACGATCGATGTGCATGGGGTGTTCGCCAATGGCCAGAAGGTCAAGGACTACTACTCGGGCAAGACGGCCGTGGTCAAAGGCGGCAAGGTTGGTTTCGGCACGCGCAACGCGATAGTGCTGATAGGGCAATAACCGGGACCGCTGATATCCGTGGTGTCGGCACGATGCGTCCGGCACCCGCTATCTAACGCGTCTGGTGCCGGCGGCGGGACGCCGCCATGCTAACCTTCGGCCGCGCCAGCGAGCATAATACACGCGCCTCGCGCCGTGGAATGCTCGCGGCCACCGCATCTTCCCACCCGCTGCTGTCGCGGCACCAGGCCGCGAAGGCTTCCACCTCCAACGGACGCGCGAACAAATAACCCTGCGCCTCGTCGCAACCGGCCGAGCGCAGGAAGGCCAGCACGTCGCCGCGCTCGACGCCTTCCGCCACCACCCGGTGTCCCAAATCCTGCGACATCGTGATCATCGTCCTGACCAACCCCTGTTGGCGATAGTCGTCCTCCAACCCAAGAATGAACGACTGGTCGATCTTGACCACATTGGCCGGCATGCGCTGCAGGTACGACAGGCTGCTGTAGCCTGTGCCGAAGTCGTCGATCGCCAGGTGAACGCCGGTGCCGGCCAGCACTTCGAGCATGGCGTTGGCCTTGACCGGCTGCTCCATGATGGCGCTTTCGGTGATCTCCAGTTCCAGGCACTCCGGCGGCAGCCCATATTGTTCCAATCCGGCGACCACGCGGTCGGCCAGGTCGGGTTCCAGCAGATTGGAGGCAGAGACGTTGAGCGATAGCTGGAGTTCCAGGCCGGCGGCGCGCCATGCCTGCTGCTGGCGCAACGCGCGGTCCAGCACCCAGGCCGTCGTCGCCTGGGCCAGGCCGGAGCGCTCGATGATGGGAATGAACTCGCCGGGGCCGATCGGGCCGAGCGTCGGGTGGGTCCAGCGCAGCAGCGCCTCGGCGCCGATGCACTCGCCGCTGGCGATGTCGATGCGCGGCTGGTAGACCAGGCGCAGTTGATCGCGGCTGATCAGCGCGGCCGCGAAGTCGTTGAGCAGGTTGAAACGGCGCCGGTACAGGCGATCTTCCACCGCCGAGTATACGGCGACGTGGGTGGCGCTGTCGGCGGCGTCGTGCGCGGCGCTTTGCGCCTGGCGCAGCACGTTCAAGCCGTCGGCGGTGCCGACTTCGAACGGCGCCACGCCGATCGACGGCGTGGTGACAAAGCGCAGCTTGCTGATGCTCATGCCCATCTCCAACCTCTCTTCCAGGACCGGCAAGTAGTCGTCGAGCGTCATGCCCGGCTCGGACAGCAGCGCGAACTGCATGGCGGCGACGTGGTAGACCTTGCGGCGCGGCCCTGTCTCGGCGCGTATCCAGGCCGCCGAATCGATCACCAGCTCGTCGAGGAAGGAGGGATTCAAGGCGCGCGCGGCGTGCGACATCTGCTCGGGGGTGGCGAGGTTGATCAGCACCGCCAGCCTTTGTTCGTCGGCGGGCCGGTCGCGCTGCATGTCCTGGAAGTCTTCGATGAACTGGCTGCGGTTCGGCAGGCCGCTGAGCGGGTCCATGCGGCCCAGCGCGTGGTGCATCTCGATCTGCGCCATGACCATGGCCGCGAGGTCGGACAGGATCTCGAGTTCCGCCTGCGTGGTCTCGCGCGGCTCGGTGCCGAGCACGCATATCGCGCCAAGGCAGTAGCCGTCGATGGTGGTCAGCGGCGCGCCCGCGTAGTAGCGGATGCCGCTGGCGGCCAGCGGGCTTTCGCGGAAGGACGCGTCGTTCAGCAGATCGGGGATCACCAGCACGCGGCGGCTGTCGGCCACTTCGCCGCAGGGCGCTTGCCGGCGCGGGATCGACGTGTGCTCGACTCCCACGCGCGACTTGAACCACTGGCGGTCTGCATCCGTCAGCGACACCGCCGCAATGGGCAGGTCGAACAGCCGCGCGGCCATGCGGGTGATGCGGTCGAAGGCGTCGCTGGGCGGCGTGTCGAGCAGATTGAGTTTATTGAGCGCCTCCAGCCGGCGCGCTTCATTGAGTTGGCAAGAAATAGTCATGATCCGGTCATCTTGTTGTTTGGTTGGACAAGGTGCTATTCAATGCGGGGTGAGGCACTGGCGGGCGCGGTGTCGTGAGGTCACTGGCGCCTGTTGAACGGCGAGAGGCGAGCGTGTTTAAGGCTCGGCGGCTCCGATGGTGCTTGCATCAAGGGAAATATTATTGCGCTGATGAAATAAATAATAGCACGATTTTTTAATCGTTGCGCAATAGACGCGTAAATCTTGCTCTGGGATAAGTAGGAAAGTGCCGACACGGGTGGGCCGGAGCTTACCTTGTCGCTTTATTGATACTGCGGATCGGTGGAGAGGGAATAGGGGGCGTCGGCCGGGGAGGTGGCGCGCCCTGTGTCGGGCCGCGCCGTCATGTCGAAGTCCAGCGTGGCGCCACGCGTCAGGTCGGCGTGAGCGAGCCAGTTCTTCGAGGTGGCCTTGCCGTCGACCTTCAGCGAGCGCACGTAACGCCTGGTATCGCTGTTGGCGCGGGCGTTGATGACGATGGTCTTGCCGTTCTCCAGCTTCAGGGTCGCTTTTTTGAACAGCGGCGCGCCGACCACGTACTGCGGCACGGCCGGCGTGACCGGGTAGAAGCCGAGCGCGGAGAAGACGTACCACGCGGAGGTCTGGCCGTTGTCCTCGTCGCCGCAGTAGCCGTCCGGCGTCGGTTTGTACATGCGGTTCATCGTCTCGCGCACCCAGTACTGGGTTTTCCAGGGTGCGCCGGCGTAGCCGTACAGGTAGGTCATGTGCTGGATCGGTTGGTTGCCGTGGGCGTACTGGCCCATGTTCGCGATCTGCATTTCGCGGATCTCGTGGATAACGGCCTTGTAGTAGCTCTCGTCGTAAATCGGCGGCAGCGTGAAGACTTCATCGAGTTTGGCGACGAACTTTTCGCGCCCGCCCATCAGCCCTATCAGCCCGTTCACGTCCTGGAACACCGACCAGGTGTAGTGCCAGCTATTCCCTTCGGTGAAGGCGTCGCCCCATTTGAAGGGATTGAACGGCGACTGGAAGGTGCCGTCCTGGTTCCTGCCGCGCATCAGACCCGTCTCCGGGTCGAACAGCTTTTTGTAGTTCAGCGCGCGCTGGCCGTAGATGGCGATCTCCGAGCGCGGCTTGCCCAGCGCCTTGCCCAACTGGTAGATGGCGAAATCGTCGTACGCGTATTCGAGCGTGCGCGCGGCGTTCTCGTTGATCTTGACGTCGTACGGCACGTAGCCCAGTTCATTGTAGTAGCCGACGCCGGCGCGGCCGACGGCGCTCATCGGACCTTCGTTGTTGGCGCCGTGCTTGAGCGCCTGCCACAGCGTTTCAATATCGTAGCCGCGCAGGCCTTTGATGTACGCCTCCGCCACGACGGAGGCGGAGTTATTCCCGATCATGACGTTGGCGTAGCCGGGGCTGGACCACTCGGGCAGCCAGCCGCCCTCCTTGAAATCGTTGACCAGGCCCGCCTGCATTTCGCGGTTGATCGACGGGTACATCAGATTGAGGAACGGGTAGAGCGCGCGGAAGGTATCCCAGAAGCCGGTGCCGGCGAACATATGGCCCGGCAGGACCTGGCCGTTGTATGGACTCCAATGGACGATCTGGTTGTCGGCGTCGATCTCGTAGAGTTTATTCGGGAAGAACAAGGTGCGATACAGGCTGGAATAGAAGGTGCGGGTCTGCTCCTCGCTGCCGCCTTCGACGTTGATGCGGCCCAGTGTCTTGTTCCAGATATCCCTGCCTTTTTGCGCGGTCGCGTCGAAGCTGTCGTTGGCCAGTTCGCGCTTGAGGTTGAGCTCCGCCTGTTCCTCGCTGATGAAGGAGGAGGCCACCTTCATGCCGACCTTTTCGCCTTTCGCGGTCTTGAAGCCGACCAGCGCCCCGGCATGGTCGGCCGCCAGCTCCAGCACGTCGCCGGCCAGCTGGTCGCCGTTCCACAGCCTGGTCGAGGCGAACGGCTTGTCGAACTGGATGACGAAATAGTTCTTGAAGCTCTTGGGCAGCGGACCGCGCGCGTGGCGGGTGCTGTAGCCGACGATCTTGCGCTCGGCCGGGATGACCTTGATGTACGAGCCTTTGTCGTAGGCGTCCACCACCACGTAGGCCTCGTCGGTGTTGGGGAAGGTGAAGCGGAACTGCGCGGCGCGCTCGGTTGGGGTGATTTCCGTCGTCACGTCGGCGTCGGCCAGATAGACGCTGTAGTAATAAGGCTTGGCCACTTCCGCCTTGTGCGAGAACCAGCTGGCGCGGTCGTCCTGCGTGAATCTGGGTTTGCCGCCCGCCTGGCCGACCACCGACATGATGGCGAACTGGCCGTAGTCGTTCATCCACGGCGACGGCTGGTGCGTTTGCTTGAAGCCGCGGATTTTGTCGGCGTCGTAGGTGTAGGTCCAGCCGTTGCCCATCTTGCCGGTCTGCGGCGTCCAGAAATTCATCCCCCACGGCAGGGCGATGGTCGGGTAGGTGTTTCCGTTGGAGAGTTGGGGCTTGCTGGCGGTGCCCATCAGCGGGTTGACCCAATCGACCGGATCGACGACCGGCGCCGCCGATGCCAATGTGGTTAATGCGAACAACACAGCCGAAAGATAAAGTTTCATGATCTGATGGGACGATGGGAATCCGAAAAGATACCACGTCCGCCAGCGTAGATCTAATCCGCCGTGCATGCGCCGCCAACGCCATATGTCTGTCAGCGCACCAGCACCGCCACCCCGGCCCCGAGCAGCGCCAGAGATCCCGCCGCGATACCGCTGCGCGGCACCCTCCGCACCGCATACGTCAGCATCAGCACCGCCATCCATCCAGCCGCCGTCAGCGCCCCCAGCCACAGTACCCAGCCCTGCGAGCTCCCCCGCAACGCCAGACAAGCCAGCAGCGACAACAACAGCTGCCCGCAACCGAACCAGCGCAGCCGGCGGCGCTGCGCCGGCGACGGTTCCGTGCCGCGTCCGTGCACGTCGGCCCAATGGCGATCCATCGCAAGGCCCAGAAAAGCGAATCCCGAAAACGCCCAGGCCACCGCCGCGCATCCCGTCACTACCGCGTAAAGCGAAGTCATGCCGCATTCCCCGCAAGTCGAGTTTTTGCCACTGGCGCACGCCCCAGTCGCATCGAAGCATAAAGCAGCAGGCCGCCGATCAGCAAGGTCACGCCATCGAAACCGGCCAGCGCCCACAAGCCATTCGGGATGCTGACCAGCAGATGGGCGCCGCCGGTCGCGCCGTTCAGCACCGGCAGCAGCGCGAACAGCATGCCGCCCGTGAGCAGCTGCAAGCGCCACATCGGGCGCGATGGCCAGGCCAGTCCCGCCACCATCGCCACCGCCCACGCGGTGAAGAACCAGCCCGCCTCCGCCGCCGGACGCTCGGCCAGCCCCACAGGCAGCAGCCGGTTGGCCCAGAAGTAGGACGCCATGGCCACCGGCAGGCCGGCGACCGCGCCGATGTTGAGGCCATCCACCAGCCGCAGGCCGAAGCCGATGCGGCCCGCCTTCAGGTGCTTGGGTTTTTCCTTGACGGCCCACAGCAGCAGCCCGGTGGCGACCATCGCGCAGCCGGCCAGGCCGGAGATGAAGAACAGCGCGCGCAGCAGCGGATCGGCGAAGCGGCCGATGTGCAGCCCGTACATGACGCCACGCGTCTCCACGGCGGCGCCGCGTCGCGCGTCTGGCGATGGCAGCGGCCGGCCGGTGACGCCGTCGTAGATAAGCGTCGGCAGGTCGGAGCTGACGCCGTGTCCCTCCTGCCGGGTGACGGCGATGGTGGCCGCCGCATCGTTGGGGAAATCGACCACGATGTGGCCGGCGGGCGCGCCACCCCAGGCCTGGCTGGCGTGGGCGATCACGGGACCGAGCGGTGTCAATGGCGCGGCCACGCCGGAGGCTTTGGGGCCCTTCGGCGAGCCGGGGAACAGCTCCGCGAAGAAAGCCTTGTCGTTATTGTTGTAGGCGACCTTCACACCCCACGGCATGTACATGAACATCAGCGTCACCAGGCCGGTGTAGGTGATCATCAAATGGAAGGGTAGCGCCAGCACCGCGCTGACGTTATGGAAATCGAGCCACGAACGCTGGCCCTTGCGCGGCCGGAAGGTGAAGAAGTCCTTGAAGATGCGCTTGTGGGTGACGATGCCGGACAGGATGGCCACCAGCATCGACATGGCGCAGATGCCGACGATCCAGCGCGCCACCGGCACCGGCATGTAGTGCAGGTCGAAGTGCAGGCGGTAGAAAAAGTCGCCGCCGCGCGTGGAGCGCGCATCGGCCAGTTCGGCGCCGCTGGCCGGGTCCAGCAGGGCCTCCTCGAAACGGCGCCGGCCCTTGCCTTTGGCTTTTTCTTCGCCCGCCGGCGGCGCCCACATGGTTTGTACCGCCGGCTCGCGCCCGCTCGGCAGGGAAACGAACCAGCGCTCGCTATCGGGGGCGCGCTTTTGCAGCGCGCGCGCGGCTTGATCGGCCGCCATCGCCTGCGTCACCGGCGAGATCGCCGTTTGGTGCAGCTCGGGTTTCATCCACAGCGTAATTTCGTCGCGGTAGTAGCTGGACGTGCCGGCCATGAAGATCAGCATCAGCACCCAGCCCACCAGCAGGCCAGACCAGGTGTGCAGCCAGGCCATCGATTGACGGAAGCCTTCCTTCATGCCCTCGCTCCTTGCGCGCCGACCGCCAGCAGCAGCGCGAACGGCAGCGCAGCCAGCAGCAGGCCGCCCAGCGCGCGCAGGGGCGTGCGCGCGGCGAAGCACCACATGATCGTGCACGGATAAATAATCAGGCCGGTCATGGTGGCGGTCAGCGCGGCTTCGACGCGGGCGATGGGCAGCCACATGGCCAGCGCCGCCGCGATCGCGGCCGCCACCGCGTAGCCGCCGAAGATGGCGATCAGCGCGCGCAGGGCGACGCCGGCGCGGTAGCGCAATTGGGGCGCTTTCTGGGGCTGCGACACAGTCATAGGGGTCTTTCAAGGGAGAAGGGAGGTTTTCTCTCTTTGATGGCGATGACGTGGCTGGTGCGGGACGGGCTGCGGGCGCAAACGCAAATGAGAATTATTCCATTATCGTGGGAGCGCGGCGATTTTGCAAGCCCAGAAGAACACCGGGGGGCGCTGTTACTCGACGAATACGGTTGCGCTGCGCGCGGGGAGCGTGAATGTGCCGGTGGTGGCGTCGTACCGCGCCTCGCTTGCCACGCGCTGGTCCGCCGCGCCGGGGCGCAGATGCACCGGATGCAGCCGGTAGCGGCGGTTCTTTTCCTCGTCCACGGTGACGCGCTGCGAGACCTTGTCGACGTTGATCAGATACGTGATCGACTTGAAGTTGGCGCCGGCGTAGCCCGCGCCGTCCAGATGCGCGACGATCACCGTCGGCACCTGCGCCGATCCGGTGTTGTGGAAGCGCAGCCGCTGCTGGACGTCGGCCGAGGTCCGCATGCGGAACAGCGTGCTGCTGGAGCGGATCGCCAGCAAATCGCGGAAGGCGTCGCGCGACCAGGCGATGTCCGCCGGCGCCGGCTTGATCGCGGCGTTGGCCAGCAAGGGCTTCATCAGCGCGTAGTCCTTGCCGTTGTCCTCTTCGCGCGGCAGGCCGGCGCCGTAGTAGTTGTCCTGGTAGGTCCAGTCCAGGCGATTGAACCAGTCGCCCGATTCGAAGCTGTTGCGGTCCAGCGATTTGGAGCGCAGGATGTCGAAGCCGGCGTGGAAGTACGCCACGCCCTGGCTGAAGGCGTTGATGGCGGCGCCCAGCATTTGCACCTGCGCGCGCTCCGCTCCCGTGGTTTCCGGCGGCAGCTTGTAGACGTTGATGTCGAACAGCGTTTGATTGTCGTGGTTCTCGACGTAGTTGACGGTTTCCGACGGCTCGCTGGCGTAACCGGCCGGCTGGTTGCCGCCGTAGACGATCGCCTGCAGCTGTTTGGTTTCGTCCTGCCAGGTGCGCATCGTGTAGTTGCGCAGCGAGCCGGCCAGGCCGACCTTGACCATGTCCGACGCCTGCAGCAGGTCGGCGGCCGGGCGCGCCGGCGCTTGCGCGTTGGGCGCGTAGACCAGGCCATTGATATAGCCCTGCTGCGCGACGATCTGCGCGCTGCCGTCGCTGGCTCCGCCGCCGCGCATGGCGTCGCGCGCGCGGTCGCTGAAGGTGCCGATGCCGCTGCCGTTCAGCGACAGCTGCGACGCCTGCACGAAGCGGGCGCCATCGGCCACTTCGCCGAAGTTCCAGCCTTCGCCGATCAAGTCGATGCGGCGGCCGGTCGCGCGGTTGACGCGCGCCTGCAACTCCTCCATCGCGGCGCGCGGCTGGTGGCCCATCAGGTCGAAGCGGAAGGAGTCGATCTTGTACTGCACCGCCCATGTTTCCACCGAGTCGATCATCAGCTTGGCCATCATCAGGTTTTCGGTGGCGGTGTTGTCGCAGCAGGTCGAGCGTTCGATGCCGCCGGTCGCGTTCAGGCGGTGGTAGTAGCCGGGCACCACGCGGTCCAGCACTGACTTCTGATTCTGGCCGGCGATGAAAGTGTGGTTGTAGACCACGTCCATGCCCACGCGCAGGCCGGCCTTGTGCAGCGCCTGCACCATCTGGCGGAATTCGACGATGCGTCTTGCGCCGTCGGCCGGATCGGTGGCATAGCTACCTTCGGGCGCGGTGTAGTGATACGGGTCGTAGCCCCAGTTGTAGCAGTCGGTGAATTTGACCTTGGTGACCTCCGCCTGTTGTTCCAGGCCGTCCGGCTTGAGGCCGGGCAGGGCGGCGATGTCCGGCGAAACGCAACCTTGTTCCGGCACCGTGGCGATGTCGTAGACCGGCAGCAGATGGATGTCGGTCATGCCGGCGCGGCTCAGCGCGGCCAGGTGCTTCATGCCGTTGGAGCCGGCCTCCGTGAAGGCGGTGTACTTGCCCCGGTTGGCCGCGCTGACGGTGCTGTCGTTGATCGAGAAGTCGCGCACGTGCAGTTCGTAGACCGTCATGTCGGTCGGCGCGGCGACCTTTTTCGGCGACGGCGTTCTGTCCCAGCCGGCCGGTTTGAGCTTGGCGGCGTTGAGGTTGGCGACGTAGCTGCGCTTGGAGTCGGTGGTCAGGCTGACCGAGTATGGATCGGTGACCAGGTTGCGCACGATGCCGGCGGTGGGCGTCATGACGTCGACAATGTATTGGTAATAGGCGCCGCTGGCCCGTGCCGACCAGACGCCGGTGGCGTCGTCGCGGTCCATCGGTGTTATGGCGCTCGCCTTGGACGAGCCGCTGGCGTAGGTGCACACGGCCACATGCTGCGCGGTGGGCGCCCACAATTTGAAGGCCGCGCCGCGCGGACCGGCGGTCACGCCGAGGTCCTTGACCTTGGCGGCGCCGGCGTAAAGGTCGTCCAGCGCGCCGGCGATTTGCAGCGACGTCACATCGCGCACGACGCCGTCCTCTCCTTCCTGTACCAGCAGCACTTGCTGCGTCAACAGCCGCGCCGCGTCCGGAACGCTCAGCACAGCGCCGTCGCGGACGAATTTGAAGCGCTGCGCGACATCGGACGGCACATCGCCGTCGAAGCGCGACAGCGTCAGCACGCCGTCCGCACCGGTGACGCGCGCGCCCGGCGCCGCGCGCAGCAGGGCATTGGCGGAATAATAGAGTTTGAACGCGCCGTTGCCGGCATCGGCGCCCGGCCATTTGATCAACTGGCGGTTGAGCCAGTAAGCGCGGGCGTCGGTGGCGGGCGCCGCATGCAGCGGCGTCGCAAACGCTCCGTCGCAATCCGCAAGGACCGGCGCCGCCGAGGCCGCCAAACATGCCAGCGCCAGGACGCCCCCGAACGAACCCGCCATCAAATGCCTACCAGCCATATTCCGTCTCCAAACCGTTGATTTGGGTAGTGCGGCTACAAAAGTGGTGCATTACCCGTAAATTTGGCGGTTATGGTACTCCAGAATCTGTAGTTTCGGTACGAGACACCGGCTATCGACTTTGACTTCTTATCAAAAATTAACATAAAGCTGCATGGTGTGGGGTTTTTCTTGCCGGTTTGTTTACACCCTGTGCCGCACTGTACACCCTGTATCAATCGGTAATTGTCGGGTAAACGACGCCCTTGCGCTGCTAGTCTGGCCGCGTTCGCTTTCACATCACAAGGGCTATCATGATATTGCTATTTTGCGGCCTGTCCGGCGCCGGCAAGTCGACACTTGCCAATAGCGTTAAAGACCGTCTTGGCCGACAGTCCGTTCCTGTTGAAGTCATCGATGGTGATCCGTATCGCGCACGCTTGTTCACCGACCTGGGTTTTTCGCGCCAGGACCGCGTCGAGAATCTGCGCCGCCTCGGCTACCTCGCCGATAAATTCGCCGCGCACGGCATCGTTACGATTGTCAGCGCCATTAGTCCTTATGACGACGTGCGCAAGGAACTGGTCGCGCTCTATCCCGACGTGAAAGTGGTGTTCATCGATTGCGCGCTCGACGAACTGCGGCGGCGCGACACCAAGGGCTTGTACCGGCGCGCCAGCCTGCCCGACGATGCGCCGGACAAGTTGACGTGCCTGACCGGCGTCAACGATCCGTTCGAGCCGCCGTCCGAACCGGACCTGTACTTCAACACCCGCGACAGCGGCGTCGCCGAGTGCACCGCGCGCATCTGCGAGTATGTGCTGGGCCAGACCGCCTTCGTCAACCGCAGGAGGGCGCGGCATGGCCAATGACGTCCTGGTGATCGCCGGGATGCACCGCTCCGGCACATCGCTGATCACGCACTGGCTGCATGACTGCGGTTTGCAGGTCGGCGAGCGTCTGGTGGGCGCGGGCACCGGTAATGTCGAAGGCCATTTCGAGGACGAGGATTTCTTCCAGCTGCATCAGCAAATCCTGATCGACAAGGGTCTTCATCCCGATGGTCTGCATCCGCCCGAGGCGTTGACGCCCAGCGCGCGCGAGCAGGCCGAAATGCGCTCCCTCATCGCCGCCAGGAATTCCAGCTTTCCGCAGTGGGGCTGGAAGGAGCCGCGCACCTGCCTGTTTTTGGACACATATTCGGCGCTGCTGCCGCAGGCGAAGTATCTGGTGCTGCTGCGCGATTACGAGGAAGTGGTGCATTCGCTGCTCAAGCGCGACTTCAGCCTGCTCGATCACAGGTACGAGGCAAAAAGCTGGCCGTATCGCGTGGTGTGGAAGTGCCTTTACCGGTCGATGCGGCAGGCGCGGCATCGCCGCAAGCATCGCGAGCGCTACCTGAAAGCCTGGCTGGTGTACAACCGGATGATCTTACAGACGCTGGACAAGCTGCCGAAGCATCGCTACCTGGTGGTGAGCTACAAGTCGATGCAAAGCCAGTGCGCCGAGGTGTTCGGTTTCCTGTCGTCGCACTGGTCGTTCCGGCTGCGCTACAAAAAATTCGCCAGCGTGTACCGCAGTGAGCTAATCAGCCGCAAGGCCGACGTGGGGCCGGTGGCGGTCGACCCCACCCTGCTGGCCGAGGCGCGGCAAGTCGGCACGAATCTGCAGCTTTACCTGGATTGCAGTCAGCAGCGCCTGGCCGCAATACGGGCGGTGAGGTTTGACGACGACAGGCTTCCTTCCTCTGTCCATTGTCAGTGACGAGCGTGCGCGGAGCGCTTATTTGCGCTCGGCCTTCTTCGCCGGCTGGTTAGTGCAGGTCGTATTGTCCTTGTGCGCGGTGGAGATGTTCTCGCCGCCGCTGGCATCGACGCCGCCTTGCGGGCGGTGGCAATCGGCCTTGGCGCCCTTGGGCGGTTTGTTGTCGAAGCCCGGCTTGCTGGTCGGCTGCATGCCGGCGTTGCCGTTCTGGGCGCCGGTGTTGGCCTCGGCCTCGCCCTTGGCCGCGCCCTTGGACTGGAAGGCCGTGGCGCCGGTGCTGCCGGTGGGCTGGACGACGTCCTTGTCGGACATCGGTTTGCTTTGCGCTTGCGCGCCCGCGCTGAAGCCGGCGGCCAGGCATAAGGCAGCGATGCCGGCGGCTGCGCGGGCTTTGGTGAGATGGGAGATCATGATCGTTCCTTCCGTTCTGATGACATCGTATTGTTTCACGGTCATAACGATCGCCAAGTAGGATTCCTGCCCGTGTTCAAGTCGGACACGGGGTGGTCAGGAATCCATCCAGGTTATCCCTTGCGCGGTTCGGCCGGCGGATAGCAGAAGCTCGCACCGCCTTCGACGCGGTAATTATCGACCATCTTGTACCGCATCGCGTACAGCGCGAACAGGCCGGCCGTGAGCAGCGCGAAGCCCGCGAAGAAGAACATCTGGAACGCGATGGAGCTCATGCCGCTGGTGGCGATATGCGCGCCGACGGCGTCGTTCTTCACCCCCGAGTTGACGATCAACACCCACAGATTGCCGACCGTGACGGCCAGATACCAGAAGCTCAGGATGATGCCCTTCATCGGCGCCGGCGCTTGGCTGTAAGCGAATTCCAGGCCGGTGGCCGACACCAGCACCTCGCCCAACGTCAGCAGCGCATACGGCAGTAGTTGCCACAGGATGGAGACCTTGTCGCCGCCGTCCATTTGCAGCTGGATGGCACCGATCACGATCCACGCGGCGCCGGACAGCGCGATGCCCATGCCCATGCGGCGCAGCGGCGTCGGCGTGATGCCGATGGCGCGCATCAGCGGGAACAGCGCGATGTTATTCAACGGGATCAGCAGCATCACCAGGATCGGATTGATGGCCTGCATCTGCGCTGGCAGCAAGGTGAATTCCCAGCCGAAGATCGACAGCAGCGGGCTGTCCATGGCGTTGGCCTGCACGATCCAGGTCGACGCCTTCTGGTCGAACAGCGACCAGAATGGCGTGATCATCGCGAACACGATCAGGATGCGCAGCACGGCGCGCACGCCTTCCACCGCTTCGTCGGTGTGCAGGCCGCGCGCGCGTTCCAGCTGCATCGACACACCGAAGCCGCCGAAGGCCAGCAACAGCACCAGCGCGGTACAGGCGGCGATGACGAAGCCCCACTGCGGCGTCATGCACAGCGACAGCACCGCGCCGGCCGCGCCGATGCCGGCGACGATCAGGCCCGGACGCGATTTGCCGGGCGCCTTGGCGAACAACGCGGTGCGGGCGACGCTGCTGAAGGAATCCGGATTGGGCGCGGCGGGCGGCACGTGCACATATTTTTTGCGCCCGATCCAGAACACCAGCGTGGCGATCGCCATCAGGATACCGGGGATGCCGAAGGCCACGGCCGGGCCGTAGTCGCGCAACATCAACGGCATCAGCAGCGAGGCGAAGAAGGAGCCGAAGTTGATGATCCAGTAGAAGGCGTCGAACACCAGCTTGGCGCGGTTCTTGTTGGTCTGGTCGAACTGGTCGCCGACGAAGGCCACCACCAGCGGCTTGATGCCGCCCGAGCCGAAGGCGATCAGCGCCAGGCCGAAATAGAAGCCCTTGAGGTTGTCCTCGAAGATCGCCAGGCAGGCGTGGCCCGCCACGTAGATCAAACTAAACCAGAACACCGTCTTGTATTTGCCGAAGAAGCGGTCGGCCAGCCAGCCGCCCAGCAGCGGGAAGAAGTACACGCCAATGACGAAGGTATGGAAGATGTGCTTGGCCTCGGTGGTGCGGTCGGCCATCGGAATGAACAGTAAAAGCGTGCTCAGAAGAAATGGCGTGAGGATGTTGCGCATGCCGTAAAAGCTGAAACGCTCGCAGCCTTCGTTGGCGATGATGTAGGGAATTTGTCGGGGCATCGGCCCGTTGCCGTTGGCGATAGCGCTGCTAGTCACTCGTTTCTCCTAAAATTTGTGTAGTTTGACTACTCATTTTTGTTTTATGAATTCCGATAAAAACTCATAACTAATTGATTTGTTTGGATTAATTGTGGTAATCCCAAATCTGGTGCACGATTGAAAAAAACAATATCGTGATGTATATTCTCTACAAACTCATCCGCGCATCTTCCACGACACGCAGCCAACCCCGGATTCTCTTATGACTAAGCAACTAACTCAAGTTTCCCCGCACACTAAAGACTGGTATCGCGAAGCCATCATCTACCAGGTTTATCCGCGCAGCTTCCTTGACACCAACGGCGACGGCATCGGCGACATGCCCGGGATTACGGCAAAGCTGGACTATATCGCATCGCTGGGCGTGGACATCGTCTGGATTTCGCCATTTTTCAAATCGCCGATGAAGGACTTCGGCTACGACATTTCCGACTACTGCGACGTCGATCCGATGTTCGGCACCCTGGCCGACTTCGACGTCATGATCGCCAAGGCGCATAGCCTGGGCCTGAAGATCATGATCGACCAGGTGATGGCGCACACCGCGGAGGAGCATCCGTGGTTCAAGGAGAGCCGGGCCAGCCGCGACAATCCGAAATCCGACTGGTACGTGTGGTCCGACCCGGCGCCGGACGGCAATCCACCCAACAACTGGATGTCGGTGTTCGGCGGCTCGTCGTGGCAGTGGGACACGCGCCGTCGTCAATACTATCTGCATAATTTCCTCGTTAGCCAGCCGCAGCTCAACTTCCACAACCCCGAAGTGCAGCAGGCGCACCTTGATGCGCTGCGTTTCTGGCTCGAACGCGGCGTCGACGGCATCCGCCTGGACGCGTCGAACTTCCACTTCCATGATCCTGAGTTGCGCAGCAATCCGCCGGCCGTCAACCGCGACACCGCCACCGTGTCGGACGTGAACCCGTACGGCATGCAGGCCCACGTCTACGACAAGAGCCGTCCGGAGAACCTGCCGTTCCTGCAAAAGCTGCGCACCCTGCTGAACGAATACCAGGCGGTGTCGATCGGCGAAGTGGGCGCCGACGATTCGCTGGCCGTTATGGCCGAATACACGGCGGGCGGCGACAAGCTGCACATGGCCTACAGCTTCAACCTGCTGGTGCCCACCTGTTCGTCGCACTACATCCGTAAACAGGTGGAGCAGTTCGAGGCGCGCGTCAAAGGCGGCTGGGCCTCGTGGTCGGTCGGTAACCACGACGTGCAGCGCGTCGCCACGCGCTGGGGCGGACCGGGCGCGCCGAAGGCATTCGCCAAGATGATCCTGGCGATGCAGCTGTCGCTTAAAGGCACGCCGTGCCTGTACCAGGGCGACGAGCTGGCGTTCGCCGAGGCGGACGTGCCGTTCGAACTGCTGCAGGACCCGTACGGCATCACCTTCTGGCCGGAGTTCAAGGGCCGCGACGGCTGCCGCACGCCGATGGCGTGGACCGGCGGGGCCGATGGCGGCTTCACCACCGGCAAGCCATGGCTGCCGGTGTCGCCGGACCATATCGCCAAGGCGGCGGCGGTGCAGGAGTCGGATGCCGAATCGTCGCTGGCGTTCACGCGCAAGTTCATCGCCTGGCGCCGCAAGCTGCCGCAGCTCACGCGCGGCGACATCCAGTTCTTCGACACGCCGGAGCCGGTGCTGGCGCTGCGCCGCGACGCCGACGGCGAGCGCGGTATCATCGCCATCTTTAATCTAGGTGGGGCGCCGGTCAGCTTCACGTTACCGCAAGTAGCGGGCGCCGAGCAGATGGAAGGTTACGACCTGCCTGGAACGGTGGATGGCAGCCAGGTGCAATTGCCGGCCTTCGGCGCCTGGTTCGGGTACGCACGCGCTTAACCCGCACGGCTGACCGGGGTCGTACCCCGTACGGGGTACGACCCCTAAGTGGTGACGCGGGCGTATCGCAAAAGGCGGTCGGGTTTACGCCTTTACTTCTTAACACCACATATTTCGGGTATGCTTCCGCCAACTGTTTTGACTGAATCGAACGATGAAACAAGCTGAAGTGGACCAAAAACTCAACCGCACGGCGTTCGCCGACGGCCCGCGCCTGCTGGCCGACATCGGCGCGACGCACGCGCGTTTCGCTTTGCAAACGGCCCCCGGCGAATTCCGCGCCGTGCGGGTGCTCAAGTGCGACGACTTTAGCGACATCGTCGCCATGCTGCGATCGTACCTGTCCGACCACGCCGACATCACCTTGAACCACGCCGCGCTGGCGGTGGCCAATCCGGTCAGCGGCGACCATGTCCGCATGACCAACCGCGACTGGGAATTCTCCACCGACGAAGTGCGCCGCGCGCTCGGCCTGCACACTTTATTAGTGGTGAACGACTTCACGGCGCTGGCGATGTCGCTGCCGGGCCTCAAGCCTGCCGACTTGATGCAGGTCGGCGGCGGCAAGCCGGCGTCGAACTCCGTCATCGGCGTGCTGGGACCGGGCACCGGGCTTGGCGTGTCCGGCGTGATCCCGACCGTCGATGGTTTCGTCACGCTCGGTTCCGAGGGCGGCCACACCAACTTCGCCCCGGCCGACGAGCGTGAATATTCGATCCTGCAGTACGCGTGGCAAACCTGGTCGCACGTTTCGACCGAGCGCCTGATCTCCGGCCCCGGCATGGAGATCATCTACCGCGCCATCGCCAAGCGCAATGGCCGCCAGGTGCGCGACCTGACCTCGCAGGAGATCATGGCCGGCGCGCTGACCGACAAGGACCCGTTGTGCCTCGAAGTGCTGGAATGCTTCTGCGCGATGCTGGGCGGCGCTACCGCCAACCTGGCCGTCACCCTGGGCGCGTTCGGCGGCATGTTCATCGGCGGCGGCATCGTGCCGCGCATGGGCGAATGGTTCGCGTCGTCGCCGTTCCGTTCGCGCTTCGAGGCCAAGGGCCGCTTCACCAGTTATCTGTCGGAGATTCCGACGTACGTGATCACCACGCCGAATCCGGCCTTCTATGGCGTGGCGACGATTCTGTCCGAGCACCTGCGCGGACGCAGCGGCGCCAACACCCTGATGGAACGCGTGCAGCATCTGCAGCACGAACTGACGCCGGCCGAGCAGCGCGTCGCGCAACTGGTGCTGGAGCAGCCACGCCTGGTGCTCAACGAACCGATCGCCGACATCGCGCGCCTGGCGGAGGTGAGCCAGCCGACGGTGATCCGTTTCTGCCGCTCGCTCGGTTTCCTCGGCCTGGCCGATTTCAAACTGAAGTTCGCCAGCAGCCTGACGGGCGCGATCCCGGTGCGTCACAGCCAGGTGAGGGTGAGCGACAGCACGCACGATCTGAGCGCCAAGGTAATCGACAATACCGTTTCCGCGATCTTGAAATTCCGCGACCAGCTGGATGTGCGCTCGCTGGACAAGGCGATCGCGCTGGTGGCCAAGGCCAAGCGGGTCGAGTTTTACGCGATGGGCAATTCGCGCGTGGTGGCGCTGGATGGCCAGCACAAGTTCTTCCGCTTCCGCATCCCGACGTCGGCGTATGGCGACTCGCACTTGCTGACGTTGGCGGCCGAGCTGCTCAATCCGGGCGACGTGGTGATCGCCATTTCCAATTCGGGCAAGCTGCCGGATCTGCTGGAAGCGGTCGACGCGGCGCGCGCGGCGGGGGCGGACGTCATCGCCATCACCGCCAGCAACTCGCCGCTGGCGAAGAAGGCCAGCGTCTGCCTGGCGGTTGATCACACGGAGGACAGCACCACGTTCCTGTCGATGATTTCGCGCATATTGCAGCTGCTGCTGATCGACATCCTGTCGGTGGGCATCTCGCTTGACACGCAGAACTCGCGCGTGGTGGTTCAACAGAAAGCCAAGAGCGGCGAGAGCGACAACCGGCGCCTGCTGATCTCCCACCTCGACAGCTGACCGTAAGACGACGGCAATCCAATCCCAAAGGCAGACCTTGATGGTCTGCCTTTTTCATTCCGGGGTCAGGTCCACCATTTCTACACGGGCTAAGCCGTATCGCGCCCAGACCGACCATTTGTACGTGCTAGGCCTCAGTTCGTGTAGAAATGGTGGACCTGACCCCGGAGTTGCTTTTACGGTTGTTACAAATCGGCGCTTGAACTCTTCCTGAAATAAGCTAAGATATATCTTAATAAGTTATATCTTAACTTGTTATATCTGAAGAAGGAGTTCAAAATGTTTCGATTTTCACATCACTCTCATCATCCGCACGCGGCGCATGGTCCACACCACGGCGGTGGGGGTGGTCGCGGTCGCGGTCCGAAAATGTTCGATGCCGGCGCCATGCGCTACATCGTGTTGCAACTGATTTCTGAAAAGCCGCGTCACGGCTACGAGATCATCAAGGAGCTGGAACAGCGTTCCGGCGGCGGCTATACGCCCAGCCCGGGCGCGATCTATCCGTTACTGTCGATGCTGCTCGATATGGGCCATGTCGCCGCCGCCGCCGATGGCAACAAGAAGCTGCATACGATTACCCCGGAAGGCGAGGCGTTCCTGGCCGAGAACCGCCAGTTCGTCGATGCCATCGTGGCCCGCATGAGCGATCCGGCCGAGTCGCGCGACGACCTGCGCACGATCATGCATGAGCTTAAGCACGCGGTCATCGCGCAGGGCCAGGAGAACCATCCGAGTGCCGCCAAGCTGGAGCACATCCGGGCGATCCTGCGCCGCACGACGGCCGAGATCCTGGCGCTGGAGTGAGCATGGCCGTTCCCCCCGCTTCGACCCTGACCCCGGCGCGCGAGCGCCTGGTCCTGTGGCTGCTGGCGCTGACCCAGTTCACCGTCATCATGGATTTCATGGTGATGATGCCGCTGGCGCCGCAGCTGATGCAGGCCTTCGCCATCACGCCGGCCGCCGTGTCCGGCGCGGTGTCGGCCTATGCCTGGTGCGCCGGCTTGTCCGGCCTGCTGGCGGCGATGTATATCGACCGCTTCGACCGCAAGCAACTGCTGCTGTGGATGTTCGCGCTATTCACCCTGTCCAACCTGGCGTGCGCGGTCGCGCCCAATTTCCATGTGCTGGTGCTGTCGCGGGCGTTCGCCGGCATGACCGGCGGCGTGCTCGGCGCGATCGTCATGGCCATCATCGGCGACCTGATTCCGGCCCATCGGCGCGGCGCCGCCACCGGCATCGTGATGACGTCGTTCAGCCTGGCGGCGGTGGTCGGGGTGCCGACCGGCGTGATGCTGGCGGCGCACTTCGGCTGGGCGTCGCCGTTCTATCTGCTGGTGCTGTTCTCGCTGGTGATCTGGTCGCTAGCGGCGCGGGCGCTGCCGTCGATCGCGGGCCATTTGACGCAGCGGGTGCCGCTGTCGGCCGTGCTGCCGAATTTGATCGGCCTGTACCGTGTACCGAACCACCTGAGGGCGTTCGCGCTGTCCTTCGTCAACATGACGACGGGCATGCTGGTGATCCCGTTCATTTCGCCCGTGCTGGTGAACAACCTCGGCGTCAAGCCGGCGGAGATCACCTATGTGTATCTGGCCGGCGGCCTGGCTACGCTGGTCAGCGCGCGCATGGTGGGCAAATGGTCCGACCGCGCCGGCGCCCACAAGGTCTACCGCTATCTGGCACTGTTGTCGGTGCTGCCGATGATGTTCATGACGCATATGCCGGTCATGCCGCTGGTCGCGGTGATCCTGTTCTTCCCGTTCTTCATGACGGCGGTGTCGGGACGCACGATTCCCTTGCAGGCATTGATGACGACCGTACCCGAGCCGTCCAAACGCGGCGCCTTCCTCAGCGCCAATTCGGCGATCCAGCAACTGGGCAGCGGTGTCGGCGCCTTGCTGGGCGGCCTGACCTTGCATGCCGACGCGGCCGGCCACATCCTCGGTTACGGCTGGAACGGCTGGATCGCCGCCGGACTGACGGCGTTCTCGGTGCTGTGGGTGGGGAAGGTGGCCAGCGCGGCGGGCGTCACGCCGGCGCCGCGAGAGCGCCAGGCGGCCTAGGGTCAGCCGTCGATGTTGATGCGCTTTTCCGGATGCTTTTCGCGGCGCCAGCGCGCCAGGCTGATGACCTCGTCGTTGGTGGCGTCTTCCACCAGGATCTCGTCGTCGCTCGACGAGACCAGGAAGCTTTCCCAGCGCTGCGCCGATTCGGCGCTGTTTTCGACAAAGCTGAACTGCCAGTAGCTTTTGCCGTTGAGCTTGCGCGGGGTCGGATCGTATTCGATCAGCGCGCCCCGTACTTTTCCGCCGGAGCTTTTCTCCAGCATCGACGACCACTGTTGCAGTTCCGGCAGCGCCATCAGCGCGGCGGCGGCTTGTTCCTTGGTGCGGGTGGCCTTGGGCTCGGCCGGCGCGGACGGTTCGCTGGCCGCCGGACGCGGCGCGGTGGCGCGCGGCGCCTTGCTGGCCGGCGGCGCCTTGCTGGCGACGGCCGGCTCGGCCGGCTTGACCGGCGCGGGCGGCAGCGTCACCGGCGGCGTGTTGCTAATATAAACACCCACGCCGATGGCCAGCGCGACGGCGGCGGCGCCGGCGATGGCCAAGGTGCGGGGGGACGGGGAACGAGATGCCATAAGGGATAGCCTGGACTATTTTGTTGACGGCCATACTAAACCAAAGGCATCCATCGGGCAACTTCAACCCTCCAGTTCGCCTATGAAAGCGCGTGTTTTTGCAGGAAACAGCAGATATTGGGCGTCAGCATGCCCGGAGCTATGCCCAGCCGGCGCGCCAGCCACAGCAGCGGCCGCAGGCTGCGGACGTCGGCGCCGCCGCGCAAACGCGAACGCAGTAGGAAATTATCGGGTTGCGCGGTGTCCAGATTGTCGTAGTGGGGGCCGAAGCCGCGCCGCATCGCCCACGGCCAGACGCCGCGCGGCAGCGGTTTGCCGAGCAGGCGGTCTATCCAGCGCGGCAAGTAGTTGACCAGCCAGCGCCCGCTGTGCGCCTCGCGCGGCCAGATCCGGTTGCTCGAGCCGGTCAGCAGGATCAGCCCGCCCGGCGCGAGCACACGGTCGAGCTCGCGCTGCACGGCCGGCAGCTCGGCCGGCGCCACGTATTCGAGCACGCTGTTGCAGGCGATCAGGCTGAACTGCCCGTCGGCGAAGGGCAGGCGGCGCGAGTCGGCCACGTGGGCGAAGTCGATGTTGTCGATGCCGTAGCGCTCGGCGTTCAGGCGCGCCAGCGCGACCCAGTCGGCCGAATCGTCGGTGGCGCAGACCTTGGCGCCCAGGTAGGAGAACAGGATGGCCGAGGCGCCGATGTTGCAGCCGAATTCGAGGACCTGCATGTCCGGCAGGCGCAGGGGCATGACGTCCAATACCATGCGCAGTTGATCCCATTCATAATCGACCTTGCCGCCGATCCACGGGTCGCGCGGCTTGAGTCCGAGCTGGCGCGCCAGCGTGTCGAAATCTTGCTGTTTGGTATGCTGATGGACGTCGACTGTGCTCATGGAACCTCCCTTGTTGAATTGCGTCTCAACTATAGGAGGCTAGGCGCCGGGACCGCTTGTCTTGGCGCAAACCGGCCGGGCGTCGCCGAATGCCCAAGGTCTATATTATTGTCTATATTATTTTGGTATCAGTTGCGCGAGATAATTCATTGGCGGCACTATAGCCATTTTTGTACCATCTTCGCACCATAAGAAAAGGACTTTGACTAGTGGATAAGACAATTCTGGGCGTCGACTGGGGCACCAGCAACCGGCGCGCCTATCTGATCGACCAACAAGGCAACTGCCTGGCGGAACACGAAGACGGCCAGGGCATGCTGGCGGTCGGCGGACGCGAGCGTTTCAGCGCCTCGCTTGGCGGCTTGCTCGATGCCATGCACCTCGGTAGCGACGTGCCGGTGATCATGTCCGGCATGGTCGGCAGCGCCTCCGGCTGGCAGGAAGTCAACTATCTGGACGCGTCCGTGCCGCTGACCGAGCTGCCGCGCCATTTGGCGCCCGTCACCGATCCGGCCTGGGCCGGCCGCTGCCATATCGTTCCCGGCTATTGCTACCGCAACGGCGCCGCCGTCGACGTGATGCGCGGCGAGGAAACCCAACTGCTCGGCGCCGTGGCGCTGGGCAAACGCGACGGCTGGCTGGTGTTGCCCGGCACCCATAGCAAATGGGTGCTGCTGCGCGACGGCGTGATCCAGTCCTTCGCCACCTACATGACCGGCGAGTTGTTCGCCATGTTGTCGGCCGGCGGCACCCTGTCGTCGATGATGGCCGGCGACACCACCGACGCCGAAGGCTTCGCCGCCGGCCTGAACCAGGCCGCGCGCAACGAGCCGCTGTCGAACACCTTGTTCCGCGTGCGCGCCGGCGTCGTCTCGCGCACCTGGCCGCAGCAGCAGGCCGCGGCCGTCGTCAGCGGTTTGCTGATCGGCGCCGAGTTCGCCGCCGCTGCGCGCGAAGTGCCGGCCGGTGGCAACGGCGCCGGCATCACCGTCATCGGCTCGCCGGCGCTGGCCGCCCGCTATGCCGCCGCCGCCGCCCACTTCGGCTTGCAGTGCGAAGTGCTCGATCCCCATCGCGTGTACTGCACGGCGATTTCCCAATTCATCAAGCAGGGCTGATCATGACTATTTCCCATCCAACCACGCCGCTGGTCGCCATCTTGCGCGGCCTGCAACCAACCGAGGCCGTGGCCGTCGCCCAGGTGCTGTTCGACGCCGGCTTCCGCGCGCTGGAAGTGCCGCTGAACCGCCCGGGCGCGCTCGAGTGCATCGCCTCGATGGTCAAGCTGAACCTGCCTGGCACCCTGGTCGGCGGCGGCACCATGCTCAACGTCGAGCACGTCGAAGCCGTCTACGAGGCGGGTGGCCGCCTGCTGGTGTCCCCGAATTGCAATCCGGCCGCGATCCGCCGCGCCGCCGACCTGGGCATGTACTGCGCGCCCGGCGTGGCTACGCCGACCGAGGCGTTCGCCGCGCTCGACGCCGGCGCCCACGCGCTCAAACTGTTCCCGGCCGAGATGATCGGCCATGGCGGCCTGAAGGCCATGCTCAGCGTGGTGCCGGCCGGCACCCCGATGTGGCCGGTCGGCGGCGTCACGCCGGAGACGATGGCCGGCTGGTTCAAGGCCGGCGCGACCGGCTTCGGCATCGGCGGCGCGCTCTACACGCCCGGCGTGACCATCGAGCAGCTCGGCGAGCGCGCGACGGCCTTCGTCAACACCTGGCGCGGCCTGGCCGCCTGATTCTTTCCATACCGGGATAAAACCAATGAGCAAGCATGACGTGCAATGTCTGTGGGAAGTGGGCGCGCAACTGGGCGAGGGCCCGTTGTGGGTGGCCGAACAAAACCGCCTGTATTTCGTCGACCTGAAAAATCAAACGCTGCACGCGCTCGACACCGTCAAGGACGAGCGCCACAGCTGGAAAATGCCGGACTACATCTGCTGGCTGATCGCCCGCCGCGATGGCGACGGCTTCATGGCCGGCCTGCGCGACGGCATCGCCCGCGTCTGGCTTGAGCCGGAGCTGCGCATCGAGTACGTGGCGCGTCCTTTCCCCGAAGGCAGCGGCCTGCGCATGAACGACGCCAAGGTCGACGGCACCGGCCGCATCTGGGCCGGTTCGATGCACAACACCGACTACGCGCAGGCGATCGGCATGTTGTTCCGCCTCGACAAGGACTTGACCTTGACCGTGGCCGACGACGGCTATCACATCTGCAACGGCCCGGCGTTCAGCAACGACGGCGCCACGATGTACCACACCGACAGCTTCGAGGGCCGCACCTACGCCTATCCGCTGGCGGCCGACGGCACGTTGGGCGAGCCGCGCGTGTGGCGGCAGTTCGAATTCGACGCCGAAGGCGCGCCGGACGGCATGACGGTCGACAGCGAAGGCTGCGTCTGGATCGCGCAATGGGGCGGTTCCCGCGTCTGCCGCTACTCGCCGCAAGGCGAACTGCTGGAAACGATCCGCGTGCCGGTGCGCAATCCGGCCTCGTGCACCTTCGGCGGTCCCGACCTGAAAACCTTGTTCATCACCACCGCCAGCGAGGACAACACGCCCGAGGAGTTGGCAAAGTTCCCGCTGACCGGGGCGCTGTTCTCGGTGCGGGTGGAAGTGGCCGGCGTTCCCGCCGCGCGCTTCGGTTAATCGCCACTAACCGCGCCGGCACCCCGGCGCGGCATTCCGAAATCAAAATGTGCCGCGCGACGCGGCGGGGGGAGGTGCGCACAGGTGGCCGGCAACACGGCGTAGTAAACACTATAAAAATCAATAAGACACTGGAGACACAATGAAATTCAAGAATTTGCTCGCCGCGGTCTGCGGCGTGGCGATGGGCCTTGCCGCGTCCGTCGGTTCCGCACAAACCTTCGCCAACGGCGCCGACGTCGGCTGGGTCAGCCAGCAGGAAGCCAGCGGCTACTCCTTCTATAACAACAGCGGCGTCAAGACCGATCCCTTCGTGCTGCTGAAGAATCTGCAAATCAACTCGATCCGCTTGCGCGTGTGGGTCAATCCGAACGGCGGCTGGAACGACGGCGCCGACGTGCTCTACAAAGCCAAGCGCGCCGCCGCGCAGGGCCAGCGCATCATGATCGACTTCCACTACAGCGACAGCTGGGCCGATCCGGGACAGCAGACCAAACCGGCCGCCTGGGCCAACCATACACTGGCCCAGCTCAACAACGACGTCTACAGCCACACCCAGGGCATCTTGAATTATCTGAAGACCAACGGCATCAATGTCGAGTGGGTGCAGGTCGGCAACGAGATCAACAGCGGCATGCTGTGGCCGGAAGGCAAGACCACCAGCTTCGGCAATCTGGCCGGCCTGATCAACAGCGGCTACAACGCCACCAAGGCCGTCTATCCGAACGCCAAGGTCATTCTGCACCTGGCCAACGGCCACGACAATGCCGTGTTCCGCTGGTTCTTCGACGGCGTCAAAGGCGCCGGCGCCAAGTGGGACGTGATCGGCATGTCGCACTATCCGCCGGCCTCGGACTGGACCAACTACAACAACAAGATCTCCACCAACATGTGGGACATGGTGTCGCGTTACGCCAAACCGGTGATGGTGACCGAGGTCGGCATGGACTGGACCCAGGCGGCGACCTCCAAGGCCATGATCGCCGATCTGCTGAGCAAGACCAAGGCGCTGGGCTCGAATGGCCTGGGCGTGTTCTACTGGGAGCCGCAGGGTTACCCGGGCTGGCAGGGTTACACCATGGGCGCCATCGACGCCAGCGGCAAGTTCACCATCGCGCTGGACCCGTTCTAAGCCACACGGTCCCGGGAATTACGTCGCGGCTTGCTGGGCCGCGACGCTCAACGTCCAGTTGATGCCGTAGCGGTCCTTCAGCATGCCGAACAACGGCGTCCATTGCGCCGACTGCAGCGGGGCGGTGACCGTGGCGCCGGCGGACAATTTTTCCCAATATGCGCGGATCTCGTCCTGTGTTTTTGCTTCGAACGCAATCAGGAAGGCGTTTTCGCCCGGGTTCCAGGACGTGTGCGACGGCACGTCGTAGGCCATCACACGGAAACCGTTATCGGCAGCCACCTGGCCCCACATCAGCTGGTCCGCCTCCGCTTCGTTGGTCACCTGGTTGAAGTCCTTGTACGTGATGGCATTGACTTGTCCGCCAAATACGGATTGATAGAAATTGAGCGCCTCGCGCGCCTGGCCGCGGAAGTTTAAGTGGATGACGGCGCTGACGGTTGCTGGTTTCATGTTGAACTCCGGTTGAAAAAAGGAAGCTCATTCTAGCCAGCGGCACCGTCAGTTTCTGTCAGGAGTCGGCGCTTCCCATCGCCGATATCGGTGGCGGCGCGGATGGATTTGCGGTATCGGCGAAATCGGGTGAGAATGCGTCGCTTGAACATTACAGCGGCGCCATCATGCAGAAACCATCGATCAGATATTTACACCTCGCCCCGGAAAACGACTTGCCGGCACTGGAAGGCTTGACCGCCTTTAAAGCCATTGTCATGGTCGAGGCGGAAGTGCCCGAGATGACGCGCTGGGACGTCAGCCGCTGGCTCGTCGAGTCCGGCTGCAGGTATGCGCTCGCGTGGGGCGATCAATGCGAGGCCTGGCGTGAGTCGATCGACGACGCCAGCCTGGAGGCGGCGGACTATGAGGACGTGCCGGAAGACCAGCAATTGATGGCGACCGCGCATGAGGACGAGGACTTGAGCGAAGTCTTCTGGTTCGCCAAACACCGCGCCTCGCATCCGGCGCTGGAGCTGCCCGAGACGTTGATCCTCCACATCGCCGACGAGCCGCGCCGCGAAGAGATCGAGGCTGAGTTCCGCGACGCCTGAGTCTTCGGATCCTTCATGATGGCGGTCAAACTTAGGCCGCGCCCGGCAAAAGGACGGCGGAACGCCGGCTTATCATCAAAGCCCACGTTCCCGCTGCGACGGAGGCCGGCGTCATGAATCACAAGCGTATCTACTATTCCTGCTGTACTTCGCTGTCGTATTTCATCTGCGAGCGATATTACGGCAAGTATCATTACGTGTGGTGCACGCCATATTTTGATGCTTCTTCGCGCATGAGCCAGAACAATTGCGTGCCAACGACGTCTAATCCGAGAGAGATTTATTGGTCGTTGAGAAAAGAGGTGGAGGCGGGAGATCTGCATTCCTTCAAGATATTCCACACCCGTAGCAATATTTTGCTCGGCGCTGATGCCAAGCTCAAAGCGGGTGTGATCACTGCTTCGACCCATAATGAGATACTGGAAATCGTCATGCTGGCGCAGATTCACGAATTCAAACCATTGCTTTTGGTGATCCCGGGTATGCCGGTCTGCCGTTTGTTGCAGCCTGTTGCTGTCAGCAAAAGGGCTTCTGTCTTGTCAGAAGAGTTTTTCATCGAAAGCCTGCCGAGAAAGCTTTTCGATGCCATTGAATTGTAAGGGGAGATGATGATGGATATGCTTAACCTTGTTGAGTCGGTTCCGCGCATGGTCGCAACTGAAGCCATTAATTACTGTATGCGGGCGTTGTCGCAGGTCGGTACACCCATTGAGGTCCAGCGGGACTATTTTCACGATACAGCGTCGAGCCGGCCCACCCCCGAAGCCGTCGACCTTGCCAAGACCATACTCAGCAAGATTGAAGAGGAGGAGGGGATTGACCTTGATCATCTCGACGTGCGAAAGGCGGAGATGTATATATGTGAGCTCGGCATGGCCAGCGATGAGCTGATCTTGCGTATGGAAGGCTTCAATCGCGAACGCGGTGCTGAGCTGGTGCGGCAGCTGTTTTACAGTGAACCGTAGAATAGCCAGCCCTTATGACGGGTTGTGCCGTTGCAGATCCAGCCCCAGCGCGGCCCTGCGCAGCCGGCCGTTGCGGCGCACGTAATCGACAGCGCCGCGCGTGTCGTACATCAGCTGGTAGTGGTAATAGTTGATGTGCTCCAGCGCGGCGAATGCCAGCAAGCCGCACGACCACCACAGGTCCGCAGCCCCTCCACCGGTCAACGCGATAAACATCACCACCCCGGAGATCGCCACGATGTTCGAATATTTAAAGAAGCTGTACAGCGGCTGGAAATACGCGGGCAAGGGCTGACGCCGCACCGTCGACTGTAGCTTCAGCTGCCAGTACAGCATGCCCTGCAACAGGATGTAGACGACCATCGCCATGGTCGCGCCCCGCATGCCCCATGCCACCGGAGCGCCCGATGTGTCCCATACCATTGACAGGACGGTGGGCAAGGCCACGGCGGCGAATCCTTCGCCGTTGCGCAAATAGGTCATCCGGGCGCGTATCGTCTGCATGTGTTGGACTTTCTGTTGCGGAATTGCTAACTCTATCACAGGCCGGACCGCAGCAGACGTCGGCCGCCCTTACTTGGGCGCGCCGGCCGGCGCCGTGACCAGCACGTCGTCATCCTTGCTCCAGGCCGGCGACGTGATCGCGTAGAAGTCGAGCGGCACGCCTTTGCTGGCGCGGATCGAGCGCACGGTGCTTGGCTGGATGACGATGTACGAGCCCGGACCTATCGTTTGCACGTGGCCGCCGGTCCAGATCTCGCCGGTTCCGCTGAGGACGAAGAACGATTCCTCGCCCTCCTTGTTATGGCTCCACGGACTGGCCTTGCCCGGTTCCAGATGAAACAACGCGACGCTGACCTTGTCGCTGCGGGCGCCGGCGGGCGCGGTCCTGCCGCTCAATTCGCGCAAGGTGACGCCGGGTGCGGCCGTGATGACGGGCAGGCTGGCCGGATCGATGACGGGCGGGGTTTGCGCCGATGCGAGGACTGGCAGGGCGGCGAACAGCAGGGCAAGTGGTTTCATGGCTATCGGGGAAAAAGCGCGAGTGTAGCAGACGGCGGGCGCATAAAAAAAGCCAGCTTCCGAAGAAGCTGGCTTTTCCATGCAGCGGGGCTGGCTCAGCCTGGGCTGGGCCGGCCGGCAATTACATCATGCCGTCCATACCACCCATGCCGCCCATGCCACCCATACCGCCCATGCCGCCGCCGGCTGGCTTGTCTTCGGTGACTTCGGCAACCATGCAGTCGGTGGTCAGCATCAGGCCGGCGATCGACGCTGCGTTTTGCAGTGCCGAACGGGTGACCTTGGCTGGATCCAGCACGCCCATTTCAACCATGTCGCCATAGGTGCCGTTGGCGGCGTTGTAACCGTAGTTACCCGTGCCGGCCAGGACCGCCGCAACGACGACCGAAGCTTCTTCGCCGGCGTTTTGCACGATCATGCGCAGTGGCTCTTCCATGGCGCGCAGAACGATCTTGATACCTGCGTCCTGGTCCGGGTTGTCGCCTTTGATGGTGATCGAAGCGCGGGCGCGCAGCAGGGCTACGCCGCCGCCTGGCACGATGCCTTCTTCCACTGCGGCGCGGGTGGCGTGCAGTGCATCTTCAACGCGGGCTTTCTTTTCTTTCATTTCAACTTCGGTGGCGGCACCGACTTTGATCACCGCAACGCCGCCGGCCAGCTTGGCCACGCGCTCTTGCAGTTTTTCACGGTCGTAGTCCGAGGTCGCTTCTTCGATCTGCACGCGGATTTGCTTGACGCGGCCTTCGATGCCTTCGGCTTGGCCGGCACCGTCGATGACGATGGTGTTTTCCTTGCCGACTTCGATACGCTTGGCTTGGCCCAGCTCTTCCAGCGTGATTTTTTCCAGCGTCAGGCCGACTTCTTCGGCAACCACTTGACCGCCGGTCAGGATCGCGATGTCTTCCAGCATGGCTTTGCGACGGTCGCCGAAGCCAGGAGCCTTGACGGCGCAGGTTTTCAGGATGCCGCGGATGTTGTTCACAACCAGGGTCGCCAGCGCTTCGCCTTCGATGTCTTCGGCGATGATCAGCAATGGACGGCCGGCTTTGGCGACTTGTTCCAGTACCGGCAGCAGATCGCGGATGTTCGAGATTTTCTTGTCGCACAGCAGGACGAATGGATTGTCCAGGATCGCGACTTGCTTCTCTGGGTTGTTGATGAAGTATGGCGACAGGTAGCCGCGGTCGAACTGCATACCTTCAACGATGTCCAGCTCGTCGTTCAGCGACTTGCCGTCTTCCACGGTGATGACGCCTTCCTTGCCGACTTTTTCCATCGCTTCAGCGATGCGCTCGCCGATCGACGCGTCCGAGTTGGCCGAGATCGAACCGACTTGGGCGATTTCCTTGGTGGTGGTGCATGGACGGGCGATCGCGGCGATCTGCTCGACGGTGGCGGCGACGGCCTTGTCGATGCCGCGCTTCAGGTCCATCGGGTTCATGCCGGCGGCAACGAACTTCATGCCTTCGCGCACGATGGCCTGGGCCAGCACGGTGGCGGTGGTGGTGCCGTCGCCGGCGTTGTCGCTGGTGCGGGAAGCAACTTCCTTGACCATTTGCGCGCCCATGTTCTGCAGCTTGTCCTTCAGTTCGATTTCTTTCGCGACCGACACGCCGTCCTTGGTGACGGTAGGGGCGCCGAACGAACGTTCCAGCACGACGTTACGGCCTTTAGGGCCCAGGGTGACTTTAACGGCGTTGGCCAGGATGTTGACGCCTTCGACCATTTTGGCGCGCGCTGCGTCGCCGAAGATTACTTCTTTAGCTGCCATGTTGTTTCTCCAGAATTAGGTGATGAGTGGAACCGTGTGCCAAGTAGATTTACTTGACGACGATTGCCATGATGTCTTCTTCGCGCATGACCATCAGTTCTTGACCGTCAACTTTGACGGTCTGGCCGGCGTATTTGCCGAACAGAACGCGGTCGCCTACTTTGACATCCAGCGGACGGACTTTGCCGTCTTCGAGAATCTTGCCATTGCCGACGGCGAGCACTTCGCCTTGATCCGGTTTTTCAGCGGCCGCATCAGGGATGATCAGGCCGGACGCAGTTTTGGTTTCCTGGTCGAGGCGTTTGACGATTACGCGATCGTTCAAAGGGCGAAGGTTCATACAAAACTCCTTAATTAGCATTGGTACAGTTTGTTGTTGTGCCGATCATGCCTAAATGCTCAGATTGCCACAACGGAAAGTTGTCGAGGGCGCTGTTAGCACTCTCTCGGAACGAGTGCCAATTATAGGGACGACCCAACCGTATTTCAAGGCGCATACCTTGAGAAGGCACAAAAAAGAGGGGGAATGTTGCAAAGTGACTAGGAATTGGAGCGCCGGGCGCCTTGGCGCGCGGCGTTCCGGGAGGATCAGGGGTCCAGCGGATCGGCCGGATCGATGCGCAGCGACTTGGCCGACGGCCGGAACGTCAGCTCGGTCGGCGACAGGCGCGCGCCGACGGTGCCCGGCAGGTAGCCCAGCTCCTTCAGGTTGCGCGAGGTGAACTCCTGGCTTTCGATGTAGCGGCTCTGGTTGGTGTAAGTGACGATCAGGCTGTCCTTGTCCAGCGGCGCGCCCATCGCGATCAGCCGCCGCGTGACGTTGCGCAGGTTGGTCGTGGTGTGGCGCGCATACGGCTCGATGATGATGGCCTCGGCCGGCACGCCGAAGCGTTCGATCAGCGCCTTGCGCATCTCCACCGCCTCCACGAAGCGCGTGCCCTTCGGATGCACCGAGGCGCCGCTGAAGATGATGAACGGCGCCTCGCCGTCGGCGAAGCGCTTGGCCGCCAGCCGGACATTCCACTTGCCGCGCGCGCTCAGCGCCATGCCCACGTTTTCCGGCCCGATGCCAGGAATGATGATCGCCGAATAGCGGTACAGCTTCCAGTCGATGATGCCCGAGCGGCCAAGGGCGCCGCCGTTGTGGGCAAGGTCCAGCGGCTCGAAGGCGACGGCGTCGGCGCGGTCGTTGGCGTCGAGCAGGGCGAGCGCCAGCGGCAGGCTGGGGTCCAGCGGCAGCACGGGATCGTCCTCGCCGGCCTTGGCCAGCGCCAGCGCGTCCTTGACGGCGGCGTTGAACAAGGTGCTGCCGGGCGCGTCGATCGGGCCGTCGACCAAGGGATAGCGCGGCGCCGATCCTTGGCCGTACACCTGGATGATGCTGTTGAGTCCGCGCAGTTCGCGCGCCACCTGGGCCTGCGCGCCATCGTCGGCCAGCGTGGATTTGCGCCATGCCGTGGCGGGCGCCTTCGCGGCCCGGGACGCGAAGTCGTTGATTTCGGCGTCGGTCCACAGGCTGGCGCCCAGCACGCAGGCGGTGTCCTGCTGGCAGGCGTCGATGCGCGCGCGGCGCGCGGCCGGCGCCGTGACGGCGGGCCGGGCGGCGCCCAGGTCCACCAGCGCGGGGAACAATTGATTGGCCAGCAGCGCCCAGTGCTTGTCGCGCACCGGGGCGGAGTGGACTTGCTGCGCCAGCAGCAGCGAGATGACGATGGCTGCCGTCCTGGATTTTTTGATCATGTGGTTCACTCCGTTCACCATGCCTTGCTCAGCACCAGACGGGCGCTGCGGCCGAACACCGGACGCCCGTAAATCGCTTCTTTCGTACCTTGACCGGCCAGCGCATCGGTCCGGGTGTTGCCTTCGGTTATACCTTTGGCGTTGGTCAGGTTGTCGCCGACGATCTGCAGCCGCCAGTCGCCCTGGCTGACCGAGAAGCCGGCGCCGATCGAGTGGTAGGCCGGCATCGCGGTGGCCTCGAAGAAGTCGACGTAGCGCTTGCCCGTGTAGGCGTAGCTGCCGTACAGCTCGACCAGCTTGTCGCCGACGTTGAAGTTGAAGTTCGGACGGATGTTGCCGAACACCTTGGGCTCGCGGATGATCTGGTTGCCCACCACCTTGGACGGATCGGCGCCGGTGGCGCTGACGAAGTTGCGGTATTGCGGGTCCTGGACGGTCAGCGAACCGTTGATGGAGAAGCGTTCCGTCACGTGCCAGGCGCCGTCGAACTCGGCGCCGCGCACCACCGCCTTGCCGAAGAACGGCACGGTCTGGTCGTTGCGTCCGGTGACCGGATTGAAGGCCGTGAACGAGGCGTTGAGCGGATCGAATTGCGTGTAGAAGCCGGTCACGTACAGGTAGGAGCGGCCGGCGGCCATCTTGAAGCCCGCCTCATACTGGTCCGCCTTGGTGGTCAGCACCAGCGGATCGACCGAGGAGGCCACCTGCATCGACGGCGGCACTTCCAGGTGCGACACCCGCGCGTAGCCGCCGAAGCGTTGCGAGAAGTCGTAGTTGGCGCCCAGCGTCCAGTTGACGGTGTTGAAGTTGTACTTGTGCTCCTGCCGGGCGCCGGTGAAGGCGCGCGTGGTGTCGTCGGCCAGGGTGGCCCGGTCGCCCAGGTTGAGCTGCTTGGTCAGCAAGGCGTAGCCGTCGTAGTGATAGCGTTCCTTGCGCACGCCGCCGTCGAGGCGCAGGCCGTCGATTACTTCCCACGTATCGTTGACATAGAGCGCGCCCATCCTGGCGTCGACATCGCCCTGGTTCAGCGTGGTGGTATAGCGCAGCACGCCGTTGTCGGTGACCGAACCGAGCACCGCGCCGGAGGCCGAATAGGCGAGCAGGTCGAGCGTGCGGGGCTTGCCTTGCACCTCGATCAGCATGTCGTTGTAGACGGTCTTGCTGGTCTGGCCGTAGCCGCTGCCATAGACGCCGATCTTGACATCGTGGTTGCCCAGACCGGTCTGGAAGTTGCGGGTGATATTCACGTCGGCCTGGTTCGAGTAGAAGTCGGACCCGGCGCCCCGGTACTGGGCCTGCATCACCAGGCCCGAGGCGGCCGCCGGGTTGTACACCTGCGCGCCATTGCTGCCGGCGATGGCGTAACCCAGGCGGTCGACCGGCCCGAACGCGGCCTTGGCGGCGGTCATGAAGCCGTTGGCGAACTGGGTGGCGTCGGCCGGGTTCGAGGTCGAGTAGAACGCGTCGAAGTCCAGGGTGCCCTTGGTCATGCCGCCCTTGGCCGACAATTGCCACTGGCCCAGCTCACCCTCGTAGCGCACGCCGAGATTGCCGTATTCGAGATGGCGGCCGTTGGCCAGGTCGCGCGTGTCGGTTTGCAGCTTGCCGGCGCCGTCCTGGTATTTCTGCGGCACGGCGCGCAACGACGGCGAATTCATCGTGCCGTCGAAGTAGTCGATGTATTTGTCGAGCGACACCGCCGGATTGCGCGGATCGGAGATCGGGATCGGCAGGTAGAAGGTGTTGTGGTCGTTCAGGTAATTGGCGCTGACGGTCAGCGTTCCGGACTCCAGCACGCGCTTGATGTTGCCGCGAATCTGGCCGCCGCGATCGTTCGGGAAGCCGTTGTCGCGGTGGCCGTCGTCGCGGCGCACGAAGCCGCCGACCGCGTAGAAAGTCTTGTCGTCGATCTTGCCTGCCTGGTAGGCGTCGATACGGCCGAGGCCGGTGGTGCCCAGGGTCAGTTGCGCCTTGCCCTTGGTGGTCTCGGTGCCGGTGACGGTGCTGCTGTTGACGATGGCCGCCGCCTGGCTGGCGTAGATCGATGCCGGCCCGCCGCGCACTACCTCCAGCGTCTTCGTCATCAGGTCGTAGCGGTTCAAACTGTCGCCACGGAAGAAGAAGCCATTCATTTCCGTGAACAGCGGCAAGCCGTCCTGCTGGAACAGCGCCAGGCCGTCATCGGTCGGAATGCCACGTACGCGGGTGATGTTTTGCACTTCGCCGCCGGTCGCCTCGACCTGGATGCCGGGCAGCTTGCCCAGCAGGTCGGCCATGTTCTGCGGCGCCAGTTTTTGCACGTCGTTTTGCGACAGCGAATTGACCGCGTACGAGACGTCGAAGCGGCGCTGCGGACGCGCCGATCCGGTCACCACCACACTGGCGATGTCCGCTTCCTGACCGGCTGGCGCCGCTGGCGCGGGCGTCGTTTCCGCGGGCGCGGTTTGGGCCAGGGCGGGGCCGGCGACAGCGCACAAGGC
Organism: Burkholderia sp. LMU1-1-1.1; assembly: GCF_040675865.1. NCBI lineage: Bacteria > Pseudomonadati > Pseudomonadota > Betaproteobacteria > Burkholderiales > Burkholderiaceae > Burkholderia > Burkholderia sp. LMU1-1-1.1. Next base: position 35,890 of record NZ_JBEGHG010000015.1, on the reverse strand, counting down.
GCCGATCGCCCAGTTGCGGGCAAGCTTGTTCTTTCGCTTCAACATAGATTTCTCCGGATGGATGAGTGGGCGTGATCGAGCCGGAGTATAGCCACGGTATTGTGGTATAAATATTTATTACTTGTAAAATAAATAGAATATGACAAGCGTGTTACAGGAATTATCTTTATATAAATAACTGTATGAAAATTGCGCGGTTAAAACTGTCTTCAGAAGAAAAACGTTTGTTATGGGAGCTCAGGACGAAGGGGCCGTTGCCGCGCACCGAGCTGTCGATGGCGCTGCAGGTCAGTAATTCGGCGTTGACCAAGTTGTCGCGCAATTTGATCAGCATGGGCCTGGTCGAAGAGCAGGCCTCGTCCGACGCGAGCGGCCGTGGACGTCCGACGGTTCCGTTGGCGATTTCGGCCGCCGGCGGTTTCGCGGTGGGGGCGACGGTGCACAAGGGGGTGTTGGAAATCGCCCTGGTCGACTATGCGGGCGGCGTCATCTCGCTGACCAGCGAGGAGGTCGGCGCGCCGGACCCGCTCGGCTTCGCGCAACTGCTGGAGCAACGCATCACCGGGCTGGCGGTCAAGCACCGGCTGCTGGGCGGGCGGTTTCTCGGCGTCGGCGTCGGCCTGCCGGGCCCGCCCCGGGGGCGCGACGGCGATGAATGGAATGTCGTCAACGACCTGCCGGGCTGGCGCGGCGTGCCGCTGCGCCGCATTCTCGACGACGCCCTGGGCTTGCCGACCATGCTGGAAAACGACGCCAACGCCTCGGCGCTGGCCGAGTACTATCTGAACGATACGATACGCCGCTCCTCGACGGTGGTGGTGTTCCTGCTGGGGTATGGCATCGGGGCGGGCGTCATCGAGGATGGGCGCCTGCTCAAGGGCGAGTTCGGCGGCGCGGCCGAGATCGGCGGCTTGTATCCGATGGACCGGCCGCGCCCCACCACCATGGACCTGCTGTCGGTGTTGCGCGAGGCGGGCTGCGCGGTCCAGTCGATCGCCCATTTCGACGAGGCCTGCGCCGGCCACGAGGCGGTGATCGAACGCTGGCTGGACCGGGCGGCCGGGCAGCTGGAATCGGTGGTCAACAGCGCGATCGCATGGTTCGATCCGGGCGAGATCGTCTTTTCCAGTCCGCTGCCGGCCTCCGTCATGGCACGTCTCGCCGCCAGGCTGAACCATGGCCAGTTGCGCTGGCCGGGACACCGGCAGCCGACCGAAATCCGCGTCTCGCGCCTGGGCGGCAGCTCGATCGCGCTGGGCGCGGCGCTGCTGCCGATCCACGCGTCGACCACTGTTTCCTTCTGGTAGGGGCTGCTCATGGGACGTTTGCGCGCGACGCTGACGACGGACCGGTATTTGATCGGGTACTCAAGCGGCAACTTCGGCAAGAACCTGTTGCTCGGCAGCGTGGACGTGACCTTGCTGTTTCTGCTCACGGACCTGCTGGGAATCGCCCCGCAACGGGTCGGCCTGTTGATGCTGATGGTCTTCGCCGCCGATCTGGTGCTCGACCTGGGCGCCGGCTTGTTGGCCGCCTGGGCGCAAAACAGGGGAACCGCCTACCGGCGGCTGATCGCCCTGGGCGCGCCGCCATGCGCGGCCGCGTTCGCCCTCATTTACAGCCTGCCCGCGCTGGCGCCGGCGAACATCACGGTGATCGCGCTGGTCATCATCTTCTTTCGCGCGGCGTACGCGATCATCGACGTTCCGCACAACAGCCTGCTCGCGCGGGTGGCGACCGACAGCCGCGCGCGCGGCCGCGCTTCGGGTTACCGCACCGTGTTCAGCTCGGCGGCAAGCGTGGTCATCGCCACGGTGCTGGTGCCCTTCATGGGCGCCGCCGGCCAGCGCGCCACCGCCGGTCAATTGTCCCTGTTGGGCATGGCGGGCGGGCTGGTGTTCTGTGCCGTCATGTTTTTCGCGGCCTGGTCGGCGAGGGAAGAGGGCTTGGCTGGCGAACGGCGGCCGAGGCCATCGGCGAGGATAGTCTTCCTGCCCAAGCTGGACAGGTTGTTCGGGGCCATCGCCGTCATCGCGTTGATGACCGGATTCGCGATTCCGGTGTTCGGCAAAATGATGCTGCATATCGCGACATATGTGTTGAAGCAGCCCGGCCTCGCCGGCCCGGTCCTGCTGACCATCACCTTGGGCCAACTGGCCGGCGCCGCGCTGTGGATTTTTCTCGTCCGGTCCCGCGACAAGACCTCGTTGCTTGCAATCAGCCACGGTGTCGCCATCTGCGGCGTTTTGTGTTTTGCGATGGCGGGCGCCACGCCATGGTTGCTGACCACGTCGGCGCTGTTGATCGGCATCGGCTTCGGCGGCGTGTTCATGCTGCCGTGGGGGATATTGGCTGACATCACCGATTTCGCGGAATTCCGCCACGGCGAGCGGCGCGAGACGGCCACTTTCGCCACCATCCTGGTCATACTCAAGGCGGGCAGCGCGGCATCGCTGGCGACGGTGGGCTGGACCTTGGAGCGGTTGGGCTATGTGCCCGGCGTGGCGCAGTCCGAGTCCGTGATCCAGGGTATGAAGCTGCTTGCCTACGGCATTCCGATTATGGGTTCGCTGGTGGCCATCCTGACCTTGCGGCGGCTCGCGATCGGGCACAGGGCGCATGCCCGCGTGGTGCGGGCGAACAACAGGTCGGCATAGCGGCCGGTGGGGCCGGATCGCGCCTTACTCGTGATAGAGCTGCGAACGGCCGCCGTCGATCAGGATGTCGGTGGCGTTGATGAACGGCGCTTCGTCGCTGGCGAGGAACAGCGCGGTGGCGGCGACTTCCTCCGGCGTGCCGAGGCGTTTGCAGGGCAGCAGCGCGGCCTGGCGGGCGCGTTCGGCCTCCGGGTCCGGGAAGCCGGCGAAGTGGCGTTCGACCATGTCGGTGACGATCAGCCCCGGCGAGATCGAGTTGACGCGGATGCCGCGCGCGGCGTACTCCAGGCCCAGCGCGCGCGTGAGGCCGATCAGCGCGTGCTTGGCGACCGGGTAGGGGAAGCAGCCGGGGATGATCTTGTGGCCGTGGACCGAGGCGATGTTGACGATGCTGCCGCCGCCTTGCGCCAGCATGGCCGGCAGCACCGCGCGCGCGGCGTTCCAGGCGCCCTCCAGATCGACGGCGAAGCAGCGTTTCCAGTCCTCGTCGCTCAGGGCTAGCGGATCGCCGAAGACGTTCATGCCGGCGTTGTTGATCAGGATGTCGACTTTGCCGAAGCGCTCCACGGTGCGCGCGACCAGCATTTCCATCGCGGCGCGGTTGGAGACGTCGGCTTCGATGAAGAGGGCGCGTTCGGGGCCGAGTTCTTCGGCCATGGCGCGCGCGTCGTCGTCGTTGCGGTGGCTGTTGAGGGTGACCATCGCGCCCTCAGCGGCAAAGCGGCGGGCAATGGCCGCGCCGATGCCTTGCGTCGATCCGGTGACGATGGCGACTTTGTTCGATAAACGGTTTGTCATGCATAACCTCAAGACAGATGGGGTCGTACCCAACGGGTACGACCCCGGCGAATCACGCTTTGCGGGTTTAGTGCCGTTCGCCGCGCGTCTTCAACTGGTCCAGCAGCACCGCCACCAGCAGGATCACGCCGCGCATCAGATACTGGTAGAACGCGTCGACGTCCATCAGGTTCATGACGTTTTCGACCGTCCCCATGATCAGCACCCCGATCAGCACGCCGAAGATGCGCGCCTTGCCGCCTTGGAGAGAGACTCCGCCCAGCACGCACGCCGAGATCACATCCAGCTCGAAACCCTGCGCGGCGTTCGGCTGGCCGCTGGTGATGCGCGAGGCCAGGATCAGACCCGCCATCGCGGTCACCAGGCCTTGCAGCAGGAAGATCCATACGCGCAGCCTCTCGACGCGCACGCCGGCCAGGCGCGCCGCCTCCGGGTTGCCGCCGATGGCCAACGTGTTGCGGCCGAAGACGGTCTGGTTCAGCAAAATGCCGAACACCACGAAGCAGCAGGCGCAGATCAGCACCGGCAGCGGCATGCCGAAGATGCGGGTGTCGCCGAAGTCGATGAAGGCGTCGTTGTTGATGCCGACCGCCTGGCCCTGCGAGACGATGAAGGCCAGGCCGCGCACCATCAGCATCGTCGCCAGCGTGGCGATCAAGGCGTTCACACGCAGATAGGCGATCAACACGCCATTGAGCGCGCCGATCATGGCGCCGGCCGCGAGGCCCGCGCCGACGGCCAGCGCTACGCTGCCGCTATGTTCGAGCACGATCGCGCCCAGCACGCCGGCGAAGGCGATCGTCGAGCCGACCGACAAATCGAAGTCGCGCGAGGCGAGGCACAGCATCATGGTGCAGGCGACCATGCCGATCTGCGCCACCGACAGCATCAGGCCGACGACGTTGGTCACCGAGAAGAAGTTCTCGACGGTGACGGCCAGCACCGCGAACAGCACGACATACGCCAGCGGCATGCTGTATTCGATCAGCCATTGACGCGAGACCAGGGGAGCCGCCGGCTTGGCGGCGGGATTGATGGATGAGACGTTCATGCGATGCTCCGGGTATGAAGGGCGGGAGTTTCAATAGGGGCTGTGGGAGCGGGGACGGTCGCATCGGGCAGCGCCAGGCGCAGCACTTCGGTTTCGCTCGCGTCGGCGCGCGACAGTTCGCCGCAGATGGCGCCTTCGCGCATGACGATCACGCGGTCCGAGATGCCCAGCACCTCGGGCAGTTCGCTCGAGACGACGATCACGCAGCAACCGCGTTCGGCCACCTCGTGGATGATGCGGTAGATGTCGTTCTTGGCGCCGACGTCGATGCCGCGCGTCGGTTCGTCGAGGATCAGCACTTTCAGCCCGGGTTCGGCCAGCCAGCGCGCCAGGATCACCTTCTGCTGGTTGCCGCCGGAGAGCAGGCGGATCTCCTGCTGGCGGTTGGGCGTCTTGATGCGCAGGCGGGCGATGAATTCGTCGGCCAGCGCCGCCTCCTTCTTATGGCGCAGGAACAGGCCGGCGCGCAGGTCGATGCGGCGCACGCTGATGTTGATGTTCTCCGCCACCGAGGCCGTGGCCAGGATGCCTTGCTCCTTGCGGTCCTCGGGACACAGGACGATGCCAGCGGCGATGGCGTCGGTCGGCGCGCCCGTCGGCACGGTCGCGCCGTCGAGCGTCACCTGGCCGGCGCTGCGTGGATCGGCGTTGTACAGCAATCGCATCAACTCGCTGCGGCCGGCGCCGACCAGGCCGAAAAAGCCGAGCACTTCGCCGCCGCGCACGGAAAAGCTTTGCGGGCCTTTCATGTGGTGGCCGTCGAGGCCCTGTATCCTCAGGCGCTCCTCGCCGAGCGCGCGCGGACGGTAGTCGTAGATGTCGCTCAGTTCACGGCCCACCATGTCGCTGATCAGCCGGTCGCGCGGCACTTCGGCCATGACGTGATGCGTGACGATCTTGCGGCCGTCGCGGAAGATGGTGCAGGCGTCGCACAGCGCGTACAGCTCCTCCAGCCGGTGCGAGATGTAGATCAGGGTGCGGCCGTCGGCGCGCAGTTCGCGCACGAGGCGGAACAGGATCTCGGTCTCGCGGTGCGACAGGCTGCTGGTCGGTTCGTCGAAGGCGATGACTTGCGCGTCCTGCATGATGGCCTTGCAGATCTCCACCATCTGGCGCTGCGCGATCGATAGATCTGCAAGTTTGGCGTCCGGCGCCAGGTCGACGCCGATGGCGGCCAGCTTCTCGGACACCATGCGATACGCCTTGGGCTTGTCCAGCAGGCCGAAACGGGTGGGCATGCGGCCCAGCAGCACGTTTTCCGCCACCGTCAGCTCGGGGACGTATTGCAGCTCCTGGTGGATCACGGCGATGCCGGCGCCGATGGCGTCCTTGGCGCTGGTGAAGCGGCACTCGGCGCCGTTGACCATCAGGCGCCCGCCGTCGGGTTTGTACTGGCCGCCGAGGATCTTCAGCAGCGTCGACTTGCCCGCGCCGTTCTCGCCCAGCAGGCCGTGCACCTGGCCGGCGTGCGCGTCGAAGCTCACGCCGTTCAGGGCTTTCACGCCGGGGAAGAATTTGCAGACCTCGTCGAATTGGAGGTAAGCGGCCATGGCCTACATCCCCATTTGCTTGCGGACGTCGGCCTGGTTGGCGCGCGTCATCAGCATCCCCTTGGTCAGCACTTCGGCCGGCGGGGTTCCTTTTCCAGTGATCCAGTTGTACATATTGACCGAGGTCTCGTAGCCGTGCTGTTTGGCGCTGATCATCACCGAGCCATAGAAGCCGGTCGGCGCCGGTTTGTTCAGCTCATTCTCGGCGGCCTTGGCGCCGCCGATGCCGACGCCGACCATCGCATCGGCCTTGATGCCGCGTCCTTCGGCGGCGCGCACCGCGCCCAGCACCGCTTCATCGTTCAGGCCCACGGCCACCCAGTGCTTGAAGCGGGCGTTCTTGGTCAACGCGATGTTGGCGGCGTTGAAGGCGCTCTCGGTGTCGGTCTTCGCTTGCGGCGCGTCGACGATGTTCGCGGCCGGGAAGCCGGCGGCTTTGAGCGCGTCGATGGCGCCGGTGGTGCGTTCCTTGGCGGTCGGCAGCTGGTCGTAGGCGACCCGGATCACGCCCACTTCGGCGATGTTCCACTTGCGGTTCTTGACTTCGGCGGCGATGCCTTCGCCGACCTGCTTGCCGATGGCGTAGCCGGAGATGCCCATGTACGGGATCGATTCGATCGGCTTGCCGGTGCCGTCGACCAGGCGGTCGTCGACCGCGATCACTTTCAGGTTGTTGCGCTTGGCGGAGCGTTCGATGGCCTTGCCCAGCTTGACGTCCGGCGCGCAGATGACGAAGCCCTGGGCTTTTTGCGCGGCCAGGTTGTCGATGGCGGCGATCATTTTCTCGCCGTTGGGAATGCCGATCTTGACCAGCGTGAAGCCTTTGTCCTTGGCCGCCTGCTCGGCGTAGCGCCATTCGTCCTGGAACCACGGCTCCTCGGCCTGTTTGACGAGGAAGCCGATCTTGACCGGATCGGCCGCGTGGGCGACGCTGGTGAGTTGGGTCGCGGCCATCAGGCACAGCGATGCTGCGGCGAGCAAGGTACGTTTCATGGTAAGTCTCCGATTTGTTTTAAATTTTTTAACCCGCACTGCCGGTCAGGGTCGTACCCCTCGGGGTACGACCCTTAAGTGGCGCGGCGGGCGTATCGCTAAAAGCGTGTCGGGTTTGGTCTAGCGCCGCTTCCCGACGGGCAGAAAAAAGCCGGCGTCGAAGCGCCGGCTCGTTCACTACCGCATCACCATTCGGCGACGCTGCCATCCGCATGGCGCCATACAGGGTTGCGCCAGTCGGGTGCGTTTTTGCTCGCGGCGATCACGCGCTCCTCGTCCACTTCCACGCCCAAACCTGGTTTAGGCAGCGGCTTGCAGTAGCCGTCGGTGATCGTGAAGTCTTCCTTGTTGATCACGTAGTCGAGCAGCTCGCCGCCCTTGTTGTAGTGGATGCCCATGCTCTGTTCCTGCAGCACGGCGTTGTACGACACGAAGTCGACGGCCAGGCACGAGGCCAGCGCCACGGGACCCAGAGGGCAGTGCGGCGCCAGCGTGATGTCGTAGGCTTCGGCCATCGAGGCGATCTTCAGGCACTCGGTGATGCCGCCGGCGTGCGACAGGTCCGGCTGCACGATCGACAGGCCGCCGGCCGCGAACACGTTCTTGAATTCGAAGCGCGAGTACATGCGCTCGCCGGCCGCCAGCGGAATCGCCGTCATTTCGGCCAGGCGGGCGTAGTACTCAGCCTGCTCGGCCAGCACCGGTTCTTCGACGAACAACGGACGGAACTGCTCCAGTTCGCGCAACAGGGTCTTGGCCATCGGCGCGGCCACGCGGCCGTGGAAGTCCAGGCCGAATTCGATGGTGTTGCCGAACGCTTCGCGGATCTCCGCCACGCGCTGCACGGCCTTGTCGACGGCCGCCGAGGTGTCCAGCATGCCCAGTTCTTCGGTGCCATTCATCTTGAAAGTATCGAAGCCGCCGGCTTTCAATTTGGTGATCTGTTCAATGATGTCGGACGGACGGTCGCCGCCCACCCAGCTGTACATCTTCATGCGGTCGCGCACCAGGCCGCCCAGCAGTTCGTACACCGGCTTGCCCATCACCTTGCCCTTGATGTCCCACAGCGCCTGGTCGATACCGGCGATGGCGCTCATCAGGATGGCGCCGCCGCGGTAGAAACCGGCGCGGTACATGGTCTGCCACAGGTCGTTGATGCGGGCCGGATCGGCGCCGATCAGATACGATTCCATTTCCTGGACGGCGGTCTCCACAGTGCGCGCACGGCCTTCGATGACTGGTTCGCCCCAGCCGACCACGCCTTCATCGGTCTCGATTTTCAGCAGCATCCAGCGCGGTGGAACACGGTAGGTCGTCAGTTTGGTGATTTTCATAGGAGAAGAAGAATAAGTTCAGGGAACAGGCTTCAGTCTAAGCTTCCCGCCTAGACAGGAAATATGATTAATTCAACACAAGCCATATCATTATCGAATAGCAGAAATAAGCCAGGCTGCTATCTGATATCAGCATAGCTGATAGTGGTAAATTCATATCAATTTTATTTCTTGTCCCATTAGACTGGCAGCACTCAATACTCCGGGAGCGCGGCCAGCATGATCGATACCAGTACGCATGTCGCGTCGACCCCTGGCATCATGCTGCTGCGCGTCGGCCAGGCGGGCAGCGCCCTGCGCTGGGACCCCGCCGGGCGCTGCTGGCGCTGGCCGGATCCGCAGGGCGGCCAGTTGTATGCCTGGCCGGCCCCGGCCGGCATGCCCAGCGGCCTGCGCCTGCAGGAAAACGCCTGCGTGATGGCGTGCTGCACCTCCGGCCGCGTGCTGCTGGGACAGGGCAAACGCCTCGGCATGGTCGACTTGCCGGCGCCGGGGCAGGCCAGCCGCCCGCTGCAAAGCCAGGTCCTGCTCACCGTCGACGCGGCCGAGCCGCGCACCAGCATCAGCGACGGCTGCACCGACCGGGGCGGCAATTTCGTCTTCGGCACCGCCAACACGGCCAGCGACCAGCGTCCCATCGGCAGCTTCTACCAGTATTCGCAACGGCACGGGCTGCGCCGGCTGGCGTTGCCGGTGGTGGTGCGGGCCGGCGGCATCGCCTTCAGCAAGGATGGCCGGCGCATGTACTTCGCCGACACGGCCGAGGGCGGCATCATGCAATGCGAATATGACGCCGAGCGCGCCAAGGTGGCCAATGTGAAAACGTTTGCGCCGGTGCTGGCGCCCGGGGCCGGCGCGGCCGTCGTCGACAGCGGCGACCGGCTGTGGAGCGTGCAGGGCGGCGCCCTGGTGCAATATGCGCCACACGGCGGCGCGCTGCGCCGCATCGGCATGGCGCGCGAGGCGGCGGTCGGCGTGGCCTTCGGCGGCGAAGGCCTGCGCCAGCTGCTGGTGCTGGGCGCGAACGGCGGCCTGTACGGCCTGCCGCCGGACCTGGCGCCCGATTTGCCGGCCGATCTGGCGCGCCATCCGCCCAGGGGCGTGCCGGACGTGCCGTTCGACGATGGCGGCCCCGCCCGCTTCGCCGTCCTGCCGGGACCTTCCATCGGTGATTGACGCTGCACCAGCCCGCCATATATGATGGGCGCTCAAAATAATCACCCATATGACCGATTCCCGCTCAGATCGCTTTGTTCGTTCCCACCTGAAAACCCGCCATCTGGTCTTGCTGGTAGAACTGGGCCGTCACGGCTCCATCGCACACGCGGCGCAAGCCGCCAACCTGACTCAACCAGGTGCGTCCAAATTACTGGGCGAGCTTGAACACGCGCTCGGCGTCCAGCTGTTCGAGCGCCTCTCGCGCGGCGTGTCGCCGACCTGGTACGGGAAAGTACTTATCCGGCGCGCCGGCGCGGCGCTGGCGGAAATGGACGCGGCCCACCAGGAGGTGATGGAACTGTTGTCCGGCCTGCGCGGTCGCGTGGGCATCGGCACCGTGCTGGCGCCGGCCACCAGCCTGGTGCCGAAGGCGATCAACCTGCTCAAGTCGCGCCATTCACGGGTGCATGTCGCGGTCAAGATGTCGACCAGCAAAGTGCTGGTGGAGCGCTTGCGCAGCGGCGAGCTCGATCTGGTGGTCGGCCGCATCCTCGACACGGCCGCCGCCGACGAACTCAATTTCGAACCGCTGACCGACGAGCCGCACCTGCTGATCGCGCGCAGCGGCCATCCGCTTGCCAGCCGCACCGACCTGCAACTGGAAGAGTTGATGCATCAGTGCTGGGTGCTGCCGCCGGCCGGCAGCATCCTGCGCGACCGCCTGACCGCCTTGTTTTTATCGCACGGCCTGGAGCAACCCGGCGAGACGGTGGAGACCCAGGATCTGCCGGTCGTCGCGAGTCTTTTGATGAGCAGCGACATGGTGGTAGCGCTTCCGGCCGACGCCGTGCAAGCGTATCTGCAAGCCGGCCTGATGACCGTGCTGCCGTTCGATCTGGGCGTGAGCATGGATTCGTTCGGCATCGTCACGCGTAAACGGCACCAGCTCTCGCCTGGCGCGGATGCAATGTTGTTGGCTTTGCGCGACGCCGCCGCCAGCATGTACCCGCATTATCACGCGCCGGCTTAATCTTCTTTCCATTCCTGTTTCCACAGCCGAGCTATTGCCGTTTGTGCCATTGTGTATGTCTGATATACGAACTTGATATGGGCAGAATGCAATTAGCTATTGGCTTTCGAACTAGTGTTTCCGATAGCATCCAGTCTATCCGTCCGCTCTGTATCAGAGACGGAACTAATACAAACACTGGAGATGCACATGAAGCACAAGAAAATGAGCTGGCTGATCGCCACGCTTTTCACGACCCCGTTGATGGCGCAGCAGGCCTTTGCGCAAGAAGCCGCAGCAACACCCGCACCGGCCGCGCCGGCCGCCGGCGAGATCCAGCAAGTGAACGTGACCGGTATCCGCGCCTCCGTGCGCAACGCGCTGGCGGCCAAGGAAGCCAGCAACAGCATGGTGGAAGTCGTATCGTCGGAAGACATCGGCAAGCTGCCTGACACCACCATCGCCGAATCGCTGGCGCGCTTGCCTGGCCTGTCGTCCGGCCTCGATCGTGGCAATGCGTCGCAGATCGTCGCGCGCGGCATGGGCCCACGCTTCATCGGCGCCACCCTGAACGGCCGCGAACTGGCGTCGTCGGAGCCTAACCGCGCCGTGCGTTTCGAGCAGTTCCCGTCGGAGTCGGTGACCGGCGCCACCGTCTATAAAACGCAGAACGCCGAAATCGCCGAAGGCGGCATCGCCACCACCATCGATCTGCAAACCGTCTCGCCGTTGAAGTACGCCGGCCGCCAGCTGTCGTTCAAAACCGACGCGCTGTACTACGCGCTGGCCAAGGACATCGCCGGCGCCGACAAGGTGGCGCCACGCGTGGGCGGCATCTACGTCGATCAGTTCCTGAACAAGACCCTGGGCGCGGCCATCGCGTTCAGCTACCAGGACCAGCCTTCGGTGCAGAAGAACGTGCGCCACTGGGGCTTCAATGAGAACAATTCGGCCGACATCAACGGCGACGGCAAGATCGACAAGACCCCTTGGGGCTTCCAGGACGACGTGCGCCGTGGCAGCAACAAGCGCAGCAGCGTGCTGGGTAAAGTCGAATGGAAACCGAACAACGACGTCCTGATCACCGCCGACACCTATTACGCCAAGACCGCCATCGACGAAGCCCAGATGCAGCACTGGACCGGCGACATGGGCAACTGGGACGGCGGCAACTCGAGCAACTTCAGCAACCTGGACGTCCGCAACGGCTACGTCGCCGGCGGCACCTTGAACTGGTCGCGCGTGATCAATAACGACGCGCACTGGATCCAGGACAGCAGCGTCTCGGCCAGTGGCTTGAACGCCAAGGTCAACATCGGCGACTGGAAAGTCGAAACCGATCTGTCGACCTCCCACGCGCTGCGCAGCAGCCAGTGGCGTGATCTGCGTCAGAACTCGCTGGGCAGCATTCCAGTGTCGATCAACTGGTCGTTCACCGGCGATGAGCGCCAGAGCTACAACTTCGGCGGCATCGACACCGGCAACCCTGCCAACTTCGAGGCGCCGACCCTGTACGTCGACACCGATGGCCATATCAAGGATCTGCTGAACGCCGCGTCGGTCACCGCCGCGCGTCCGATCGAGAACAGCATCATCAGCCGCATCAAGGTCGGCGTGCGCGCCACCGATCGCGAGAAGAGCTATCGCCAGACCACCTGGCAGCTGTCGCAGACCTCGGCGATCCCGGCTTCGGCTTACGAGACCGTCAACGTCGATGGCTTCCCTTCGTACTTCGTGCTGAAGGACTTCGGCGCCAGCACCGCGGCGGCCTTCGGTCCCAACGCCTTCAATCCAGACGGCCGTCCGCAGACCCAGAACGACCTGCTGTCGGGCTGGAAGGTCAAGGAGCGCAGCACCTCGGCCTTCATCCAGGGCGACCTCGATGGCGAAGCCTTCGGCAAGACCTATCGCGGCAACGTCGGCGTGCGCGTGGTGCACACCAAGCAGACCGGCTACGGCATGCAGTCGGTCAACGGCGCGGCGCCGACCGACGTCGAAGGCGGCACCTCGTACACCGAGATCCTGCCTAGCCTGAACACCATCTTCAACCTGGACGAGAAGCAGGAACACCAGATCCGTTTCAGCCTGGCCCGCGCCATGTCGCGCGCGCCGATGGATGAAATGCGCGCCTCGCGCAACCTGAACGTGGTTGCCGATTCGACGCAGCCGACCACCGGCAGCGCGGGTAATCCCGAGCTGAAGCCGATGATGGCCAACCAGGTCGATCTGGCTTACCAGTGGTACTTCTCGAAAGGTTCGCTGCTGTCGGCCGGCGCGTTCTACAAGAAGGTCCAGCGCTACATCGCCCTGACCAGCGACACCACCGTCATCAACGGCCGTCCGGCGACCGTGACGCGGTCGATCAACGGCGACGGCGGCGATATTCGCGGCATCGAGCTGGTGTATCAGCAAGCGTTCACCGGCCTGCCGGCACCGTTCGACGGCCTGGGCGTCGCCAGCAACTACGCTTACACGACCAGTAACATCCGCGAAGCCACGCCATCGGTCAATCCGTTTCCGATCGAAGGCCTGATGAAGCACAACGGCGGCGTGACCCTGTGGTACGAAAAAGCCGGTTACGAAGCGCGTCTGTCGGCCAACTACAAGAGCGCCTTCGTGCGCAATCCGACCTGGAACGCGGGTCAGTTGATCGAGAACGAGGCCGAGACCTATCTGACCTTGAACCTGGCCAAGCAACTGACGCCTAACATCCAGCTGCGCTTCGGTATCGACAACCTGACCAACCAGAAGGCCGTCTACACCAGCGCGAACATCCCTGTGCAGCAGGAAGTGACCGAATTCGGCCGCCGCTTCAACCTGGGTCTGTCGTTCAAGCTGTAATTGAATCTGTTTTGCTGTAGTCCCTTGTAACTTTTTTATCGTGGTTTTACGGAGCGGTGCGTGAGAGCGCTGCTCCGTTTTTTTTTAACCCGCACAGCAATGCGGGGTCGTACCCAACCGGGTACGACCCCAGGTTTGCGGGTTTCGCCTACCGGGAGTCCAATTTGAATTCCAACATCTTCAATTGGCGGGGCTTTGGCGCCGCCGTTATGCTGCTGGCGGCGTGTGTGTCCGCCCATGCGTCCAACACTTCCACCAAGCCCGACATCAAAGCGGGGCGCGAGCGTCTGTCGCTCGATCGCGGCTGGTTGTTCCATCTGGGCGACGTCGTCCAGCCGCCCATCGTCGGTCACGAGGAATCGTATAGCAACGCCAAGGCCGGCAACGCGCCCGGCGCGGCCGGCACCGAATTCGACGATTCCGACTGGCGCCGTCTCGACCTGCCGCACGATTGGGCCGTCGAAGGTCCGTTCGACCAGAAGGCCAATATCTCGCAGGGCTATCGTCCGCGCGGCATTGGCTGGTATCGCCGCTACCTGAAGGTAGATCCGGCCGATCGCGGCCGCCATTTCGAGCTGCAGTTCGACGCCATCGCCACCCACGCCACGGTCTGGGTCAACGGCAATGTGGTCAACCGCAACTGGTCCGGCTACAACGCCAGCAACATCGACATCACGCCATACCTGAACTACGGCGACTCGCTCAACACCATCTCGATCCGCGCCGACGCGGAGGCGATGGAGGGCTGGTGGTACGAGGGCGCCGGCATGTACCGCCACGCGTGGCTGGTCAAGCGCGCGCCGGTGCACGTGGCGACCGACGGCGTGTACGCCGTGCCGCGCGCCGGTAAAGGCAAACAATGGACGCTGCCGGTGGAAGTCACCGTCAACAACAGCGGCAAAAAGGTCTCCGACGTCACCGTCGAGGTCACGTTGTTCGACCCGGCCGGCAAACAGGTCGGCCGCCAGACCGCCAAGGCCTCGGTCGGCGTGCTGAAAGACGCCGTCGTCAAGCTGCCGTTCTCCATCAACGATCCGGCCCTGTGGTCGATCGAGAAGACCAATCTGTATCGCGTCACCACGCGCGTGATCCAGGACGGCAAGGCGCAGGACGAGGTGTCGCTGCATACCGGCTTCCGCACCATCCGCTTCGACGCGCAGCAGGGTTTCTTCCTGAACGGCCAGCACCTCAAGCTGCAGGGCGTGTGCATCCACCAGGACCACGCCGGCGTCGGCGTGGCGATTCCAGATTCGGTGTGGGAATACCGTCTGCGCCGCCTGAAGGAACTGGGCGTGAACGCGATCCGCTTCTCGCACAACGCGCCGGCCGCCGAAGTGCTGGACATGGTCGACCGCATGGGCTTTGTCGTCATGGACGAGAACCGCAACTTCAATCCGTCGCCGGACTACATGAAGCAGCTGGAGTGGATGGTCAAGCGCGACCGCCACCATCCGGGCATCATCCTGTGGTCGGTGTTTAACGAGGAGCCGGTGCAGGGTTCCGAAGTGGGCTACGAGATGGTGCGCCGCATGGCGGCCGTGGTCAAATCGTTGGACGATACGCGTCCGGTGACCGCGGCGATGAATGGTGGCTTCTTCAGCGACCTGAATGTCTCGCACGCGGTCGATGTGGTCGGCGCCAACTACCAGGTGCCGGACTACGACCGCTATCACAAGGCGTTCCCGAACAAGCCGTTCACCAGCTCGGAGGACACGTCGGCCTTCATGACGCGCGGCGAGTTCAAGACCATCAAGGAAAAGGGCATCATCGCCAGCTACGATGACTTGAGCGACGCGGCCCAGTGGGGCAATACCCACCGCGACGCGTGGGAGGCGATCGCCACCCGTCCTTACGTGGCCGGCGGTTTCGTCTGGACCGGCTTCGATTATCGCGGCGAACCGACGCCGAACGATTGGCCGGCCGTCAGCTCGGTGTTCGGCATCATGGACTTGAACGGCTTCCCCAAGAACGCCTACTACATCCACCAGGTCCAGTGGATCAAGGACCGTCCGCTGATCCACATCGCGCCACACTGGAACTGGAGCGGCAGCGAGGGCAAGGACATCCGCGTGATGGTGATGGCCAACGTCGAAAAGGTGCAGCTGCTGTTGAACGGCAAAGCGCTGGGCGAGCAGAAGGTCGATCCGTTCCGCATGAACTTCTTCAACGTCGCCTACGCACCGGGTAAGCTGGAGGCGGTCGGTTATCGCGGTGGCAAAGAGGTGGCGCGCACGTCGGTGGAGACCACCGGCGGCGCCGTCGCGCTGGAGCTGGTGCCGGACCGCGCGCAGCTTGCCGGCGATGGCCGCGACGCCATGCCGATCACCGTGCGCGCGCTCGACGCGCAAGGCCGCGCGGTGCCGCTGGCCGACGCCAGCGTCACCTTCGAAGTGACGGGCGGCGGCCGCTCGATCGGTCACGGCAACGGCGATCCGACTTCGCACGAGGACGAGAAGGGTGCGACGCGACGCCTGTTCAACGGCCTGGCGCAGCTGATCGTGCAGACCAACTGGGACAGCAAGGAACCGGTCAACGTGGTCGCCACGGCGCCGGGCCTGGGTGCGGCGAAGATCTCGATTCCGGTCAAGGCGGTGGCGCCCGAGCCGTTCGTCGCCAGCGCCGACGCGCCGACCACCTTTGTGCGCAGCTGGCGCGTGGCGCCGGTCAGCGACCAGCGTCCGGACCCGAACCAGAAACTGGCCGGCTTCGACATGAATACCTGGGGCTGGGGCTCGCCGCCGCTGTGGGCCGACGCCGGTGCCAAGTACCACCTGTACCGCTCCAGCTTCACGCCGCGCAAGAACCTCGCCAACGGCAACGGCCTGATCCGCTTCGGCGGCATCCGTGGCAAGGCCGAGGTGTGGATCGACGGCGCTCTCGTTGGCAAGAAGGACGGCTACGCGCCCGCGCCGCTGGACCTGCCGTTGCCGGCGGGCACCGGCAAGCGCGAGATCAACGTGATCGTCGAAGCCGAGCCCGGGCAGGGCAGCGGCATCGAAGGCCACGTCACGATCGAGCCGCGGGTAAAGTAATGAGGCTGGTAAAGTAATAAGATTGTGTCTTGTATTCTTAGCCATTAATTAAATCGCGTTGCCGCAGCCCCAAAATAGGGCTGCGGTCGCCTGATTCGGTTGACGGCGCCCCGCGCGCTGCCTATAGTGGCGGGATGATTTCCGAATTCGAAGAACTATCCGACAAGATCGACCAGTTGGCCGACATGACCACTGCCTTGCGCCGCGAGAATGCTCAGTTGCGCCAAGCCAATGCCGCCCTCGTGGTCGAAAATATGGGCTATCAGCGCCGCCTCAGCGAAGCGTCCGGCAGGATCGTGGCGTTGCTGGAAAAAGTGCCGTCGCTGGAGGACGAGTCCACGCCCGAATCCACGTCCGAGCAGGACGAGGAAGCAGCCGGCCGTCTGCCTGAAAAAGAGGACGTACGATGATTCAGCTGGATGTGTCCATCATGGGACAGCCATACCGTCTGGTGTGCAAACCCGAGGAAGAGCGCGCGCTGCGCGAAGCGGCCGCTTTGCTGGACAAGAAGATGACCGGCATCCGCGACGGTGGCAAGATCAAGGGCAACGACCGCATCGCCGTGATGGCCGCGCTGGGCATGGCGGCGGAATTCCTGTCGGTGAAATCGCCGCAAGGTCCGTTGTCTGACATGTCGATCCTGGAGGTGCAGACCAAGATCGCAGCCATGCACAAAGTGCTCGATAGCGCACTGACTCCACAAGAAACCCTGTTTTAATTCGCTAAACTCCTTCCTTTGCGGCGGACAAGAGAGTAAACTTCTTCGTACCCTGCGGTGTTCGCGATTGCCATATATTCCTTGAACCATTTATGTGCACCGGTTGCGGAATTTTGTTCGATGGGCGTGAGCGTCGCTAGACCGATGAACCCGAAATTGAACTAACTGTGACCACCTTGAACCGTTTGGTTCGGGATGCCGGCAAAGACGGCACAGGCGGGGCCTC
The DNA here is from genome assembly GCF_040675865.1 of Burkholderia sp. LMU1-1-1.1. Lineage (NCBI taxonomy): Bacteria > Pseudomonadati > Pseudomonadota > Betaproteobacteria > Burkholderiales > Burkholderiaceae > Burkholderia > Burkholderia sp. LMU1-1-1.1. The sequence goes on along the minus strand of NZ_JBEGHG010000015.1, from coordinate 18,523 downwards.
ATTTTAGAAAGCGGTTGTTAGCATGTGAATGCGCAGCCGCTTTTTTTCGTCTGGAGAAAAGCGATGCAATATTGGTTGATGAAGTCCGAGCCGGACGAGGTCAGTATCGACGACGTGATGGCGGCGAAGGATCAGACCACGCCGTGGTTCGGCGTGCGTAACTACCAGGCGCGCAATTTCATGCGCGACCAGATGCAGGACGGCGATGGGGTGCTGTTCTACCATTCGAGCTGCCCCGAGCCAGGTATCGCCGGGCTGGCGGTGGTGGTGGGCGGGCCGTATCCCGACGCCACGCAGTTCGACAAGAAGAGCAAGTACTACGACGCCAAGGCGACGCCGGAGCAGCCGCGCTGGATTTCGGTCGATGTGAAGGGGACGGAGAAAACCCGTTTGCTGTCGTTGGCCGAAATGCGGACCATCCCGGCGCTGGAGGACATGGTGGTGCTGCAGAAGGGCAGCCGCCTGTCCATCACGCCCGTCACGGCGGCGCAATGGAAGGCGATCGTCAAGCTTTTGAAGAAATGATCGGCGCGCGGCCTTTTTGTTTGACCTTGTAGGCCCACACCAGCATGGCGACGGCGCCGACGATCATCGGCAGCGACAACACCTGGCCTGAGGTGATCGGCATGCCCAGCACCGTGGTCTCCCAGTCCGGCGTGCGGAAGTACTCGGTGAAGAAGCGCGCGCACCCGTACAGCAGCGTGTAGAAGGCGCCCACCGCAAGGCGCGGACGCTCCTTGCGCGCGTACAGCCACAGGATCACGAACACCAGCAGACCGTCGACCAGCATCTGGTAGATCGGCGACGGATGGCGCAGCCCTTGCAGGAACACGGGATTGGGGAACAGCGGATACGAAATGTCCGGCCACATCATCGCCCATGGCAGCGACGGATCTGACACCACGCGGCCCGGCAGCTCGGAGTTGATGAAGTTACCCAGGCGTCCCGCCGCGTAACCCAGCGGCACCAGCGGGGCGATGAAGTCGTAGACGTCGAGCAGGTTGCGGCCGACGCGGCGCGCCCACACCGCCATCGCGATCAACACGCCGATGAAACCGCCGTGGAAGGACATCCCGCCGTGCCAGATCTTGAAGATCTCGATCGGGTTGGAGAAGTATTTGACCGGTTCATAGAACAGCACCTCGCCCAGGCGGCCGCCGATGACGACGCCGAGCATCCCGTAGAACAGCATGTCGTCCAGGTCCTCCTTGCGCCAGCCCTGCGCGGCGATATGCGGCTGCTTGATGCGCACCCGGCCCAGGGTGATGAACAGGGCGAAGGCCAGCACGTACATCAGGCCATACCAGTGGATCGCGACCGGCCCCAGATGAATGGCGACCGGGTCGGGCATCGGATGTATCAGCATAAAGCGTTCTTTCCTAAATTCTTATTCAGTAGTTCCAAAAAGCCGCGCAGCACCGGCGACGTATTATCGCGGCGCCAGGCCAGGCCGGTTTCGACCAGCGGGCCGGTGTCGGCCAAGGCCCGGTATTCTACCCCGGGCCGCATCAGGTTGGAGACCGACTGCGGCACCAGCGCCATGCCCATGCCGGCCGAGACCAGGCTGACGATGGTCTGCATCTGGATCGCCTGCTGGCCGATCTCCGGCGTGATGCCGGCGTCGCGGAACACCGAGAGGATGGCATCGTACAGCGCCGGCGAGATCGCGCGCGGGAACACGATCAGCGGTAGCGCAGGGAACGACTCCTGCAGCGCGGCCAGCGCCACCTTGCCCTTTTTCGCCAGCAGCCCGGCCGGAACGGCCAGCACCAGCGGCTCGTTCAGCACCGGCAGATAGTCCAGTTCCAGTTTGGCCTTGTCGGGCAGCGGTGGAATCAGCAAGCCGGCGTCGATGCGGTTGTGCAGCAGGTCGTCGAGCTGCAGGTCGGAGGTGGCTTCCTGCAGCGTGATCTGCACTTGCGGGTAGGCGGCGCGGTAGGCCCGCAGGAAGGGCGGCAGCACGCTGTAGTCGGCCGAGGAGACGAAGGCCAGGGTCAGGCGGCCAACCTCGCCGGCGGCGGCCCGCTGGACCAGCTGCGGCAGCTCCTGGGCCTGCGCCAGCAGCCGTCTGGCCTCCGGCAGCAGGGCGATGCCGGCCGGCGTCAGCGCCACGCCACGGCGGCTACGCTCGAACAGCGCCGCGCCCAACAACTGCTCCAGCGCCTGGATCGTCTGCGACAGCGGCGGTTGCGTCATGTGCAGGCGCAGCGCCGCTTTGCCGAAGTGGAGTTCCTCGGCCACGGTGACGAAGTAGCGCAACTGGCGAAGTTCCAGATTCATCCTCGTTCGAGATTCATATGTGTTTGTATTGAAATTCACTCTGGTGATATTTTATGCGACTCACAGAGTCGAAAATCATATATTTGACACCGGGGCGGGGGCAAGGCAATCTGTCAGGCTACGCTCAAAGCCTTAGAGCCGCCTTATCACTGGAGAAACATCATGCCTGTATACCGTTCCCGTACCACCACCCACGGCCGCAACATGGCCGGCGCGCGCGCCCTGTGGCGCGCCACCGGCATGAAGGATGGCGATTTCGACAAGCCTATCGTCGCCGTGGTGAACTCCTTCACGCAGTTCGTGCCCGGCCACGTGCACCTGAAGGACCTGGGACAGCTGGTGGCGCGCGAGATCGAGAAGGCCGGCGGCGTCGCCAAGGAATTCAACACCATCGCCGTCGATGACGGCATCGCCATGGGACACGGCGGCATGCTGTATTCGCTGCCGTCGCGCGACCTGATCGCCGACTCGGTCGAATACATGGTCAACGCCCACTGCGCCGACGCGATGGTCTGCATCTCCAACTGCGACAAGATCACGCCGGGCATGCTGATGGCGGCCATGCGCATCAATATTCCGGTGGTGTTCATCTCCGGCGGCCCGATGGAGGCCGGCAAGGTGGTCAAGGTCGTCAATGGCACGCAGAAGATCATCAAGCTCGATCTGGTCGACGCCATGATCAAGGCCGGCGATCAAACCGTCAGCGATGCCGATGTCGCCGAGATCGAGCGCTCCGCCTGTCCGACCTGCGGTTCGTGCTCGGGCATGTTCACCGCGAACTCGATGAACTGTCTGACCGAGGCGCTGGGCCTGGCCCTGCCGGGAAACGGCACCATCCTCGCCACGCACTCCGACCGCGAACAGCTGTTCCTGCGCGCCGGCCGCCTGGTGGTCGAACTGGCCAAGCGCCACTACGAGCAGGACGACTACTCGGTGCTGCCGCGTTCCATCGCCACCAAGGCCGCGTTTGAAAACGCCATGGCGCTCGACGTTTCGATGGGCGGCTCCACCAACACCGTGCTGCACCTGCTGGCGGCCGCGCACGAGGCGGGCGTCGACTTCAACATGGCCGACATTGACCGCATCTCGCGCAAGGTGCCATGCCTGTGCAAGGTCGCGCCGATGACCGACAAGTACCACATCGAAGACGTGCACCGCGCCGGCGGCATCATCGGCATCCTGGGCGAACTGGCGCGCGGCGGCCTGCTCGACACCTCGCTGCCGACCATCCACGCGCCGACCATGGCTGAGGCGATCGAACGCAATGACGTCAAGCGCAGCGACGATCCGGCGGTGCACCAGCTGTTCCGTGCCGCGCCGGGCGGCGTGCCGACGCAGACGGCGTTCTCCCAATCGGAGCGTTTCGCGACCCTGGACCTGGACCGCAGCACCGGCTGCATCCGCGACAAGGCGCACGCCTATTCGCAGGACGGCGGCCTGGCTGTTTTGTACGGTAACCTGGCCGAGAAGGGTTGCATCGTCAAGACGGCCGGCGTCGACGAGAGCATTCTGAAATTCAGCGGCAAGGCGCGCGTGTTCGAGAGCCAGGATTCGGCGGTCGAGGCGATCCTGGGCGACACGGTGCACGAGGGCGATGTCGTGATCATCCGCTACGAAGGCCCTAAAGGTGGTCCCGGCATGCAGGAGATGCTGTATCCGACCTCGTACATCAAGTCCAAGGGCCTGGGCAAGGCGTGCGCGTTGTTGACGGATGGGCGCTTCTCGGGCGGGTCGTCGGGCCTGGTGATCGGCCACGCGTCGCCGGAGGCGGCCGAGGGTGGCGCCATCGGTCTGGTGGAAGAGGGCGACATGATCGACATCGATATCCCGAACCGCACCATCAATCTGCGCATCAGCGACGCCGATCTGGCGGCGCGCCGCCAGGTGATGGAAGCGAAGGGCGGCGACGCCTGGCAGCCTGTCAACCGCGAGCGGTATGTGTCGCAGGCGTTGCAGGCGTACGCGGCGTTGACCACGTCCGCCGACCGTGGCGCGGTGCGCGACCTGTCGCAGTTGAAGCGTTAAGCGCTCACTTCGAGGTGGCTGACTTCAATCCGTCACCTCGAACGCCGCCGGGTCCAACGCATCCAACGTGACGATGGTGTTGCGGCCCGGATGCGCCGCCTGCTGCGTCAACCTGGCCGCCAGCTGCGCCAGATAATCGGCGCGGCAGCGGCGCAGCACATAATCCCTGAAATTATCCAATTCCAGATCGCGCCACGCGCGCTCTCGGCCCTCGTTCGAACGTACGCGCGCCTGCGCCTTGAGTTCCGGCGTGATCTCGGTATCGCCCGCCGTCAAGCGCGTGTAGCCATAGCGATCCATAAACTCGCCCGTCACCGTCTCGATGACGTTGATCTCCGGCGTCGTCAACTGCTGCTTGAACTTGTCGATATTGGCGGCGATCGGCGGGTAGCAGTTCGACGACCACAACGCCGACAATTGCGAGATCTGCTTCGCTTCCTGCGAGCCCGTCACGTCCAGCATCTGCGGCAGGAAGTCGATGCCGAGGAAGACGCACACCTGCCGCAGCGTTGTCTCCTGCTGCGACAGGAAATCCTCATAGCGTATCGTCAGCACCCGCTCCGGCCAGCGCAGCCGCACATGGTCGGCGGCGCGGTGCGCGGCCAGCCAGGTCTGCGCGTTGAGCAGGCTGTCGAAATCATGGATGATGGCGCGGTTCATCGACGCCACCTGCGCGCGCGGATCGCGCACCACGTTGACGAACAACATATCCGGATACAGCTCCATCTGCTGGTCGGCGTAGTGCACGCTGTCGAGCGACTTGTCCATCACCACGCTGGCGTGCTGGCGCTCGCCGGCGCGCAGCAGCAGTTCCCACACCACGCGGTGGATGCTGCGCGGCTGGTTGCGGATGGTTTCGAAGATTTCGACAGGGTCGAACACCGCGCCGGGCCACTTGACCATGCTGACCGCCTGCAGACCGACCACGTCGGCCACCATGCGGAAGTAGCTGCGGTCGTCGCGCAGGTCGCCGTACAGCGGCACCAGCGGCATCAGGTCGACGATGTGCAGCGGGTAGGGCGAATAGAACTGCGGCGACATGTTCAGCCGCAGGCGCAGCGCGTGGCTGCCGCAGCGGCGCAGCGGTATCATCATCACGGGACGCGGACGCGCGCCCTGGGCCATCTGGAGGCTAGGAGTTTTGGGGGCGGTAGTCATTCCATGTTCCTTTCAATTCAAAATATTCGCAAAAGCGTTTCATGAAGCTGGCCAGTTCCTGGCGCGGCAAGCGGTTGATGCCGGCGGCGGCGACCCTGCCTCCGCCGCTGTCGAATTGCTGGCACAGTCCACAGGCGCTGCGCAGCGACGGCGCGCCGGAGCGCACGCTGACCAGATAGGATCCGTCGGCCCGTTCATTGAGCACGGCGAAGGAGGCGCCGTCGCGCCGCGCCGCCAGCCGGTTGGCCAGCACGCCGCTGATGCGGCGCGACCAGGGTGTCGCCGGCAGCAGGTAGATGGCGCCGCCCGGCTGCTCGAGGTACGGTTGCAGCTCGTGCAGGCGGGTGCAGTCCTCGCGGTAACCTTCGCGCAGGTCGCGGTAGACGGCGCTGGCGGCGATGAAGTCGAACGGGTTTTCGTAGCCGCTCAATTCACGGTACAGCGCCTCGGGGGCGATGTGCAGGTCTTCCGTGCATTCGCCGTAGGCGTTGTAGTTGATGGTCTGGCCCAGTTGCGCCAGTTCGGCGACCGCATCGTCGCGCAGGCCCATCTCCAGCGCCATTGTTTGTCCGACCTGTTCCAGGTTGTCGCCGAAGGCCGCCGTCACGGCCCACAGCCGGTGGCGGCCGCCGAGCTGGCGGTCGACCAGGATGCTGGTGCAGACGTCGGGCGAACCGTCGCAGTGCAGGCGCAGGCCGGGATGCTCGAAGGCGCAATCGGCCGAGTGGTGGTCGTAGTAGTCGACCCGCGCGCCGCCGTCCAGCAGGCGCCGCAGCTCACCGGCGTTGGCGTCGAGCGAAATGTCGAGCACCAGCACCTCGGCCGCGCCTTGCGGCACGCGCCGCAGCAGTTCGATATCGCGCTTGACGCCGGTGACCAGTTGCGTGTCGGCCGGCGCGTGCAGGCGTAGCTGGTGCAACGCGCAGATGCCGTCGGCGTCGCCGTTGAAGACGTCATACTTCATCTGCATCACAGGAAGCGGTACGACAGGTGCTCAAGCAGCTGTTCGCACGACTGCTCCAGCGACAGCTCGCCGGTGTCGAGCGACATGGCCGGTGCGAGCGGGACCTCGTACGGCGCCGAGACGCCGGTGAATTCCGGTATCAGCCCGGCGCGGGCCTTCTTGTACAGGCCCTTGGGATCGCGCTCCTCGCACACCTCGCACGGCGTGCTGACGTAGGTTTCGACAAAATTGCCGCTGCCGATGATGTCGCGGGCGATCTCCCGGTCGCTGCGCAGCGGCGAGATGAAGGCGCAGATCACGATCAGGCCCGCGTCGTTCATCAGCCGCGCCACTTCGGCGCTGCGGCGGATGTTCTCGCGCCGGTCGGCCGGCGAGAAGCCGAGATCGCGGTTCAGGTTGTGGCGCAGATTGTCGCCATCGAGCACGTAGGCCATGTGGCCCGCCGCCATCAGCTTTGTCTCCAGCGCGCACGCCAGCGTGGATTTGCCGGCGCCGCTCAAGCCGGTCAGCCACACGGTGGCGGCCTGCTGGCCCGCCTGGTGCGTGCGCGCCTGCGCCGTCACCTGGCTGGCGTGCCAGAAGATGTGTGGCGCGTTGCCGGCGATGCCGGGGGGATCGATTTTGTCCAGTTTGCCCATGATCGTTTCTCCGTTGGCGACTTAGAATTGTTCCCAGCTATCCGAGGCCAGCGCCGGCGCCTTGGCGCGCGCCGCCGGCTTGGCGGGCGTGTGGGCCAGCCGCTGCATCGGCGCCGGCTTGGCCAGCGACTTCATGGGCGGGCGCGCCGCGCCGGGCTTCGCCTCGACGCGGAAGATGCCGACCACCTCATTGAGACTGTTGACCTGGTCCTGCATGGCCTGCGCGGCGGCGGCCGCCTCCTCGACCAGCGCGGCGTTCTGCTGCGTCACGTCGTCCATCTGGGTGACGGCGGTGTTGATTTGCTCGATGCCGTTCGATTGCTCCTGGCTGGCCGACATGATCTCGGACATGATGTCGGTCACGCGCTTGACGCTGGCGACCACCTCGTGCATCGTCGAGCCGGCCTGTTCGACCAGGCGGTTGCCCGCTTCGACCTTGTCGACCGAGTCGCCGATCAGGTCCTTGATCTCCTTGGCCGCCGCCGCCGAGCGCTGCGCCAGGTTGCGCACCTCGGTCGCCACCACGGCGAAGCCGCGTCCCTGCTCGCCGGCGCGCGCCGCCTCGACGGCGGCATTGAGCGCGAGGATGTTGGTCTGGAAGGCGATGCCGTCGATGACGCCGATGATGTCGACGATCTTGCGCGCCGAGATATTGATGGCGGCCATCGTGTCGACCACCTGCGCGACCACGGCGCCGCCCTTGACCGCGACGCTGGAGGCCGATTCGGCCAAGCCGTTGGCCTGGCGCGCGTGGTCCGTGTTCAGGCGCACGGTGCTGGTCAACTCCTCCATCGACGAGGCGGTTTCCTCCAGCGTGCTGGCCTGCTGCTCGGTGCGCGAGGACAGGTCGAGGTTGCCGGAGGCGATCTGGCCGGCCGCGCAGGCGATGGTCTCGGTGCTGGCGTGCACCTGGCTAACGATCTCCGCCAGACTGTCGCGCATGGAGCGCATCGCGAACAGCAGGCTGTGCGTGTCGCCCGGTTTGGTGGCGATGTGCACGGCCAGGTTGCCGGCGGCGATCTGGCCGGCGATCTCGGCGGCGTGCTCCGGCTCGCAGCCCAGTTCGCGCACGACGCCGCGCGTGATCAACACCGCCGCGACCAGGCTGGTCAGCAGGGCCAGCGAGCCGATGATCAGCATCACCGTGCGGGCGCGCTCGTAGGCGGCCGCGGCGGCCTCGGTGGCCTCCAGATTCTGCTTTTCCTCGACGGCGATGAGCTTGCGCAGCATTTCCCACCAAGCTTTTTGCACCGGGCGGAATTCATAGCGCAGCAGCTTGTACGCGTCGTCCTGTTGTTGCTCCAGCGCCAGGCCGGCGGCGCGCTGGATGAAGGGGGCGGCCAGCACGGCCTGTTTCTGGATCTGGTCCAGCAGTTGTTTTTCCTCGGCCGACGTCTCCTCGAGCTTGCCGAACATCTGGGCCAATTTGTCCTGGGCAGCGGCGTATTTTTTTTCCTGTTCGGCGATGCGTTTGATCTCGATCTGGATTTCTTTATCTTCTTTTAACAAAATCAGGTTGCGCAGTGCCAGTGCGCGCTCGGTGACGGTCAAATCCATGGTTTGGGCGAGCCTGGTCTCGACGCCGTTGACGTTGATGATCTCGTCCATGCGGCCCTGGATTTGGCGCATGCTGACCAATCCCAGCGCTATTACTACTATGAGAAACACCGAAACGAGGCCAAAACCCATGCCCAGCCGTTTCGCAATTGTCATGTTACGCGCTTTCATACTTCCTCCTGAGGTCCATCGTGATCCGCATATGCAAATAAGAATTTCGCATATCGGACGATTCATCTTAGTGAGCGCGCGGGGTTAAAAAGTCTCCAATAGTCACTTTTTGTTGAGACGCAACAATGCGCGCCGGCATTGACGTGAGGTAAAAGAAGGCTTAGCTTTATGCGTCCACAGGCAAGAAGGCGAGCGCGGCAGTATCGGCGCGGGCGGCGACTTGCATCACGCAACGAAAGATGAGTGTGGCGGGCTTTAGGGCCACTGTTGCGGTCTTACGACTTCTTGTCGAAGTTTTTTTTGACGCGGGCCTTACGGCGGCGTTCGTCTTCGTTATGCGCTTTTCGTTTGTCCAGGCCAAACAGGGGTTCCAGGAATTCGAACCAGACAAAGGCGAACACGCTCAACGCGACGATCCACCACCAGGAGATCTGGGCGAACTTCCACACTTCAAAATAACGCAGCCCCGACAGCGCCACGATCAGCAGAATGATAGGCATGTTGGATTTCCTCCTGCCCTCATCTTACAAAGATTCTAGCTTTACTGGGGGCAATATTCTAATTCTGGGTCAACCCTTGGGCGGTTTATGCGTTAAATGCACAATGGCAAAACACGGTAGAATGATCGGCGGATCGATAGCACCGAATTGATAGCATGCATTGATAGCATTAACTTGGAGAACACAATGAAACGCAATTTGATGATGGTTGGGATGGTAGTGGCCACGGCTTTCGCATCGTCGTCGGCGATGGCGGATGCCGGCATGGATCTGGCGAAGGCGAAGAACTGCATGGCTTGCCACGCTGTCGCGACCAAGCTGGTCGGCCCCGCCTATAAGGATGTGGCCGCGAAATACGCCGGTCAAAAGGACGCGGAGGCCAAGCTGGCCACCAAAGTGATCAAGGGCGGCTCGGGCACCTGGGGCGCGATCCCGATGCCGGCCAACCCGCAGGTGAGCGAGGCGGAAGCCAAGACCCTGGTCAAATGGGTACTGGCGCAGAAGTAATCCACTTCTGGCCGGCATAAAAAAACGCACCCCACGGGGTGCGTTTTTTGTTGGGCCGGATAATTTATTTGACCACTTCGACCTTGGTTTTCTTGCCATCGGTGTAGGTGAACAAAGTCAGCGCGCCGTCCTTGATGTCGCCTTTCGGGTCGAACGAGATCAGACCCGTTACGCCCTGGTACTTGATCTTGTGCAGGAACGGCAGGTACTTGGCCGGTTGCGACGATTTGGCCTCGGCCATCGCGGTGGCCATCGTCATGACGGCGTCGTACACGTACGGCGCGTAGATCTGCACGTCGGCGTTGTATTTCTTCTTGTAGCGGGCGACGAAGTCGTCCATGTTCTTTTGCTGCTCAGGCGACACACCGCCCGCTTCGGCGCAGATCACCGTGCCGTTGGTGGCGGCGTCGCCGGCCAGCTTGGCGAACGGCTCGGTGCAGATGCCGTCTCCGCCCATGTATTTGGCCTTGATGCCCAGCGCCTTCATCTGGCGCAGCAGCGGGCCGCCGACCGAGTCCATGCCGCCGAAGAACACCAGGTCCGGATTCTTGCCCTTGATGGTGGTCAGGATGGCGTTGAAGTCGGTGGCCTTGTCGTTGGTGAATTCCTTGCCGACGATTTGCACGCCCGGCAGCGCTTTCTTGGCGCCCTTGATGAATTCGTCGGCGACGCCCTGGCCGTAGGCGGTGCGGTCGTCGATGACGGCGATCTTCTTGGCGCCCATCTTGCCGACGGCGTAGGCCCCGAGGGTGCCGCCCAGCTTGGCGTCATTGGCGACCACGCGGAACGTCGAGTTGAAGCCTTGCTGCGTGTACTTGGTTTGCGTCGTGGCGGGGGAGATCTGTGGAATGCCGGCGTCGTAGTAGATCTTCGAGGCCGGAATGCTGGTGCCCGAGTTCAGGTGGCCGATCACGCCGTTGACCTTGGCGTCGACCAGCTTCTGCGCGACCGCCGTGCCTTGTTTCGGATCGCTGGCGTCGTCCTCCAGTTGCAGTACGAACTTGACCGGCTTGCCGTCGATTTTGAAGCCTTTGGCGTTCAATTCTTCGACTGCCATCTTGGCGCCGTTTTCATTGTCCTTGCCGAGGTGAGCCGACGGACCCGAGACCGGGCCGACGTGGCCGATCTTGATCACTTCTTGCGCACCGGCGCTGCCGGCGAAAGCCAGGGCGATGGCGAGTGGAATGAATTTAGATTTGAACAGCATATACATTCTCCAATGGTTGAATAGTCGACGGCTGTCTTGTGAACGCCGCGGTTTTTTTCTGCAAGGCCAAAAGGTACAACAAATTATTGCCCGCGCAAAGGAGGAAACACGAAAGAAACGCGAAAGTTTGCGCTTTTATGATGCAGCTCCAGAATTGGTACGGCTATCTATGATGCATTACCAAAATTGGTGCGGCCGTGCGCGCAAACGGGGCGATCCGCGCACCGTGGGGGCGCGGACCGGAGGGAAGGGAAGCGGGGTGGGATGGACGGGTTCGGACTATTGCGACTTCTTTTGCGCTTGCAGATGCGTCAGCTCCTGCGACACGGCGCGGGCGACGATCTTCTCGATGGTGTCGTGCAGGCCGATGCGGATCTCGTTGGTCAGGCCGTGCAGCGCGTGTGTCAGCACTTCGGCCATGCTGTCCTTGATGCGCTGCTCGAGCACGAAGTCGACGCGCGATTGCAGCTTGCCCATGATGCGCTCGGACAGGCGATGCTCCAGCATCGCCCATTCGGCGTCGCTCCAGCCGTCGACGGCGTCGGCTTCGAGCTGGGCGGCCATTTCGGCGCGGGTGGAGGTGGCGAGCGGCGCGTTGGCCGTTTCGCCGGGTAGCAAGTCCCCGCCCAGCGGCTCGGCTTTGAGGACTTCCGTCAATACAGGGATACTGGCGTCAAACGATTGGGCTTGGCTCATGATTTTCCTGTGACAAAGTGGGTGAGTGGATAGTCTTGCTGCTTGTAGGCGACATAGCGCTTGCGGCCGGCGGCCGCATCATCCTCGTCGGAGGAAATCACTTCTATCATGCGCTGAAACTGCGCGACCCGGTTTGGCGCGCGGCGCGACAAATTCACTAATAATTCGGTGTGTGGTAATTCCGCCTCATCGTTGTCGGTGAGCACGATCGGCGTGTGCGGCGCGAGCGCGTCGCCGGCCAGCACGTGCGGCAGGAAGTCGGTCGCCGAAAATGTCCACATCGCCGCGTTAAGTTCCGTCAGTTGTGCCTCATCTTCCGCCATCAGCACCACGCGGTGGTTGGCCGCCCAGGCCTTGCGCACCAGGCGGCAGGCGTAGGCGATCTTGTCCGGCACATTGGTGTGGAAATCGATGCGTGTCATAGCTGTTGTTCTGTCTGTAGAGGGGAATGGCGGGCGGCGTGGCCCGCATGATTCCAGTTTATGCGAAAACTGTTTTTGCCGCTGGCATCGATGTTGCTATCGACCCCGCGTAAAACGAAAATGCCGCGCGTCATCGGCTTTCGATGCGCGCGGCGGTATCTCGTTTAGACGAAGTTTGTTCAGGCGGCCATACCGCTGTGGCGCAGCAGCGCGTCGATGCTCGGCTCGCGGCCGCGGAAGGCGGTGAACGATTCGAGCGCCGGGCGCGAGCCGCCGACCGACAGGATCTCCCGCAGGTAGCGCTTGCCCGTTTCCGTCGTCGCCGCCGGTCCCAGCGCCTTGGCTTCCTCGAACGCCGCGTAGGCGTCGGCGGACAGCACCTCGGCCCACTTGTAGCTGTAGTAGCCGGCCGCGTAGCCGCCGGCGAAAATGTGGCCGAAGGAATTCTGGAAGCGGTTGAACGCCGGCGGAATGATCAGCGCGAACTTGGCGCGCACTTCGTCGATCAGTTGCTGCACGGTCTTGCCGGTGCTGGCGTCGTAGTCGTAGTGCAGGTGCATGTCCAGCAGCGAGAACTCGACCTGGCGCAAGGTCTGCAAACCGGACTGGAAATTCTTCGCGGCCAGCATCTTGTCGTACAGCGCGCGCGGCAGCGGTTCGCCGGTGACGGCGTGGGCCGTCATGTGTTCCAGCACTTCCCATTCCCAGCAGAAGTTTTCCATGAACTGCGACGGCAGTTCGACCGCGTCCCACTCGACGCCGGAGATGCCCGACACGCCCAGCTCGTCGACCGCCGTCAGCATGTGGTGCAGGCCGTGGCCGAACTCGTGGAACAAGGTGATCACCTCGTCGTGCGTGAACAGCGACGGCTGCGCCTTGCTGTCGACCACGGCCGGTTCGGTGAAGTTGCAGGTCAGGTAGGCGATCGGCGTTTGCACGGTCTGCTTGTCGGCGCGGCGGCCACGGGCGTCGTCCATCCAGGCGCCGCCGCTCTTGCCGGCGCGCGCGTACAGGTCCAGGTAGAACTGGCCGATCAGCTTGCCGTCGCGTTCGATGCGGAAGAAGCGCACGTCCTTGTGCCAGACCGGCGCCTGGTCCGGTTTGATCTCGACCGTGAACAGGTTCTGGATCAGGCGGAACAAGCCGTCGACCACTTTATGTTCCGGGAAGTACTGCTTCACTTCCTGCGCGGAAAACGCGTAGCGCTGTTCCTGCAATTTTTCGGACGCGTACGGAATGTCCCACGCCTTCAATTCGTCGATGCCCAGTTCGGCCTTGGCGAACTGGCGCAGCTCTTCCAGATCCTTCTCGGCGAACGGACGCGCGCGTTTGGCCAGGTCTTCCAGGAAGTTGACGACCTCGTCGGGCGACTTGGCCATCTTCGGCACCAGCGACACCTCGGCGAAATTCTTGTAGCCGAGCAGCTTGGCTTCCTCGTCGCGCAGCTTGAGCAAGGTGACGATGTTTTGCGTGTTGTCCCACTCGTCCTTTTTGCTGAACACGTCGCCCTGCTCGGACGCCTTGGTGGCGTTGGCGCGGTAGACGGTCTCGCGCAGCTCGCGCTTGTGGGCGAATTGCAGGATCGGGTAGTAGGACGGGAAGTGCAGCGAGAATTGCCAGCCTTGCTTGCCGTCCTTTTCGGCGGCGGCGCGGGCGGCCGCCTTGACATCGTCCGGCAGGCCGGCCAGGTCGGCCTCGTCGGTCACCAGCAGCTTGTAATCGTTGGTGGCGTCGAGCACGTTTTCGGAAAAGCGGGTCGACACCGACGCGTGCTCTTCCTGGATGGCGGCGAAGCGTTCCTTCTTATCGGCCGGCAGCTCGGCGCCGCCCATGCGGAAATCGCGGATGGCGTTGTCGACGATGCGCTTGCGCGCCGGCGACAGGGTGGCGAATTCGGGCGACGCGCGCAGCGCCTTGTATTTGGCGAACAGCGCCTCGTTCTGCGCCAGCGCGGTCCAGAACTCGGTGACCTTGGGCTGGTTCTCGTTGAAGGTGGCGCGCAGCTCGGGCGTGTCGACCACGTTGTTCAGATGGCTGACGATGCCCCAGGCGCGTCCCAGCAGCTCGGTGGCGTTCTCCAGTGGCGTGACGAAGTTCTCCCACGTCACTTGCTCCGAGGGCGCTTGCAACTGTTCGACGACGGCGCGGCTCTTGGCCAGCAGGTCGTCGATGGCCGGGGTGACATGCTCGGGCTTGATCGCGTCGAAGCGCGCCAGGCCGGAAAAATCGAGAAGGGGATTGCTTGCGTCTGTGGTCATGTCAGCTTCCAATAGGTTGTTTAAATGCTCGCGGTTAGCTGCGTTCCGCCGCCTCTACAGTGTTCATCAACAGCATCGTGATCGTCATCGGACCGACGCCACCGGGCACCGGCGTGATGTGCGACGCCACTTCCTTAACACCGGCAAAATCCACGTCGCCGCACAGCTTGCCCGCGTCGTCGCGGTTCATGCCGACGTCGATGACGATCGCGCCCGGCTTGACCATGTCGGCGGTCAGGGTGTTGCGGCGGCCGACGGCGGCCACGACGACATCGGCCTGGCGGGTGTACAGGCCCAGATCCGGCGTCGCGCTATGGCAGATGGTGACGGTGGCGTTGGCTTGCAAGAGCAGCAGCGCCATCGGCTTGCCGACGGTGTTGCTGCGGCCGATGACGACCGCGTGCTTGCCGCGCAGGTCGACGCCGGTGCTTTCGATCAGCTTCATGCAGCCGTACGGCGTGCACGGACGGAAGCCTTCCAGGCCCGTCATCAGCTCGCCGGCGCTGAGCACCGAGTAGCCGTCGACGTCCTTGGTGGTCGAGATCGCTTCGATGACCTTGTGCGGGTTGATGTGTTTAGGCAGCGGCATTTGCACCAGGATGCCGTGGATGGCCGGATCGGCGTTCAGGGCGGCGATGCGTTCGAGCAGGGCGGCCTCGGTCAGGTCGGCAGGGTACTGTTCCTTCAACGAGTAGAAACCGGCGTCCTCGCACCCCTTGACCTTGTTGCGGACATATACGTGGCTGGCCGGGTCGTCGCCGACCAGGATCACGGCCAGGCCGGGTTTTTTGCCTTTGGCGGTGAGGGCGGCAGCACGTGCAGCAATTTCCGCGCGCAGTTTTTGGGAGAGGGCGATTCCGTCGATCAGTTGAGCAGGCATGATTTAACCAGGTTGGAGAGGAAAGCAGGATTATAAAGCGCCGGGGCGCGCCGCGCCGCGTTTCCAAGCAGTTTGCCATGCTGCGTCGCACAAGATTTTCATAGGGCAATTTCATAATACGAAATGTCGTATCATAGTTTGAAAAACCAAAAAATCACTGTTAGAATCCCCACACGTCATTGAAGTAATAGTAAATAATTCATTAAAGACAGCGTTCCAACGGCCCAGAACGGTATAAAACGGGCACTCAACTCAGGAGACTTAATACATGTCAGCTCAACTTGACCAGGTAACGGCAAACACCGACCCTGATTCGCAAGAAACCAAAGAATGGTTGGATGCTCTGGCCGCAGTGCTGGAACAAGAGGGCCCTGAACGTGCTCATTACCTGATGGAACGCCTGATCGACCTGGCCCGCCAAAGCGGCTCGGACATCCCGTTCTCGGCCAACACCGCCTACGTCAACACCATCCCGACCAGCATGGAAGTGCACTGCCCGGGCAACCTGGAATACGAAGAGAAGCTGCGCTCGTGGATGCGCTGGAACGCCATGGCGATGGTCGTCAAGGCCAACCGCGTCGACGGCGACCTCGGTGGCCACCTGTCCTCGTTCGCCTCGCTGGCCAACATGCTGGGCATCGGTTTCAACCACTTCTGGAAAGCGCCGAGCGAAAGCCACGGCGGCGACCTGCTGTACATCCAGGGGCACTCGTCGCCAGGCGTCTACGCCCGCGCGTTCCTGGAAGGCCGCCTGACCGAAGAACAACTGACCCATTACCGTCGCGAAGTCGACGGCAAGGGTCTGTCGTCGTATCCGCACCCGAAACTGATGCCGGACTTCTGGCAGTTCCCGACCGTGTCGATGGGCCTGGGCCCGTTGATGGCGATCTACCAGGCGCGCTTCCTGAAGTACCTGCACGCGCGCTCGATCGCCGACACCACCGACCGCAAGGTCTGGGCCTTCTGCGGCGACGGCGAGATGGATGAACCGGAATCGCTGGGCGCGATCGGCATGGCCGCGCGTGAAAAGCTGGACAACCTGGTCATCGTCGTCAACTGCAACCTGCAGCGTCTGGACGGCCCGGTGCGCGGCAACGGCAAGATCATTCAAGAGCTGGAAGCGGACTTCCGCGGCGCCGGCTGGAACGTCGTCAAAGTCATCTGGGGTCCGGGCTGGGACGCGCTGCTGAAGCAGGACAAGGACGGCATCCTGCGCAAGGTGATGATGGAAACGCTGGACGGCGAATACCAGAACTACAAAGCCAAGGACGGCGCCTACGTGCGCAAGCACTTCTTCGGCAAGCATCCGAAGCTGCTGGAAATGGTCGCCAACATGACCGACGACGACATCTGGCGCCTGACCCGTGGCGGCCACGATCCGCACAAGATCTACGCCGCCTTCAAGGTCGCGCAAGAGCACAAAGGTCAGCCGACCGTCCTGCTGGTGAAGACCATCAAGGGCTTCGGCATGGGCAAGCACGGCGAAGCGCGCAACACCGCGCACAACACCAAAAAGCTGACCGACGAAGCCGTGCGCGAAATGCGCGACCGCTACTCGATCCCCATCCCGGACGACAAGCTGGCCGACATCCCGTTCTACAAGCCGGCCGACGACGCGCCGGAAATCAAGTACCTGCACGAGCGCCGCGCCGCGCTGGGCGGCTACCTGCCGGCCCGCCGCCAGCAAGCCGATGAAAAACTGACCGTGCCGCCACTGAGCGCCTTCCAGAACGTGCTGGATGCGACCGCCGAAGGCCGTGAAGTATCGAGCACCCAGACCTTCGTGCGTATCCTCACCACGCTGCTGAAAGACCCTAGCGTCGGTTCGCGCATCGTCCCGATCCTGGTCGACGAGTCGCGCACCTTCGGTATGGAAGGCTTGTTCCGTCAGGTCGGCATCTTCAACCAGCAAGGCCAGTTGTACGAGCCGGTCGACAAAGACCAGGTCATGTACTACCGCGAAGACAAGGCCGGCCAGATCCTGCAAGAGGGTATCAATGAAGCCGGTGGTATGAGCTCGTGGATCGCAGCGGCGACGTCGTACTCGACCAACAACCGCGTGATGATCCCGTTCTACACCTACTACTCGATGTTCGGTATGCAGCGTATCGGCGATCTGGTGTGGGCAGCGGCCGATATGCGTTCGCGCGGCTTCCTGATGGGCGGCACCGCCGGCCGCACCACGCTGAACGGCGAAGGCCTGCAGCACGAGGACGGCCATAGCCACCTGTTCGCGGCCGCCGTACCGAACTGCATGCCGTACGATCCGACCTTCGGCCACGAACTGGCAGTGATCATCCAGGACGGTATGCGCCGCATGGTGGAAGAACAGGAAGACGTGTTCTACTACATCACCATCATGAACGAGAACTACCCGCATCCAGGCATCAAGCCAGGCCAGGAAGAGGGCATCCTGAAGGGCATGTACCTGCTGCAGAAGGGCGACGAGAAAGCCAAGCAGCGCGTGCAGCTGATCGGCTCCGGCACCATCCTGCGCGAATCGATCTTCGCCGCCGACCTGCTGAAGAACGACTGGAACATCGCCGCCGACGTTTGGTCCGCTCCTTCGCTGACCCTGGTGGCCCGCGACGGCCAGGACGCCGAGCGCTGGAACCTGGTCAACCCGACCAAGGAAGCACGTGTTCCTTACGTGACCCAGCTGCTGAAAGATACCTCCGGTCCTATCGTTGCGACGACCGATTACATGCGCGCCTTTGCTGAACAGATCCGCGCCTTCATTCCCAAGGACCGCACCTACCGCGTGCTGGGCACCGATGGTTTCGGCCGTTCGGACACCCGCGCCGCGCTGCGTGAATTCTTCGAGGTGAACCGTTACTACATCACGGTCGCCGCGCTGAAATCGCTGGCCGAAGAAGGCAAGATCGACGTCAAGGTGGTTGAGGAGGCAGTCGTCAAGTACGGCCTGAATCCGAACAAGCCAAATCCGGTGACCCAATAAATAGAATACGGAGCAAACGCTATGAGCATTGTGGAAGTTAAAGTCCCGGATATCGGCGATTTCAAGGAAGTTGAAATCATTGAATTGATGATCAAGGTCGGCGATACGATCAAGGTCGATCAGTCGCTGATCACCGTTGAATCGGATAAGGCAAGCATGGAGATTCCTTCGTCCGCCGCCGGCGTGGTCAAGGAAATCAAGGTCAAGGTCGGCGACAAGGTCGCCGAGGGTTCGCTGCTGTTGCTGGTGGAGGCCGAAGGCGCCGCCGCCGCGCCGGCCGCCGCTGCCGCCGCGCCGGCGC
>NZ_JBEGHG010000014.1:0-109365 GCF_040675865.1 Burkholderia sp. LMU1-1-1.1 | reverse complement strand
TTCTGCCTGCTTCAGGATGGCGATGATTTGGCTGTCGGTGAATCGGGAAGTCTTCATTGCAGAACTTTCAAAAAGCTAATTGAGAAAATTCTACTTCTGATGGCGATCATTTGCAGGGGGGATTACCGCTCGATAAACAGGCAATAACATTCCGTTTCTCCCGCCCCCCGGGCCGAGTGGAGCAAGTCTCCCGGTATCCATACGGCGCATTGCGGCGGAACGATCCAGACGCCGTCTTCGATTTCGCAGTTGAGGATGCCGCGCACGGAATAGATTAGCTGCGCCTTGCGGTGCTGATGCCTGGCATTTTCCCAGTCTTTTGTTACCGATGTAGCACCCAAGGCAACAACGGGGCGCGAGACGCTGTCGATGTCCCTAGGCACAGTTAGATCGGTGATGGCAATGCTCGACATGATGTATAGAGCCTCGGAGGGAAGATGAGGCGTTGGCCTGATTGCAAAATATTATGATCAACTTATTCAGTAACGTCCAGCCATTACACCGGAGAACCTCGAATTAACGATTTCGGCTTAAACAAATTTCCCGAAAAGCGGAGACGGCGCCGATCATCTTGATTTGGTGGTTGTGTTGCGCTCCGGAGCCGGCGTTCCGGACGGACATCGGAGTTAGAACGACACCCGCCACGTGTCGCCAAGCACGTTGAGCTTCGCTTCGCGTTCTTGGTTGGAACAGGCTGTATCTGATCATTGGAATCAGGTCAAAGTCGGGTCGCCAACGTAACGGCAAAACTGGGAAGGTTTTTCGAGGCGCCCGAATGCGATTAATTAACTAAGAAACCCAGGCCTCGCCACACACAAAATTTCTGACAGGTCCGATGGGCCGCTTGAATTACCTAAAACGCTAATATTTCTAGGCATCGTGACTCTACACTTTGTGATACCGCAGGTCTTCTATCGGCCATAGCGAACATGATTCTGTTCGCTTCTGGCAAGGCTTTGACGCACACTCAGCTGCGTAAGAAATACGATCGCCGCAGTTCTGAGGGCTGATCTCTGTTGAAATCCTGCTCAAGGAAGCGCTTTCACATTAACATATAGAGCTCTTAAATGTGACGATCCCATATCCAAAATGGGCTCATACATAAACGAGTTCAAATGAATATTTTCCGGAGTCATAAGATTGACTTGCTCAAGTTTTTCTATCTCATCCGGATTTCCAAGACTACGTCCTTTATATTCATTGAAAAGTTTCATTGTTTGATTATTATTGATCGAATTAACAAATTCTTGATTGTCAATTCTTTTAATCATGTGCTTTTCGGCAACCAATCGGATCGCGATAGAAATCACAATTTTCTGCTCTAACTCGATGTGATCGTCAGCCCCGGCAGCGATTTTTTCTGCTTCCTGAAGGAGAACGTTGATAACTGCCTGGTCTTCCGAAGGAAGAACCAATTCCGTTTTATCGGAAAGAACTTTCTTGTAAATGCTACAAAGATCTCCAATAGTAATTGTTTCGGAATCTCCTTTAACATGCAGTAACGAGGTCAATTTTGAGTATTCTGCAGCGTGACCGCAGTATTCGGCCAAATTCCGGACAAATGGAATAGCAGAAATACAATATGATGGTTCTTGCAAGTTATCCCTCCAGAACATAAAAGGATTATTCTGATATTTTTCTTGGTTTAGGATTAACTTTCTTCCACTTTTGGAAGCCATCAACTTGCACTCCCTCTTCAGGTTAAGGCGTCCGCTGATACTTCTATAAAAGTCGAAATTGTGCGATAGAAAAATGCAGTAGAATTTTCCTGATTGACTAATTTCTCTGAGGTACTCAATAATTGCATACTTATTTTTATAATCAAAAGAATCAGCAATATCATCTACCAAAAGAATTGTTATGGCACCTTGTTTCTGCCGAGACTGTATTTCAAAGAGCAAATTTAATATGTATAATGCTCTTTTTTCACCTTGACTAAGAACCTTCAATAACGAGTCTCTTGGAACTTCACCTTTACTTTCACCATCAGAAAACATAAATGCAATGGATGGTTTAGTTCCTTTAAGGATGACGTCTTCCTGATTTGCAACAGACATGGTGAACGGAACAAAAAATCGCTTATTAAAGGTAGAAACAACTTTTTCCCAGTCCGTTTGCTCTTCCTTGGCCTGCTTGACAGCCGCCTCAATAGTTACTTTGCCAGCCTTGTATTGGATTAAGAATTGATCGAATAATTCTTTCTGATTCACAAGATAGGCTACCCAAACATCTTTTTGTAATTGCCTAAAATTTTTCAATTCAGGCAACAGGTCTTGGTTGTCGAAAAGATAGTCTCGGAATTTGCGAAGTTCGACGTTTTGAATCTTTTTATCAATTGCATCGAATTTGGTTGCCAGGTCCTTATCAGAAAATATTTTTTGTCTTTCATCTTCAATTTTTTGTGCCAGCTCCTCGGCCGAACTGACTTCCTTCTTACCGCCTTTTGTATTCAGATTTATAGTGTGCTTAGCGGCAAAAAACCCGTTGTCCGTTAGCTGCTTATTGACAGTTCCGGCGCTATAGTGATTAAATTGTTTACTAAGAACATCTGACTTCGATACGAGATCATTATATTTTTGAATATACTCTTCAAGCTGATCTTTTATTGTCCCTGATTCAAGAAAAGCCGTAGTTTTTTCATTAAAAATCTCAGCATAGACTATGTCAGCCAACTTACTTGGCGCCGTTTCCCCTACTTTCTTTTCTAAAGATTCCAAGAGGTCAGCAATGCTTGTGGATCCAAAGGATCTCAAGAACTCCGTTTCAGGTGTGACAGTTCGACCGGCTAAGCCCGACAATTGTTTGAGCTTTGCAAACAAGACTGTCAATTTTTCAGAGATTTGTTTAAGCGCGTCATCATATTTTTGTTTAATTTCGCTATTAACTAACAGCAGGGAGGTTCGCTCTGAAGAAAAATCTTGGTTATAAGGTTCTATCACGAAAATTGACTCTGGAGCTATGTTCACTCCCGATCCGTCAGTAATCGTCCTTTCTGAGACACGATCTGAAAAGATTAGATCACTTGAATCCCTCTGCTTAGCATGATCTTCAAATGTTTTCGAAAGAGAAGTTTTCATGAAACCATTCGGCGCATATATCGCATACCCCGTACTTCCTGTAAAATCGAAGCAGTGCGTTAGGTCACTTATGCCATAACAGTTTTTTAGATCTACTTTTATCTTCACGAAGCCCCCAGAAATTATTATTTTATATCACAAATCATCTACCGAAATTTCAGTTCCATTTTTATAAATTTTGCAAGCGCGCCTAATTTCCTCACTATCAACGTGACCAATTACGACATCTTCTTCAAGAGAAACAAATTCCCCCCAGACTTTTTCTAAAGTCGCTTCTAACGCAGTGGATAAAGACCACGATATTGTGCACTTTTCATTAATCCGCACTTCTTCGACCCACTTCGGATTTTCTACAGATGCCAATTCAAGCAATTCTTCAACTTCCTGAAAATTATTATCAAATTCTCTTTTCAAAACATTGTCATCATCGCTATGATCAGCTTTGCCGTCATGCACAATTAGAAATTCCACATTTCTAAGTTTCTCTAAAAAATCGTCATAAGAATACGCAATTCCACCGAGATTTCCAAATGTGAGCCCATCAATTTCCGCACCAAAGCGGGCGAGCATGGCGCTTTCATTTTCATCTAATTTTTCAAATTTTCTCAGTTTTGTTTTCTGAGAATTTGCCCACAAGTTTAACTTGAAAATATCGATGTCTGGAGTTGCAGTTTTTCTAGCTAAGTCGGTTTGTGCCTTCGAAAATATCACGCCTGAAATTCCGCTTACCGATCCGGCATATATACCATTCACTACACCAACACCAGTTTCTGGCCCGTAAAAATAAGATGATCGTTGTGACTGCACACCACATCGACCTATCAGTTGACCTGTTTCAGAATAGATGTCCTCCAGATGTGACCAATTCCCAAAATTTTTGCCATCCGACTTTGCATATACTTTCGGTGAAACCCTGCGAAGAAGATCAATGGAATCCATCGTTTTCCAATCGTTCGCTTTAACTATACGTTCACGGGGTTCTGTGCCGATGCGCAGATAAAGATTGATATCAATAGTTGGAGCCAGCCGGGCACAGGTCTGAGCGAACGTCAACCGATCAAGAGTGCCACTCCAATGAACGATTGGGCACAGATTTTTAAAAGTTTCCTTAGATATTAGTACGGAGAGCCTGGTACCATCACGCTTTAACCTCTCATTGGATGAAGGAACACGCAAAACAGGCCTACGATTTGTCCCTGCCAAAAATTCTAATAACCATTGATCACTTTCCCCCTCTTTTGACTCATAACGGCGCGTGGCTACTCGAACGCGCTGACCAAGCATAAAGATTGAAAAGAAACCGATACCGAATTGACCGATAGCTTCGAAGGTAGTAACAGGCAGTGCTGCCCATTCAGCCCTTAGGTCTCCACTTCGCCAAAGAGATCGACCGAAGTCTAAAAGTACTTCAGTCAACACATATCGGCTCATTCCTATGCCCGTATCTGTTACCTGGAGCCAGTACCCTTCGGGAGCCTCGTCAACTGCAATTTCTATTTCCCCATCTTCCTCGCTTAGCCCCCCTAGCGCCCGACAAGCGTGAATAGCATCTACCGAGTTCTGTAGTATTTCGCGCAAAGCATTCGCGGGATCGTCTCCATATAATTTACTTCCCCCAAACCGCTCCACCATCGATTGAATGTCCGTAATTTTTATGCTTGTGTCGACTGGCGTCCAACCCTCAGTTGGCACCTTCCGAGAAAACGCTTCTGGACTATATGAGAACGCGACAGAGCGTACGGCCAATCGCTCACGATGGAAGTCCGCCAATAGCCTGTCTGCTGCTCTTAGTTCACGATCAATCATTCGGCAAGCATCGTATGCCATCCACCATGCATCCTGCTCGCTGGGCGGAAATGGATTTCCAGAAACTGTTAGGTCGTTTCTCGAGTTATCAGGGTCTCGTTTTACACTATGCATCCTTGACTGAAACTGCCAATGAGCTAAAGAGCTTCCACCTGGCTGCACAAGAGCCATAAGGAAACGGGGCGCCCTCCGTTCATCCAGATGGGCGGCATCGGCCGTTCGCAATAAGATTGCCAATTTAAAAATATCGACAGTCCACTGGGCCGGGTGCAAATATGTCGGAGCATTAATAATTCGAGTACTCAACGATTCTAGTTCATGCGGCGAATGCCAATGGCTTTCCGCCACAACGCCGATTGCGTCCCCAAATGCGAACCTTAATTCATCGTTTGCAATCAAATACATCGCCCCGCGCTGCTCAGAGTGCCACTCTATTCGTGGAAGGTTTCGAGCTTGCTTTGGATGCATGGCCCTGAGCACTTCGAAGAGTATTAACTGAAATTGTTCAGTTCCAGGCTCAACAGCGTCTGGGTCAACTTTTGCGTGAGAAGAGAAATATTTCCAATCAGGCAATTTCCTGATTTCATTGATGCCGCCAGGGTAAGCTGCAATGCAGTGGGCGGAATCGTGCAAGAGGAATGCGCCACCTAGAACAAAAGCCTCTGCAGGGTTTAGAACATACCCTTCCCCGGCGATTTCAGATGCGATCCACCACAAGGCATCAATGTGGGATATGTCATGTACAGTGAGAGACGGCATATCCTTATGTATTTGTCCCACCAAAAGCGCCACACGCGCTCGGAAGTCCATATATGCATTTTTTAGCTTGGAGCGTTGTACGTCAAAATTATCTCCAACGTCATCAAAGGCGTTCATCCAAAGTGGGGATAGCTGATAGTCGTCCATTTTTCCTCAGTTAATTTTGCAATATGAACGATGATGTCACGAAACTGCTTTCCTGTGCTTCGAAATTGAGCGCGTCAATTCACTTGAAAGCAAATTTAAGAAAAAAGGTAAAATTTCAAATCGCACTATTTACAATTTTTTGGCATGGATTTTCTCGGAAACACTCGCGAATCTTCAAAATCTAGTGGAAGTTAGAGAAAGGACCAGAGCCACCGCCCAACACGATAGACGTCGTAGCCCAGGTAGAGGACGAAGAGTACGGCCAACGCGAGAAATCCGTACAGCAAAGTTGCTGATACGATTGAAGACCAAAAAGACGCTTTTTCAACGACCATGCCATCATCAGGTCCCGGACACGGTCCTCTGTAACTGAACCTTATGCCCCCATACTTTTCTATCTCCTCTGGTCCTGCTAACACAATGCGACCGTCGGCCTTTTCCAGTTCCTTTTGAAGGCGTACGATTTCCAGCTCTAGCTTCGTGTTTTCTAACCGAACCTTACGCACCGTCCGTATTTGAATGGCAAAGCCAACCACTCCCGCTATCGGAGTTGCGACAGCAAGGAAGACTAGCCACAGCTCGTTCATTTTATGCTCCCGGCGCTATTGACCAACTGCGACCTACAGTCGCGCGGAGATCCTCCCTGCGTAGCAGTGGCAGCAGCTGCACGGCTCTGCGTAGCAGGAGCTGGAACTGCAGCGGCTCCTGAACCGTCGGAGATGTCATAGCCTGAGGCGCAGCTGGCACAGTGACCTGCGCCCATCCGCGACCGACGGCATACACGACGAGGCCGGACAACAGCAGCCGGTTTCGCCGTCTGTAGTCGCGCTTCACGGTATTAGCGTACTCGCGAGCCTTAGTTTTTCCGGCTTTCAGGCCATCTTCATATTGTGCAATCTTAGCTAAGTCGGCCGGCTCGCCCATAGCGTGATTTATTCTTTCTTGCTCTATCAGCTTGCTATAGCGGTCAGTATTCGTAGCGTCGGCTAGCGACATGCGGTAAATCTGGACACTCCCCTCAATGCGACGAAGTGCAAAATATGTTGAACCACAGAGCAATGCCAAGCCGACGGCTTGCAGGCCAGTCGACATGTTGAGCCCGGTCAACGTCATCGTTTGTACACCCCAGGCAGAAACCGCTGCCGCCACGGTAGCAATGTGATAATCGAACTTCTCTGCTGCTGGCTGCCACACCTTGTACGCATCCATCGCATGATTGCTATCTGCCACCACGTCCCCCCCCAAAAAATATCACTTGAGAAACCTCACTTTATCCCAACTTGTCACTTCGCAATTGCTATTTCTGCAGCAGTCAAACCACTAAGGGGAAATTATGATAAATCCACAACTACTTGCGCGCCAACCGGACGACCTGATTGACGGCAACGACATCGCAGATAAACGTGCGATTAAGCCGCGTGCGAACACTACCGGCGGCTCGTCGGTGACTGAAATTTTTCATGGCGGTGCGGAAGGCACGGCGCATGTCTCGCTGCATCACAGCATGGACAGCGAGGACCGTGGCGGGTTTGTACTACGACTGAAAATCGAAAGCGACGGCCAGGCCTTTGTGCCATATGCTGTGAACATCGACGGTGGGGTAGACATCCATGTTGCAGGGGAGACTGAGGGGAAACATATCCTGGCCGCGTTGAAGGCCGCGCTCGCCTAGAATTTCGAAACCTTATATAGACCTGGTCGGGGAAGCGGTGGCAAATCAATCGCTGACTCGTTGCACTCGCTGGGTTGTCTGAACGTGACCGTCGCACCAATTGAATTAGGATAAAAAATGGCAAGCGCAGAAGTGTTGAAGGAACTTGTTAAAAATGGCAGTAACCTCATTCTCGCCAGCGGAATCAGTACGGAAACTCTCTATGAGCTTGCGGAAATCGCTCAGGAATCAGGAGCAAAACTTTCCATTTCCACTTCAGTACGAAGTGAAGTTTTAATCGATTTAGCGCGAAAATATGGCAACACGATTACGTTTATCAATGGTTTAGCAAATTTCAAGAAGGATTAGTTTTTAATTTGCGTTGGCTGCTATAAATTTTCTGAATAATTAAATATAGAGATTGAGGCTGATCTTATTTTTCCTGTCTTGCTTGAATGACGCCCATGCTCCAACACCATTACATGTTAATTTAACTATTGTTTGAGATGTGCGTGCACTACTCTCCTCTTTAAAAATTGATCTTTCGATGCTCTGGATGAAACAAGTAATAAGACTCTTTTGCATGCGCCCATGCAGAGCTCAACTCTTCACGATACTTCGCTACCCAAGCAGACAACTGAGGTTCGTAATCTGCCGTTAAAGTCAAACTCTTGCCGGTCTCGATTTCGTAGGATAACTCCGTCCCGCCGTCACGGATAGTCACTGTTGGCGTTGCATCAGGTGCAGGGCAGAACGCAAGCGCTTTTGTGTAGCCGAGTGGATGCAATGGTTTAACGATCGCTCCGAGCTCTTGCAGCGCGGTAAACGAAGGTGCGAAGAAACCCAATTTCTCCATCGGGTGGCGAGCTAGCGCCTCGAAATCATATGGGCGATAGGCCATCTTCGCGTCACGAATATCGACCGCAGTGATAAACCGTGCCGACACTGGAAAGAACGAAATCCACCAAGTCTTTTCCTTAGTTGGTTGGGACTTCATCATTGCCTTAAGTCGCCGGTCATCTACTGTCGCCATGTCGGTGTAGCAGCTAAGACCGGTCCACTTCGCAAACAACTTCCCTCTCCCATCGGACATACCTTCACAGTAGTCAGTGAAGCGCAGTAGTTGCACCATGTCATCTTCAGGAACATCGAACGTTAGCCGAACCCTCATCTTGTCCGATGTGCTGCGATTCTTAGGCATTTCACCACGTAGCTTCGCTTGGTGAGCCATCTGGCGATCATTGAGCGTCTCTGCTCCATGTGTCAAGCCATGCCCTTCTGCCTTTGGATCGGTCGTTAGCCAAACCACCGGACCAATAATCCCGTTAAGGGTGTTCAAATGTCCGTGAGCCAGGTCAGAGACGAGAATGCCGTCAGCCAACGAGACCGAGGTGTAGTGGTAAAGACGCATATGAAGAAATTCGACGAGAAAAATATTGCTCTAGCATAACATCTATTCTTCCTAATTGCGTAACTGCTGGACGCAATGGCGACAGCAGGCCTTTTGGTGTTCAACACAGCGTCATACGAGTGAGCCGAGCTCAGCGCCACCGTAGTCAGACAAAAGGATCTTCTAGCGAGGCCGATCACGATTACGATGGCACAGAAGTATTTTGCTTGGATACCGTAACGCGGTCATAATCGAAATTACCTAATTCAAAGTGGGAATAATATGCATTTGCGCTATGTGCTTGTTGTGCCGGATGGCGGAGCAGAAGAAGATGCGACACCTTTTCAAGGGTGGAACCCAGTTGTTGGAGACCGTCGTTTTTTAGACTTAGTGCATCTCCTGGCTTGTTTGCCAGGCAGCATAAGTGAAATTTTCATGACGCAGGAAGAACTACTGATCTGGCGGCGCAATGAAGTTTTCAAGGATGTGATGGCTGTCGGCGCTCAATTGCTGAACGTCATTAATTTCTCCACAGACAATCAAATAACGGTATTCCTATTCCTTCCCGACCAATTAAAAGACGTGGCTGAGACTCAGTTGAAGCACGGGCGACTGACCTTACTGCTGTCGCCAGATGAGTGCCCAGGCGTACTAGACACCCGTTCGCTTTCAGATGATCACTATTGCTCGATTGACGATGCCCTGTTTAAGCTGTTTTCCAGACGAGGACAACCTGTGAGGAACCTGAGGGAGCGATACAGGTCTTATATTGACCTGCCAGCCCTCCACGGCATTGTCCTCCCTAATCAGATCCTACTTGAGAGCTTTGGTTTTACGCTACGGGGTCCAGAAGGAGTTGTGCTGGAATCTCATGAGCAGGCACTTCAGCTTGTGACGGAGACTTTACGATCAACCCTACTTGCATTGTATGGCGATCACTGGCAGGCCGGAGAAATTATCGTCTATGCACCGGCCGCTAAAGCATTTTTCTATGACTTCAAAAACAATGTATGGAACCAGGTCTTCCGGCAGATCAAAGAAAAATGGAAAAGGAAACTTATCGAAAACCTGCTGTTCAAAAACAAATCGTACTCATCCGCAGCTGTTGATATGGGTAGCGATGTTCCCAGCAATCCATTCGCTGACCCTATTTTCGGATCGATCATGCGCTGGCGACAAATAGAGGTCTACGCAACTTCGGCTGCAATTGGTTTGCTTTCAAATGTTGAAAATATTCCTAGTATTCGGCTACCTAATGCAATTAACTTACACCTGAGTGAATTAAAAAATCTGGAGCAGTTGTCCAAACGATTGGACGAAAAAGGGAAAACCCTGCTTCAGCGAAAATTTCTAGTGTTTAACAACGCGCTCCGTGCTGAAATAGGAAATGATATTTTAAAGCTTATGACTGAACAGGGCGATGCGTGCAAGCTGTGCAGCGACGTGCCGCTGGAATGGTTATACGTCGGTCGGCTGCCGTTGATGATAAGCCATCAAGTTTCGCGAATTCCCATGACACCTGGAAACATGCTGCTGCAGTACGCTGCGAGCTCACTTCCGATGCTGTTGCCCGTGCGGTTGGTCTACCAGGTGTTGATCATTCGTTCGTTTAAGCAGCATGACCCCCTTCGAGGTCATCTCGAAACGGCGGTGAGTGCATATAAAATCAGCGCGAAGATGACTATTACAATCGTAGATGTTGAAAGCGAGGCGGAGGCTATAGATGCGCTAAACGGTTTTGCTGGAGGAGTTGTGGTGTTTGACTGTCACGGTGGACATGGCGGACATGAGGCCGAAGGGTGGCTTCAGTTCGGTAACGAGCGTGTAAATACATGGGAGTTGGCCTACAGAGCGCGAATCCCACCGATTGTGCTCCTCAGCGCATGTTCGACGGCGCCGATCGGGGGATCACATATTTCAGTTGCGAATGGTCTTCTACGGTCTGGCGCGCGAAGTGTCATGGGTACTTTTTTAGACGTTGGCGGTGCTCATTCTGCAGTGTTAGTTGCTAGAATTCTATACCGAATCGATCAATTTCTGATGGCCGCGAAAGAGATGCAATACGAAGCGATCAGTTGGAGGGCGATGATCACTGGGATGCTGCGTATGTCATATCTTACAGAGGTGCTGTATCACTTCAAGGATGTGGAAAAAATCATCAATGATGAAGATTGGCGAGTCATCCACATGGAAGGAAGTCAAGGCATCAATCACTTGAATCCGAACTGGTATGAGGATGTCCTTACGAGTTTGGCGGAGCGAACAGGCCTCGACATCGACGCGCTCTCCGAAAAAATCACCTCTGACCACCCGCTAATGGAGACTATGTATTACAGCCAAATAGGTATGCCCGAACGGCTTACTATCGTTTTTTGATTTAAAGTAGCTCCAGCAAACACCACTAATTAAAAGAGACCGATGGGGGACCCGGGTTGGTGTCGATGAACTGCCTCGTGTAAGTTTTCTTTTACTTTTCGCATGAGCAAGATGCTATTCTATGACTGACGGCCGATTCGGTCGACAGTACCGTTCAGACTCAGACACCTAAGTTCGAAAGCGTTGGATAGCGATTTCGTTGGCGCGACGGTCGTGGCCTGCCTTGAACAAAACGAGTGCTACCCACCAGAGCACGGACACCGAAAATTTGGTGTCGCCCGATCCGGAAAATTTATTCGAGGTCATACTTGATGGCGAATCATACTCAACCTAGCTCTACTCTGTCCGTTCACACCGTCGAAGATACTGCGGCTTATTTAAAGTACTTCGAATCGAATAAAGATGGTATTGCATTAGTCCCTGAACCCTACGGAGAAACACCTCTCGGCTTAAAAGCCGACGGGGTAGATTTCGCAAAGTGGATTAAACAAACCACTCCAGAATTTTCAATCTCGCTACCAAGCTCTTCCCCCAAAATAGCTTTACATAGTGGGGATATCTGGCTTCCGTTGATATATCTCGCCGGAGATACTTCAATGTCCGTCCTTCTGAATATGGTTTCAAATTATTTTTATGACAGAATAAAAGGTAATTTGCTATCAGATCGTCCGAAGGTGCACATGACAGTTGTGTATCAGAATAAACGGGATGGCATTACTAAAAAATTCGAATTTTCAGGAGACAGCGATTCGCTAAAAAAGGCTGTTAAACGGTTTGATTTGGACAACTTTTTCAATGAATCTTCTGAATAGTGATGAAGGCATGCTGCTATTGACCAGCATGCAAGAAGTGATTAAAGCCCATCTCAATGAAATTGATGTGGGTGTCGGGGTGGAAGCGTCGCCTGAAATTGACAACTTGTTAGATGAATTAATTTCGGCGCGAGAGATTTACGCAAGTGGCTCCGATGAGATACAGAATGATATTTCCATTTTAGAGACATACATAGAATTCTTTCGTTCATATGGCAGTCTATGGAGAAAAATTTCTTCAGGACAGTACTCCGAATCATGGGTGGCGCTACAGGATGCCAACGATTCACTTCGCCTGATTCGTCGGTGGTCGGGAATAGCTTTAGATCCGCTAGCCGAACAGTTATGTGCGCTCGAATCACTCTATCCTTATAAAATATTCGCCAGTGTAGGATGGGCGGTCGGATGGTATGAATGCAGTATATGCGGACATGACATTGACTCTTTCGAATGTAGCCATCGCAGAAACGAACTCTACCGCGGGCAAAGGGCCTGCGCGATTGCAAGAGATATGCTTGCCATGGATCACGTGGCTTTAGTCGAGCATCCGGTCGATAAGCGTTGTGTGATTACAATTCCAAATAATGCGCCTGGCTTTAGTGGTATCAAATATTTAGCTAACGCACTTAATCGAAAGCATATCAGAATATCAAATTTCGGTGGAGTAGCTTGGGGGAAAAAGCAGGTACCAAATTCTGATTATACTAAGATCGGCAGAAATGATCTTTGTCATTGCCGAAGCGGGAAGAAATTCAAGCGTTGCTGCAGTGATAAGAAATTCAGAGAGATCAACCACGCGGAAATATTGCCTATGCGTTCTGTCTTCGAAAGAAGTGGACTATAACCTAATTCTAGCTTTCCACTCCGTTCCATCTCGGCAATTAATATTAGCCTTACTAAAAGCGCAAGCCCAGTTCTTCAGCAGACTACGAATTCAGCACGGCGTTTATACGCGATAGCCAGAGTTCGGCAGTCGTGTGATCAAAAATGCGAATCTCATAGAGAGGCTGTTGAGCGTTGCGCGTCTTAAAAACAAGGAAATTCTGGGTCCTCGACAGTCTGCCGTTGGTTGAGTATTCTCATCAATCCGGACAGCGATTCTCACGACAAGCAGGACACCGAATGGCATGACAAACCGGACACCTGTTCTTCAATCCGGACATCAAATTTCGTCTGGGTATAAGCGATGCGAAGGGCCGCTACGGCCCAAAGCAGAAAGTTCAGCTTGGTGGCGCAAGTCTCCCTAAGCGCACCCTTCCCACACCATCATTTTCGAAAGCTTGAGCGATGGAATCCAAACAACACCCAGTGATCGGAGAATGTAGTGTAGGACGGGAGCGATTCGCGTAGCAAAACCAATATGCAGTTTACTTGCGCACAGCACACAGATATAGTCTAGGCAACAAATTAGTGCAACCTGATTGGAGCGTTTAGGCATGAATCCATCTTCTACCCGTCCCATCAGGCCTGTAATCCTCGTCGTGGACGACACGCCGGATAATCTTCTGTTGATGGCCAACTTGCTCAAAGATAGTTATACGGTCAAAGCAGCAAATAACGGTGAGAAGGCGCTGCGCATCGCGCGGGATGCACCGCCGCCCGACCTCATCCTGCTTGATATCATGATGCCTGGGATGACCGGCCACGAGGTGGCGCAGGTGCTGCAGAGTGACCCGGCCACACGCGACATCCCCATCATCTTCTTGACCGCTATGGCCTCCAGTGCGGACGAGACTCACGGTCTGGAGCTGGGTGCGGCCGACTACATCACCAAGCCGATCAGCCCGCCAGTGGTGCTGGCGCGCGTGCGCACCCAGCTCAAGGTCAAAGACGCTGCCGATTTCCTGCGCGATAAGAACGACTACCTCGAACAAGAGGTGCAGCGCCGCACGCGCGAGTTAAGCGCGATCCAGGACGTCACGATCCATGCCATGGCCTCGCTGGCCGAGACGCGCGACAACGAGACCGGCAACCACATCCGCCGCACCCAGCACTACGTCAAGGTGCTGGCCGAACACCTGCGCGATCATCCGCGTTTCCGCGCTTTCCTCGACCCCGAAACCATCAAGCTGTTGTTCAAGTCGGCGCCGTTGCACGACATTGGCAAGATCGGCATCCCTGACCGCATCTTGCTCAAGCCTGGCCGCTTCGAGCCTGAGGAATTCGAAATTATGAAAACCCACACCACGCTTGGGCGCGACGCCATCGCCCACGCCGAGCAACAACTGGGCATGGACGTCGACTTCCTGCGCTTGGCCAAGGAGATCGCTTACTCACACCAGGAAAAATGGGACGGCAGCGGCTATCCTGAAGGCCTGGCCGGCGATGCCATCCCAATCTCCGCCCGCCTGATGGCAGTCGCCGACGTCTACGATGCCCTGATCAGCCGCCGCGTCTACAAGGAAGGCATGCCGCACGAAAAAGCGGTGGAGATCATAGCGGAAGGACGCGGCTCACACTTCGATCCCGACGTCTGCGACGCCTTCCTGGCCAACCTGCCTGCCTTCCAGCAGGTCGCCGCCCGCTACGCCGACAGCGACCACGACATGGCTAAGCAGGCAGCCGCCATCGCGCATACCCTACCTGCACAGTGAGCGCTCCCATGCGTTCGCCGCTGGCTTATCTCGAACGGCTGCGCCTGCGCCAGAAGCTGGCGGCCGGCTTTTGCGCGGTGCTGCTGCTGGCACTGGCTCTCGGGCTGCAAAGCCTGCGCACCCAGGACCAGTTGAGCAGCGACATGCAGCGACTGCTCAGCGAGGGCATGATCGGCATCGTGCAGGTCAAGGAGGCCCGCATCCAACTTACCCGCTTCGAGTTGATCCTGTACAAGCTGACCAACGCCCCGGACCCGATAGCCGCCGACGAGGCGCTCGAACAGCTCGACAAGGCGCGCGAGCAACTACACTTCACCGTCGACGAGGCTCGCGCCACGTTGCTGCGTGCCGATAATCAGCAACGGTACGCCGTCTTCGAAACCATGCTGGCGCGCGCCGAGCGCATCGCCGACGAGGCCATGGAGCTCACGCGCCTGAACCGCAACAGCGAGGCTAACGCCTTGCTCAACAGCGAGCGCTTCCAGCAAGCCCTGCGCACGGCCGACCTGCAGATGGCCGAGATCGCCGCCGTCAAGGATTCCAACGCCCGCAGCACTATCTACCACATCCGCCAGTTCGCGCTCACCAGCAGCACCCTCACATACGGCCTGCTGATCGGCGGCTTGGCGGTGGCGCTGCTGTGCGCTTGGTGGATCAGCATCTCGATTCGGCGACCGGTCAATCGCCTGCGCGAGGCGGTCGACGCGCTGGCTTCCGGCCAGCTTGACAGCGTAATCCCGCACACCGACTATCAGAACGAAACGGGCGACCTAGCGCGCGCCATCGCCAAGTTGCAGGTCGAATCGCGCCAGCTCGACATGCAGCGCTGGATCAAATCGCAGGAGGCCTCCATCCAGTCCGAGCTGCAACAGGCGGCCAGCCTGGACCAGGCCGCGCAACGCCTGCTGACCCTGCTTGCACCGGTGGTGCAGGCCGGCCAGGGGGCGCTTTACCTGCTTGATGACGAAGCCACCGGACTGCGCCTGGCCGCCAGCTACGCCGCAGACCCAGACCATCCGCCGGCGCCGCAACTGGCGCTGGGGAGCGGCCTGCTGGGCCAATGCGCGCTAGACCGACAGCCGCGCCAGCTCGACGCACTGCCGGACGACTACGCGCAAATCCACTCTCAGTTAGGGCAATCACGCCCGCGCCACTTGCAGGTGCTGCCGCTGCTGCATGGCGAACGTTTGATGGGCGTGCTGGAGTTGGCCGGCTTCGAGGCCCCCGGCGAGTCCGGACGCGTATTAATGGACGAGTTGCTGCCCAAACTGGCGATGTCGCTCGAGATCAAAGCGCGCAGCCACGCGGTGCAGACTATGGCCGGCGAGCTAGAAGCGCAGCAAGTGGTACTGAAAGCTACCGAGGCTTGGTATCGCGGCATCATCGAAGCCGCACCGGATGGCATGCTGGTGATCGACGCCAACGGCCTGATCCTGATGACCAACCCCCAGCTCGACCAGTTGTTCGGCTACGAGGCCGGCGAGTTGGCCGGCCTGCCGATCGAGACGCTGGTGCCGCCGGAGGCGCACGGGCGCCACGTCGGCTCGCGCGATGGTTTCATCGCGCAAGGCACATCGCGCCAGATGGGCATGGCAGGCGCCGACCTGCACGGTATGCGCAAGGATGGCAGCCGCTTCTCTGTCGAGATAGGCCTGTCGCGGCTGCCGGCCATCGCCGAGCGCGGCGTTTGCGTGTGCGCCTCGGTGCGCGACATCAGCGACCGCAAGCTGGCGGAGGCCGAGGTGCTGCGCGCCAAGGAGATCGCGGAGGACGCCACGCGCGCCAAGAGCGACTTCCTGGCCAACATGAGCCACGAGATCCGCACGCCGATGAACGCCATTATCGGCATGAGCCACCTAGCGCTGCGCACCGATCTCGATAAGAAACAGCGCAACTACATCGAGAAGGTTCACCGCTCAGCCGAGAACCTGCTGGGTATCATCAACGACATTCTCGACTTCTCCAAGATCGAAGCGGGCAAGATGAACATCGAGCAGGCCCCGTTCCGGCTGGAGGACGTACTGGAGAATTTCGCCAGCATGATCGGCCTGAAGGCCGAGGACAAAGGCTTGGAACTGCTGTTCGCCACCTCGGCCGACCTGCCGACCGCATTAGTGGGTGATTCTCTGAGGCTGGGGCAGGTATTGGTCAACCTCGGCAACAACGCCGCCAAGTTCACCGAACGCGGCGAGATCGTGGTGGGGATTGAGATGGCGGCCGACGCCGGCGATCAAGTCGAGCTGCACTTCTGGGTGCGCGACAGCGGTATCGGCATGACGACCGAGCAGTGCGAACGCCTGTTCCAGTCGTTCAGCCAGGCAGACAGCTCGACCACGCGCAAATACGGCGGCACCGGGCTAGGTCTGGCTATCTCCAAAAAGTTGGTGGAGCTGATGGATGGCCGGATCTGGGTCGAGAGCATGCCGGGCGAGGGCTCGACTTTCCACTTCAGCGCCCGTTTCGAGCGCCAGACCGAGGTACAGCCGCGCCGCATGTTCCACGCCGACGAGCTGCTCGGCCTGCGCGTGCTCGTGGTCGACGACAACGCCAGCGCGCGCGAAATCTTGTCGACCATGGCGCGCAGTTTCGGCTTGGAGGTGGACCTCGCCGATAGCGGCCACAGCGCGCTGCGCACCATGGTCGAGTCCGAGCGCAAAGGCCTGCCCTACGACTTGGTGCTTCTGGACTGGCGCATGCCGGGCATGGATGGCGTCGAAACGCTGCAGCGCATGCAGAGCGGCGCAGTGACTCACATCCCGTCTGTCAT
Organism: Burkholderia sp. LMU1-1-1.1; assembly: GCF_040675865.1. Taxonomy (NCBI): domain Bacteria; kingdom Pseudomonadati; phylum Pseudomonadota; class Betaproteobacteria; order Burkholderiales; family Burkholderiaceae; genus Burkholderia; species Burkholderia sp. LMU1-1-1.1. Next base: position 91,986 of record NZ_JBEGHG010000014.1, on the reverse strand, counting down.
CATGGTCACCGCCTTCGGCCGGGACGACGCTCAGGAAGCGGCGGCCCTCCAGCAGGTGGCGCTGCCAGCCGTGCTGACCAAGCCAGTCACTCCGTCGACGCTGCTCGAAGCGATCGGCGAGGTACTCGGCAAGGGCGTGGTGGCCGAAACGCGCCAGGCAGAGCGACAGGACCGCAGCGCGGCCGACCAAGCCCGCATGGCCGGCGCCCGCCTGCTGCTGGCCGAGGACAACGATATGAACCAGGAACTGGCGCGCGAGCTGCTGGAAAGCGCTGGCATCGTACTCACCGTCGTAGGTGACGGACAGCAAGCGCTGGACCTGCTCGCCCATGCCGGTGCCGCCGCCTTCGACGGCGTGTTGATGGACTGCCAGATGCCAGTGATGGACGGCTATGAAGCCACCCGCCGCCTGCGCGCCCAACCCCGGTACGCGCAGCTGCCGATCATTGCCATGACCGCCAACGCCATGGCCGGCGACCGCGAAATGGCGCTGGCGGCTGGCATGAATGACCACATCTCCAAGCCGCTGAACGTCACCGCCATGTTCGCCACCATGAGCAAGTGGATCCACCCGGCGCAGCCGGCCATAGCAGCTCCCCCAGCGGTGCAGCCCGATGCTGCAGGCAAAATGGCCGCTGCCCTACCTGCCCAACTCCCCGGTATCGACCAGCGCGCCGGCCTGGCAACCAGCATGGGCCGGCAGGACCTTTACCTGCGCATGCTGGTGCGCTTCCGCGACGGCCACGCCAGACTGCGGGAGGATTTCGAGGCGGCGCGGCAAAGCGATGACCCCACAGCGGCGGCGCGGGTCGCCCACACCTTGCGCGGCACCGCCGGCAACGTAGGCGCCAAAGGCGTGGCGGCGACAGCTACCGCACTGGAACTGGCATGCAAAGCCGGTGTAGCCGAAGCCGAACTGGCTGCGCTGCTGACGGCGGTCGAAAACGAACTGGCGCCGGTGCTTTCCGGCCTGGCCGCACTGGGCAACTACGCGGCAGAGGCAGAGAACACCCCGGCCGAGGCCATCGCAGCGGCTCCCGCCCTGCCGCCGGACGCGGCCGCTACACTTGCCCAGCTGCGCAAGCTGCTGGCCGACAGCGACACCGCCGCGCTGGACGTGTTGGAGACATTGGAATCGCAAGCTGCCGGCCACCCGCTGGCGCGACAGCTGCGCAAAGTCAGCCAAGCAATTGAACGCTTCGACTTCGACGCCGCGCTGGAAGCGCTTGACGCCGTGGTGCAGCCAGCCTGACAAGCAAGGCCGCCGCGCGATTCGCCTCAGGCCGGGGGCGGCGCCGACGGCAGGCTGACGACCAGGGTGGTGGTCTGGAGTTCGTCATCGACGGCGAAGGCCACCTCGCCATATTGCGCGCGCGCCAGCAGGCGCGCGGAATACGTGCCCAGGCCGGTGCCGCCTGACTTACCGTCGGTGACGAACTTGTCGAAGAAGCGTTCGCGTATCGGTTCCGGGATCACACCCTTGTTGACGATCTCGATGCGCAGCGGGCTTCCGGTGTACAGCGTGGCAATGACGCGGGTGCGCTCGGGCGCTGCCTCGCAGGCGTTCTTGATCAGATTATTCAGCAGCGAATAGGTCAGCATGGCATCGCCCAGCGCCAGCGGGGCGTCGGTACCGACATCGAAATCGGTGTCGACCGCCAGCACCAGTTGCTTGCCCGCGTAAGTGGCACGCGCCGTCTCAACCACCCGCCGCAGCATGTCGCTGATGGGTAGCGGCGCTGCATGGAGCACGTATTTTCCCGTCTCGATCTTGTACAGCTCGGTCGACAGGTTGACCATGTCGGTCACCTGCAGCATGGCCTGCTCGGCCAGCCGCAAATTCTCAAGCTGTCGGCGGTCCAGGTCGGCGGCGTCGATCAGCGACTGCACTATGCCGATGGCGCCGGCCAGCGGGCCCTTGAGGTCGTGCCGCGTCATGGCCTCGACGTCATCGCGCAGGCGGGCGATGGCGAGCATATTGTCATAATCGGCTTGCAGGTGGCGGCGCAGCTCGACGTAGCGCATGAAGTTGTCGACCCGCAGCTTCAGCTGGACCGGGTCGATTGGCTTGGTAATGAAGTCCACCGCCCCCAACTCCATGCCTTGCAGGCGCGCGGCGTCGTCGGTAAGGGCGGTGACGAAGATTATGGGTACATTTTCCGCGCCGGGATGCTCGCGCATGCGGCGCGCCACTTCAAAACCGTCCATGCCGGGCATCATGACGTCCAACAGCACTAGGTCGGGCGGCGTGTCGCCACAGCACAAGGCCAGCGCTTTCTCGCCGTTGTGCGCTGCCTTGATGCGGTAGCGGCCCTTGAACACATTGGCCAGCATGTACAAGTTGTCAGCGGTGTCGTCGACCAGGAGCAATGTCGGCGGCAGCGGTTCCCTTGGGGGCAAATGGACCGCCGCCGGTGGCATGACGCTCACATCGTCCACGGGTGCGGCGGCGATACTCGTTTCCTTATCCGGCGCCGGTGGTGCAACCTGATGCGCCATCGCCCGCTTGATGCTGGTGGCCAGCCGGCCCGCCGTGTAGGGTTTGACTAGCAGGTCGCTGACACCGCTGCTGATGGCCGTTTCGATGCGGCTGCGCTCGGCCTCGGCAGTGATCATAATGAACGGCATGTGCACATGGCGCGGACTGGAGCGAATCATCTGCAGTAGGGCGATGCCGGTCAACGCCGGCATATTCCAGTCGGAGATCACCAAATCATAACGCTTGCGCTCAATCATGCGCCAAGCTTCGGCGCCATCGGCTGCGAGGTCCACCGGCCCATAGCCAAGCGAGGCCAGTTGGCCAGCCGTGACCTTACGCATTGTTTCGACATCATCGACCACCAGTATTCTCAGCACTTGTGCCATGTCTCCCCCCATGTGCGCCCTGCTACGTGGGGTAGCAGACCGTTTCATTTATTTATGCGGCATTTTTTTGTCGATTTGAAACGAAAGCAATTCAAGCCGTAAAGGTCGGCTTCTGGCCGATATCGCCTGAGGCAACAGGATACCAGCTTGCTGAGATGAAAATATCACACCTTTCTACAATTCGACGAGGAGGGCTGACCGCCGCATCATCCGCTACCTGTGGTTCGTCGCCCTGCCAGATCTGAAGAATTTCCCAGGCCAGCACACAAACCAGCATTAAACGCATTGAGGCAAAAATTCGCGGGTGGGACCGCAGTCCTGTGCCCCATTGATTGATCTGCCTGGTCATTTCAAGTGTCCGGTAACTCAACTACGAAGGCGGGATCAAACTGTGCATTCTCAGGCCCGCCACTCCGGTTGATATAGCCGCAGGGATTGCAGACGACACGACATTTGCCCACGCGGTAGTCCAGCGTCTCATGCATGTGGCCGTGTACCCAGAGATCGGATTGCGAGACTAGGTCGTCCATCTGCGAGGCGTAAGATGCAGAAGACAAATCGGTCCGGTATTGCTCTGGCACTGACTGCATGGACGGGGCCATGTGAGTGATCACCACCGTGATGCCAGCGAACGGCTCTGCAAGCTTGTTTTTGATCCATGACCTGTGCACCGCGTGGATCTGTGCCGTATCAGTTGCCCGCAGCTTTCTGTATCCTTTCGTTGCCAGGCGAATACGCTTGTAATCGGTCATGGCTGATTCCGCCTCGCGCATTGCATCTGTCCGCGTGTCATCGCCGAACAGTTTGAAGTCAGTCCACAAGGTTGCACCTATAAATCGAACACCCTCGTGGATGTACTCGCTGCAGTTCAAAAAATGTATATTAGGGACCGCCAGACAGGCTACCTCAATGTCATCCTGGACGTCGTCAAGATTTTTACCATACGCTTCGTGGTTGCCTGACACGTAGAGAACAGTTGCGTCGGCGAATGCGTTGGCGGCCCACTCCACAGCGTTGGCGCCACCGCTGATATCGCCAGCCAGTATGACTACGTCGGGACGACTGATCTTTGAATCGATATGCGGAGCTTTTTCGCGCCACAGCTCATGGTGAAGATCTGACAATATCAGTAAGCGCATCGGTCAGCTTGTATTGAAGTGGGAAGGCGAGCGAAGCTTCGGGTGCCCAAATAGGATGCCGCTGGACGCATCAGTCAGTACCCGCCGCTCGGTTCTGACATAGTAGCCGCACTAAAAGCAGGTGCCCAGCGTTTTCGGCGGCCTATGAATTCAACACAGCGTTCACGCGGGCCAGCCAGAGCTCGGCAGTGGCGTGATCGAATAAGCGGATTTTGTAGAGAGGCTGCTGCGCGTTGCGCGTCTTAAAAACAAGGATATTCTTGGTCTTCGACAACTGGCCATTGCTGTTCGATTTGGTGACCCACTGGTGCTCACACCTGAGGATGTCCGACCGATCATAGACTTGATAGGACATGGTAGCCGGCGCAACGAAAACAATTTTTCCAGACACCGAGTCAACTGCAAGCTCGTGGCGGAGCTCTAGATCAGTCCTTATCCCGTGCTTTTTCAAATGTGCTTTTGCGGTCGCGAAGCTTCTCTTGAGGCTGAAATACCGCCGCACGCCTCTGATGGCCGCTATTACAGCAAAGCCCGCGACCGACGCGAGCACAACCGTGGTCGTGTCGTCTGATAATGCCTGGGCCGCAAAAGCAGGGAGAGCAACAAAAACCGCGAGGTCAATCAGCCCCATAGTTTGGGTGAGTGGCACAGTGGTGTATTGGACGTTCTCGAATGCCATTGGCTGTTCCTTAGAAAAATTCTGGCCTTGCAGTGGTGACGCATCGTTGGACTAATGGGGACCTGTCAGTGCCACTGGAGCATGGGTGCCGTTTCTGCTCGTTGGGATTTTTCGGATGGTTCGATGCAAGGCGCGCTCAAGATCGTCTTTTTCTAGGTCCGATACGGTCACGTTGTGCATCGCGAGCGTCCTCAGTCGATACACCTTCCGGTTGGTTTCCAGGGTATGCCGGAAGAGGTCGATATCGGACGTCGCTGACATGTGGAGGTCTGCCAAAGAATCGACCCAACCTTCCATGCGAAGAATCAAGCGATCTTGTGCCGCAAGGACCGCTTCGAGCGCAGTCTCTCGCCGTTGGAGGCTATCGTTTAGCGCTTCCTGGAGTTGCTGGAAACGGATTGAAAAGGCAGTCTTTGTTAGGTCTACGCCCAACAGGAATTTTCTATTGCTCATATTTCGATAAAACAAGATTTTTACCTCGCAGGCGAAATATATATGTAAATTCGCAAAAAGTCACTTATAGTTGACAAAGAGTTCCGCATAGTTGGTGGACTGCCTTCACTCCTAGAATGAAGCTTGCAGTCATGGAAAAAACAAACCAACAGCTATCGGCAAGGGAAGTTTTCGGAAGAAATCTTCGCCGGGCTCGGCGCCTAAAAGACGTATCGCAGGAAGAATTGGCACTACGCGCGGACCTGAGCCGTACCTACGTCAGTGAAGTTGAGCGAGGCGTCAGGAACGTCTCCATCGACAACATGGGCCTGCTGTCGCAGGCGCTCGGTGTGCCACTTCGAGATCTCGTTGACCCCGCGCTGTTTAAGACCCTGGACGACTCATCTGAATAGGTCGCATATGCAAACCTCGCATCAATCTCTCGTCGCCCTTTGCCCATCCTGCGAAGCCCCGTTCCACTACCGCCAATGCATGTTTCAAATCGAGAACGATGCCGGTGGATGGGTGGTCACGTGCCCAGGTTGCACGCAGCCCTTTAAATTTCAGCTATTTAATCCAAGAGAGTCATCGACCAACGAACGGTGGCGGGTGACGGAGATCGATGGTTGGCCAGGCGATTATAACGTTCCGGTAGCCGCAGACATCGTGATGCACGATCGCCCGAATGCCAAGCTGAACTTGCAATTTAAGGCAGGAGCCCCCTCGCTCTACCGATGTGAACGCAACGACGCCGACCTCGACGCTGCGGCATATGGCGCGCTGAAGTTTGAGCGAGATCGGCTAGAGCAAGCGTGGCGCAATGCTGAGAACTTTCTGCTTTCAGCCGGAACTGGCGGCGCCTCATCGGACAGTATATTGGTGCAACTTGATGTTCCATGTAGCTGTGGTGTTTTGCATGTGGCCACCTTCAGCGCACGGATGTATTTGGGCGCAAGCGCTCAACCTCTGGCAGATCGCTGCCTCCTGGTTCATGTCGATGGCACTAATTTGGAAGATCGATTGAACTGTTTAGCAAGCAAGAATGATGCAATGGACCTGCTTGAAAAGCTCCTGATCCGCTGGCATGTTACTGCAGACCAAATTGTGCTTGCGAGCCCATTCGTAGGTCATCAGTTCATGAAGCCAGAAGATGTTCTAGCTGTTTGGGATTGGTTATTCTGCAATGTTGATCCGAAGCAGGTAACCGTTATAACCCGGAAGGCCACGTGGACCAAATTTAAGGAGGTTCACGATGCGAACGATGTGCCGTTTACAGAGCTTGCGCGTTATGGGCTAGAAGCCAAAGTTGTCACTGGAGGGCTTGCAAAGCAAGACTTTCACGCAAAATTCTTCGCTGGTATTTCTGGAAGTATTGTCGAAGTTTTAAGTGGATCTGCAAATCTCTTGCGAGGACCTTCAATTGAAAATATTTCGTTTCGGCGAATGTCTCCCGAGCGCTTCACAACTAAATATTTAGATGTCTTAAACAAACCAATACCCTTAGAAAGTAAGAAATACAAGATTGGTGACACTCTCAAACTTATCGACGGCAAGTGGATCAACACTGCATTACGAGCAGCGCCATGGGAGTGACGCCAGCACCAATTCGGTGGAACAACTCAATGCTGCGGTTACGCGGCGTACCAACGTGATTGGAATTATCTCATTGACCTAGATTTCATTCGGCTGGTCGGCGCCTTGATGCGGGACCAAAAAACGATAAGTGGTCGCCGCAGTGGCGGTATATTTAGCATGCAGGATTGCGATACTTTAGCGACAATCAGTCCGCAGACCTCGTGGGCGTGGTAAATTATTCGGCGGCCTAGCTCCTCGATAATCAATTTCATGCGCCACACTCGGAGGACACAATATCACTACGTCATAGCTCCAGATATTTCGACGTTGAAATCATCAAGGTGTAGCGTCACGCACCAGTTGAATATGTAATGCTTTTTCTTGTTGAGCACTTATCAGTTGCCGCTTCAACTGCGCAATTTCCCTGTCTTTCGCATCAATTGTCTTATCCCTCGCTTTCAAAGCTAAGCTCAAAACAAGTACTTCTTGGCGAGCGCCAGCGGCGTTTCTTTGTGACTCAACTCGCTCCGCAATTAGCTTTTTTCGCATCGCAATATTCGCCTCCTGAAGCTCCCGGTTCTTGTCTTCAATTGTAAAAGGCAATAGCGGGACATCGGTATTGCTCCGCGTTCTCGCCAGACGATACTCATCAACGACTTTCGCGTAACGGTTAAAAGTAGCACGCGATACACCAGCCTCCAACGCTATGTTCTTTTGAGTGACTCGTCCATCGGTAAGACGTGATTCTCCTATAAGCAGACGATCAAGCGCATCGATTAAGTTTTGTTCAGTGGTCTTTTTCTTGCTCATGCGGCGCCCTGCAATTTTTTCAGAACGCGTTTCACAACGTCCAAATCTCTCGACAGTGCGATACGCTGTGGAGTACTAATTCGTGGGTGATCTAGCATTGCACGCGCATCGGTGGCTTGGACCTCCCAAAGAGGCCGATGCTTCGTTGTTATACAACTATTAGCACAACGATCGGGATGACACGCACTCAGCATAGGTTGTAGGTTTCCTTGTTCTTTTTCGTTTAGACACAGGGCTCGCTCTGCATTGAACATGCAATAGTTAAAAAGTCCCACGTGCAAGTTCGCTCTGTTATTCTCGAGAAAATATTGATGTGCGTTCTTTTTCAAGTCACCAGCAACACCCGAGAACTCGCGCAGAAGGTCTTCTCCTTTCCCTCCTGCCAACGCCCCTTCGATCAACCCCTCGCAGATATCGTCAAGGAATTCTTCATTTGCTGCGATCTCTTCGTCATGAAGCTCCTTGATCCACTCTGGATCAGAACCCGCGTATCCAGCAAATGTGGTTATCCTTACATGCTTGTAGTGAAGCATGCCAGCGATCATACCGAAAGGCTCTCGCGCGATCCGTCCAGCCAATGACCGCCTTAGCATACGCATAATAAAATTCCAAGGCTTCCCATCGACGTGCGGAAGTTTGTACTGGCCGTCAAAAGCTTCGTCGAGATGGCTAGCAAAACGCCTCAGGTAACGTGTAAATGCGCCAGCTCCTACAGGAATCACAGCCAGGTGTCCGTGATTTTTCCCAATTAACTTGCTCTTACCGACTTCCATTTTGAAATAAGAGGACGGGCCCCGGTCCCAACCCTGAAGGAAAAGTTCTTTACTAGTGCTGTAAGCACGAGCGAAAGATGTAAGTTTTTCTAGAATTTTGCACGCCTTAAATACGGGCTCATTCACTTCCCACTCTTGATTCGTATCCTGCTTTCCTTTAGTCAAGCGACTAGCTATCCGATATCTTTTGCCAGGCCCGTCATTCGACGAGTATTCCCAGAACCCACCTATTTGGATCAGAGCGATTTCGGTCTCGCGCATTCCAGACAAGCTACCCACTACCACAAGGCACGCAGTATATAAAGCTCGCAGTTCATCGAGTGTTTCCTGGATTCCACTCCAACATTTCCGCCACGGCATTCCGGTAGCTGGATTGAGTGCGAACTTTTGGCGCATGCCCATCAGGGCAGGATCCGTGTGATCGCGACTAAAGTTACACGCATTAAACGTCGGCCGGTCAATATATAGAGGCAAAATATCCGCGCGCAAATTTTCGAGCAACAAATGGGCATCAATAATATCGGGAGCGTAATGCTCGACATAATCCAATGAGGCGCATAAATAGCGATTCCAAATATTCACAGGAATCACCGGCGTCCGATTATCGCCCCTTATGGGGCTCGGTTTTCCCAAGTGCTTATAAATGCTTTGGCCGTGTAAGGGATCTATCAATAACGGCTGGGACACTCTTTTGGCATACCGGAAGTACCAACGCAATCCGCGAATATGTTGCTCGACCCATTCGAGTGACGCCTGCTGTGTATCCTCGTTCTTACGGCGTTCCTCCCGCTTTTTAACAAGCCAAATTACGTAGTCACGCACATGATCATGTCCCAATTCAGACATCTCGTATAAATGACTTACCTGCATAAACTCGAGAAATCTTCCTAATAAGCTGACGTAGTTTGAGACCGACTTAGTATCCATCTGCAAGTCCTGCTCAACGGGATCGAAAATCATGGCATACGCAAACTCCATAAGCGAAACTACAATATGCGAATGCGTGCTACCGAAACGCTCAAATAAATATTCCCATCGGACGACCGCGCCTTTCGCCTTCGTTCTATCCACATATTCCGACCTATCCCATAAGAGGTCCGAAAAAACAGAAACGCTGCTGACTGGGGCCACCGCTGAAATTAGTTTGCTATATCTATTAGCTGCTGGTAAGGCGATGACGCTCGATTTGTTTATCATCTCTATAGCTCCCGCAAACGAGTCGGCACGTAGAAGGGCGACACCTCAGCCTCAGCCTTTGCCCATTCGATAGTCCGCGCTTGGAATCGGGGCAGTATCTCTTGAGTGATCGCCCTGTACGGCACACTGAATTTAGCCGCCCAATCAGTATGGGTTAAAAGATTACGTTGTTCCTCCATAAACCAGAGGAATTTAACCACGCGCGGAAGGATGCGTGACGTCCAAAGGCCATTTGAGCAACCAAAGCATGTCCAGGGGTCGTCGCAGGCTGTATCTGGCTTCCCGCCAGGCTTGTTGTAGAAGTCCTTACAACTTGCTATGAATACATCCTGTTCTCCATTGACTATCGCAATTACCTTTTTCGCTGGAACCTTTAGTTCCTTGCTTAATCGTTGGATCTCTAACTTATCAGGCTGATCGCCTGTAATTACACTGATTCGCGCGTCGAAAACAGCCTTGTCCTGCGCATTACGGACGGCGGCATCGTGAACGTGATGAGTGGCATCATTTGTTAGATAACACATGGCAGTTGTAGTTAATGCCTCTTTCCCATGATGCTTGAGGACTTTCTTACTTACGTTCGCCAGATTTCCATGTTTCAGGTAAGCGCTCGTGGCTTCTGTTTTTCTAGCGGCCATAAACGAAAATCGAAGTATCTCGCCATCTCTGCCACGAACGTTATGTTTTTCTAAGAACCCTTGTCTACGTTTTCCATGTTCGATCCCGCCGTTTATCAACGTGTTGAAGTGCGAGATATCGATTACGTCACCCTTGTTGGTCAAGTCATTGCGGCTCTTATCCTTTTGACCTTTTTTGAGCTGATGAGAAAGCCATAGATATTTTTGAATATCAGGTGCGGCAAGAACTACCAATTCTTGAGTTAGCTGCAAGACGAGCTTAATAAGTCCAACCGGACTATTTGCGCCGCGATGAGAGAATTTTCGGATTAAAATTTCATGTGTCCCTCGAGATTTCTTGTATTTAACCCAGGTCATGTGCCCTTCAGAACCTTGTAAGCAATCCCTCTCAAGCGTTAAAATTGATTCCGCGTTCAAACCAGTTTTGAGGCTGACGAGAGCGATGAACGGTACGATGTCGAACGAATGCAGATAAAGCAGATCGAAGGCGTCCTTCTTACGGATCGGCGCCCTTTTATTCAACAGAAACTTGACCAGTGGAGCTCGGGTGTCCTCGACAGGCTGAGCACACGGCATGCGGCCTTTCAGAACGTGCACGATATACCAAAGGATATTTGGTATACTATCCCATGCCGTTGAGTATTTTAATAAACGCCCACTGTCATTCCGTGTTGCGCCGTTTTGTTGAGGATCCTCCCCCTTACTCAAAAGACGCTTACCTTCATTCAAGCGTTCGATAGTGCCATTTATCGCTACTTTGCAAGCCGCTACAAGAGAAGCCTGTTCGTCGCTGGTATAAGGGCTAATCGCTGTATTTCCATATGCCCCAGGAAGTAGTGCTCTAGTCGGTATCTCTAAGTCTGAACGCACAGTGCCGGGCAATGGCGAGGCTTCCCCCCTCAATAAGAGGAGTGAGGCTACGAGCCCGCGATAAGATTTTCGAGCCGTATCTGGTTTGTACTGCGCGTATAACCAGGACCGGTACTCAATGAGCGTTTCGCGTTGAAGCTCGTATAACGTCGAAATATCTCGAGTACTTTGGTACTTGTGAGTTGACAGGAATTGGTCAAATCTTTCAAGGTATTGACGTTGATGGTAGAGGTTCGAATGGGACTTAGGCGGAATGCAGTCAACATTCCGCTGCCATATGGCGCAAATTAGAGGTCTGTAGACGCCGGGCCTATGGCTCACCGATTCGAACGAGAAGTCTTTTCCCTCTGGTATCAGACCTTCCAGTCTCCAAATCCATGGAACCAATGCCCGCGCTTGATCATGCTCACCCGGCACGCTATGGTGGAGAAACGGATTCCCACGTGTTTTCCCCTTAGCCATCGGTCGTCCTTACTGCCTCGTAACAGTCGTTGCCATCAAAGCCTTCCTCGTCCGAAGTCACATCAGCTATATCGTCAATATCGTCGACGTAATCCAGGTAAATAAACGTCGAGGTAATGCTAGAGTGCCCCAAGAGCATCTGCAATTTTCTAAGAGGGTCTTGGATCATACGTCGATACGCTTTTGCCGTTGGTGAGCCGCTTTTATATTCTCCCTCGATGAGCGCCGCAATCATGGCAGATAATTGATAGATTGCATAACTGTGGCGCAGCATGTGAGGATGTGCGTTGAAATTGAATCCAACCTTTGCGCCAGCGGTCCTCAACATGTCATACATCGCCGAATATGTGACTTGTGTGCCAGCAGAAGTGAGAAATAGCGAGCCTTTGTGTCCATGTACCTCTGCATTGCGCTTAGGATGCGCCTGCTTCCATGTTTCAACTGCGTCCTCACGATCCCAATCGATGTAGCGATACGCATCCCTCAGCCACGTTTTGGGCACACGTACCGTTCGCAGCTTTTGGCCCTTCCCGATGACTTCCATTGGACAGGTTTTCCGTCCGGCGTATCGGGGATTATCCGGGTCCGGAAGCTTTGCAAGTTTTAGCCCAATAGCCTCGCTAACCCGCAGACCTGAGCGCATCAGCAGCCTCGCGAATAGCGCGTTTCGAATACCGTGGCGAGTCTCGGTCACCGCTGGCAACAGTCGCTCTCTGAAGTCTTCCTCCGTGAGAAACTTAATGTCTTTTTGCCGAGCCTTCTCGTGGATATCGGTCGAGATTACCGAGTCGCCTGGGGCTCCGTACGCAGCCCTAGATTGGGCTTCTCTATAGTTAAAAGGAACTACAGGAATATGGCCTTTTCGTACTGCCCACTCATAGAACCGCCGACTTGCCGCAACGAATACATTCCAAGACCGAGCTGAAATTTTTAGCTCCCCTTCACCGACGCGCCGCAAGCGGTAGTAATGCAGCAGTTCGTCTTGCGTCGCGTCCCTCCAGGAAAGCGATCGACTGTCGAGGAAGCGAAAAAACAAACTCAACTGCTCGGCATAGGTACGCCAAGTAGCAGAACCACGCGAACTTGGTCCTACCAGATACAGGAAGAAATCGTTGAGGATTGGATCACACCTCCACTCGCTATCAACGGTGTAGGGCAAACCCTTAGGTAGAGAGAGCTGTGCAATCAGGCCTGTCAGGTGCGGTGTCAATTCCGCATCAAAATAGTAAATGTTCAATTAGACCATATGAGACAAATGAGACCGGCGAAGAATACAAGATTAACGAACCGGTGGGAAGGCTAAATGGAGTAATCGAAGCAAATTTGAGTATTTGAGACACCCGTGCATACTGAAGATAACATGATGCGGAACCAGCAAAACATCGGCACGTACCCGCTCCCGGTCGCGCGACACAAGTTGTGACTCTTGCAAGGCTTCGATATCGCCAGCCAGCAGCATAGACCTGCCACCGGCAGTAATCTTCAAGGTACACCCGCGCGCATTGGGTTTGAGAGTCAAGTCCGCATAGCTGACGGCCAGTGGATGCAGTATCTCGAAGCGCACGCCGTCCCAGGTCCACGCCTGTCCTGCCGTGCACCGCACGTGGCGCCGGGCCGCCGCCACTATCGGATGATCGGGCAGCAGCGATCCGAGCACCCAGCCGACCGGCAAGCCCTCCAGCACGGACAAGGCGCCGCCCGCGTGATCGATATCGCTGTGACTCACGATCATGCCGTCCAACGACCCGATGCCGCGCGCCCGCAGATACGGCAGGATGACGCGGTTGCCGGCGTTGATCTCAAGGCCGTAGCTTGGACCGGTATCGTAAAGCAAACGATGGTGGCTAGTCTCGATCAGCAACGCCATGCCCTGCCCCACATCGAAGGCAGTCACCGTCATGCGGCCCGGTTCGGGGTGCGATGGCTCGGCCACCAGCAACGGTATCCAAGTCGCCAAGCCAAGCCAACGCGCCGGCCAGCCGCGCGGCGCGAGCAGCCACAGGGTACCGAACATCGCCCAACAAAACAGCCATAACGGCGGTGTCGGCGCGCGCCAGACCGCGTAACGCAAACCGCTGAACCACTGCAAGCAAATGGTCAGCCACTCGACCAGCGAATGTGCCACGCCGAGAACGAAGCTGGCCAACGTCATCGGCAGCATACTGCCGACCAGCGCCAGCGGCGTAACGACCAGACTAATCAACGGTATCGCCACCGCGTTCGCCAAAGGGCTGATGACGGACACCTGCGCGAACAACAGCATCGTCAGCGGCACCAATCCAAGCGTGACGGCGTACTGGGTGTGTGCGCCAACACGCAGGGCCTGCCAGCATCGCGTAGCAAGCGTGCGCGCGGCATGCTCCTTCGGCTGTGGTTCGTCGACGCCAGGCGCGAGCCGGGCTGGCCGCAGCGCGGCGCGGCCGACGGTGGAATACAGGATGACGGCTACTGCGGCGAACGACAACCAAAAGCCAGGCCACAGCACCGCCCAAGGGTCAAGCAGCACCACGACTCCGAGCGCGGTGCACAGCACATGCGAAACGCTGGCGATCCGGTTCAGCCACAGCGCGACGGCGACGACGATCAGCATGTACAGGGTACGCTGCGCCGGCACGCCGAAGCCGGCCAGCAGCACATAGAACAAGGCGACGGCCGCACCGACCAGCGCCGCGACTTTTTGCGCCGGCATCATCAACGGCAATTGCGCGCGTGTGAAAAACGAGTACCGCCACAACGTAAAGGCGATCAGCGCGAACAACCCCGCCACCATCGTGATATGCAACCCGCTGATGCTGACAAGATGACCGATCCCGGTGTTGGTGAAGACCTTCCAGTCCGACTGATCGATTCCGCGCTGGTCGCCGACGACCAATGCGACGATCACACCGGCATACGGCTTATCCGGTAGCGCCGCCAGGATGCGCGCCCGCAGCGCGGCGCGGCAATGCTCGATGACGTTGCGGGCGCTGAAGACAAAACTATTAAGGCGCCGGTTGGCATTATTTGGCCGCACGTAGCCGGTCGCCCGCACGCCCTGCTCCAGCAACCAGGCTTCGTAGTCGAAGCCATATTCGTTGGCGTTGCCGTGGGGCCGCTGGAGGCGAACCGTCAGTTGCCAACGTTCGCCCGGCTGCACGCTCCCGACTTCCGTGATCCGGTCGCGAAAACCCGCGTACCAGGACAGCGCGATACGTGGCGGGACCGAGGGCGGCCCTGGCATCGTCGTCCGCGCCTCGCTCCGCCCATCCAGCACGCGCTCCACGGCGAAATTGAACCGCACACCCTGCGCAAAACGATAAGGCAAGTTATCGACGGTGCCAATCACCGTAAAATCACGCCCCTCGTCCGCGCTCGCCAGCTGCGATGACAACGCCACGTGCGCCAGCCAGGCCGCCCAATAGAAGCCGGCGATGGCGCCGACCAGCAAAGCGTGCGTCGCTCGCAAGGTCCGATGCCGGAGAATCCAGGTTGCGGGCAATCCGCGCTTGACCACCGTTTGCCATAGCGCGAGCCAGACCGCCGAAAGCCCGACAGCCCAAGACATGGCTGAGACGCCAGGCAGCACCGCCTGCGTTTGCAAGAACGCCGCCCCCGCCGCAAAGCCGATCATCGCCATCCGCATAGCTACTCCGCCCGTGCGTCGCTCATACATTCGAGCATCAGCCAGCCCGTCTGACCGACAGCTATACTATGCAAGCGCGTGCGGACCATTCATGCTGTCGCTGCCGCCTTTGATCCAAATCAATTTCAGGCGTACACAACGCAAACGGCGGCAGGAATGATCCTGCCGCCGTTCGATGAGGTTGCTAAGCCGGGGGCGCGGTTATTTCGGCGAGACGTCGGTCGCCTTCACGGCGATGCGTTCGGCGATGTTTTTCGCGGCGATGGTCTCGGTCAGGAACGACGTCGATTTCACCAGCAGGTCGCGCGCCACCTCTTCCAGCGGCGAGCCGCTGATGCTGGCGTGATTGCCACCCAGGCCGGTGCCGCCGCCCCAGCCCATCGCCGAGACGCCGAAGCCGGTCTTCTCGTTGTTGGCCTGGAAGGTCTTGGAGGCGATGATCTTGGCGCGGCGCACGTCCACCACGCGGATGTCCATGTTCATGTGGACCTTGGACTTTTTGTAGTCGACCGCGCCGGCCAGCATGCTGAGCGGGCCCTTGAGGAAGCTCAGGCCGCCCAGGCCGGTCGAGCTTTGCTCGAAGCCCAGCGATGTGATCGAGCCGGTGATCATGTAGTCGGCCGCTTCGGCTTCGACCTTTTTGCCGATCAGCGCCAGCTCCTTGTTGATCTCTTCCATCTCCGCGCGCTCCTGCACGTCGAAGCAGCCGGTCTGCGTCAGCGCGGTCGCCAGCATCTCGGTCATGCCGGTGCCCACGCCCGTGTAACTAGGCTGCGCCACGGTGCCCGAGCGCTCCCACCAACGGTACTGGCGCGGGTCCTGCTGGCCGGCGCCCGACGAGCAGTCCGCGGATTTGCATTTGAATTCGGTGAAGACGACCTTGGCCGCAGGAGTTTTGCACTTGGGCACGTCGATCTGGCGCTCCGACACCTCGCTGGTATCGGCGAAGCACATTGCGGGGATGAACAGGAGGGCGGCGGCTAGGCGAACGTCTGGTTTCATATGGATTTCCGTGGGTTGTTACAGGCAAATATTGGCGATTATGCACCGTCAACTCATCGGGAATTCTATCCAAATGTCACAAAATCACTTATCACCTAAGAAACTATCATCCGCGACAACGCCGTCCGGGCATTGGCGGTGGTCGCGCTGGCGACCTCTTCCACAGAAATGCCGCGCAATTCGGCCAGCACGGCGCCGATGCGAGGGATTTGATCGGGGCTGTTGCGGCCCGGATGTATCCAGCTGGGCGAAATGTCCGGCGCGTCGGTCTCCAGCACGATGGCGTCGAGCGGCAGCTCGGCCGCCATGCGGCGTATCTGCAGCGCGCGTGTAAACGTCATGGCGCCGCCGAAACCGAGCTTGAATCCCAGGTCGATATAGCCCTGCGCCTGCTGGAAGCTGCCGTTGAAGGCGTGCGCGATGCCGCCGGCCGGCCGGATCTGGCGCGCGTGCTTGAGCACCACGTCCTGCGAGCGGCGCACATGCATCAGCACCGGCAGTTCGAAGTCGCGGGCGATCTTGAGCTGCTCGCGGAAGAAAAAAATCTGCTTCTCGCGCATCGCCGGCTCGGTCAACATGGGGATGAAGAAATCCAGGCCGATCTCGCCCAGGGCGACGAAGCGCGGGTCGGCCAGCGCCGCCTCGACCTGCCCGCGCAGCACGTGCAGGTCGTCTTCCTTCGCGTTGGGAACATAGATAGGGTGGATGCCAAGCGCGTAACAGCCGTTATCGACGCTGGCCGCCAACTGCGCGACGATGGAGAAATTGGCCGTTTCCACCGCCGGGATCACGATCATGCCGACACCCTGCGCCCTCGCCTTCTCCGCCTGTTCGACGGATTCACCGCCGAATTCGTGCGCGTCGAGGTGGCAGTGGGTATCGATCCACATGATGTCAGTCCTGATAGGGTTTCAAGCCTTCGTCGGTCAGGCGCAACACGCGGTCGCAGCGGCGCGCCAGTTCGATGTCGTGGGTGACGATGACGAAGGCCGTGCCCAATGTGCGCGACAGCTCCAGCATCAGGTCGAAAATCTGCTGCGCGGTGGCGTGATCGAGGTTGCCGGTCGGTTCGTCGGCCAGCACGCACGCTGGCTGCGTGACCAGAGCGCGCGCCAGCGCCACGCGCTGACGTTCGCCACCGGACAATTCGCCCGGCACGTGCGTGACGCGCTTGGCCAGGTTCACCCGGGCGAGGATCTGCTGCGCCGCGCTGGTCGCGTCGCTGCGTTTGACGCGCCGTATCATCAGCGGCATGCCGACGTTGTCCAGGGCGGAGAACTCCGGCAGCAGGTGGTGGAACTGGTAGACGAAGCCCAGCGAGGCGTTGCGCAGATCGCCGCGCGCCGACTCGTTCAGGCTGGCGAAGTCCTTGCCCAGCAAGGTCACGCTGCCCGTGGTCGGCGTATCGAGGCCGCCCAGCAGATGCAGCAGCGTCGATTTGCCCGAGCCCGAGGCGCCGACGATGGCGACACGTTCGCCGCGCCGCACGTCGATGTCGATCCCGGCCAGCACCTTGACCGAGTAGCTACCCTGCGTGAAGGTCTTGCCCAGGTTGCGGCAGGACAGGACCACCGGTTCCGGATTGGTCATCGGGCCAATGGGGTTGGTCATTGGATCACTCATAGCGCAATGCCTCCGCAGGTTTGACGCGGGCGGCCCACCAGCTTGGGTAGATCGTGGCGACGAAGGCCAGCACCACGGCCACGCCGCCGATCTTGAAAACGTCCGGCCAGCGCAAGTCCGACGGCACGGTGCTGATGTAGTAAATATCCTTGGACAAGAACTGCACTCCTAATAAATGTTCGATAAACGGCACGATGACGTCGATGTTGAGCGCCACCAGCACGCCGCCCGCCACGCCCAGAATGGTGCCGAGGATGCCGACCAGCGCGCCCTGGATCATGAAGATCTTCATGATCGAGCGCGGTGAGGCGCCCAAGGTGCGCAGAATGGCGATGTCGGCCTGCTTGTCGGTCACCGTCATCACCAGCGTGGAAACGAGGTTGAAGGCGGCGACCGCGATGATCAACGTCAGGATGATAAACATCATGCGCTTTTCGGTCTGCACGGCGGCGAACCAGTTGGCGTTGAGTTTGGACCAGTCGCGCATCGTCAGGTCGCCGGACATCGTGCGTTTGAGGTCCAGCGCCACTTGCGGCGCGCGGTGCATGTCGGACAGGCGCAGGCGCAGGCCGGCCGGCGCGTCCAGGCGCAGCAGCTTTTCGGCGTCGGTCAGGTGCACGAAGGCGAGCGCGGAATCGAACTCGTTGTGGCCCGCTTCGAAGATGCCGACCACATTGAAGGAGCGCATGCGCGGCAGCACGCCGGCGGGCGTGGCCTGGCCCTGGGCCAGCGCCAGCGTGACCTTCTCGCCCAAGTTGACGCGCAGCGCGCGCGCCAGCTCGATCCCGAGCACGATATTGTAGGCGCCCGGCTGCAGCGCGTTGAAATTGCCCCTGCGGGTCTGCCTGGCGACGTCGGAGACGCTCGGCTCCTGCTCCGGCAGCACGCCGCGGATGATGGCCGGACGCAGGATATCGTCGCGCACCAGCATGCCCTGCGTCTCCGCGAACGGCGCGGTGCCGATCACCTCGGGATTCTTGCGCGCCTCGGCGGCTTCGGCCTGCCAGTTCGGCATCGAGCCGCGCGCGTCGAACACCTCCACGTGGGCCAGCACCGACAGCATGCGGTCGGTCACTTCCTTCTGGAAGCCGTTCATCACCGACAGCACCACGATCAGCGCGGCCACGCCCAGGCCGATGCCGGCCATCGAAATCAGCGAGATGAACGAAATAAAACTATTGCGCCCGCTGCGCTTGCCGGCGCGCGTGTAGCGCAGGCCGACCACCCATTCAAACGGTAGATTCTTAATGATACTCATGTGTTCCAGCGGACAAAATCGGCGAAGTCAGCAGTTTGCCATAATAAATGGTAATAGATGCGAGTGTTCCATGCGTGCGGCTCGGCACACAGCGGCCGTCCACCCGCCTCACTCGTAGCGCAGCGCCTGCGCCGGCTTGACGCGGGCGCCGCGCCAGCTCGGGTAGATCGTCGCCACGAACGCCAGCAGCACCGAGATCACGCCGATGTGGGTGACATCGCTCAGCCGCAAGTCCGAGGGCACCGAGCTGATCAGATAAATGTCCTTGGACAGGAAGTGCATCCCGAACAAGCCTTCGATGAACGGCACGATGATGTGGATGTTGACCGCCAGCACCGAGCCCAGCGCGATGCCGAAGCCGGTGCCCAGCACCCCGGTCAGCCCGCCCTGGATCATGAAAATCTTCATGATCGACGCCGGCGAGGCGCCCAGGGTGCGCAGGATGGCGATGTCCGCCTGCTTGTCGGTCACCGTCATCACCAGGGTGGCGACCAGGTTGAAGGCCGCGACCGCGATGATCATGGTCAGGATGATGAACATCATGTTCTTCTGGCTTTTCACGGCGGCGAACCAGGTCGAGTTGGCGCTGGTCCAGTCGCGCATGAACAAATCGCCCGGCATCGATTGCTTCAATTGACGCGCGACCTCGGGCGCGCGCTGCATGTCGGCCAGGCGCAGCCGCAGGCCGGACGGCGCGGCCACACCCGCCAGTTGCTCGGCGTCGCTGATATTGATGAGCGCCAGGCCCGAGTCGAACTGGTTGTGGCCGACCTCGAAGATGCCGCTCACGGTCAGGGACCGCACGCGCGGCTGCATGGCGCCGCCCGCGCCCGGCGCCTGGGCCCGCGCCAGCGTCACGGTCTGGCCGACCTTGACCTTGAGCGCCCGGGCCAGCTCGGCGCCCAGCACGATATTGAATTGACCCGGCTTGAGCGTGTCGAGGCTACCCTCACGCATGCGCTCGCCGACCTCGGAGACGTTCTTCTCGGCCTCGGGCAGCACGCCCCGCACCACCGACGGACGCAGGATGTCGTCGCGGATCAGCATGCCCTCGGTCTCGACGAAGGGCGCGGCGGCCCGCACCTCGGGGTTGGCGGAAGCCTGGCGCGCGCGCTGCTCCCAGTCCGGCATGGACCCGCGCAGGTCGAACACCTCGACGTGCGCCAGCACCGACAGCATGCGGGCGGTCACTTCCTTCTCGAAGCCGTTCATCACCGACAGCACCACGATCAGCGCGGCCGTGCCCAGGCCGATGCCGGCCATCGAAATGAGGGAAATGAAGGAGATGAAACTGTTGCGGCCGCTACGCTTGCCGGCGCGCGTGTAGCGCAGGCCGACCAGCCATTCAAACGGCAAATTCTTAACTATACTCATGGGCTAACGGGGCGATCAACTGAAGTGAGCCCGAAGTTTGCCATACAAATAGCATTTCATGGGTGAAACGCCGTAGGCTTGCCGACAAATCGTCGCTCCGCCAAGGATGGCGGCGCGACGGTCAAGCGATCAGGCGAACTTTTCGTCCTGGCCCGACTTGCGGCGGCCCATGAAGCCGATCAGACCCAGGCCCAGGCCCAGCATGGCCCAGGTGCTCGCTTCCGGCACCGGCGCGGCCATCTGCACGCCCAGCAGTTGTTGCGACGCCAGACCGTTGGAGCCGGTGCCGGTGAAGCTGGTGTAGGTGTACATATTGCTCAGCACGGTGTGCTTGGATGCCAGGTCCAGCATCTTGAAGGCGGCGTCGGCGCTCGAATCGGCACCGCTGATGAAGTACTGCGAGCCGCCGTTGTCGTAGATGTTGCCGTCGTCGGCGACCAATTCCCACAGCGCCAGCTGGAACGCCTTTTGGCCGTCGGTGTCCTTGATGGCGCTGGCGTACGAGGTTTCATACAGCGCCTTGACGTTGTCGTTCAGCACAGCGGCGGCGCCGGTGTAGACGGTGTGCGCCTGCAGGTCGGTATAAGGTTGGATGCAGAAGGCCAGGAAGCTATCCTGCGCATTGGCGGTATTGTTCAGCTCGATCACCGGGATGCCGACGAAAGGCGTGCCGTTGAAGTTCTTGCCGTCGAAGTTGACCACCAGGCCACCGGCGCCGACGATAGGGTTCGAATTGTAGGTCTCGTTGGCGAAGGCCGCGCCCGAGAGGGCCAGGGAGACGGCGAGGACGGCTGCTTTGATGGCGTTGAATTTGATTTGCATGATATTTTTTCTTCTATAAAAGTAAATGTCGTTGTAGTGCTCAGGGTGAAACCAATACAAACTTAGGCGAACTCGACCTGGCACTGCTGGCTTTGACCCACCAGTTGAACCTGCTGTGAACCATCGCCCATCAGGTCGGCCATGGTCGGCAGGGTGACGCCGGCCGCGGCCGCATCTGCCGCGGCGACGTTGAAGTACACGTCGGTCATGTCGACCGTTTTGCCATTGCCCATGGTCACGCTGCTGCGCTCCAAGTGCAGGTTGTCGTTGGCGTCGAGGAACGGCAGTTCGGTGTAGCCCACGTTCAGGCTGGCCACGCCGGCCGCCTTCAGCGACACCAGCTCGCCGGCGTCGGTCTTGCCGTTGCTGTTGGCGTCTTGCCAGATCAGCAGGCTGCCGAACTGCGCGTCCGAGGCGTTGACCACGCCATCGCCGTTGCTGTCGTAGCTGGCCAGCTTGGCGAAACCCGAGCCCTTGCCGGTGCCGCCGAACAGTTCGCTAATGCTGTCGATGTTGCCGTTGCCGTTGCTGTCGATGGCCAGGAAGCCGTCGTCCTTGGACAACCAGCCCGACTGGATCGCCTTGCCGGTGCCCAGCAGGTCGAAACTGCCCCGCATATCGCCACGGGCGATGGTGTGGATGCCATCGCCGTTCAGATCGATCGCGATCGGCGTGATGCCGGCGTCCCAGCTCATATCGTTCTCGCCCGAGCTCAGGTTGATGGTGTCGGTCTTGGTGACGTTGACCTTGGAAATCATGTCGCCGTTGACGTCGGAATCGATGGCGTCGTTGCTGCCGGTGTTCTTCACGCCCCACTTCCAGTCGTTCATGTTGTAGTTCTTGAAGATGACGTTGGACTTGTCGAACACCAGGTAATAGTTACCCGGAGTCAAATCCGCGAACTTGTAGTTGCCGTTGCTGTCGGTCTTGACGGTGCCCAGCTTGTTGTTGGCGGTGTCGTACAACGACACGCTGATGCCGCCGATGCCTTCCTCGCCGCTGTCCTGCACGCCGTTGTGGTTGCCGTCGCGCCAAACCTTGTCGCCGATGCTGGCCTTGCGGTAGATGCCGGCGTCGACCGTGCGCAGTTGCTCGCCGGTGGCCAGGTCGATCGTGTCGGTGCGGCCGCTGTTGCCGGAGACGCTGGTGACGTCCGAATCTTTGGTGTAGTCGCCGGCGTCGGCCTTGGTGAAGAACCAGCCGCTGCCCTTGACCACTTCGACCTTGTAGCCGCCTGCCTGCAGGCCGTCGAACAGGTACTTGCCGCCATTGGCGGTGACCACGGTCTGTTTGAGCACGTTATTGCCGTCGTACAGTTTGACCGTGACGCCGTCGACGCCCTTCTCGCCGGTGTCCTGCACGCCGTTGTAGTTGGCGTCTTCCCAGATGGTGTCGCCGATGCTGGCGGCCTTGACCAGGCCGGCGTCATGGGTCTTGTCGTTGACGCCCGAGGCCAGCGTGATCTGTCCGCTCTTGCCGCTGCTGTCGACGTCCGAGTCGAGGCTGTCGCTGCCGCCCTGGTTCTGCTTGGTGAACAGATAGCCGTCGACCGCAGCGAACTTGACCGAATACTTGCCCGGGCCGAGGTCGTTGAACGAATACAGGCCGCTGGCATCGGTGGTGGTGGTGCCGACTGCCACGTTTTTCTCGTTGAACAAGGTCACGCCCACGCCCTTGGCGCCGGCTTCGCCGCTTTGCTGGATGCCGTCGCCGTTGGTGTCGAACCACACTTTGTCGCCGATGCTGCCTTTTTGATAGATGCCGACGTCCATGTTGGTGACGTGCTGGCCGGCCGCGACGGTCACGCTGCCGAGGTTGCCGCTGGCGTTGGCGTCGCTATCGATGTCGTTGTTGACGCCGACGTCCTGCGTGGTGACGGTATAGCCCGTCGGCGTCTTGATGGCGACCGAATAGGTGCCCGCCTCGACGCTGAACTTGTAATTGCCCGCGTTGTCGGTGGTGGTGGTCTTGAGCACCTTGCCGGCGGTGTCGCGCAACTCGACGGTCACGCCGGATTTGCCCACTTCGCCGCTGTCCTGCAGACCGTTGCCGTTGTTGTCGATCCAGACGCGGTCGCCGATGGTGGCGGCCGCCAACACGCCGGCGTCGACGGTCTTGTCGACCTGGCCGGAAGTCAGCGTGAAGGTGTGCGACTGGCCGGCGGCATTGACGTCGGAATCGGCGGCGTCGTTGCCGCCCTGGTTGGCGGTGGTGAAGGCCATGCCTTCCGGCAGGCTCGCCTTGTCGAACACGACGCTGTAGCTGCCCGGCTTGAGGTTGCTGAACTGGTAGTTGCCGCTGGCGTCGGTGAGGACGCTGGCGCCGACCTGCTTGCCGTCGGCATCGAACAAGCTCACCTTGACATTGCCCACGCCCGCTTCGCCGCTGTCCTGCACGCCGTTCTTGTTGGTGTCGAGCCAGACGCGGTCGCCCACGCTGGCGTTCTTGTACAGGCCGGCGTCGATGGTGTTGTTGACGTCGCCCGCCTTCAGCGCGATGGTGTCGCTCTGGCCGGTGGCGCCGACATCGCTGTCCTTGGCGTCGTCGGCGCCGGCATCCTTGCCGGTGAAGACGTAACCGGCCGGCGCCTTGACCGAGACGGTGTAGCTGCCCGGATCGGCGGTGAAGTTGTAGCGGCCGCCCGCGTCGGTGCTGGTGGTTTGCACCACTTTGCCGCTGGCGTCCTTGAGCTCGACGGTCACGTTGGCGATGCCCGCCTCGCCGCTGTCCTGCACGCCATTGGCGTTCTTGTCTTCCCAGACGGTGTCGCCCAGCTTGGCCTGGACCACGACCACGCCGGCGTCGAGGTCGGCGCTGTTGGCGCCGGATACCAGGGTCACCTGCGCGGTGGCGCCGGTGCCGGCGTTGGCGTCGGAGTCGGCCGCGTCGTTGCCGCCCTGGTCGGCGGCGGTGAAGGTGTGGCCGGCCGGCAGGGTAGCCTTGTCGAACTGCACGCTGTAGGTGCCCGGCTTGAGATTGGTGAAGCTGTAGCCACCGTTGGCGTCGGTGGTGGCGCTGGCGCCGACCGGGTTGCCGCTGGCGTCGAGCAGGGTGACCTTGACGCCGGCCACGCCCGCTTCGCCCGCGTCCTGCACGCCGTTGCGGTTGGCGTCGAGCCAGACGCGGTCGCCCAGCGAGGCCGCGCGGTACAGGCCGGCGTCAATGGTGTTGTCGACCTGGCCCGGGGTCAGCGTGACCAGGCCGCTCTGTCCGGTCGCGTCGATATTGCTGTCGGTGGCCGTGTTGCCGCCGGCGTTCTGGCCGGTGACGATCATGCCGGACGGCGCGGTGACGGCGATCTTGTATTGGCCGGCATCAACGGTGAAGCTGTAGTTGCCGTCGGCGCCGGTGGTGGTGGTCGCGACCACGTTGCCATTGGCGTCGCGCAACTCGACGTTGACGCCGACCAGGCCCGCTTCGCCGGCGTCCTGGACGCCGTTGGCGTTGCTGTCTTCCCACACACGGTCGCCCAAGGTGGCCCGCTCGGCGACGATGCCGGCGTCCACGGTCTGGTTGTTCTCGCCGGAGGCCAGGGTCACCTGGGTGGTGCGGCCGGTGGCGTCGGCGTTCGAATCGAGGGCTGCGTCGGCGCCCTGGCCCTGCGCGGTGAACAGGTGGTGCGCCGGCAAGCTGGCCTGGTCGAACTGCACGCTGTAGCTGCCCGGCTTGAGGTCGCCGAACTGGTAGTGGCCGTTGGCGTCCGTGGTGACGGCGGCGCCGACCGGGTTGCCGTTGGCGTCGAGCAAGGTGACGCGCACGCCGGCCACGCCCGCCTCGCCGGCGTCCTGCGTGCCGTTGCGGTTGGCGTCGTACCAGACGGTGTCGCCCAGCGACGCTGGACGGTACAGGCCGGCGTCGGCCTTGTTGTTGGTCTCGCCCGGGGCCAGCGCGATCGCGCCGGTGTTGCCGGCGGCGTCGATGTCGCTGTCGGTGGCGTCGTCGCCGCCCAGGTCCTGGCCGACGGGTTTGAAGCCGGCCGGCGCCTTGACCGACACCGAGTAGGTGCCGGCGTCGACGTCGAAGTGGTACTTGCCGGATGCGTCGGTGGTGGTGGTGGCGACGACCTTGCCGGCTCCGTCCTTGAGTTCGACCACGACGTCGCCGATGCCCGCTTCGCCGGCGTCCTGCACGCCATTGGCGTTGCCGTCTTCCCAGACGAAGTCGCCCAGATGCGCCTTGGGCACGTTAAAGGTCAGGTAGTTCGGCGTGGCGCTGGTGTCGGCGGCGTTGCATCCGACCAAGCCGCCCGCGTCGCGGACCTTGAAGCCGATGTCGAAGCTGCCGGAGGTGCTCTGGCTAGGCTCGAAGGCGAGCTTGCCGGCGGCGATGTCGGCGGCCGACACCTCCGTATTGGCGGCGATGGCCACGCCGTTGAGCAGCAATTTGCCGGCGGTCGGCAGCGAGGTGATGATGACGGACTGGAACGCGTCGTGTTCGACGGCGTCGACGAAGCCGAAGTCGTTTTGCGACAGCACCACGGCGTTGCCGTTATCCAGATTGAAGGTTTTGTTGGCGGCGGTGGGCGCGTCGTTGACCGGATCGACGATCACTTGCAGGGTCATGGTCACGGTGTTGCCGCCGCCCTGGTCCACGACGAACTCGATCGTGGTGAACTGGCCGTTGTAGTCGGCGTGCCACTGGCCCGGACGGATGTAGACGGTGTCGGCGTCGACCTTGCCAAACAACGGGGTGTTCTTGGTCGACGTCGTGCCGTCCGGCAGCACGACGTACATGGCGCTCACGTTGAGTGACGAACTTGCCGCGTAGCCCGCCGCAGTCAGGATGTCACGCACATCGTAGGTACCTTCGGTATCTTCGCAAATGTGAATAGAGGTAGCAAGGTTGATCGAACTCATGTCGTAAAGCCTTCGTCTTCTTTTAAAAATTGGGGAGCTGAACTGCTGCTGTCACTTGGTTGAGGTGGTCAGCGGCGCGGCACGCGGAGGCATACACGGACGTTAAGTGATGCCTGCAAACCATCTAAGTTGCCCATCTTACATATTAATTCTATTTTGGACAATTGATTTTTATCCATGACAGTGATTTTATTTTCAATATCTTATTGGAATGTTGTATTTTAATCTTGACAACTTACCCGGATTTTTGGTGGAAAGAATTTTTCGCCCCCGGCCGCAATGCCCTACAATCTCGGCATGACCGAAATCACCCTTGTTCTGCCTTACGCGCTACCCCCGCCGGAGATGGCGCGCGATCTGATCCGCGCCCTGCAAACACCCGCCCTGGCGGCGCTGGTATCGCGCCACAGCGATTCCAATACTTCCACTTTCGACAACAACAGCCGCGTGCTGCCGCATGAGGCGTGGCTGAGCCACGCGCTCGGCCTGGCCCCGGCGCCCGATCATCCGGATACCGGCGCCCCGGTGGCCACCGCCGCCATGCGCGGCTGCGGTCCGGAGCTGGCGGCAGCGTCGGCCGGCGGCCACTGGTTCGTCGTCCAGCCGGCGAACATCCAGATCTCGCGCACCCATTCGCTGCTGTCGGATCCGCGCGCGCTGCAACTGACCGAGGACGAATCGCGCAGCCTGTACGACATCGCCCGCCCCTACTTCGAAGAGCTGGGCAAACCACTGCTGTACGCAGCGCCGGGGCTGTGGTTCGCCCGCGCGGACGACTGGTCCGGCCTGCGCACAGCGTCGCCGGACGCCGCCACCACGCAATACATCAGCGATTGGGTGCCGGAGGGCGAACGCGCGCGCGACTACCGCAAGCTGCAGAACGAGATCCAGATGCTGTGGCACGAACACCCGGTCAACGAAGCACGCCATGAACGCGGCCTGCAGCAGGTCAACTCGTTCTGGCTGTGGGGCGGCTCGGGACCGATGACGCCGGCGGCGCTGCCGCTGTGGGTGGCCGGCGCCGGCGCGCCGTCGTGGATGCAGGCGCTGGCCGCGCCAGGGCGGCGCGCGCCGGAGGCGGAGCGGCTGATCGCCGACGCGGGCAATGGCGACGGCGCCGTCACCGCCGTGCTGGCGGAGCTGATTCCGGCGGCGCAAACCGGCGACTGGGCCGACTGGCTGGCCCGCGTGCAACGCCTGGAGCAGGAGTGGTTCGCGCCGCTGCTGGCGGCGCTCAAGGATGGCAGCATCGACCGCGCCACCCTGGTACTTAGCCATCGTCACAGCTGGATGACCGTATCGAGCACCAAACTCGCCCAGCGCAAATTCTGGCGCAAGCAGAACCTGAACATTTTATTGAGCACCGTCCGCACATGACCCGTATCGCCATCCGCCCCTGCCCTTACCGCGAATCCGAAATGCTGCGCCAGGGAGGCATCCATCCGGTGCTGGCGCGCCTGTACGCGGCGCGCGGCCTGACAGACATCAAGGATTTGTCGAGCGAGCTGACGGCGATGATTCCGCCTTCGGGCCTGCTGCACATCGGCGCCGCCGCCGTCTTCCTGGCCGACGCCATCGCCGCCGGCAAACGCATGGTCATCGTGGCCGACTACGACTGCGACGGCGCCACCGCCTGCGCGGTCGCGCTGCGCGGCCTGCGCGCCATGGGCGCCAACATCGACTTCATCGTCCCCAACCGCTTCGAGTACGGCTACGGCCTGACGCCGGAGATCGTGGAACTGACGGCGCGCGAAAAGCAGCCCGACATCATCATCACCGTCGACAACGGCATCGCCAGCATCGACGGCGTGGCCGAGGCCAACCGGCGCGGCATCGAAGTGGTGGTCACCGACCACCACCTGCCGGCCGATACCCTGCCGGCCGCGCGCGTGATCGTCAACCCGAACCAGCCCGAATGCGGCTTCCCCAGCAAGCATATCGCCGGCGTCGGCGTGGTGTTCTACGTGCTGCTGGCGTTGCGCGCCGAGTTCCGCAAGCGCGGCGCCTACGAGACGCAGCCGCAGCCCAAGCTGGACAACCTGCTCGACCTGGTGGCCCTGGGCACCGTCGCCGACGTGGTGCGGCTGGACCCGAACAACCGCATCCTGGTGGCGCAGGGGCTCAAGCGCATGCGCGCCGGCCGCATGCACGCCGGCGTGGCCGCGCTGTTCCGCGTGGCCGGGCGCGAGCCGCGCACCGCCAGTCCGTTCGACCTCGGTTTCGCGCTCGGCCCGCGCCTGAACGCCGCCGGCCGGCTGGAAGATATGTCACTCGGGATCGAATGCCTGATCACCGACGACGAGGGCCGCGCCTGGGAACTGGCGCAGCGGCTCAACGAGATCAACCTCAAACGGCGCGAGATCGAGGCCGAGATGCAGGACACGGCACTGCTGCACCTCGATGCCTTCGAGCCGGCCAACAGCAGCACCATCTGCGTGTACGACGAATCGTGGCACCAGGGCGTGATCGGGATCGTCGCCTCGCGGCTCAAGGAAAAGTTCTTCCGCCCGACGATCACCTTCGCGCCCGGCGCCGACGGCTGGATCAAGGGGTCTGGCCGTTCGATCCCCGGCTTCCACCTGCGCGACGCGCTCGACCTGGTCTACAAGAAGGCCCCCAGCCTGATCGACAAGTTCGGCGGCCACGCCATGGCGGCCGGGCTGACGCTGCGCGCCGACGCCTTTGACGCCTTCGCCGCCGCGTTCGAGGAAGTCGGCCAGGCGTGGCTGAGCAAGCAGCAGCTCGAGCGCATCGTCGAAACCGACGGCCCGCTGGAGGACGCCTACTACACCACCTCCTTCATCGACCTGATGGCCGGCCAGGTGTGGGGCCAGGGCTTCGCCCCGCCGGTGTTCTGCGACGAGTTCCGGGTCGTCAGCCAGCGCATATTAAAAGAGCGCCACCTCAAATTGTTGCTAGAGAAGAACGGCGCGCGCTACGACGCCATCTGGTTCGGCCACGTCGACTCGCTGGGCGAACGGGCCAAAGTCGCCTTCCGCCTCGACGCCAACGAATATAACGGCGTAACAAAAGTGCAACTTCTGGTGGAGCACGCCGAACCGGCCTGAGGCCCCAAGCGCGGCCAGATTCACTCCTGGATTGCTATTCATCCGAAAAAGGAGTATAAGTACTCCATTAACGGAGGATCTATGAATCTGACCTATGCTTACCCTCGCAGCCGCTTCGAGCCGACCGTCTTGGTGGACCTCAACGCCAAGGCCGAGCGCGAGCGCTTGTCCAAGTCGGCCCTCAAAGGCTTTTTCAAGCTCGCCGCCACATGGCACGTGCGCGACGAGGACGCCCGCCAGCTGCTGGGCGGGCTGTCGAGCAGCGCCCTGTACGAATGGAAAAAGAACCCGGAACGCACACTGGAGGTGGACTGTATCACCCGCATCTCCTACCTGCTGGGCATCTACAAGGCGCTGCATATCATCTACGGCGACAAACTCGCCGACGAATGGGTCAACCTACCCAACAACAACCAGATTTTTGAAGGCCGCACGCCGCTGGCGTACATGCTGGGCGGCGGCCTGCTGGCGATGCAAACCGTGCGTCAATTATTAGATGCGCGCCGCGGAGGACTGTAAGTGCCGGTCAGCCTGATTCCACCCCTTACCACGCTGCGCCAGTTCGACACTTGCCGTTTGCTGCCATCCCGGTTCGCCGACCTGGAGGATTCCGTGCTGTCGCCGCTGGCCGACAGCGACGCCATGCTGCGCGACCTGTTCGACCTTGACAACGCCACCAACGCGCGCCTGCGCACGCAAAACGGCGGCTCGGCCGGCATCAATGTCGATGAACTGGTGTTCGGCGTGCCGAACTTCCGCATCGTAAACGCCGCCTTCACCTACGCGCACCCGCAAGGCAGCCGCTTCAACGACGGCCGGCGCGGCGCGTGGTACTGCGCCTTCGACGTGGAAACCGCGCTGGCGGAAGTGAGCTTTCACAAGGCGGTGGAATACGCGGAGATCAACCGCTTCGACGACAGCGTGCAGTATCAATGCATGCTGGCCGACTTCACCGCCACCTTCCACGACCTGCGCGGCCAGCCGCGTTATGACGCCTGCCTGTCGCCGGACAGCTACATCGAATCGCAGACACTGGCCGAACGCCTGCTCGACGGTGGCTCGCTCGGCATCATCTACCCAAGCGTGCGGCGTCCGAGCGGCACCAACCTGGCCTGCTTCCGTCCCGCCCTGGTGGGCAACGTGCGCAAAGGCGCCGTCTATCGCCTGACGTGGCAAGGCAGCCCGGAACCGACCATCGAGATTATCTGACTCATTTTTACCATGCAAACCAAACCTGAAAACGACACCGAACTGCGCCTTAAAGTGAACCGCGAGACCGCGCGCCTGCCGTGGACCGAACTGCTCAAGCATTTCGCCGCCGGTAACGTGGTGTGGATCGCCAACTCGCTCGACCTGGTCGATGTCGCCGTGCGCATCTCGCACGACGACAAGGCCAACATCACCCAATGGATGAACGCCGGCCTGCTCGCGCGCGTCAGCGACGAGCAGGCGCAGGCCTGGCTGGAAGCCAACGCCGACCTGTGGGCGGTCGTCGTCAGCCCGTTCATCCTGGTGCAGCAGGAAAAAGCGGTTCCAGCCAGCGTGCACTAAGCCGCGCTTAGAACTTGAAGCTCCCCGCGTCCAGGGTCAGCGACCCGCCGCACGCCGGCGTCGTCGCTTCGCGATTGCCGCTGGCGGTGGACTGATTGCTCTCCCACACCGTGCTCACGCCGTACTTCATGAACTTGTACTGGATGGCGGTTGCCGGTGGCAGCTGAAAGGTGCGCGACCACGGCACGTTGGCGCCACTGCCTTCGATGGTCAACTGGTTGCTGGTGCCCTGCACCCAATTACCCAGCTCCGCGCGGTTGCCGACCACATAAACGTTCTGCCCGACCACCGTGTTCGCGTTCGCGACGCGAAAGGTCACCGGCACCGTGGTGCAAGTGCCACCTCCACCGCCGCCCACCTTCTGGTTGATATGCAGCGCCAACGCCGGGACGACCGAACCGCCATTACCCGGAATGCTCACGCTGATTACGCCATTGGTGCCGACGGTCACGCTGTCGCTGGTGCAGGCGGTGCCGGCGGCGTTCAGCTGTCCGTGCACGACGTTGCAATAGGTCCCGGCGGGCAGTTGCGTTTGCAGCGACGCGTTCCACGCCGCGCCATCGTTATTGATCGCGACGTAGCCTTTTGCGCCACGGCCGAAGGCGATCTGGTTGCCGGTGCCGTTGGTGAAGTTGTCGACGCCCTGGCCGGACGTCACCGCGCGGAAGGCCACCATATTCGAGATATCGCTCCAGCGGTGGATGAAGTCCCACTGCTGGTTGATCAGCGGCACGCCGCTGGAATCGAATGGGCTGGCGCTCGGCGGACCCTGATCGTAGCTGGTGAAGCGGAAGCCCGAATGCAGCTGCGCCGCGCCGTAAGGCCACGCCAACATGAAGATATTCGCCAGATCATAGCGCTTGGTGCCCTGCGTGTCGTTGGGCGAGCCGGAGACGTAATTGCTGGCCACCAGGGAGCTGTTGTTGCGCTCCGTGTCCCAGTTGTTGACGAAGACCGTCGCCTTCTCGCTCGGGATGAAACCCCAGGTGCCGCCCCAGTTGCCCGGCGTGCCCATGATGGTGCGGATCTGCGACAGGTTGGCGCCGTTCTCGTTGCGGAACACGGCCTTGATCGCATACGTGTACTGGAACTCGTTCAACGTACCACCAGCGAAGTAGCTCGATCTCACCACATTGCTGTCCGGGATAACCTCCTGCGTCACCCACAGCGGCTCGCCGGACGTGGTGGTCTGCGTCACGCCGCTCATGATGGCCTGGATATCGGACGGCTGCATATGCTTGGCCGCGTCGAAGCGCAAACCGTCCACGCCCATGGAGACCAATTTGTTCAGATAGGTCTTCACCTGGCCCTGCACGTACGCGCCCTCGGTCTTCAGATCCGGCAGGCCGCTCAGGCGGCAGAACATCACATTGTTGCGATTACCCGGCGAGCCGTAGTCGCCGCCGGCGATATCGCAAGCCGGGTGGAAGTCGCTGCCGCTGAAGAAGGGATACGTCAGCGACGTCGAATTCCAGGTCGAGCCGTCGGTCGCGGTGCCGGCGCCCGCCGCCAGGTGATTGACCACCACGTCGACGTAGATGCGCACCTTGGCCGCGTGGCAGGTGTTGACCATGGCCTGGAACTCGGCCTCGGTACCCATATTACTTTTGAGCGAATTGAAGTTGACCGGCTGGTAGACATCCCACCACGTACCCAGGCTGGCCGCCGCCGTCGGCGGCGACACCTGCACAGCGCCGTAGCCCTGGGGCCCAAGCCAGTTGGTGCACTCCTTGGCGACGTCGTTCCACTTCCAGCGGAACATCTGCACCGAGGTATCGGGAGCGTTGAGCGCGGCATGCGCCGGCACCGCCATCAGGGCGCTCAACAAACCTGCGGCGCAAAGGGATTTCATCAGACTGCGTTGTGTCGAATTGATCATCATGTGTCCTTATCGTTATGTTTAGGGAAATGCTGTCTCCCGGACCAAATGTAGCAGAACTACAGTAAACATCAACAGGAATTTAAACTATTTTCTCCTATGGTGACTTCGAATATGTAAGGCGACTACATATATATATGTAGTCGTGATACAGATCGGAATATCAACCATGTGAAAAAAGTCATTAGACGGACACCCGTGCGTGGCACAGCATGGGGTGGCTGTACACACCAATAAAAACGGAGACAAACATGAGTAAATTCACGCACCTGAAGAAGTGGGCGGCGGTCGGCTGCCTCGCGCTGGCCTCCTCCTTCAACGCCGGAGCCACCACATGGACGCTCACCGGCGCGGTCGTCACGCACGATCCAAGCGTCTACAAGGAAGGCAACACCTGGTGGATCACGGAGACCAGCGACACCGGCATCGGCGTCAAGTACTCGCCGGATGGGCGCGCGTGGACCCAGGGCGTCAGCATCTTCGGTGGCGGCCTGTCGTGGTGGGGCCAATACAACGGCAACAGCAAAACCGTGTGGGCCCCCGACATCCACGTCTGGAACGGCAAGGCGATCATGTACTACGCGGTGTCAACGTTCGGCAACCAGAAATCGGCGATCGGTCTGGCCACCGCCAGCAGCATCGCCCAGGGTAACTGGACGGACAAGGGCGTCGTCATCACCTCCGCACCCGGCGACAATTTCAACGCGATCGATCCCAACTTCGTGGTCGACAAATCGGGGCAACCCTGGCTAAGCTATGGCTCCTTCTGGGACGGGATCTTCCTGACGCGGGTCGACGCCAACACGCTAAAGCCAATCGGCACCAAATACCGTCTGGCCGACGACGCGGCCGGCATCGAAAACCCGTTCATCATCGCCAATGGCTCCTACTACTACCTGTTCGTTTCCAAAGGCACCTGCTGCGCGGGCGCCAACAGCACTTATCACATCTCCTACGGGCGCTCCACCAGCATCACCGGGCCGTATGTCGACAAGAACGGCGTCGACATGCGCAACGGCGGCGGCACCGTACTCGACTCGGGCGGCGCGCGCTTCATCGCCCCGGGCGGCGAATCGATCAGCAACGGCGCGATGGTGCGCCACCGTCTCGACAGCCAGAACAACTACAACGGGGTACTGTTCATCAGCGACCTGTATTTCGCGAACGGCTGGCCGACTTTCTGATGACGTACCAGGCGGAGAAAAAGCGCTGGCCGGCGATGCTGGCGGCAGCAGCCGGCGGCATCCTCGGCGCGGCAGCGCTGATGTGGGCACGATGGCCGGACGACGAACCGGCTCCCGCGCCCGCACCTCCGCCGGCGACAGCGGCGCCTGTGGTAGCGGGCACCGCACCACCTCGCGGTGTATCGCCGCTGCGCGAGCCCGGTGTCATGTCGTCCGATATCGCGCTCACCGACAATCAAGAACTGATCGCCGACAGCGCGTTGCGTAAAGTGATGGATTCCTATTTACTCGGAGGCGGTGATAAAGGCGGCCTCCAGGCATTGCTGGACTACCTGAATCGGCACCTTCCCGCCAACGCCGCACGCCAGGCCGGCCAACTTGCGAGCAGCTACAACGCGTATTTAGGCGCGCACGACCAACTGCTGGCGGCGCAAAATTTTGGCGCCACGCCCGACCTCAATCGCCTGATCGGCTGGCAGCGGCAGCGGGAACAGCTGCGCAACCGCATGCTGGGCGAAAAGATCACGCTAGAGTGGTTCGGCAACGAAGAAGCCTATCTAACGCAAGCGCTGGAGGAACTGAGCCAGCGCCGCGACGGTACGGCACCGCCCTCAAACAGCACGGACGAAGACCAGATGAAGCACGACCAGCATATGCAGCAAGTACTGCGGGACGCGATCATCGCGCTAAGGCCAATGGGGTAACAAAAACCCACGGAGACACGTAGGGCGGATTAGCGGGCGAGGCCCGCTAACCGCCCCGGAGCCCATCGAAGGAACGCCCTACCTGCCGGTAGGGCTTAAGAGGCGGGACGCCGTAATCCGCCAATGCGTGCGTCGCCGATAACACAAGCAATACAGGTCAAGGCGCGAACAAATACCCGCACCCCTGATCCGAAGGATCGCGCGCCAATATCCGGTCATACAACCCAGCATTCTCCGCCAGCGTCCTCTCCACATCCTCCGGCAGCAGCAACCCCGCCGCCACCTGCCGCTCCGCTGCGGCCCGAACAGCCGCCACAAAGTCATCCCGCGTCGGATAGCGCACCTCCAAACTAGGCCGAGGATCGCCAGCCGCGACCCGCTCCGCCTCGGTCCGCGCGAACGGCACGAAACTACCATCGAAACGCGACGTAGCCCAAGCGAACCCCGTCTCCGGCGCCCGCAAGTTCCAACCCGTATGCGTCCCCAAAGGCGCCTGCAACTCCACCAGCCGCACCCCACCCCGGTCATTGCCATCGGCATCCGGCGTCGGTACCCGCGTCTCGTATTCATCGCCACGTTTAACCGGCACCCCGCCACCGATCAACCTCGGCTCGCGAAGATTCTGCTCCGGCGGCGTCAAACCCAGGCTCTTGGGGAAGATCGCACGGTAATCCGCAACCGTCGTCAACGAACCGTCGGCCAGTTGCGGATAAGCGCTGTCCGGCGGTTTTTTGCCGTCGACCACCCACTCCTCCAGCCCCACTATCAACGCCCGCATAGGCAAATAGTGATTGCTGGTGGAGACGCAAGCGGTGAACGGCGCACGAACGCGCGAACGGCCGACATAATGCTGCGCGCCCATGAAGCCATAGACACGCGCATTGTCCGCCGGCGCCACGTCGCGCGCACCATCCGTCGTGGTGGTGATCAGCGACGCACCGCGATTCCAGTACTCGGTCGACGTGTTCGCGTAGATCAGCTTCGGCAAATTCCCCTGCTTGTCCCGCGCCCGATCCAGCGTGGACGCCGTTTTGCCACTAACAGGATCGCGCGACGGCGCCGTGGTGAACGGGAATGCATCCGCCGGATACTCATGCTCCTCCATCATAGAAGGGTGACGCGTAGGCTGCACGAAGCGGCTATTGAACCCGGCCGAACCGCCAGCGCCGGGCACCTGCAGGTAAGCGCCGCTAAAAGCCAGCCGCCCCGACTCGTCGACATTCAAACCGTCATGCAGCATGCGGCCGATCACACGACCGGACTGGCTGATGCCAAACATGAGCACCGCCTTCGGCGCCGGTACGCCCTCAAACGGCGTATCACGGAAGTAGGCCAACAGATCGCGTATCCCGGCCAGCCCGGCGCCAGTGACGTAAGGGTCTTTCGCCACGTAGGTCAATTCATAAATAGTATCGGGCTTGAAGCCGCCGTCCAACCGCACGCGTCCAGGCCCGCCCTTCTTCTCCGGCTCGACGAAACTCCAGCTGCTGCGCGGGATGGGCTTGCGTTTATCGGCGGGCCGCGCGCGTTGGGTCAACTGCGCTTTGGGATCGCCAGGCCTGGCCGGCTCGTAGGTAAGCCCGCGCTGGCCGGCATAGACGGCGATATCGATCGGCGCGTTGACGGTGAATTCATTCTGCACCTTGCCCTTGATGCCCTTGGCGACCGGCGGCGCAAACACCAGCGGCCTTGCACCGGCAGCCTGCGGCGCCACATCCCACGTCCAGGCGGAGAACAGCAGCGAGTAACCATGGCGCATCAGGAAACCGTCGCCCGCATCGGCGGCGGTGGTGGGATCGTTGTTGACCGGACTGCGGCCATTGACCTGCCCCATAATCGCGATGCCGCCACGGTTGTTGACGTCATAGATCAAACTGGAGGGCTGGGCACCGGTTGGCCGCAGCAGTATGAACTCGCTGGAGAAAACCACGCGGCCGCGCGCATCGCGTGGCGCGTGCTTCAAATCCACGATGACGGCATTGGACTTCGACTTGGGATCCAACGCGTAGTAAGCGACGCCGCGTATCTTTTCATACGCACCGGCTTCGCCAAAAGTCATCCCCGCCGCGAACGGCGTGCGCTCGATCACTTCGATACGCTCCACCGCCGCCCGCGCTGGTACACAGAGTACCGCCATGGCGGTGGTGGTGGCCAGCAGTGCCAGCCGGTGCCTGTAAATCATCCCGCGCCTCTATCCGTTTGCAAAGCGTCTATCCTAGCAGACGTGGCGCACAGGTGAGACAGCCGTTATGTGGGCGTATCGACTTCGTCCCAATCACGGTCCTCGAACCGAACCAGCCAGTTCAAGGCGTGATGGCGCTCCTGCAGCACGCCATCGTTCAAGCCTGCCGGCGCGGGATGCTTCTTCAACAGCGCCTGGCGAGTGGCCCAATGCGAACGATAGTGCAAATCCAGCGCGTCCAGAATCTCCGTCGCCGACCGCATTACCGGCTGCTTGCGCAAGCCTTCGGTTCCGCGCTCGATGGCGGTGCGGGAGATCGACGACACATCACAGATCGCGTCCGCGAACGGCAGCGCATCCTGCAGCCCCAGGGCCCACTGCAACACCAGGATGGCCTCGTAGCGCCACAGGAATTGCGTGATTTCCTGCTGCGTAGGCGCCTCCTGCGCGAGGAATGCACGCTCCGCGTCCGACAGGCCGGCAAACGCCGGTGGGAAGCGTTGTTGAAGATCGGCGGCAGCGATAGGCGTCTCGCCGGTCAAGGACTCCGCGCGTATCGCCACCACGAACAAAGCCAGCATCCTTCGCAGCACATCCTCGGGCGCGCGCAGGCGCAGTTCCGGCTCGGACACCAGCGGCGGCAAATCCGCCGGCACCGTGACCTTGCGGGCGGGGAGCAGCTCGTCGCTACGCGCCTTGCGCTCCCAGGCCTGCGGCGGGTACGGCACCACAGCCTGCGCATCGCCATCATCCCCGGAAGCAGGTAAAAGAATGCGTCCCTGTGGATCGCGCACGCTGCCATCGGCCATGAACACGATGGCGTTGGCCGCCTTCGCCCACTTGGAGAAACGAGCCATCTCGCCCTCCTCCACGGCCAGGCTGACGTGCTGACGCACGCGCTGGAGGTGGCGGATAACGTGGTAGCGCACGCGCGTCATGTTGCCCTGGCCGGCGTCCGCCACGAAGTTCATGAAACCATTGAGATGCGGCTGCAATTCAGGATCGGACAAATCGCGTCGCGCGTTCAGCACATGCGCGAAATCGGGCTTGGGCGCGTCGGCCACGGTGCAGTAGGCGTTAAGCAGGATGTGGTTACTGATGTCTTTCGCGGCGAAGAATTGTTTGATTCGGTTTAGCATAAGTGATTCGTCATTTAACGCATATCCAGCGCACGGCGACGGCGCGGCGGTGGAAACGCTCGGTCCAGCGCCGCCAAGTCTTCCGCAGAGAGGCGGATATCGGCGGCGGCGCGATTAGCGCGCAAGTGTACAGGATCGACGGCCTTGGGGATGGCGATCACGCCCTCTTGATGCAGCACCCATGCCAACGCCACCTGCGCCGGCGTGACGCCATGCGCCTCGGCGACGGCGAGCAGGCCGGGATTGCCAAGCAGCGCGGCTTGTTCGCGGCCGGTCGACTCCAGCGGCGAGTAGGCCATCACCGGCATGCCCTGCTGGCGGCACCACGGCAGCAGATCGAACTCGATCCCGCGCTTCATCAGGTTGTACAGCACCTGGTCGGTCGCCACGGCGCCGCAATCAACGGCGTCCTGCATGCCCTCCAGGTCGAAGTTACTCACGCCGTACTCCTTGATCTTACCGGCCTTCTTCAACGCCTCGAAGGCGTCGAACGTCTCGTCCAGCGCGAAGCATCCGGGCCAATGCAACAGATAGAGATCAATGCAATCGACCTTCAACCGTTTAAGACTACGTTCGCAGGCCGCTTGCGTACCTTCCAGGTTGGCGTTGTGCGGATAGACTTTGGTGACCAGATAGACCTCGGACCGGCGGCCGACGATCGCCTCGCCGACGACGAACTCCGCGCCACCCTCGCCGTACATTTCGGCGGTGTCGATCAACGTCATGCCAAGATCGAGGCCCATTTGCAGCGCGCGGACCTCATCCTGCTTGCGGGACGGGTTCTCGCCCATGTTCCAGGTGCCTTGGCCGAGTACAGGCACTGCACGGCCTGATGGCAAACTGACAGTCTTCATTGCGGAATTCCTTTTTGAAGAAACCAGACTCGCCGCACGCCCTGCTGGGCTCAGTCGAACTGGAATCGAATATCTTTTACGATCTGGTGCTTGCCCCAGAAGAAATTACAAACTCTGGCCACCTCAGCACCGTCCTTGCTTTCGGGGAGGCAGCCGCCGCTGATCTTGACCACCTTCTCGCCTTGCTTCGACAACGGCAGCTCAATCGTCAAGCCTTCGGGGATAGTATGCGTCAACTCCACCTTTTCAACATAGTCATCGACAAAGGCTGCGATCAGTACCTTGTCGGCCTTGAGTGTGTACATGTCGTGCTGGAACGCGGCGCCAGGAACCAAGCAGATTTCTATGTCGGATTGTTCGACCTTCTGATGCCTGCACTGCTGGGTTGGCGACGCTATTACCGATGAGGTGGAGACAGTCAGTATCGCCGAGAGAAATAATTTCTTCATTTTCATAATTATATTTATAAACTATTTTGCATGTGTCGGGGCTGTATGCGCGCCACACTCTGCTGACAAATCCGGCCCTAGTTCAGCATTGGTCCTCAACTACGCAGTCATTTTTTTGCGATAACGTCTGGACCGACCGTATTTACAGGCCCTTCCACCCAACTACTTAGCAAAGGCTCATTATTCAGGCCGATATTTGAGAAAGAAAAATAGCAAATACGTCGTCCCTACTCGAATAATTCGAATTTTCTTAATGCATCC
The DNA here is from genome assembly GCF_040675865.1 of Burkholderia sp. LMU1-1-1.1. Taxonomy (NCBI): domain Bacteria; kingdom Pseudomonadati; phylum Pseudomonadota; class Betaproteobacteria; order Burkholderiales; family Burkholderiaceae; genus Burkholderia; species Burkholderia sp. LMU1-1-1.1. Next base: position 52,718 of record NZ_JBEGHG010000014.1, on the reverse strand, counting down.
ATCTTCTAGCAAAACACAATATCGTACCGGTAGAAAAACTAATGAGAGTTACTCTGAGCCCTGTCAATTTAAGACGTGAAAACGTAGGAAATTTATAAAGTTCATCATACAGAAGCCAGCGTAACGCAGGCCCCACGACTATCTCGACTAAGGCCATTATCGGCAACAGACAAAGCAACAATATTACTACCACCTTTAACCAAATCCAAAATTCATCTTTTATTTTCGCAAACATTATATCTATCGAGTTATTCCCACCTTGGCCAGCAACCCCTCCATTAAAGGATTCGCCCCATCATTAGCACTAGCCAAAGCCATTCCGAAAATGACAGTAATTTACCGCCGTCCATTAGTACCGACCGCTTTCAACGTATCACCTCAATCGATATACCATACTTATAGATAATAAAATATTCATATTAGTCCGCATGCAGCCATGTCCCGCTTCAGCATTTCAGCTTCGAGCGAATCGACTCCAATCAATAAATCTTCCAAGTTGAATTTGGAGAGTTGATCGTTGATTTTCCGCCGAACAAATTTATCAACATCTTCGTGCCAACCGCCGATTAGGACTAATTCGATAACGCAGTACATAAGTTGTTCCAGCGGATGCAGAAAAGCGTTTTCATATTCATAGTCAATGTACCCCATTACCTCAAGATGACTGACGCCCATTACCATTCCGCGATCTCTACAAAAATCGTAATATGTATCAAGTAGTTCAGACCTGATCGTGAAATAATCGTCCCTATCTTCAAATTCAGAAATTTTTAACCTCATCTAAGAACACCACAACCACAGCTTGAGTGAATCGAACAAAAATCCGCCGCAAATCAACAAGCTGGACAGGTGACGCCGTCACCGCCATAAAATAATTCCATCGAGAATTTTCTACGTTCAACGTCGACGGTGAATTGGCACGATTTCCATGGCCGTTGATTCGCAGACACGAAATATGCACTATTAAGACATGCGGGCTGGCTCACGACATATCACGTCATAGAACTGCACTTTCTTTTCAAAAAGTGTCTTATAAGCGTCATCGGTGCTGGTCAGATGGCTAATCTGATCGACCGTTAGCGCGATGCCGGGACGCAGCAGTAACGCTTAATTACCTTGATTTCTTACCGAACGCTTTCGTGAGTCGACGGGAAAGATCGGCAATCACACCCTGTGGCGGAGGCACCCACCCAGGTTTCAAAAAATCGTACACGTCATCGTAACGCTCAAGCGGCCTCATCGGCATGAGTTCCATCTGTACCCACGGACTATCAATATTCACGGGAATGTCCCTAAACCAACACAGCTTGGCCTCCAACGCCCCCTGGAATGACATGAAATTCTCGATGCGCGGCTCGGGACTCCTGATACTGGCATGTTTGCCAATACATTCCTCCAGCCCCACCTGATCACGCTTTAGTAACAAAGAGAAAAAATCTTTTCCCTCTTGGGATTCGATGCGAACGGGCTTTCGGCCATTCTTAGAGACCTTTGCGATCATCTCCCGCAAATTCTCGTCTTCTCCCCTGATTGCCAACTGCAGCATATAGACATACGATCGGCTATTCAGCGGATTATTTCGCTCCTTTAGAAGTTCAGGTACCTCGACCTGAGCTAAAGCAGAAATTGCATCGAGGTTATCTGACAACAGTGCGTACAGAAAGTCTGTTGCGACTTCGAAATTTGCACCGCCGTTTTGTCCAACACTTGCCAAGCTAAGTTTTGTCGCTAAATGGCAATGCTGTTTTAACGCAACTATATTATTTTTAATAAAATACGCGTGAATCGCTCTAGTACGCTCAATCCTCGCTATATTTAAGAGAATTGATCCCAACCCAACTCGCTTACGCTTATGCAGAAACCATTCGATTTGACGAGCAAAATCTTCCTCTTCGAAGTCCAACAAATTGCCAAGTCTTTCTTCACGAGTCAGCGCGTCCATTTAACTATCTTTTCCTTTTAATTTAACTACTGTCATACCGCGCTCATTCACGCCAGTCACCAACTTAACCAAGATTTCCTTTATCCCTTGCATCTTTCAATAGAGTAGAAGTTTTTATAGCATCTGGCGTGTTTGAGGCAGCCATACGTTCAATGGCGTCATTAACCCATTCATCACTCATTTGCGTCGATAGCGTACCATCCGGTCCATTTAACTTGATCGTCCCATCCGCCCTAAGTGGCTTGACTTCATTAATATACACAACATCGCCTTTGACATACACCCCATCAAAGCAATTGCTACCGCACTTACCCTCCAGTCGCGTAAAGCCGTTCCGCATGAAATAGCGCGCTGCCAGGTTTGACGGCGTCGTTGCCGGCGCGCGCCAGATAGACCTTGGGCACGAGCACCTGCTCGACGGTGCCATCAGGCAGCATGACGGTTTCAGTTTCTATCCAGACGATGTCGCTGGTCAGACGGCTGATCTGATCGGCCGTCAGCGCGATGCCGGGACGCAGGTCGAACTGCTGGGCGAAGCTCACGCCACTGGTCAACAGCGCCTTGTAGCGGCTGTCGTCGCTCTCGCCGGTGGCCGGGGCGCAGCCGGTCAGTTCGATCAACTGGTCACGCACCATTTTTTGCTCGTAGAAACCGTCGCCCAGCCGCTTATGGGGCGCCGACGGGTCCATCGCCAGCTGGTTGAGCAGGTAGTCGCTGCTGACCCAGTTGCCATGGTTGGCGCTGGCGGCGGTGGCGATGTTGTTACCGGTGGCGACGACATTGACGCTGTCGCGGATGTTGCCGGCCATGCCGGTGGTAACGTCGACGTTAGTGAAGCTGCGCCCGGTGATACTGACGCCTTTGCCGCCGGAGATGGTTCCGGCCGCCGTGCCGATCACCTCGTTCAGGGTGGGCATGGTATAGGCGGTCACATCGCCGTCGTAGGTCCTCCAGGTGCCATCGAAGGTGTGGGAACGGTACAGCGTGGCGCCTTCGTTGGTGATCGCCGCGCCGCCGTCGATGACCAGACTGCCATTGGCGATGATGTTGCCGTACTGATTCATCAACGACTGGCCGACGGTCATGTGCATATTGCCGCCGGACAGAATCTGCGCCAACGCGCCGGATGTCGGCGAGATCTGGTCTTCAATCGCCACGTGGGTCACCAGATACGTGGTTTTGAATCCGGTGCGCGCAGGCTTCGTTTCGTCCCCGGATGCCTGGCGGTGGAGCAGCCACGCTGGCGTGATGGGAACAGTCCCCGCGCCCGCGTGGCTGGATACTGTTTCCATCCTTCGGCAGTTCGGGAGGGACCGCGTTTCGGCGCGGGGCGCCTACCGCCGCCTCGTTATGGCGGGAATAGGCCGAGAGAGCCCGCTTAAAAACACCCGGCATCAATTGCTGCTCGGCGACGAAACGTTCATGGGCGAGACCCAAGACGCCGCACGGCAGGAGAAATTTCTCGCCGTCGCCAAAACGCAGCGTCGTGCCGTGAGCCTGTCCCTGGAGGAATATCAGGTGCGCTATCCGGACCGGAATGAGGCCATGGCACACGCCTACCACTCCACCGCCTATACGATGGAACAGATAGCGGCCCACTTCGGCGTTTCGTCGAAGACAGTCAGCAGAGCGGTGAACGCGCTCAGACGGATCAGCCCGTGTCCGAATGTCGGCACTGACCCCGGGGGTTAGTGTCCGCCGCCGAGATAGGCGGCGATCACCTTGGGATCGGTTTTCAGGCTCTCGGCCGGGCCGTGGACGGAGATGCTGCCGTTCTCCAGCACGTAGCCGTAATCGGCCACGTTCAGCGCGGCGGCGGCGAACTGCTCGACCAGCAGCATCGTCACCCCCTCGGACTTCAGCCGCAGGATGATGCGGAATACTTCCTCGACCAGAATCGGCGCCAGCCCCATCGACGGTTCGTCGAGCAGCACCACGTCCGGATTGAGCATGATGGCGCGCGCCATCGCCAGCATTTGCTGCTCGCCCCCGGACAAGGTGCCGGCCAGCTGCCCCTGCCGCTCCTTCAGGCGCGGGAACAGCTCCAGCGCCTTTTCCAGATCGTGCTTGATGTCGCCCCTGGGCCGCGCGCGCGTGAAGCGCGGGAAGGCGCCGAGCAGCAGATTGTCAGTCACCGTCATTGAGGCGAACACGCGCCGCCCCTCCGGCGAATGCGCCAGGCCCGCGCGGGCGATGCGGTGGGAGTCGAAGCCGGTGATGTCCTTGCCGTCCAGCGTGACCTTGCCGTCCTTCGGCTTGATCATGCCGGAGATGGCGCGCATGGTGGTGGTTTTGCCGGCGCCGTTGGAGCCGATCAGGGTCACCAGCTTGCCCTTGGGGACGTCCAGCGAGATGCCGTGCAGGACTTCGACTTTGCCGTAGGCGGCGTGCAGATTGGAGATCGATAGCATGTCTGTCCTCGTTAGTGTGCCGCCGGCGCCGCCGTGCCGCCGTGTTCTTCGCCGCTGCCGCCCAGGTAAGCCTCGATCACCTTCGGATCGCTTTGCACCGCCGCCGGCGCGCCCTCGGCGATCTTCTGGCCGAAGTCCAGCACCGTGACGGTGTCGGACAAGGCCATCACCACGTCCATGTGGTGCTCGATCAGGATGATGGTGATGCCGTGGTCGCGTATCTTGCGAATGATCGCCATCAGCTCCTTGATGTCCGGCGCGGTCAGGCCTGCCGCCGGTTCGTCCAGCAGCAGCAGGCGCGGACTGAGTCCGAGCGCGCGGCCGATCTCCAGCAGCCGCTGTTTGCCGTACGGGAGGTTGCGCGCCTCCTCGTTGGCCATCGCCGTCAGGCCGACGAACTCCAATATGCTGGCGGCGCGGTCGCGCGCAGCGCGCTCCTCGCGCTTGTAGCGCGGCGTCTGCAGCATCACGTCTAGCACATTCGACTTGAAGGTGTTGTGCAGCCCGACCAGAACGTTCTCTGTGGCCGTCATCTCGCCGAACAGCTGCACGTTCTGGAAGGTGCGCGCGACGCCGCCCAGCGCGATCTGCGACGGCGTGCGGCCCGAGATCACCGCGCCGGAGAACTTGACCTGGCCGGCGGTCGGTTTGTAGATCCCCGTCAGCACGTTCATCATCGTGCTCTTGCCCGAGCCATTCGGGCCGATCAAGCCGTGCACCGAACCCTGGATCACGTGCATGTCGACCTGGTTGAGCGCCTTGAGGCCGCCGAATTGCATCAGGATCTGGTTCACGTCGAGCAGCGTTTCGCCGGCGTTGCCGCCCTTGGCGCGCGCAAACGCTTCGGCGCCGCTGGCCTGCACCGCCTTGGCGTGCACCGCGCCCTTGCCCAGCAGGCTTTTGAGGAAGCCGACAATGCCGTCCTGCAGATAGTAGACGACGAACAGCGTCATTAAGCCGAAGATGGTCAGGCGCCAGTCGACGATGTTCTCCAGCTTGAACGAGAAGGCGGCCATGCCGATCGTCGCCACCAGCGGCACCAGGACCCCGCGCAGCGTGGCGCGCTTCTTCGCCAGCATGAACGCCGAACCGACCACGCCCAGCACGGCGGCGATGACGGCGATCTTGCGGAACAATTCGATGTCCGCCAAAAGGCTGGGCAGCATGACCACGATCAGCGCGCCGATCAGCGCCCCGGAACGCGTCTTGCGGCCGCCCATGATCACCGCCAGCAGGAACAGGATCGTCAGTTCGAAGTTGTAGGTGTTGGGCGAGATGTACTCCTCCGAATACGCGTACAGGCTGCCCGCCAGCCCGGCGAATCCGGCGCTGATGATGAAGGCGTAGACCTTGTAGCGGTAGACCGAGACGCCCATGCAGTCGGAGGCGATCGGGCTGTCGCGCAGCGCTTCGAAGGCGCGGCCGAGGTTCGATTTGAGTATCCGGTGCACGACGATCAGCGAGACCACCATCAGCGCGGCGCACATATAGTAGTACTCGACTTCATCCAACTTGTGGCCGAGGATCTCCGGTTTGGACAGCTTCAATCCCATCGGTCCTTCGGTCAGGAAGGTCATCTCGTTGATCAGGATCTGGATGATGGTGCCGAAGGCCAGGGTCACCATCGCCAGATAGGGGCCCGTTACCCGCAACGCCGGCAGCGCCAGCACGGCGCCGAACAGCGCCGCCCCCAGCACGCTGGCGGGAATGGCGATCCAGAACGGCGCGCCCAGTTTGAACACCAGCACACCGGTGACATAGGAGCCGATGCCGAACAAGCCGGCGTGGCCCAGCGACACCTGGCCGGTGTAGCCGACCACGATATCGAGCCCGAACAGCAGGATCGCGTAAATCAGTATGGTTTCAAAAAGATGGATGTAATAAGGATTCGGTATCAGCACCGGATACAGCGCCAGCACCGCCAAACCCACCACGCTTGCCGCGACGATCGTCTTGTTCATGGGTCAGACCTTTTTGATGGCGGCTTTGCCGAACAGGCCGGAAGGCTTGACCGCGAGTACCAGGAGCAGCAACAGCAATCCCGGCACGTCCTTGTAGCCGGTCGAGATGTAGTAGCCGGCGGCGGTTTCGGTAATACCCAAAATGAGGCCGCCGACGATGGCGCCGACACCGGAGGTCAACCCGCCGATAATGGCGACGGCGAAGGCTTTGAGCCCGAGCGAGGCGCCCATGGTGGCGCCGGTCAGCGTCAGCGGCGCCACCAGCACGCCGGCGAAAGCCGCGGTGGCCGACGACAGCGCGTACGAGAAGGTGATCACCATGCTGGTGTTAATGCCCATCAGCCCCGCCGCGTCGCGGTCGTTGGAGGTGGCGACGACGGCTTTGCCGTAGATCGATTTGCGGTTGAAGATTTCGACCGCCGCCATGATGGCGAGCGCGCCGACGATCACCGCCACCTGCATCGGCTGCACGTTGGCGCCGAAGACCTGGAACGGCGTGGAGCTGAGCGGCGACGGGAACGTGAGGTCGTCCTTGCCCCAGATGTTCTCGGCGACGTTCTTGAAGATGATGGCCAGCGCGATGGTCGACATGATCCAGCCGAACTCGGACTTGATCTTGATCGCCGGCCGCACGCCTATCCATTCGACAAACATGCCTTGCAATGCGCCGAAGATGATCACCAGGGGGATCATCAACAGATAACTCATATAAGGGCCGCCGTGGATGGTGCCGACCAGGCTAAGGCCGACCAGCGCGCCGAGCATCAGCGATTCGCCCTGGCCGAAGTTGAGCGTGCCGGAGGTGGCGAACGTGAGCTGGTAGCCGAACGCGATGACGGCGTAGATCATGCCAAGCGCGATGCCGCTGAATATCAGTTGTAACAGGATTTCCATGATGTCCACCACGGTGAGGAACACGAGAAAAAGGCCAGGCTTGAACGCTCAAGACTGGCCGGTGACGATGCGCCTTGCTTGCCTTACTTGACCGGAACGACTTTGCCGTCCTTGACTTCGCCGAAGACGGTGATGTCGGCGGTGATGGCCTCGTGGTTATCCTTGCTGAATGGTTTGTTGTACGACGTGACGACGCCGTCGATCTTCTCGTTGAGGTTTTCCAGCGCGGCCTTGATCTTCGGGCCCTCGGTGGAATTGGCCTGCTTGATGGCGGCCGCCAGCAGGTAGATCGAATCGTAGCCCTGGGCGGCCGATACCGGCGACGGCATGCGCCCGCCCGGCGGATTGTAAGCCTTCACGTAGGCGTCGATGAAGGCTTTGCGCTTGGGCGTGGTCGGCTCCTGGATGAAGGTTTGCGGCATGCGGGTGCCGTTGCCGTTCTTGCCGGCGTTGTCGATGAAGTTCCCCATCGACAGCGTCCAGCTGCCGATCATCGGCACTTTCCAGTTCAGCTTTTCCATGCCGTTGGCGATCTGCGCCAGCTCCGGACCGATGCCGTAGGTGAGCACCACCTCGGCACCGGCCTGCTTGGCCTTGAGCAGCTGGGCGGTCATGTCGACGTCCTTAATATTGTATTTTTCCGTGGCCACCGCCTTCATGCCCTTTTTATCGAGCGCCTTCTCCAGATCCTCGCGGCCCAGCTGGCCGTAGTTGGTGGAGTCGGCCAGGATGGCGACCTTCTTGAACTTGCGGTTGTCGACCGCCTCCTGGATGATCATCTGCGACTGGATCTGATCATTGGCGGCGTTGCGGAAGATGTAGTTCTCCGGCTTGTCGGCGAACTGCTTGGTGATGATCGAGCCGGTGGCGACGTTGTTCATGACCGGGATCTTGGCTTCCTGATAGAAGCGCTGCGACGCCAGCGCGACGCCGGTGTTGATGTAGCCGACGGTGGCGACCACCTTCTCCTTGTTGATCAGTTCCTGGGCGATCTGCACGCCGCGTTCCGGTTTGGCTTCGTCGTCACGCTCGACGATCTGCAACTGGCGGCCCAGCACCCCGCCCTTGGCGTTGATGTCGGCCACGGCCAGTTTGACGCCGTCGCGCATCGAAACGCCCATCGGCGCCGAGCCGCCGGTGAACGGACCGGCCACGCCGATCTTGATGGGGTCCGCCGCCATGGCGGAAGAAGAGAAACCGAGTACCAGTGCAGCGGCCAGCAAATTCAGTTTAAAATCCATTTGTCATCTCCTGTTACAACGTTTTTATAGTAGTCGTACGCTGGAAAACGGGCTGGAAAGTTGCCCCCATCGATGACTCATTGTAGGGGAGACAACGGGGGCCAGCAACAGATACATGTGCGGCATTGCAGCACGCGCGCCGCAAGGCACAAGGCCCGCGGCGTGTAAGCAAGCAGTAAGGAAGGATGGGGAGAAGATGACGGCGGCGGGATGCCGCCGGATGCTACATGCCGCCGGTGGGCTTCTGCTTCAAGGCGCGGTTGGCGAAGCGCATCTGGGTCTCGGCCAGCGCCTCGTTGCGTTCGAAACCCATGGAGCCGTCGCGCAGGCCGATGGCCATCGCCATCACCGCGTCCGGATAGTCAAGATCGGCGGCCTTTTCGATCAGGCGGCGCGCCGCCTGCTCGTCGCGCTTGACGCCATCGCCGCTCAGATACAGGTTCGCCAGCGCGAACATCGCCGCCGGCATCTGGCGGTTGGCGGCGAACTGCAACCAGTGCGCGGCGGCCTTGGCGTCGCGCGGGACGGACATGCCGTTCTGGTACATCATGCCGAGATAATAAGCGGCTTGGGGATCGCCGGCCTTGGCCGCCCCGGAGAACAGGGCGAACGCCTTCGGCAGATCGACACTGACGCCCTGGCCGCCGCGCAGGTACAAACGCGCCTCGTCCAGCGGCGCCGCGCAGACCGGCCCCACGCCCGCCGCCAGCAACGTCAATACCGCACATATTTTTCGCATGATGGGTCCCATGGGTCCTCCACTCACTTCGACAAATCGATGGCGTACAGGGCAAAGCCCTTGCCGCCGCCATCATCCGGTTCGATCTGCGAGACCGCCGTCAGGCCGGCCTCCCTGGCCAGTTCGATCATATTGGGCGGCGCGTGAAACACCACCGCTCCCTTGGTCGCCACCGGTACGAACCGCCAGCTTCGGGTCGACCCGTTGCGCGCGCGGGTCAGCGTCCTGGCTTGCTTGATATAAGAAATCAGCACATCCCGGCTGCTGTCCGGCGCCGCCAGCACCGTCTTGCCGCCATTCAGGCCGGGAAAATTGCCTCCGCCGCTGGCACGGTAGTTATTGGTCGCCACCAGGAACTCCTGCGACGGTGCGACCGGCGCACCTTTATAGTGCAGCGCGACGATGCGCTGGCCGGCCGGTTTGGTCACGTCGATCCGGTAACTGACGTCGGCGCTGGTCAGCATGTCGAAGTTAAAGCTGGAGAAGGACGAATTGACCAACTCCTGCTGCGCCCCGCTGGCGGGATCAATGCGGTTGAAGCGCTCGGCCGACTTTTCCAGCCATGCTTTGAGGCCGGCGCCGTCCAGCTTCACGGCGTGCAGCGCGTTCGGATACAGATACAGGTCGGCGGCGTTGTTGAGCGCCACGCCGCCGGCCTTGACGTCGGTGTAGTCTCCCACGCCCGCCGCGCCGGCCTTGAACGGCGACGCCATCGACAGCACCGGCAAGCCCGCGTAATTCGGCAGGCTGGCCTTGACGTAGTTCACAACATAGTCGGTCTGCGCCTGATTCACCAGCTGGATGGCGCTGACGTCGCCGACATCGGCGAAGTAGGACGACATCCGGAAGTCGCTGGTGCCCAGCGGCGCCCGCACGTAGCGGATGGTCGCCTCGTGCTCGGCGGCGATCAGCGCCCCGACCGCCGGATCGGCCGCGACGTAGCTGCGGTCGGGGTTCCGCGTGCCGCGCGCTTCGACCGTGGTGCGGCTTTTGTCGACGATCCAGGCCTTGCCGTCGTACTTCAACCGCAGGCCGATCACTCCCAGGTGCTTGCCCCACAGGCTGGCCATCACCGCCGGCACGCCTTGTACCGTGCCCGCGGCTTTGTCCACGCCCGGCAGATTGAACGAATCGACGGTGCTGGCCGCGTTCGGGAACTGCTGGTGCGCGTGGCCGATCAGCATCGCATCCACACCCGGCACCTGCGCCAGATGGTAATTGGCGTTCTCCATCTCAGGCGTGTACGGCGCGCCATCGAGTCCGCCATGCGAGATCGCCACCACCAGATCGGCGCCTTGCGCGCGCATTTGCGGGATGTACTTCAGCGCCGTTTCGCGCACGCCCTCGGCGTATACTTTTCCGTCCAGCCAGTGCTTGTCCCACGACAGAATGCCCGGCGGCGCGAAGCCGATGATGCCCACCTTGATGGTGGCCGTCACCGGTTTGCCATCCGGGGCGGTGGCGGCGATTCGGCGCGTGAGGATGCTGTATGGCGCGAACAGCGGCTGTTTGGTCCTGGCGCTGTAGATATTCGCCAGCACGATCGGGAAGGCGGGACCGGCGCAGCGCGGCGCGTCTGCGGCGACGCCTTCGACATCGAAATGGCTGCCAGTGACCTGGTTCAGGTACGCCAGGCCGTAATTGAATTCGTGGTTGCCGATGCCGGCGCCGTCGACGCCCAGCAGATTCATCGCCTTGTAGATCGCCGGCGGCTGGTCGCAGCCGACCGGCGCGACCAGCGCCTGATAGTCGGCCAGCGCCGTGCCTTGCAGCGCGTCGCCGTTATCGAGCAGCAGATTGTTGGGGAATTCGGCGCGCGCCTGTTTGATCAGCGTGGCGGTGCGCTCCAGTCCAATCGATGGATCGGCCTTGAGCTTGTAGTAGTCGTAACCGAGAACGTTCGCGTGCAGGTCCGTCGTCTCCAGCAGCGCCAGGGTGGCCTCGGTGCCGGCCGGCGTCGACCCGTGCTCCGGCAGGCTGCCGCAGCCGATCAGCAAAATGGGCAGGACGAGGGACGCGCGCATAGGTATCGATAAATGGAGTGGCAATTTTTTGGGCCGGGGTGACGGGACGCCAACGGCATTTCTTTGCATCAACATCGGTCACCGAATGGGTGCATATTTTATACCCCCCGTGACTAAAATGTCAGTATTTTACAACTCAGCGGTGACTGCCGGTATGCAAGAGCCGTGCCCGCCAGGCGCTTAGCCAGGCACTTTTCGCTGGCACGGACAGACAGGCGCCCGGCAACAACCCTCATCCGGTATAATCCAAGGTTTGATTTCAGCCTAGAGAAGAAGAAAACATGGAAGCCGAACGCATCAACGCCCTCTCCGCCCTGCTCGCCGATCTGACCACGCGCGAAGCCGAACTACGGAGGTATCTTTGACTTCGATAAAAAGTCAGAGAAACTCGAACAAGTAAACGAAGAACTGGAAGACCCGACGGTCTGGAACGACCCGAAAAAGGCCCAGGATCTCGGCAAAGAGAAAAAATCGCTGGAGGCGATCGTCAGCGCGCTGACCAAGGCCGACACCGACCTCAAAGACATGGGCGACCTGTTCGCCATGGCCAAGGAGGAAGGCGACGACGACACGCTCGAGGCGCTGATCGTCGACGCCGAGGAAGTGCGCAAGGTCATCGAGGGCATGGAGTTCCGCCGGATGTTCAACAATCCGATGGACCCGAACAACTGCTTCATCGACATCCAGGCCGGCGCCGGCGGCACCGAAGCCCAGGACTGGGCCTCGATGCTGCTGCGCCAGTACCTGCGCTACTGCGAGCGCAAAGGCTTCAAGGTCGAGATCATGGAGCAGTCCGACGGCGAGGTGGCCGGCATCAAGACCGCCACCATCAAGGTCGAAGGCGACTACGCCTACGGCTTCCTGCGCACCGAGACCGGCGTGCACCGCCTGGTGCGCAAGTCGCCGTTCGACTCTGCCAACGGCCGCCACACGTCGTTCACGTCGCTGTTCGTCTATCCGGAAGTCGATGACTCGATCGACATCGAGATCAATCCGGCCGACCTGCGCATCGATACCTACCGCGCGTCCGGCGCCGGTGGCCAGCACATTAACAAGACCGATTCCGCCGTCCGCCTGACGCACGGCCCGTCCGGTATCGTGGTGCAGTGCCAGAACGACCGCTCGCAGCACCGCAACAAGGCCGAGGCGATGGAAATGCTGAAGGCGAAGCTGTACGAAATGGAACTGCGCAAGCGCATGAGCGAGCAGCAGAAACTGGAAGACTCCAAAACCGACGTCGGCTGGGGCCACCAGATCCGCTCCTATGTGCTGGATCAGTCGCGCATCAAGGATTTGCGCACCAACTTCGAGACCGGTAACACCAAGGGCGTGCTGGACGGCGACCTGGACGACTTCATCTCCGCTTCGCTCAAACAAGGCGTATAAATGACATCAGCAGCATCTTCAACGGCGCGCGCGTTCATCTTCGATATGGACGGCACCATCGTCGACAACATGGCCTTCCACACCAAGTCGTGGCTGGCCTTTTTCGAGCGTCGCGGCCACACCCTGGACCCGGACGCGTTTTTCCGCGACACGGCCGGCCGCCAGGGCCATGAAATCATGCGCACCTACCTGGGCGACCACCTGACCAGGGAAGAAAGCGCGGCGCTCGACTTCGAGAAGGAATCGCTGTACCGCGAGCTGTATGCGCCGCACCTGGCGGTGACCAAGGGCTTCGACCTGTTCATCGCCGCCGCCAAAAGCGCCGGCATCAAACTGGCCGTGGCCACCGCAGCGCCCAACGAGAACATCGACTTCACGCTCGACGGCCTGGATCTGCGCAAGCAGTTCGACGCCATCGCCGGCGCCGCCGATGTGGCGCGCGGCAAGCCGAATCCGGACGTGTTCCTGCTGGCCGCCGAACGCGCCGGCGCCCTGCCCGCCAACAGCATCGTCTTCGAAGACGCGCCGCTGGGCGTGGAGGCGGCCCGCCGCGCCGGCATGCGTGCGGTCGTCCTGACCACCACCCTGCCGGCCGAAGCCTTCGCCGAATACGACAACGTCATCGCCGTGGCGCGCGACTTCAGCGAGCTCGATATCGACGCGCTGTTCGCGTCCGAGCCGTATGTTGACGCCGCGGCCGCCAACTAATCATCACCTCAACCTAGAAACAGACCATGACTACGGATCTTCAAGAACAAGCAGCAGCGCCCGACGAGAACAAGATCATCGCCGAGCGCCGCGCCAAGCTGGCCGCCCTGCGCGAACAAGGCGTCGCCTTCCCGAACGACTTCAAACCCCAGCACAAGGCAGCCGATCTGCACGTGCAATACGGCGAGAAGTCGCGCGAAGAGCTGGAAGCCAATCCGGTCTCCGTCGTTCTGGCAGGCCGCATGATGCTCAAGCGCGAAGCCGGCAAGAAGGCCGCTTTCGCCACGCTGCAGGATTCGTCCGGCCCCAAGGCCGACGGCCGCATCCAGATCTACGCCACCCTGGACCTGACCGGCGAAGCCGCGATGGCCGCGCTGCACCACTACGATCTGGGCGACATCCTGGGCGTGGTCGGCACGCTGTTCAAGACCAAGACCGATGAACTGACCATCAAGGTCAGCGAGCTGCGTCTGATCACCAAGTCGCTGCGCCCGCTGCCGGACAAATTCCACGGCCTGGCCGATCAGGAAACCAAGTACCGCCAGCGTTACGTCGATCTGATCATGAACGAAGAAACGCGCCGCACCTTCAAGGCGCGCACCGCCGCGATTTCGTCGATGCGCCGTTTCATGGAAAAGAACGAGTTCATGGAAGTGGAAACGCCGATGCTGCACGCCATTCCGGGCGGCGCGGCGGCCAAGCCGTTCATCACCCACCACAACGCGCTGGACATGCAGATGTTCCTGCGTATCGCGCCCGAGCTGTACCTGAAGCGCCTGGTGGTGGGCGGCTTCGACCGCGTGTTCGAGATCAACCGCAACTTCCGCAACGAAGGCGTGTCGATCCGTCACAACCCTGAATTCACGATGATGGAGTTCTACGCGGCCTACACCGACTACAAGTGGATCATGAACTTCACCGAGGAGATCATCCGCCAGGCAGCTATCGATGCCCACGGCACCGCGACCCTGACCTACGGCGGCAAGGAACTGGACCTGGCCAAGGCCTTCCACCGCCTGACCATCGTCGAGGCGATCAACAAGTACGCGCCGGGCTACACCCCGGAGCAGCTGAAGGACGCTGAGTTCATCAAGAAGGAACTGCTGAAGTTCGGCGTCAAGCCGTTCGCCACCGCCGGTCTGGGCGCGCTGCAACTGGCGCTGTTCGAGGAAACCGCCGAAGCGCAGCTGTGGGAACCGACCTTCATCATCGACTACCCGGCCGAAGTGTCGCCGCTGGCGCGCGCCTCCGATACGGAAGCGGGCATCACCGAGCGCTTCGAGCTGTTCATGGTCGGCCGCGAGATCGCCAACGGCTTCTCGGAGTTGAACGACGCCGAAGACCAGTCGGCCCGCTTCCTGGCCCAGGTGGCCGCCAAGGACGCCGGCGATGAAGAGGCGATGTTCTACGACGCCGACTACATCCGCGCGCTGGAATACGGCATGCCGCCGGCCGGCGGTTGCGGCATCGGCATCGATCGCCTGATGATGATCATCACCGACTCGCCGAACATCCGCGACGTGCTGCTGTTCCCGCACTTGCGCCGCGAAGAGTAAGCGTTCCGCAAAAACCGCTCCTCCGAGCGGTTTTTTTTCGTCCGGGATTTTGCGGCTTGCGTGCGGTGGGAGCATTACGTGATGATAGGCGCGCTGCAGGAATCGCCAGGCAGGCCTAGAATGGGATCACATCTTCGCAAGGAGCCCCCATCATGCACGTCACGCTGCAAAACCAAACCGCCATCGTCACCGGCTCCAATTCCGGCCTGGGACGCGGCATCGCGCTGGAATTCGCCAAGGCCGGCGCCAACGTGGTGGTCAACTACCACACCAACAAGGACCAGGCGGACGAAGTGGTCGCGCTGATCGCCGCCGATGGCGGACAGGCGATCGCGGTCCAGGCGGACGTCGGCGAAGAGAGCGACGTCCTAGCCCTGTTCGACGCGGCAGTGAAACGATTCGGCGCCGTCGACATCGTGGTGGCCAACTCCGGCCGCCAGGACGACGCTCCCAGCGCGGACATGACGCTGGCCCAGTGGGAAGGCATCCTTAAGACCAATTTGACGGGCCAGTTCCTGTGCATGCGCGAAGCCGTGCGCCTGTTCCGCAAACAGGGCCAGCGCGAAGTCTCGCGCGCGCTCGGGAAGATCATCTGCATGAGCTCCGTCCACCAGCGCATCCCGTGGGCCGGCCATGTCAACTACGCGGCATCCAAAGGCGGCGTGCACCTGCTGATGGAAACCATGGCGCAGGAAGTGGCGCCTGAAAAAATTCGCATCAATGCAATCGCGCCGGGCGCCATCAAGACCCCGATCAACGCCGAGGTGACCGCCGACGGCGGCAGCCCCGAACTGCTTAAACTGATCCCGTATGGCCGCGTGGGCAAGCCGGAGGATGTCGCCCACGCGGCGCTGTTCCTGGCATCCGACATGGCGGACTATGTGGTCGGCAGCACGCTGTTCGTCGATGGCGGCATGGCGCTGTATCCGGGCTTCGAGGACAACGGCTGATGGCCGCCGGCGCCAAGGCCAGGACGGCTGCCAAAACCCCACCAAAGCCAAAGGCGCCCGCTAAAAACGCGGAGCGCGCGGAACGCGACATCGCCGACCACGGCGTCATCGGCAATCTCGCCACCATCGCCCTGGTGGCCTGCGACGGCGCCATCGACTATATGTGCTGGCCCAACCTCGACAGCCCGAGCATCTTCGCCGGCTTGCTGGACGCCGCCAAGGGCGGCGTGTTCGAACTGTCGCCACGGATCGACGATCCGCGCATCGTCCAGATGTATATGCCCGACACCAACGTGCTGCTGACGCGCTGGATGGGCAGCGACGCCAGCGCCGAAATCACCGACCTGATGATCGACACCGACGATGTCGGCGAGGCTCCCACCCGGCTGGTGCGGCGCGTGACTGTCACCCGTGGCAAGGTGACGATCACCCTGCGCTGCACGCCGCGCTATGACTATGCACGCGTCGTCCCCTCGGTCTCCGTCAAAAAAGGCAGCGCGATCTTTTCCGGCAAAGGCAATCCATCGCTGCGCCTGAGCGGCGAGGCCGATTTCGTCAAGGGCGAAGGTGAAGTGAGCGCCAGCGTGACCCTGCGCGCCGGCCAGAGCGTGACCTTCATGCTCGACGAGCCGCACGAAGAACTAATCGACGCCGACGCCATCGGCCAGCTGATCGACGCCACCATCGCCCGCTGGCGCGTCTGGGCCGGGCAGTCGACCTACAAGGGCCGCTGGCGCGACGCGGTTACCCGCTCCGCGCTGGTATTGAAACTGCTGACGTCGCGCCGACACGGCTCGATCGCGGCCGCCGGCACCTTCGCCCTGCCCGAGGCGCGCGGCGGCATCCGCAATTGGGACTATCGCGCCGCGTGGATACGCGATTCGTCGTTCTCGATCTACGCGCTGATGCGGCTCGGTTATCACAACGAGGCCAAGGACTTCTATCGCTGGCTGGGCGACCGTGCGCTCCACTCCAGCAAGGGCGGGCAAATGCAAGTGATGTATGCGCTCGATGGCGGCGAGATTTCGCCCGAGACCACGTTGGAGCACCTGGGCGGCTACCACGGCGCGGCACCGGTCCGCATCGGCAACGACGCCGTCACGCAACTGCAGCTCGATATCTACGGCGAGTTGATGGACTCCATCTACCTGAGTAACAAGTATGGAGAGGCCATCTCGCACGACCGCTGGCTGGGCGTGTGCCGCGTGATCGACTACGTTTGCCGCCACTGGAACGAGGCCGACGCCGGCATCTGGGAGGTGCGCGGGCCACCGAGCCACCATTTGCATTCGCGGCTCATGTGCTGGGTTGCGATCGACCGGGCGATCCGGCTGGCCAGCAAACGCTCGCTGGCGGCGCCTTTCACGCGCTGGATGAAGGTGCGCAACGCGATCCACGACGACATCTGGACCAATTTCTGGAACGAGAAGCTGGGGCATTTTGTCGAGGAGCGCGGCGGCAAGGATCTCGACGCGGCGCTGCTGTTGATGCCGCTGGTGCGGTTCGTCGGCGCCACCGACCCGCGCTGGCTGGCCACCTTGGACGCCATCGGCACCCGGCTCACGGACGACGGCATGGTGTTCCGCTACAAGCGCGATGATGGCTTGCCGGGCAAGGAAGGCGCATTCTCGGCCTGTTCATTCTGGCATGTGGAGTGTTTGGCGCGCGCAGGACGGATGGACCAGGCGCGAATGATCTTCGAAAAGCTGCTGCGATATGCGAATCACCTCCAGTTGTATGCCGAGGAATTCGACGAGCGCGCCAAGTTGACCGGCAATTTCCCGCAGGGGTTCACACATCTGGCCCTGGTCAGCGCCGCGTTCTACATCGACCGCGAAATGGAGGGGCGCGGCCAGCGGGATTGGCCTGCGTGAAGAACCCCGAACCGTAAAAGGGGTCGTACTCCGTACGGGGTACGACCCCACCACCACGCACACGCGACATCACGCGCACGGACAATTGGGTTTTACTGGATCACGCGATAACAAGGCGTATACGCCTTGCCCGCCAACTTCATCCGGCTCTGCTCGACGAACGACGCCAGCAGCGCATCCATCGGCCCCATGATCTCCTTGTCGCCATGGATCTCGAAGTGGCCGAACTTCTCGATCGCGCGGATGCCCTCGTCCTTGACGTTACCCGCCACCACACCGGAAAACGCCCGGCGCAGGTTCGCCGCCAGCAGATGCACTTCCTGGTTCTTGTGCAGACTCAGATTGCGCATGTTCTCGTGCGTCGGCGCGAACGGCTTCTGGAACTCGCGGTCGATCTTCAGGCCCCAGTTGTAGTAATAGGCGTCGCTGCGGCTCTTGCGGAACTCGCGCACCTGCTTGATCCCGGCCTGCATCTCGCGCGCCACCAGTTCCGGATCGTCGATGATGATCTTGTAGCGCTGTTGCGCCTCGGGCCCCAAGGTATCGAGGATGAACTGGTTGATCTGCACGAAGTACTCGCGCGACGTCTCCGGTCCGGTGAACACCAGAGGGAACGGGATCTCCGCGTTATCGGGATGCAGCAGGATGCCCAGGATGTACAGGATCTCCTCGGCGGTGCCGGCGCCGCCCGGGAACACGACGATGCCGTGACCGGTGCGCACGAACGCCTCCAGGCGTTTTTCGATATCCGGCATGATCACCAGTTCGTTGACGATGGGGTTCGGCGATTCGGCGGCGATGATGCCCGGCTCCGTGATGCCCAGATAGCGGCCGTGGGCCAGGCGCTGCTTGGCGTGACCGATGGTGGCGCCCTTCATCGGGCCTTTCATCGCGCCCGGACCGCAGCCGGTGCAGATGTCCAGGTCGCGCAGGCCCATTTGATAGCCCACTTCCTTCGAGTAGTTATACTCGGCGCGGTTGATCGAGTGTCCGCCCCAGCACACCACCAGGTTCGGGTTCAACATCGGCTTGAGCACGCCGGCGTTGCGCAGGATGTGGAAGACCGCGTCGGTGATGTCCTCGGTGCGGCTCATGTCGAACTTCTGCGTATCGGTCACCTCGTTGCTGACGAAGACGATATCGCGCAGCACCGCGAACAGGTGTTCGTGGATGCCCTTGATCATCTTGCCGTCGACGAAGGCGATCGCCGGCGCGCCCTTGATATCGAGCTTGATGCCGCGCTCGCGCTGCACGATGCTGATCGAGAAGGACTCGTAACGTTCCAGCAGCTCCTTGCCGTCGTCGATGGTGCTGCCGCAATTGAGCACGGCCAGTGCGCAATTGCGAAAGACGTTATATAGGCCGCCCTGGCTTGTGTCGAGCAGCTTGTTCACTTCCGCCTTCGAAAGGATCTCCAGCTGTCCTTCGGGCGAAATCAAAGTATCGATAACGTCATGTTCCATGTTGCGTAAATCCTTATTCAGATTCGATGTCACGTAGTAGGCCTGCAATGCCAATATACGACAACTCGGCAATCTTTGGGCCGGAGATTGTGCGCCGCATCCATTCTTCACCGATTCGGGATTTATTATCACAAATGACACAACCTTGCAGCGGCCGCCACAAAAAGTGCGTCGCGCCGCGTTTGTAGATTAAAATGGCGCCCAATTTGGCCCCCCACAAGGGAGCCGGAGACACTTTTAATCGATCATAAATTAGGAGAAGCCGCATGAGCGGTGCTACCACCACCAACACGGAAGTCGCTATTCCCGAGTTCAAACAGATCATGGGCCACCCGGCCCCGCTCTGGATGTTGTTCATGACCGAATTCTGGGAGCGTTTCGCTTTCTACGGCATCCGTTGGGCGCTCGTGCTCTACGTCGTCGCACAATTCTATAACGGCGATTCGTCCGGCGAATCGGCCGCCAATCTGGTCTACGGCTCCTACCTCGCGCTGGTCTACGCCGCCGCGCTGTTCGGCGGCTATGTCGCCGACCGCGTGCTGGGATACCAGCGCTCCATCCTGGTCGGCGCGGCCTTCATGGCCGCAGGCCTGTTCATGATCGCCTTCCCCGACCAGACGGTGTTCAAGCTTGGCCTGGCCACCATCATCGTCGGCAACGGCATGTTCAAGCCGAACATCTCGACCATGGTCGGCAAGCTGTACTCCACCGGCGACACCCGCCGCGATTCGGGCTTCACCATTTTCTACATGGGTATCAACTCCGGCGCGATGGTCGCCCCGGTGCTGACCGAGTGGCTCGCCACGGCGATTTTCGGCACCAACGGCATGCCCGCTTACAAAGTGGTGTTCATGTCGGCCGGCGTCGGCATGCTGATTAGCCTGGTGTGGTTCTTCATCGGCCGCCGCAATCTGAAAGGCATCGGCGCCCCGGACGCGCAAAGCAGCGATCCAAAACGCCTGCTGTATGTGGTACTGGGCTCGCTGTGCGTGATCCCGGTGGTCTACCTGCTGCTCGCCGCCGGCGCCAAGAGCCTGCAGGCCGTGCTGACGGTGCTGTTCATCCTGCTGGCTGTCATGTTGATGATCGAGGGGATCAAGAACGGCAAGGTCGCGCGCGACCGCGTCATCGCCATGCTGCTGATCTTCTTCTTCAACATCATGTTCTGGATGTTCTTCGAGCAGGCGGGCAGCTCGTTCACCTTCCTGGCCGAGAAAATCGTCGACCGCGAAATGTTCAACTGGACCTTCCCCGTGGCCTGGTTCCAGACCGTGAATTCGCTGGCGATCATCACCTTCGCGCCGCTGATCGCCTTCATCTGGGTGGCCATGCGTAACAAGAATCCATCGATCCCGCGCAAGTTCGGTCTGGGCCTGCTGTTCAACGGCGCCGCCTTCGGCCTGTTGATGTACGCGCTGTCGATGCTGGTCGATATCGACAACAAGATCCCGTTCTGGACCCTGTTCATGGTCTACGTGCTGCAATCGATCGGTGAGCTGTGCCTGTCGCCGATCGGCCTGTCGATGGTGACCAAGCTGGCGCCTACACGCCTGGTGGGCCTGGGCATGGGCGGCTGGTTCCTGTCGACCGGTATCGGCAACAACCTTTCGGGCATCTTCGCCTCGGCGGTGTCCGGCGAAAGCGGCATGTCGGTGACGTCGGCGCTGTCCGGCTACACCTTCGGTTTCTACTCGCTGATGGCCGCCGGCGTGCTGTTGTTCATCATCGCGCCATTGATTCAAAAGCTGATGCATGGCGTGAAGTAAGCCGCCCGCCTTAATCAGCCGCTCCGCAAGGAGCGCGATGCCGCCCGGGTGATACCGGGCGGCATTTTTTTTGCTCTTCATCGTTTTTACCACGATATTGCGCCGCGTCATGCTTTCCTCGAATAAGGGTGCTACATTCAATTACCGAGCGCTTGCTTTGTTTTCGATCATGGCGCCGGCGACTTCCCAGCTTCTCATTTCCTAAAAAATAACTAACGGAGACAAAATGAAGAATCGCTTCTGGAAATACGTGGCAACGACCCTCATCGCCATCACCACCCTGCCCGCGTCGTCCTGGGCGGCCGGTTACACCCAAACCAAGTATCCGATCGTGATGGTGCACGGCTTTTTGGGCTTCGAGAGCGTCGGACCGCTCGAATACTTTTACGGCATCACCTCCGCCCTGCGCAGCGGCGGCGCCAATGTGTACGTGACGACCGTCTCGGCGGCCAACAGCACGGAGGTGCGCGGCGAGCAGATGCTCACCCAGGTCAAGCAAATCCTGGCGGTGACCGGAGCGGCCAAGGTCAATCTGATCGGCCATAGCCACGGCGGCCCCACGGCGCGCTACGTGGCCTCGGTCAGGCCGGACCTGGTGGCTTCGGTCACCAGCGTCGGCGGCGTGAACAAGGGCTCGAAGGTGGCCGACATACTGATGGATAACGCTCCCGGCGCCAGCGCCGTGGTGCTCGGCGCGGTCGCGAATCTGATGAGCATCGTGTCGAACAACACCGGCAAGCCGCAGGACGCCACGGCGGCCATGACCTCGCTCACCACCGCCGGTTCGCTGGCGTTCAACAGCCGCCATCCGGAGGGCGTGCCAACGTCGGCCTGCGGCGAAGGCGCCTACCAGGAGCGCGGCGTCCACTACTTCTCCTGGAGCGGCGGCAAACAGCTCACCAACGTGCTCGATCCGCTCGACGCGCCGCTCGCGTTGACGGCGCTGGCCTTCAACGGCGAGAAGAACGATGGTCTGGTCGCCAGTTGCTCCAGCCATCTGGGCCGCGTGATCCGCGACGACTACGCGATGAACCACCTCGATGAGGTCAACCAGACGGCCGGCCTGGTCAGCCTGTTTGAAACCAGTCCGGTGACGGTCTACCGCCAGCAGGCCAACCGCCTGCAGGGACTGGGCCTCTAGGAGCGGGTCATGCACACGAACGTGAAGAGAGCCGGGATGGCCGCCCTGCTGCTGGCCGGCTGCGCGCTGTATTTCAGCCGGGACGAGCCGCCGCCCCCGCCGGCGCAGGTTCGCGAACCCGGTTCCGGCCTTTTCGCGTTTGTGCCGTCGATGGAAGGCACGCGCCCGGACGGCGACATCAAAACGCTGGACGGCGAACAGCTGGTGGTCGACGCGGAGCTCGGGCACTTGTTCGACTACTATCTGGCGGGTCTGGGCGAAAAGGACCTCGGCGCGATCCGAACGGAGATCGAACGGGAGCTCGACCGGCGCCTCAAGCCCGAACCGGCGCGGCAGGCGAAGCGCCTGCTGTCAAGTTACCTGGCCTATAAACAGGCGCTGGCGGGCATCGAGTCGAAGCTGGCGCCGTCCGGCGACGTGGCGCAGTCGGCGCGCGCGCGGCTGGCGGCGATGCGCGCTCTGCGTTCGACGTATTTCACGCCGGAGCAAAGCGCGGGCCTGTTCGGCGCGACCGACACGGCGGACGACGACGCGGTGGCGCGGCTGGAGGTGGCCGTCGACAAGACCTTGAGCGCGGAGCAGAAACAGGCCAAAGTGGCGGAGCTGGACCGGCGCATGCCCGCGGCGTTGCGCGAGGAGCGCGAGGCGCCGGCCAAAATCATCCGGCTGGAGGAATCGGTGGCGCGGCTGCGGGCCGGCGGTGCCGGCGACAATGAGGTCTACAGCCTGCGCGCGGCGACATTTTCGCCGGAGGCCGCCGCGCGCCTGGCCGACGTCGACCGCGACGAGGCGGCGTGGAAGGCGCGCATCGGCGCATATCTAACGCAGCGCGCGACACTGATGGCACAACCGGCGCAACAGAAAGACGCCGCGTTACAGCAGTTGCGCGACACAAGTTTCACCCCGGACGAACAGCGCCGCCTGGGCGCCTACGAATAACCAAGCGTCAATCCAAATCACGTGCGTTGCATTGGATTGGCGTTCAACCATGCCTGCAGCTTGTCGCCGGTATCCGGCGGCAGATGCAGACCGAGTTTCGAGCGCCGCCAAAGGATATCCTGCGCCGTGCGCGCCCACTCGTAGCGACGCAAATACTCCACCTCCGTCGCGAACAACCCCGGCGCGATCTGCTCGCCCATATCGGCGACATCGGTGCGGTCGCACAGCAGCGTATGAATCCGCGTGCCATACGCGCGCGCGTAGCGCAGCACCAGCAGCGGCGGCAGCCACGCATAGCGCGCCTGCATGGTGCGCACCCACGCATCGAACTGCAGCACCGATTTATTCTGCGGCTCGGCGCCGTAAACGTCACCTCCCGGCAGACAGGCGTTGTGCGTCCATCCGCCATGGCGGTTGTCCAGCGACTTGGCGATCAAATCGACCGCCTCCTCGGCCAGCTTGCGGAAAGTGGTGATCTTGCCACCGAAAACACTGAGCATCGGCGGACCGTCGCTGTCGACCTCCAGCCGGTAGTCGCGCGTGACGGCCTTGGCGTCGGCGCCATCCTCGACCAGCGGGCGCACGCCCGAATAGGTCCACACCACGTCCGCCGGCACGATGGGCTTGACGAAATACTGGCTGGCCAACTGGCACAGATACGCGATTTCGTCCTCGCCGATGGCGACCTGGTTGGCGTCGCCGTGGTAATCGAGGTCGGTGGTGCCGATCAGGGTAAAGTCGCGCTCATACGGAATGGCGAAGACGATGCGCCCGTCCGGATGCTGGAAGATATAGGCGTTGTCATGCTCGAAGATGCGCTTGACGACGATATGGCTACCCTTGATCAGGCGCAGATGGCCGCCGCCCTCCTTGGGCAGCGCCGCGTGCAGCAGGTCGGCGGTCCAGGGGCCGGCGGCGTTGACCACGTAGCGGGCGTTGACGCGGATATTGCCGCAACTGGGCTTGTACAAGGTCGCCTCCCAGTCGGCGGCCTTGCGCACCAGCGAATTGCAGACCGCCTGCGTCAGGATGGTGGCGCCCTTCTCGCAAGCGTCGATGGCGTTCAGCACCACCAGCCGCGAGTCGTCCACCCAGCCGTCCGAGTAGATAAAACCACGCTGGAACTCGGGCTTGAGCGGCTTGCCGGCCGCGTGGCAGCGCAGGTTGACGCCCGACGACGCGGGCAGCAGCTCACGCTTGGCCAGCAGGTCGTAGAGCATCAAGCCGGCCCGGATCAGCAGCGCCGGGCGCTGTCCTTTCGCGTGCGGCATCACGAAACGCATTGGCCACATGATGTGCGGAGCGGCGCGCAGCAGCGTTTCGCGCTCGATCAGCGCCTTGCGCACCAGATTGAACTCGTAGTATTCCAGATACCGCAGGCCGCCGTGTATCAGCTTGGTCGACGCCGATGAAGTATGCGACGCCAGGTCGTCCTTTTCGCACAGGACCACCGACAGTCCCCGCCCCGCCGCGTCGCGCGCGATGCCGGCGCCATTGATGCCGCCGCCCACTATCAGGACGTCGCAATCGAGTGTGTGCTGCGGTTCCGCCATGTCTTCCCCGGTTGTATAGCCAAATTAACTTGAAACCCTCTAAGTTACTCTACGTTACGTGAAATTTACCATTCCTCATAGGGTGCGGCCCCCATTCCACCCCAAAAAGCCACGTTCGGTTAAGGGAGATCAAATTCGGGGCTTAAATTTGATGGTCTATAATCGGGCCAACAGTGACCACCACGAGATCAAGCTTTGACCGCTTCCCCTATCGCACTACCCAAGTGGCTGACCCGCCGCAACGCCATTCGCGGCTTCATCGTCGCCGGCGCGGCCGCCCTCATCGCCGGCGGCCTGCTACTGGCCTACCTGCTGCTGATCGTCGCGCCCAATCTGCCGGCGCTCGACGCCGTGACCGACTACCGGCCCAAGATCCCGCTGCGCATCTACACCGCCGATAACGCCCTGATCGGCGAATTCGGCGAGGAACACCGCGACTTCGTGCCGATCAAGGACATGCCGGAGCTGATGAAGAAAGCGGTGCTGGCCATCGAGGACAAGCGGTTTTACGACCACAATGGCTTCGATTGGCGGCGCGCGATGGGCGCCGCGCGCGCCAATCTGGGCGGCGCGCGGCGCCAGGGCGGCTCGACGATCACCATGCAGGTGGCGCGCAATTTCTTCCTGACGCGCGATAAATTCTATAGCCGCAAAATCAACGAGATCATGCTGGCCATGAAGATCGAGGCGGCGCTGAGCAAGGACGAGATCCTGGAGCTGTACATGAACCAGATCTACCTGGGCCAGCGCTCCTACGGCTTTGGCAGCGCGGCGCAGACGTACTTCGGCAAATCGCTGAAGGAACTCGATGTTGCCGAAATGGCCATGCTGGCCGGCCTGCCGCAGAATCCGGCCCGCCACAACCCGGCGGTCAATCCGAAACGCGCCAAACAACGCCAGCGCGTGGTGCTCAAATCGATGCGCGACCTCGATTACATCACCGAGGACCAGTACCAGAAGGCGCTGCACCAGACCCTGCGCGTGAGCACCCGCGGCCAGCAGTTCGACACCCACGCCGAGTACGTGGCCGAACTGGCGCGCCAGGCCGTCTACGCCCAGTTCAAGGAAGACTCGTACACCAAGGGCATCAGCGTCTACACCACCATCCTCAAGGCGGACCAGGACGCGGCCTATGAATCGGTGCGCCGCAATGTGCTTAACTACGACCAGCGCCACGGCTATCGCGGCCCGGAGGCCTTCATCACGTTGCCGGCCGACGAGGAGGAACGCGACGACGCCATCGAGGAAGCGCTGCAGAAGCGCCCGGGCAGCGACCGCCTGATTCCGGCCGTGGTGCTGGAGGCGAGTCCGAAGGCCGTAAAAGTACAGAACCCCGCCGGCGAGGAGATCACCATCACCGGCGACGGCCTGCGCCTGGCCGCCAACGCCCTCACCGACAAGGCCAAGGACGCCGTGCGCCTGCGCCCCGGCGCGGTGATCCGCATCATGCAGGGCAATAAGAACGCCTGGTCGATCTCGCAGGTGCCGCTGGTGGCGGCGGCCTTCGTCTCCATCGACGCCGTCAGCGGCGGCTACCACGCCCTGGTCGGCGGCTTCGATTACAACCTGCAGAAGTTCAACCACGTCACGCAAGCCTGGCGCCAGCCCGGTTCCGCGATCAAGCCTTTCGTCTATTCGGCCTCGCTGGAAAAGGGTTTTTCACCGGCCACCCTGATCAACGACGTGCCGCTCGACCTGACCGGCGCCGAAACCGGCAACGAACCATGGAGCCCGCGCAACGACGACGGCAAGTTCGACGGCCCGATCACCATGCGCTACGCGCTGGCCGAGTCCAAGAACGTGGTGTCGGTGCGCATCCTGCGCTCGATCACCGTGCCTTACGCGCACAACTACCTGGGCAAGTTCGGTTTCGACCTGGCCAAGCATCCGAAGAACCTGACCATGGCGCTGGGTACCGGCTCGGTCACGCCGGCGCAGATGGCCGGGGCCTACTCGGTGTTCGCCAACGGCGGCTACTCGGTCGAACCGTACCTGATCGCCAAAATCGTCGATGGCGAGGGCAAGATCATCAGCGAGACCAAGCCGCGCGCCACCCTGCCCGACGAGGCCCGCGTGATCGATCCGCGCAACGCCTTCGTCACCGACAGCATGATGCGCGAGGTCACGCGCACCGGTACCGGCGGCGCGGTGGCGCGCCTCGGCCGCCACGATATGGCCGGCAAGACCGGCACCTCCAGCGAGGCGGTCGACGGCTGGTTCGCCGGCTACGGGGGCGGCATCGTGGCGGTATCGTGGATGGGTTACGACGATTCGAAATCGTTGGGCGGCAAGGAGTTCGGCGCCACCGTGGCGCTGCCGATCTGGATCGATTACATGAAGGTGGCGATGAAGGACCGTCCGGCGCAGGACCGTCCGGTCCCGGCGGGCATGACGCAGGTTGGCGGCGAGTGGCTATACGACGAATTCACCGGCGACGCCGCGCGCACCACGCTCGACATCGAGGAAACGGCGCCTGGCGCCGAGAACGTCGTGCCGATGTCGACGGGCGCGGAGAACATCGCGCCCGTGCCGGCGCCGCGCGGCCAATAAGCTGGCCAACAAGCGGGCGACAGGGACGATCAGGCCGACAGATAGCCGCGCATCATCCGCACGGCGCTGTCGGCGAACATGTCGGGCGTGACATTGGCGGCGCGGTACTTCCAGCGCTTGACGTACCAGTCCTGGAAGGTGGCCATGATGTGCGCCGCGACCAGGTCCGCGCTGCCGGGCGGACGGCCGGGTATGCGCGCGATGACGTCGGCGAACAGCGACTGCACGTACAGCTCCGACGCCTTGGCCGTGTGCCGATGCTGCGCCTGCAGCACCCGCGAATCCATGAAGACGAAATAAAACCACGGCTGCAAAATCTCGGACACGTAGATCGACGCGCGTATCAGCGCCTCGAGCTTGTCGAGCGGCTCGACCAGGTCGTCGAACAGGCGCGGCATCTCGTGGGTGGCGTGGCGCACCACGTCCTCGATCATCTCCGCCAGTTGATCCTTGTTGCTGATATAGCCATACAGGCCGCCCATCGACAGGCCGGTCTCGTGGCACAGGTCGCGCAGGTTCATCGCGCGGAAGCCGACCTCGTTGGCCAGCTTGAAGGTGGCGTTGAAGATGCGCTCCAAGTTTTCCAGCGCCGGCTTGCGGCGTTTTACCGTGATGCGCTCGGCATTGCGGTCCAGCAGATAAGACCAGATATTGACGCCGTCGAGCGGCGTCATGCTCTGGAATTGTTCCAAGTTGAATTGTGCCCGCAAGATAGTCTCTGATGTGGTTTTATTAATAACGTATCCATCCATCTTAGCACAGGCCTCCCGCGCCCCCTCGCCAAAAATTGCTGCTTTACCCATATTTCACTTGTTTTCTGGATACAATAACAGCAAAATTCAATCTTCATTCCACCCCGACCATCCGGCTCCCTTGCAACTCCTCCGACCTCTTCCCGTCCGCCGCTTCCTGATCGCGGTCCTGTCGGCGGTACTGCCACAACTGCCGGGGGCCGCGCTGGCGCAGGCCACCGCCA
The DNA here is from genome assembly GCF_040675865.1 of Burkholderia sp. LMU1-1-1.1. Classification (NCBI taxonomy): domain Bacteria; kingdom Pseudomonadati; phylum Pseudomonadota; class Betaproteobacteria; order Burkholderiales; family Burkholderiaceae; genus Burkholderia; species Burkholderia sp. LMU1-1-1.1. Next base: position 24,644 of record NZ_JBEGHG010000014.1, on the reverse strand, counting down.
ACGCCGACGAGCTGGCCGACCTGGTGCTGGGCATCGTCCAATACACCCGTTGGCCGGGGGCGCCCGAGCCGATCACGCTGTGCCTGGGCGACAACGACGCCGGCGCCGCCGCGCTGGCCGCGTCCTTCGCCGCCATGACGCCGGCGCCGCCGCTCAAGGTCGCCATGCGCCGCATGGAGCCGGCGCTGGCGGCCGAGCTGTTCGGCTGCCAGGCGGTGCTGTTCCCGGACATGCCGACCGCTACCCAGCAAGGACTGCTGTTGAAATTGAATAAACGCCCCATCCTGACCCTGGGCCGGGGGGAGAATTTCTGCTCCTATTCCGGCCAGATCTGCCTGATCGAAAGCGCCAAGGGACTGCGCTTTCGGGCCAACCTGGACGCCATCGCCTTCAGCGGCTTGCGCCTGAATCCGCGCATGTTGCAGCTCGGTGTGCGCGACGGAGCGACGCGATGACGCCGGCACCGCAGAGCATCGCCGCGCTGGTGCGGCGCGGCCAATGGCGCAGCGTCCTGGTGGCGCTGGGCTGCGCGACCGCCTTGATGGGCGGCGTAACGCTGTACAGCCTGCAGCAGCAGGCCACCCACGCGCTGTCGCTGGCGGCGCGTTCGCTGGCCTACGCCGGCGAGCCGGCGTTGCGCTTCAAGGATACCGACGCGCTGATGGAACTGGTCAAGCCGCTGGCCGACAGCGAGCAACTGGCCACGGTCGAGGTGCTGGACCGGCGCGGCGCGGTGCTGCTGCACTACCGCCGTCCGCCGGCCGGCAAGCACGACGCGCTGGCGCGCCGGGTCGCCGCGTGGCTGCTGCCGATGTCGGTGTCGGCCCCGGTGGCGGCCGGCGCGCGGCCGCTGGGCGAGGTGCGCCTCAGCTCCGACGGCCGCGTCCTGCTCAACTCCCTGGCCGGCCTGCTGGCGGCGGTGCTGTCGTCGCTGGCCCTGAGCGCGGTGGCGGCGTGGTGGTGGTCGCACCGGCTGGCGCGGTTGATCGTCGAACCGGTGTCGGCGCTGGTGCGCCTGACCAAGGAGACGCGCGAACACCGCCGCTTCGATTCGCGCGCCGACATCGGTACGGTATTGGAGATCAATACGCTGGCCGAGGACTTCAACCACCTGCTGACGGAGCTGCAATCGCACCAGAACGAGATCGCCGAACGCCATGAGCAACTGAGCAGCGCCAACCTGCGCCTGCGCCATACCAGCCTGCACGACGGTCTGACCGGACTGCCCAACCGCCGCTATCTGGTCGAGCACCTGCGCGAGGTGCTGGCGCGTTGCCGCCGCCTCGACGAACGCGCCGCCGTGCTGTTCATCGACATGGACCGCTTCAAGCAGGTCAACGATTCGATGGGCCACGCCGTCGGCGACGTCCTGCTCGAGACCCTGGCGCAGCGCCTGCGCGCGTCCGTGCGGGAAACGGACTTCGTGGCGCGCCAGGGCGGCGACGAATTCGTCGTGCTGCTGCACCCGATCGGCGACTCGGACGACGTGCTGTCGTCGATCTCGCGCATCCGGCAATCGCTGCGGCAGCCGCTGCGGCTGGAGGACGGCCAGATCCTGCCGCTGGGCGTGACCATCGGCGGCGCCATCTATCCGGACCACGGCGACAGCATCGACGCCCTCGTCAGCTCGGCGGACTCGGCTATGTACGTGGCCAAAAGCCGCGCGCGCGGCAGCGACGCCCTTTTTCAACCACAAGTGATAGATTAATCGACATCATGACCGTATTTCACCGCCGCGCTTCGGGCGCCCTGTTCAACCTCGTGGCCGTGGCGCTGGCCGCCGGCCTGCTGGGCGCTTGCGCCTCCCCGAAACCGGCCGAGCCGGCCGCGCCGGTCATTACGGCGCGCCAGGCGGCCCTGCAGTCGCTGGGATTCAAGCCGACCACGCGCGGCTGGGAAAAAAGCCTGAGCACCGACGGCGGCGGCGAGGTCGGCGGACGCGTGACGTTTGGCTTCGACAGCGACAAGCTGACCGACGAGGGCGTGAAGGACATCGCCGCCACGGCGGCCGTGCTGTTGTCGGTCGGCGTCAGCGAGCTCAGTATCGAAGGCCACACCGACAACCGGGGCGCGGCGACCTACAACCAGGCATTGTCGGAGCGCCGCGCGGCCGCCGCCGCGCAGGTCTTCGTGACGGCGGGCTTCAAGGAAAGTAACATCCGCCGCGTCGGCTATGGCGACGCGCGTCCGATCGACGACAACGCCACCGAGACCGGCCGCGCGCAGAACCGCCGCGTGACCATCATCGTCAGCGCGATATGACGGCGGCTTAGGGGACGTAGCGCGCGATGAAGTAGACGCCGGTCATCAGCAGCGAGGCGAAACCGTACAGCTTCCACATGTGGGACATCTGCATCTTATACAAGGTGATCCGCTGTTCCGCCAGCGCATCCTTGAATTCTTCGCGCTGTTTGGCCAACGCGTCTTTGAATTCGTCGCGTTGAGTCGCTAACGCGTCTTTGAATTCGTCACGTTGAGTCGCTAACGCGTCCTTGAACTCCTCGCGTTGTGTCGCCAACGCGTTCTTGAATTCCTCGCGTTGGGCGGCCAACGCGGCGAAGAGGTCTTCCCGCTGCTTAGCCAGCGCAATATTGAACTCGAGCTTCTGCTCATGCAACGCGGTTATGATGCGCTCGCCGAACACACGAATCTCGTTGCGCAACGACGCCACATCTTCTTTGGTCGCAAAGCTCGTTCGTATCACCGCCACATCCACCTCCACCGCCGACATGCGTTTCTCGACCACGGCGAGACGCACTTCGACACGTCCATCATAGGCGCCATGGGGCGCGTTTTCAATCGGATTCTCTTCGTTGTTGGCAGGCATGATAGCTCCTCGGGGCACGGGCGGAACGACCAAGTTAACACGCGCGACACGCGCTTCGTTTGAGGCTTATCAGACAAAAAAAAGCAGCCACGGGGGCTGCTTCACTGTACTACTACGCCACGAAGTGGCTTGCTTATTGTTCGAATCACACACAATATGCGGGCCAGCGGATTGCACGTCAACAGTTATCGCACACAGTGTGGCGCGCCGGGGACAATCGCGACGGCGCGGCACCGCAGCAATTTAACCGGCGGTCACCCGGTTCCGCCCAGCCCGCTTGGCCTCGTACAAGGCCGCGTCGCCGGCCGAGATCAGCCGGATCAGGTCGTAGCCGTGCTGATCGGAGCACGCCACGCCCAGGCTGGCGGTCAAGCGCACGGTCACGTCCCCCATTGACGCCTCCGTCAGCTCGATGCGCGCCCGCAGCCGCTCGGCCAGCCGCAGCGCGTCGGGCAGGTCCAAACCGTCCAGCACCAGCACGAACTCCTCGCCGCCGAAGCGCGCCAGCACGTCCTGCGGGCGCAACTCCAGCCTCAGCAATGCAGACAAGTGGCGCAACACCTCGTCGCCGACGAGGTGGCCATGGCTATCATTGATCACCTTGAAATGGTCGACGTCGATCATCACCACCGCCAGGCTGCGCCCGCCGCGCAGGGCGCGCAGCCCCACCCGCTTGCCCTGCAGTTCCAGGCCGGCGCGGTTGAGCGTGCCGGTCAGCGTGTCGAGCGTCGACAGCCGGCGCAAGCGCTCGGCGTAACGCCGCATCACCATCACGATCAACCCGAACGAGATACAGATTTGCGCCAGCGGGATCACCAAGGCCGTCACGCCCATCATCAGCGCGTTGGTCGGATCGGATAAATCGGTATGCAGCAGCATGTGGGTACCGCGCAGCACCAGCGCGCAACCAAGCGCGATAAAGCCGGTCACGCCGATACAGTTGACACGCCAGCCACCGTGCCGCGCGATGGCGGCGGCGCACCACAAATCGAGCACGCCGAAATAGAAGCCGCTGAACACCAGGCGCGCGCCACGGCTGGGCTCGACCAGGGTGTAGTAACAGGGAACCAGCAGCGCGATGCCGGTGATAACCGCAATCATCGGCCACGACAAGGTGCCCGCGCCGTACACGCGCAAACCGCGCAGCACCAGCGCCAGGCCGAAGGCGATGATGCCGTAGCCGGCGACGCTGGTGAGCAACGGCGGCAAGGACTCGACCAGGGTCATGACCACGCCCACCGACACGCACAGATTGCCCGCCGCCCACCAACGCAGCTCGGGCGGGCTGTCCGCATAGTTCGCCGACGCCGCCACCAGCGCCGTGGTCAGCAAGGTCACGCACAAGTGAACCAGTAACAGGGTTTCGAGATGGAGCACGCCGGATGTCCGCGATGAGCGCGGGTTGGTCAAAAACAGCGCAGTATAGAACCAATCGAACAGTTGCTGCGATGAAATTTCCGATAGGCCCGCCGTTATCCGCGCGAATCGGGTAGAGTGGCACTTCTAGCAACCCGGCACAGCAACCTTTCCACTGTAACCATGGCTTACCCAATTGAGCATAAACTGGTCATCGGCATCGCCTCCAGCGCGCTGTTCGATCTGACCGAATCCCACAAGATCTACCTGGAAGGCGGCGCCGAGGAATACCGGAAGTATCAGGAACAGCATATCGACGTGATACTGGGCAAGGGTGTGGCGTTTCCGTTCATCCGGCGCTTTCTCGGCATCAACAAGCACTACGCGCAGTCCTCGCCGGTGGAGGTCGTGCTGCTGTCGCGCAACTCGCCGGAAACCGGCCTGCGCGTGATGAATTCCATCGCCCACTACAAGCTCGATATCTCGCGCGCCTGCTTCGTCACAGGCAAGTCGCCGTACACCTACCTGCCCGCCTTCAACACGTCGCTGTTTCTCAGCGCTAACGAGGAAGACGTGCGCAACGCGCTCGAGGCCAATTATCCGGCCGGGCTGGTGCTGCCCTCGCGCACCGAGGACGACGATGACGACACCGAACTGCGCGTGGCCTTCGACTTCGACGGCGTCATCGCCGACGACGAATCCGAAACCGTCTTCAAGCGCAACAACGACGTCGACGAGTTCCACGCCCACGAACGCGAACGGGTGGCGATCCCGCACCAGCCAGGGCCGCTGGCCGACCTGTTCCAGAAGCTGTCGCTGATGCAGCGGCTGGAGGAACGGGCGCAGCGCCGCGATCCCGGCTACAAAAAAATCCTGCGCATCGCCATCATCACGGCGCGCAGCGCGCCCTCGCACGAACGCGTCGTCACCACGCTCAAAAGCTGGGGTGTGTCCGCCAACGAGACATTTTTCCTTGGCGGCATGGAGAAATCGCGGGTACTGGCCATCTTCAAGCCGCACATCTTCTTCGACGACCAGCTTAGTCATTTGAAGTCGGTCGGCGGCAACATCCCGATGGTGCACGTGCCGTTCGGCGTGGCCAACCGGCCGCCCAAGCTGACCATCTGATCGACCGTCCGGCACCGGCTCAGGCCGGACCACGGCGCGGGCGGGCATCGTCTATAATGTCGGCACCGGCGTCGCCACCGCGGCGCCCCTGACCGTTGACTAACCACCCGTAACCGTTAAATCTGCGTCGCCCCTATTGTGCCCTTAGTCTTAGCCAAATCGATTCCCAAACCCGGTAACCGCTTCGCCCTGCCCACCTTGCACGGCTCGTCGGATGCCTACGCGCTCGCGCTCACCGCGCTCGAACTGAAGTCGCAGGGCCAGATGCTGGCCGTGATCGTCGCCAACGCCAGCGACGCCCAGCGCCTGCTCGACGAGATTCCATGGTTCGGCGGCGACAAGCTGCGCTGCCACCTGCTGCCGGACTGGGAAACGCTGCCCTACGACGCGTTCTCGCCGCACCAGGACCTGGTCTCCGAGCGCTTGGCCACCCTGCACGAGATCTCCAGCGGCCAGTGCGACGTGATGCTGGTGCCGGCCACCACGGCGCTGGTGCGCATGGCGCCGCCGTCGTTCCTGGCGGGGTACACCTTCTTCTTCAAAAAAGGCGAATCGCTCGACGAGGCGCGCCTGAAGTCGCAACTGACGCTGGCAGGCTACACCCACGTAACGCAGGTGATGTCGCCCGGCGAATACTCGGTGCGCGGCGGCCTGATCGACCTGTTCCCGATGGGTTCCGCGCTCCCTTACCGCCTCGACCTGTTCGGCGACACCATCGAGACCGTCCGCACCTTCGACGCCGACACCCAGCGCTCGCTGTACCCGGTCAACGAGGTGCGTTTGCTGCCGGGCCGCGAGTTCCCGATGGACGAAGCGGCTCGCACCACCTTCCGCAGCCGCTGGCGCGAACAGTTCGAGGGCGATCCTTCGCGCTCGGTGGTCTACAAGGACATCACCAGCGGGATCGCCTCGGCCGGTATCGAATACTACCTGCCGCTGTTTTTTGAAGACACGGCCACGCTGTTCGACTACCTGCCGCAAGGCGCCGCGCTGGCCCTGGTGGGCGACATCGACGCCGCCATCAAACGCTTCTGGACCGACACCGGCTCGCGCTACCGCTTCTTGCGCGCCGACCGCGAACGCCCCATCCTGCCGCCGGAGGCGCTGTTCCTGTCGGACGAGCAGTTCTTCACGCTGGCCAAGCCTTACGCCCGGCTGGCGATCTCGAAGGATGCGGACAGTGGCGCCTCCGAGCTGTCGGCGCCGGTGCCCAACATCGCCGTCAACCGCCACAGCGACGACCCGCTGACCAATCTGCGCGCCTACCTGCTGCAGGCCGGCCGCCGCGTGATGATCTGCGCCGAATCGAACGGCCGCCGCGAAACGCTGCAGCAGTATTTCACCGAGTACGACCTGGCGCTCACACCGGTGGAGGGCTTCGAAGGCTTCGCCACCTCGGACGCCAAGCTGGCCCTGGGCGTGGCGCCGCTGCACGCGGGCTTCGAGCTGTCGACGCCGAACGAGAACCTGATTTTCATCACCGAGACCGAACTGTATGCGGGTTCGGGCCGCCGCGTCGGCAAAAAGAAGCAGGAAGCCGTCACCCAGGTCGAGTCGATGGTGCGCGACCTGTCGGAGCTGAAGATCGGCGATCCGGTGGTGCACATCAACCACGGCATCGGGCGCTACATGGGCCTGACCAGCATGGACCTGGGCGAAGGCGAAACCGAATTCCTGCACCTGGAATACGCCAAGGACACCAAGCTGTATGTGCCGGTGTCGCAGCTGCACGTGATCTCGCGCTACTCGGGCGCCTCGCCGGAGGACGCGCCGCTGCATTCGCTCGGTTCGGGCCAATGGGAAAAGGCCAAGCGCAAGGCCGCCGAGCAGGTGCGCGACACCGCCGCCGAGCTGTTGAACCTTTACGCCCGCCGCGCGCTGCGCGAAGGCCACGCGTTCGAATATTCCGCGCACGACTACGAGCGCTTCGCCGACAGCTTCGGCTTCGACGAAACGCCGGACCAGCAGGAAGCGATCAACAACGTCATCAAGGATATGACGTCGGGCAAGCCGATGGACCGGCTGGTGTGCGGCGACGTCGGCTTCGGCAAGACCGAGGTCGCCCTGCGCGCGGCCTTCATCGCCGTCATGGGCGGCCGGCAGGTCGCCATCCTGGCGCCAACCACGCTGCTGGCGGAACAGCATGCGCAAACCTTCGCCGACCGCTTCGCCGACTGGCCGGTGCGCATCGCCGAAATGTCGCGCTTCCGCACCGGCAAGGAAATCACGCAGGCGATCAAGGGCATGGCCGACGGCACCCTGGACATCGTCATCGGCACCCACAAGCTGCTGTCGGACGACGTCAAGTTCACCCGGCTTGGCCTGGTCATCATCGACGAGGAACACCGCTTCGGCGTGCGCCAGAAGGAGGCGCTCAAGTCCTTGCGCGCCGAAGTCGACGTACTGACCCTGACCGCCACGCCGATTCCGCGCACCCTGGGCATGGCGCTCGAAGGCCTGCGCGACTTCTCGGTCATCGCTACGGCGCCGCAAAAGCGGCTGGCGATCAAGACCTTCGTGCGCAGCGAGGGCGAATCGATCATCCGCGAAGCCTGCCTGCGCGAGCTGAAACGCGGCGGTCAAGTGTATTTCCTGCACAATGAGGTCGAGACCATCCAGAACCGCATGGCGATGCTCACCGAGCTGCTGCCGGAGGCGCGCATCGCCGTCGCCCACGGCCAGATGCACGAACGCGACCTGGAAAAGGTCATGCGCGACTTCGTGGCGCAGCGCTTCAACATCCTGCTGTGCACCACGATCATCGAAACCGGTATCGACGTGCCGACCGCGAACACCATCATCATGCACCGCGCCGACAAGTTCGGCCTGGCGCAGCTGCACCAGCTGCGCGGGCGCGTCGGCCGCTCGCACCACCAGGCCTATGCCTACCTGTTGGTGACCGACGTGCAGTCGCTGACCAAACAGGCGCAGCGCCGCCTCGACGCCATCCAGCAGATGGAAGAACTGGGCAGCGGCTTCTATCTTGCGATGCACGACCTGGAGATCCGCGGCGCCGGCGAGGTGCTCGGCGACAGCCAATCCGGCGAGATGACCGAAATCGGTTTCCAGCTGTATTCGGACATGCTCAACGAAGCCGTGCGCTCGCTCAAGGCGGGCAAGGAGCCCGACCTGGCAGCGCCGCTGGCCACCACCACCGAGATCAACCTGCACGTGCCGGCGTTGCTGCCGGCCGACTTCTGCGGCGACGTGCACGAACGCTTGTCCATCTATAAACGCATGGCCAACTGCACGGTCCAGGATAAGATCGACGACATGCAGGAAGAGATGATCGACCGCTTCGGCAAGCTGCCGGACGCCGTCAAGGCGCTGATCGAAACGCACCGCCTGCGCATCGCCGCCAAGACGGTCGGCATCGTCAAAATCGACGCCCACGGCGAGGCGGCAACCCTGCAGTTCATGGCCAAGCCGCCGATCGATCCGATGCGCATCATCGAGCTGATACAGAAAAACCGCCAGATCAAGCTCAACGGCCAGGACAAGCTCAAGATCACCGCCAATATGCCGGATCTCGCCGCGCGCGTCGCGCAGATCAAAGGCGCCATCAAACAGTTGACCGCTTGAGGCTGGCGTCGTACCTTGATGTCATAGCCCAAACAACGCTAATTTTATGAAAAACGCAAAAGACACCATGAACCTGGTTTTACAGGGTCTCGACGATTGTAAGGCCCGACTCGAACGTATCGCCGCCCTCACCGCACCGAAAACCGTCACCTGGATCAACGAGCGCGCGCTGCGCTGCGAAGGCATCACCTTTTCGCCGGCACTGCGCCAGACCATCGAGGTGGCCGCCCACGCGGCGCAACTCGACGCCACTTATTCCATCGGCATGCACAAGATGAGCGAATTCAAACTCGTCGCCATGGATATGGATTCGACCCTGATCACCATCGAGTGCATCGACGAAATCGCCGACATGCAGGGTTTAAAGCCGCAAGTGTCCGAGATCACCGAGGCGGCCATGCGCGGCGAACTCGATTTCGCCGAAAGCCTCAAGCGCCGCGTCGCGCTGCTCGAAGGACTGGACGCGTCGGCGCTGGAGCGCGTCTACGACGAGCGTCTGCAATTGTCGCCGGGCGCGGAGACCATGCTCAAGGCGGTGCGGCAGGCCGGCCTGAAAACGCTGCTGGTGTCGGGCGGCTTCACCTTCTTCACCGAGCGGCTGAAAAAACGCCTGGAGCTGGACTACACCAACGCCAACGAACTGGAAGTGGTCGACGGCAGGCTGACCGGCAAGGTGATCGGCGCCATCGTCGACGCCGAGGAAAAGAAGCGCACGGTCGAACGCGTGTGCGCGGAACTGGGCATCGCGCCGTCGCAGGCCATCGTCATGGGCGATGGCGCCAACGACCTGAAAATGATGGGCATCTCGGGCATGTCGGTGGCGTTCCGCGCCAAGCCGGTGGTGCGCGAACAGGCGAATGTGGCGTTGAACTTTGTGGGTTTAGACGGTATCCTGCCATTACTATCCTGATTTCACCTTGAGTGGCCAAAGCCATGTCCGACGACCATCCCAACGAACATGGCAAACCACCCGCTCCGGCGGGCTGCGCGCAGTGTAGAAAAGCCGAGCCGCTGCCGTTCAACTTCGCCTTCGCCTACCAGCCCATCGTCGAACTGGGCACGCGCTCGATTTACGCCCATGAGGCGCTGGTGCGCGGGCCGAACGGCGAATCGGCATGGTCGGTGCTGTCGCAGGTGAACAACGATAACCGCTACGCCTTCGACCAGGCCTGCCGCGTCGCCGCGATCAAGGGCGCGGCCGAGCTGGATATGCAGGGTTATCTGTCGATCAACTTCCTGCCGAACGCCGTGTATCGGCCAGAGGCCTGCATTCGCAGCACCTTCGACGCCGCCAGGCAATACAACTTTCCGACCGAACGCATCATCTTTGAGGTGACGGAGGGCGAGCAGATACAAGACCGCCCGCATCTGGTCAACATCTTCAGGGAATACCGACGTTTCGGCTTTCAAACCGCGATCGACGATTTCGGCGCCGGTTACGCGGGCCTGAACCTGCTGGCCGAATACCAGCCGCATATCGTCAAGATCGACATGGACCTGGTGCGCGGCATCGACAACAGCGCGGCGAAACAAGCCATTGTGCGCGGCATCGTCGCCATCTGCCGTGACCTCGACATCAAAGTGCTGGCGGAGGGCATAGAAACCGTGGCCGAACGGGATTGCCTGCGCGGCGCCGGCATCGATCTGATGCAAGGTTATCTGTTCTGCCGACCGGCGCTGCGAGCCGTCGGAGTTATCGATCCGGCTTCCTGGGACTGAGGTCAGGCTCCCCGGCGCCGGCCGGGTCGCGCCAGCGCGGCGGCAAGCTAGCATGGATGTTGGTCGCCGCCACCGCGCCTTGCCCCATCGCCACGCTGATCTGATTCAAGCCCCTCACCACGTCGCCAACCGCATACAGTCCCCGCACGCTGGTGCGCTGGTATTCATCGACCAGCAACTCGCCGCATTCCGGCTCGGCCGGCGCGCCGAGCGCGGTCGCCAGCGCCGAGCGCGCCGACTCGCCCAGCATCGGATACAGAACGTCGAAATGGTGCTCGGCGCCGTCCTCGGTGCGCAGCACGGGTGTCATCAGCGCCGTCATGCCCACGCCCTTGACCGGCGCCTGCACATAGCGCACGCCGGCCTGCTGCAGGTGGATACGCTGTTCGGCGTCGAGCGGCGCGGTGTCGTCACGCTCGAACAGCGTCACATCGGCTGAAAAGGTCCGCATGAACACGGCATGGCCGACCGGATTGGCGGGCGACGTGATCACCGCGATCTTTTTGTCCAACACGTCGTAGCCATCGCAGACCGGGCACAGTCGCACGGCGCCGGAGCGCACGGCCTCGCGCCAGTTCTCGACCGGCAGGCCGGCGTTGGCCACGCCGGTCGCCAGGAGCACCATGCGCGCGAACACGCGCGTGTCGTTGAAATCGGCGATAAAGCTATCGCCCTCCTCGGCGAGGCGGGTCACTTCGCCCGAGGTGACATGGGTATCGTAGCGCGCCAGCTGATCGCGCAAGCGCTGTTGCAGCTGATGCCCAGGTATGCCGTCCGGGAATCCACCGTAATTGTGCGTCACCGGTATCAGGGACAGGCGGCTGTGGCCCTTATCGACAATCACGACGCTGCGCTGAAACCGGCGCAGATAGATCGCGGCCTGAAGCCCGCCAGGGCCGCCGCCGACAATCAGGACATCGCAGGAAATTGGGCCGCCGGGGCTGATGATATTCATGAGTCCAGTATCCGACAAACCGGCTGAACATCCCATCGGCGCGCCGCCCACATCGGCGTGGGAATTAGCCGACAGCGCCGCGCCGGCGGGCCACAGCGGGCAGCAGCGAATACATCGCCGCCGGTATCGGCACGCCGCGTATGACCAGGCGATTGTGCAGGATGCCTTCGAAGCGCGCGCCCGCCTTCTCGGCGACCTTGCGGCTGCGCTCATTCTGCTCGGCCGCGACGATCTCCAGCCGCGTCAGGCCAAGCTTCTCGAAACCATAGGCGGCCATCAGCCGCGCCGCGCGCGGCGCGATCCTCTCGCCCTGGCGCGATTGCCGCACCCAGAAACCCAGGTTGGCAAAATCATGTTCGCGATTGATATGGTTGATGCCGATGCCGCCGAGGTAGTCGCCGCCGTCGGCGTCGAAGATTCCGACGCTGAAGGCATTGCCCTCGGCGCGATCGGCGTCGCAGGTCTGCACCCAGTGCTCGGCGTCGGCCAGCGTAAAGGAAGCGTCGCACCACGGCAGCCAAACACCCACCGTCGATACCGATTCCAGCGCGGCGCGCGTCAGCGCCGGTGCGTCCGCCATCAGCAGCGGACGCAGGCAAAGGCCGTCGCCTGTCAGCACCGCCATGCTACTTCGCCCGCAGCAGCGCGATCAGACCATCCGAGGCGTCCTCGATATAGTCCAACACCAGATCGAAACCCCGCCCGCCGCCATAGTAGGGATCGGGAACGACATCCGATCCGCTGCGGCTGGCATGCGCCATGAACAGCCCCAGTTTATGCCGGTGTTGCGGCGGGCAGGCCGCCTCCAGCAGGCGCAGGTTGTCGTGGTCCATCGCCAGCACGTGGTCGAAAGCCTCGAAGTCGGCGGCCGTCACTTTGCGCGAGCGCTGGGCCGACAGGTCGTAGCCGCGCTTGGCGGCGAACTCCATCGAGCGCGCGTCCGGTGGCTCGCCGACGTGGTAGCCGTGGGTGCCGGCCGAGTCGATGACGAACCGCTCGGCCAGTCCGGCGGCCTCGACGCGGTGACGGAACACCCCTTCCGCCGTCGGCGAACGACAGATATTGCCCATGCAGACAAACAACACCGAAACAGCTTTGCTCATGACGACACTCAATAAACGGCAGAAGCGGCTACTTTACGCCAGCCGCCAGTGGAATGCTATCGCATTGCTATAATTAGCAGATGACCAACATCTCCTATCCCTCGCCGCGCGCCGAATATACGCGGCGCATGAACCGCGTCCTGAACTATATCGACCAGCACCTGGACCAGCCGCTGGACCTGCGGCAGCTGGCCGAGGTGGCTAACTTCTCGCCGTATCATTTCCACCGCGTGTTCGCCGCGTGGATGGGCGAAACCCTGGGCGACTACGCGCGCCGGCGGCGGCTGGAGAAGGCGGCCTTTCGACTCAGCTGCAAACCAGCCGTATCGGTGCTGGAAACGGCGCTGGCCACCGGCTTCGGCTCCGGCGAAGCCTTTTCGCGCGCCTTCAAGCTCAAATTCGGCTGCACGCCGACCGAGTGGCGGCGGGACACACGCCAGCGCCTGGCCGCGCAGGCGCTGCCGACCGGCGGCCGGCCCGCCGACAGCAATCTGGATCAGGTACTCGGCAAGTTCGATCAGACGCCGCAACGCGACATCGACGACGATGACATCTCCAACAACGCCCCAGGAGATTTCCACATGAACGTCAATGTCATCGACCTGCCCGCCGCGCGCGTGGCCTACCATCGCTATATCGGACCATACGGGCCCGGCATCGGCGTATTCTGGCGTGCCACCGTTTCGCCATGGATACAATCTCACGGCCTCGGCCAGCAGACTTGCTACGGCGTGGGCCTCGACGACCCCAGCATCACGCCGCCCGACAAGTGCCGCTACGACGCCTGCGTCGCGGTGCCGGACAATTTCGACACCGGCGGCTCGGCCGACATCGCCACCCTGCCCGGCGGCCGCTACGCCGTGGCCCGCTTCGAGGGCCAACCGACGGCCATCGCCGACGCCTGGACCTGGCTGACGCGCAACTGGCTGCCGGAAAGCGGCCTGCAATGCGACGACCGCCCGTGCTTCGAAATGTTCAGGCAAGACACCGTGACCAATCCGCAAAATGGCCAGTTGGTGTGCGACATCTGCATCCCGGTGCGGCCGCTGTAACACCCAAGACCTCGGCCGGTAAGTGTGCGGCGCCGCACGGTTGCCGGTCCTCGGCGGGAATTTCGCTGCAATTTGTACGCCCAAGCCGAAATCACGTTGCTATAATCTCAACCAGGTCCATCAACTTTAAAGGAAATACCATGTCGCAGGAATTGGTTCTGGATAGCCGGGTCGGCTCCGCTAAGACCACCGCATGGTGGCTCTACGTGGTCCATGGCGTGAGCTTCGTATTTTCGCTGGGCTTGTTCTCCGTGATCCCGCTGATCATCAACTACGTGCAGCGCCCAAGCACCGAAGGCACGTTCGTCCACAGTCACCATACATGGATGATCCGCTCGTTCTGGTGGTACGTCGTCTGGATGGCCGTTGGCGGCTTGCTGGCGGTCACCATCATCGGCATTCCGGTCGCCTGGCTGGTGTGGGTCGGCGCCTGGATCTGGAAAGCCTACCGCCTGATCGTCGGCTTCATCCGCCTGAACGAAAACTCGGCGGCAGCCGTTTAACCGCCCAGCAGGCGTTTCGCCTGCCGCAGGCCTTCGACGATCACCTCGTAAGCCTGCCGGCGCGTGGCCTCGTCCGGGGCGCGCAGCACATACGACGGGTGATAGACCGTCACCACCCAGCGGCCGTCGTGCTGGACTGGCGCGTCCATCACCGATTTCATCGTGACGCTGCCGTCCTGCAACACCGACTTCAGCGCCGTGCTGCCAAGCGCCACCACCACATCCGGGCGCACGCGCGCCAACTCCTCCTCCAGCCACAGGTGGCAGGCGGAGATTTCCTTCTGCGCCGGCGTCTTGTGCAGCCGGCGTTTGCCGCGCAGCTCCCATTTGAAGTGCTTGACGGCATTGGTCAGGTAGATGCTGTCGCGCTCCATGCCCGCCTGCGCCATGGCTTTATCGAGCACCGCGCCGGCCGGACCGACGAACGGCAGGCCCTGCAAATCCTCCTGGTCGCCCGGCTGCTCGCCGACCAGCATGATGCGCGCCCGCTTGGGCCCGACGCCGGGCACCGCCTGGGTGGCGTTTTCCCACAGGTCGCAGCGGCGGCATTGATCGAGCGTGGTCGGCTGCTCGCGTTGCGGTTGCGCGCGTTCGGCCGCGATCGGAATCGTTGTCGCACCGCCGCGCCGGCCCACCGTACCGGTTTGGCCGGTGCGCCGCTCGCCATTGGCGGCGGCGCTGACCATGGCCGGCACAATCACCCCTTCCGGCAGATTCTTCCAGAACCGCGACGGAATATGGCTGCGCAGCAGGTCGGCGTTCAGGCGCGCCGGGTTGAAGATGCTGCGGTAGTAGGTCAGCCACAGCGCCTCGCCGGCGTCCTCGATATCGGCGGCGCTGCGCATCAGCGACGGCGCCTCGTGCAGCTGCTCGCCGTCCCACAGCACGGCCGCCGACGGCGTGGCGATCATCCACGTGACGTTGCCCATGCGGCGGGCGAAATGCCGCGCCACCTGCGGCAGCACTTCGTGGGTCGGTTCGAACCAGGCGACGAAGCGCGGCGCGCCGTCTTCCTCCTTGCGCTCGCGGAAACGTACATACGCATGCATGTCATGCTCCTCCCGATGAACAGCCTTCACCATCCCGTGCAGCCGCGCGCCATCGGGATCGGCCGGCGAAATCACATCGCGTTCGCCCAGGTGCCAGCGCCAAATCACCTTGTATAAAAAAGACCAGCGGTCCGGCGCGCTGAAACACGCGGCGCTGACGAGTAGTTCCATCAACTGGCGCGGCAACCGCAGGGATGTCGCCGGTGGCGCATTTACATCGGGCGCGACGCCGGCTTCGTCCAGCGGCTCGGCCGAAAACAAATCGCCATCCGCCGGCTGCGATACCCATTCTACGAATTCGGGCGCGACATGGCGCGCGATTAGCTCGCGCGCCGCATCGCGCCATTCGTCGAACGACCGGACTACCCGCCGCATCATGCCGCCCGCAGCTCCGGCCACAGGTTCATCTGCTGCGGCGCGTCGGCCATCGCGCGGCGCAGATGCTCGGACGGGCCGGCGTCGTTGGACGGGAAGTAATCGGCCGTGATGATGAAGGGCGAAATCTTCTTCATACTGCAGCGCAGACGCGACAGATCTGCGTAACGGATCTGCCGCAGCCGCCGCAGATCGATCAAGCGCTGGGCGTTGCGCAAGCCGATGCCTGGAATGCGCGCGATCATGTGCGGCTCCGCGCGGTTCAGGTCCATCGGAAAATGCTCACGGTGCTCCAGCGCCCACGCCAGCTTGGGATCGATGTCGAGCGCCAGATTGCCGGTCGCCGGCAGCAGCTCCTTGACCTGGAAGCCATAGCTGCGCAGCAGGAAATCGGCCTGGTACAGACGGTGCTCACGCAGCATCGGCGGCGGCGCCAACGGCACGCTTTTCGGACTTTGCGGAATCGGGCTGAAGGCGGAGTAGTACACGCGTTTGAGCTTGTAGCTGCCGTACAGCGTCTCCGCCGTCGTCAATATCTGCTGGTCGTCGCTGGCGTCGGCGCCGACGATCATCTGCGTGCTTTGACCGGCCGGAGCGAAACGCGGCGACTTGGGCTCCTCAGCCTTCTCATCGAGCTTGCGGCGGATGGAACCCATCGCCAGCTTGATCGTGTGGACGCTTTTTTCCGGCGCCAGCTTTTGCACGCTGTCCTGCGTCGGCAGCTCGATATTGACGCTCAAGCGGTCCGCATAGCGGCCGGCCGCCGCGATCAGCGCCGGGTCGGCGTCGGGAATGGTTTTAAGATGGATATAGCCGCGGAACTGGTGCACCTCGCGCAGTTCGCGCGCCACCTGCACCAACTGCTCCATCGTGTAGTCGGCCGATTGGATGATGCCGGAACTAAGGAACAGCCCGTCGATGTAATTGCGGAGATAAAAATCGGTGGTCAATTTCACCACTTCGGCCACCGTGAAGCGCGCGCGCGGCACGTTCGAGGTGCGGCGGTTGACGCAGTACTGGCAATCGTACAGGCAGTAATTGGTCAACAGGACCTTCAGCAGGGACACGCAGCGCCCGTCCGGCGTATAGCTGTGGCAAATGCCCATGCCGGTGGTCGCGCCGAAACCGTCCTTGCCGATCGAATTGCGCTTCGGCGCGCCGCTGCTGGCGCAGGAGGCGTCGTACTTGGCCGCATCGGCCAGGATCTCCAGCTTGTCCGTCAACTCCATGCTTGCCTCGGTTTTTTGATACTGTATAAAAACACAGTATAGCAATGATCGAGGTCAAAAGGGATTGGAGTGTGCGGTTTGTCCGGATATTGACCCGGTATTCCACCACAAGAGTCGACTCCCCCACGATTCCACGTAGGGCGGATTAGGCGGAACGCCGTAATCGGCCATGCATGAGCCGCCAACGGCGCATGCATGGCCGATTACGCTACGCTAATCCGCCCTACGTGATTCAGACGACTATCATCTTTAACGCATCGATCAGCGCCGCGCACTCCTCGTCGGTGCCGATCGAAATGCGCAGGAACTGGTCGATACGCGCTTGCTTGAAGTGCCGCACCAGGATGGCCCGCTCGCGCAGCGCCGCCGCGATGCCCGCGCCGTCGTGCCCCGGATGGCGCGCGAAGATGAAGTTCGCCCGCGAAGGCAACACCTCGAACCCCAGCTCCACCATCCGCGCCGTCAACCACGCCCGCGTGGCGATAATGGCTTGCGACGTCTGCTCCATATACGCCACGTCCTCGATCGCCGCCACCGCGCCGGCCTGCGCCACCTGCCCCAACGGATAACAGTTAAAACTGTTCTTCACCCGCTCAAGCCCGGCGATCAAATCCGGATGGCCGACGGCGAAACCGACCCGCAGACCCGCCAGCGAACGTGACTTGGACAATGTCTGCACCACCAGCAGATTGTCGTAGCGGTCCAGCAGCGCGATGGCGCTATCGGCGCCGAAGTCCACATAGGCCTCGTCGACCACCACCACCTGGTCCGGATGCGCGGCCAGCAGCGCCTCGATCCGGTCCAGCGGCAGAGCGATACCGGTCGGCGCGTTCGGATTGGCGATGATGATCGCGCCGCACGGCTGCGCGTAGTCGGCGACGTCGATCTCCAATTGCGCGTTCAGCGGCACCTGGCGCGCTTCGATGCCATACAGGCTGCAGTAGGTCGGATAGAAGCTGTAGCTGATATCCGGGCATAGCAGCGGCTTCTCGTGCTTGAGCAGTGCATGGAAGGTATGCGCCAGCACCTCGTCCGAGCTGTTGCCGACGAAGACCTGCGCGCGCGTCAGGCCGAAGCGCTTGGCCACGGCATCCTTGACCGCCGTGCTGGCGGGATCGGAGTACAGCCGCAGCGAGTCGCCGACGGCGGCCTGCATCGCCGCCAACGCCTTCGGCGACGGACCATACGGATTCTCGTTGGTGTTCAGTTTAATCAGATTGGGCATACGAACCTGCTCGCCCGGCGTATAGGGCGTCAGTTCGTGAACGATGTCACTCCAAAAACGGCTCACTGCATTACTCCCATTGCGCGTTCGATATCCGCGATCAAATCATTGACGTCCTCGAGGCCGACGTTGAAGCGCACAAGAATACCCTGGTCCTTCCAGTCCTTGCGCATGTGTTGTATCCGATGCGGCATCACCAGGCTGTTGGCTCCCCCCCAGCTGTAACCGATCTTGAAGAGTTCCAGCGCATCGACGAAGCGGTCGGTCTGCGCTTCCGTGAAGCGCGGATCGAACAGCACCGAGAACAAGCCCCCGGCCCCGCTGAAATCGCGCTTCCAGATGTCGTGGCCCGGACAATCGGTGAAGGCCGGATGCAGCACCCGGGTGATCTCGGGACGAGCTTGCAGCCACGCCGCCAGCTTGCGCGCGGCGGCATCGTGGGCGTCGAAGCGCAGGCGCATCGTCGGTAAGCCGCGTAGCACCAGATAGGCGTCGTCCGCGCCCACGCCCATGCCGAGCCGCATATGCGCCATGCTCAAACGCTCGTTGAGCGCGGCGTCGCGCGTGATGACGGCGCCCATCAGCACATCCGAGCCGCCGGACTGATACTTGGTCAGCGCCTGCATGATGATGTCGACACCCAGATCGAAGCCGCGCAGCGCCAAACCGGCGGCCCAGGTGTTATCCAGTGCGACCAGCACGCCGCGCGCGTGCGCAGCCTGGCAGATCGCCGGCAGGTCAGGCACCTCCATCGACACCGATCCCGGCGCCTCGGTCCAGATCAGCTTTGTGTTGGGCTGGATCAGCGCCGCGATGCCGGCGCCGATCAGCGGATCGTAGTAGCGCGCGGTGATGCCGAAATCGGCCGACAGCCAGCGTCCCAGCTCGCGATTGGGATTGTAGACGTTATCCGGCAGCAGCACGTCGTCGCCGGCCTTGAGCACCGCGAAATCGACCATGGCGATGGCCGCCAGCCCGCTCGGCGCCAGCAGGCAGTGCTTGCCGTCCTCGATTTCGGCCAGCCGCGCCTCCAGCGTGAAGGTGGTCGGCGTGCCGTGCAGCCCGTAGGTATAGGCGTTCTTCTCTTTCCAGTCGCCCGAGCGCATGGCGGCGACATTCTTGAACAGTACCGTCGAGGCGTGATGGATCGCGCTGGGGAAAGCGGCGAAGCCTTCCGGCGCTTGGTAGTCGGAGTGGATCAGTGCCGTTTGCGGGGATTTTTTAATCGTCATGTCCAAAATACATAAGCCAGGTGAAAAAAAAGGCGGACCACAGCGGGTCCGCCTTCATGCAGGTTACTGCGCCTCGCCCCACAGGTCGTGGGCGTCGGAGGTGGTGATCTTGACGTCGACGAACTGGCCGACCACCAGCTTCTTGTGCGGCTCGTACGGCGGCTTGACATACACCACGCCGTCGATTTCCGGCGCGTCGGCGCTGGAACGGCCGATGCCGCCGCTGCGGTTGACTTCATCGATCAACACGCGCACGGTCTTGCCGACCTTGGCCTTCAGGCGGTTCTTGGAAATCTCTTCCTGCAGCAGCATCACGCGGCCGCGGCGCTCTTCGCGCAGCTCTTCCGGCACCGGGTTGGCCAGTTCGTTGGCTGTGGCGCCTTCGACCGGCGAGTAGGCGAAGCAACCCAGACGGTCGATCTGCGCTTCCTTCAGGAAGTCCAGCAGGTACTCGAATTCGGCGTCGGTCTCGCCCGGGAAGCCGGCGATGAAGGTCGAGCGGATCGTCAGGTCCGGATTCATCTTGCGCCATGCTTGGATGCGGTCGAGGTTTTTCTCGCCGCTGGCCGGACGCTTCATGCGCTTCAAGACGTCGGGATGCGCGTGCTGCATCGGGATATCCAGGTAAGGCAGGATATGTCCGTCGCCCATCATCGGGATGACCTGATCCACGTGCGGGTACGGATAAACATAATGCAAACGCACCCAGGCGCCGTACGACTTGGCCAGCTCGCCCAGCGCTTCGGTCAATTGGGTCATGTGCGTCTTGATCGGACGGCCGTTCCAGAAACCGGTGCGGAACTTGACGTCGACGCCGTAGGCGGAGGTGTCCTGCGAGATGACCAGCAGTTCCTTCACGCCCGACTTGAACAGGTTTTCCGCTTCCAGCATCAGGTCCGCGATGGGACGCGACACCAGGTCGCCGCGCATCGAGGGGATGATGCAGAAGCTGCAGCGGTGGTTGCAGCCTTCCGAGATTTTCAGGTAGGCGTAGTGCTTCGGCGTCAGCTTGATGCCCTGCGCCGGCACCAGGTCGATGAACGGCTCGTGCGGCTTGGGCAGGTGGAAGTGGACCGAGTCCATCACCTCTGCCAGCGCGTGCGGGCCGGTCACGGCCAGCACCTTCGGATGCACCTTCATGATGATATCGTCGCCGGCGGCGTCTTTTTTCGCGCCCAGGCAGCCGGTCACGATCACCCGGCCATTTTCGGCCAGCGCTTCGCCGATGGCGTCGAGCGATTCCTGCACGGCGGCGTCGATGAAGCCGCAGGTGTTGACGATCACCAGATCGGCGCCATCATACGACTTGGCCGTCTCGTAGCCTTCGGCACGCAGCTGGGTGAGGATCTGTTCGGAGTCGACCAGCGCCTTGGGGCAGCCGAGCGAGACGAAGCCGACCTTCGGTGCGGCACCCGTCACGGAGGTGCTGGCGGCGGCGGGCTTGGTGATGCGGGAGAGTGGTTGCGATTGCATGATAGGTTGCCTGGGGTTGCTAAATGCGCCATGAAAATTACGAGCAATCGACGATTATACCCTATTCTCATAGGGAGATCATGCTAGGATAGCGCTTCACCAATATAGATTGACTAAGCTCGGGAGAACGTGTGGCAACGCTGAAAGACGTCGCAATGCTGGCCGGCGTGGGCATGTCGACGGCATCGCGCGCCATTTCAGGCGCCGGCCCCGTGTCCGCCGAGTCGATGAAGAAGGTCCAGGCGGCGATCGAGCAGCTCAATTTCCGCCCCTCGTCCATCGGCCGCTCGCTGTCGGCACAATCGCTGGGCATCATCGGCATCTACGTGCCGTCGTTCTTCGGCGCCTACTACGGCACCATCCTCAAACAGACCGACATCGAACTGCGCGCCGTGCGCCGCCACGTGGTGGTGGCCACCGGCTGCGGCGACGGCACGCCGCGCGACGAGGCGATCGAAGCGGTCAAGTTCCTGATCGGCCGCGATTGCGACGGCATCGTCGTGCTGGGCCACGACCTGCACGACGAGGACATGCTGGCGCTGCGCAAAATGCATCCCAAGCTGGCCTTCCTCAATCGCCACAGCGCACAGCTGGAGGAAGCCTCGTTCTGCCCGGACCACCGCCAGGGCGGCAAACTGGCGGCGCGAACGCTGCTCGACGCCGGACACCGTCAACTGGCCGTCATCTCCGGCCCGTCCGGCACTTCCGACAACCAGGCGCGCATGGAAGGTTTCTTCGAGGAGCTTGAGCGCCATGGCATCGGGCGCTTCGCCGTGCAGTCGATCGAATCGGATTTCTCCCGTGAAGGCGGTTTCAGCGCCACGCGCCGCCTGATCGAAGCGCGCAGCGCGGGCGAAGAAGGCCACCGGTTCACCGCCCTGTTCTGCGCCAATGATGAAATGGCGGTCGGCGCGATGGCCGCCTTCCACCGCGCCGGCATCAACGTCCCGGACGAGGTCTCCATCGTCGGCTACGACGACGACTATTCGGCCGAATACTCGTCGCCCGGCCTGACGTCGGTGCACATACCGATGCAGCAGCTGACACAAAACGCCGTGCGCTGGCTGCTCAATCAATGCTACGGCACCGAGCACGCCATCTCGCGCGATTTCCCTGTCACGATGTCGGTGCGCGGCTCGGTCGCCAGCCCCACCCGATAGAAGCGCCATGCGCCGTCATGGCGTCCCGCCCTGCATGATCACGCGCCCCGAGCGCCCCGGCAGCTCCCCCCAGCCCAAGGGCGCGGCCGGCAGTTCGGTGTGCTTGATCTTTTCATGATAGTCGCCCATGGAGCCAAGTCGATACCCCTGCGCGCGCCAGCCGCTCAATAGCCGCTCGAACACGGGCGCCAGCTTTTGGCCCTCCAACTCCGCGTGCAAGGTGTAGACATGGTCGCGCCGCTGGTCCGCCGTCAGCGACAAAACATGCCCCGCGACGTTATCCACGGTGATCAATCTGCCGTCGATCTCTCGACCTAGCAACTCGTCGAGGGTGGGCAAGGTGGTCGGCAGCTGGACACAGGCCCCCGCAACCCCGCCCGCCAATACGCGGTGCGGGCCGCTGGCCGGGTCGATCAGCGCGCCCCGGTCGTCGAGGGCGGCGCGCCCGTCGGAGGCATAGCGGTAGCCTGCCGCCTCGTGCTCGGCAAAGGCGGCGGCGTTCATCTGCCAGCCGGCCGCGCCATGGGTGTGCGGCGCCACGCCGAACACCGCAATATGGCGGCGCGCCGCCTTGCGCATCATCTCGCGCGTCCAGGCCTCGTCGCGCGCGGCCACGTTATCCTGCCACAGCACGTGGTCCCAGGTGTGGATGCCGCATTCGAAGCCGGCGTCGCGCACCGCCCGCAGTTCGGACGCACAGCGCAGGCCGATGTCGGGACCGGGCAGCAAGGTGCCGTACATCAGGGTCTTCAAGCCGTAATGCTCCACCACCGACGTGCGCGCGACCTTGCTGAAAAAACCGGGCCGCAGCGCGCGCCGCA
This sequence comes from Burkholderia sp. LMU1-1-1.1, assembly GCF_040675865.1. NCBI lineage: Bacteria > Pseudomonadati > Pseudomonadota > Betaproteobacteria > Burkholderiales > Burkholderiaceae > Burkholderia > Burkholderia sp. LMU1-1-1.1. The sequence continues at coordinate 1,855 of NZ_JBEGHG010000014.1, read as the reverse complement.
AGGCCCATCCGGTGTGGTCCGGACCGAGCGAAAACAGGAACGTGGCGTTGGCGCCGTGCGCGCGCAGCGTGCGCACCAGGTTGTCCACGCCCAGCCGGGTGCCGCGATAGGTGTCGACGTCGATCTTGAGCGTCAGCAGCGGTGATGTCGCCACCATCAGTCGATCAGCGCCCGCGCCTGCGCGACCTGGCCGCGATAGGCGTCGAAGATGCGCCGCAGCGCGTCGGCCATGCCGGTGATCGGCTTCCAGCCCAGGTCCGCGCTGGTGTTGGTGATCTTCGGCACGCGGTTCTGCACGTCCTGGTAACCGTCGCCGTAATAGGCGCCGGACGTGGTCTCGACGATCCTCACCCGCCGCACCGCCTCCGCGTACTCCGGGTAGTCGGCGGCCAACTCCAGCATCATGTGGGCCAGTTCGCGGATCGAGTAATTGTTGACCGGATTGCCGATATTGTAGATCTTGCCGCTGGCGACGCCGCCGGTGTTGGCGATGATGCGCACCAGCGCGTCGATGCCGTCGTCAATGTAGGTGAAGGCGCGTTTTTGCGCGCCGCCGTCGACCAGCGAGATGGCCTCCCCGCGCACGATGTGGCCGAAGAACTGCGTCACCACGCGCGACGAGCCCTCCTTGGCCGTGTGGATCGAGTCGAGCCCCGCGCCGATCCAGTTAAAGGGACGGAACAGCGTGAAGTTCAGTCCCTCCATGCCGTAGCCCCAGATCACCCGGTCCATCAACTGCTTGGCGTTGGAATAGATCCAGCGCGGCTTGTTGATCGGCCCGCACACCAGTTCGGACTGTTCCGGATCGAACTCCTCGTCGTGGCACATGCCGTACACCTCCGACGTCGACGGGAACACCAGGTGCTTGCCGTATTTGGCGGCCGAGCGCACGATCGGCAGGTTGGCCTCGAAATCGAGTTCGAACACGCGCAACGGCTGCTTGACGTAGGTCGACGGCGTGGCGATGGCCACCAGCGGCACGATCACGTCGCATTTCTTGACGTGGTATTCGATCCATTCCTTGTTGATCGTGATGTCGCCCTCGTAGAAATGCATGCGCGCCTTGTAGGCCGGGTTCTCCAGCAGGGCCGTGATGCGGTCGGTGTGCATGTCCATGCCGAACACCTCCCAGTCGGTGGTTTCGAGGATGCGCTTGGACAGGTGGTGGCCGATAAAGCCGTTGACGCCAAGGATAAGGACTTTTTTCATGGGTGTACTCGGGTGATGTCGATCTGCGCCGCCGAACTGGCCAGCATGGTTTGTAACTGTTGTGGCGATACTTCCGCCGCGCCGTGCAGCAACGAGGAGATGGCCAGCATGCGGCCGTCGCCGCACACGCCGACGATCTCGCCGTCGAGCACGGCCAGGCCGGGCGCCATGCCGGACGCCAGGCAGCCCGGCAGCAGGCGCGCGCGCGCCAGCGTCAGCGACACGCCGCCCACCTCCGTGTGTGCGCCCGGATACGGCGGCGCCACCGCGCGGTAAAGGTTGAAGACCGTCTGCGCGTCGCGGCGCCAGTCGATGCGGCCGTCGGCCGGCGTGCGCCCGCCGAAGTAACTGCCCTGCCGCAGGTCGTTGTGGCGGCGCGGGGCGTCGCCCGCCAGCAGCGCCGGCAGCACGCCCCACAAGGTCTGCTCGGCCGCCACGGTGACCTTGGCGAACACCTCGAAGGCCGTGTCGTCGGGCAGGATGGGCACCGCCGTCTGCGCCACGATGGCGCCGGCGTCGGGCTTGACGGTCATCTCGTGCAAGGTGGCGCCGGTGCGGTCGGCGCCATGCAGCACGGCCCAGTTGACCGGCGCGCGGCCCCGAAACTTCGGCAGCAGCGAACCATGCATGTTGTACGCCGGCGCCA